>NZ_JAYKGK010000017.1:0-26750 GCF_036860675.1 Rosettibacter primus
GTAATTAATTTTGAATTGAATTTTGAGAAATGCTTTTGTGACCCCAACGGGAATCGAACCCGTATTTTCACCTTGAAAGAGTGATGTCCTAACCGTTAGACGATGGGGCCTAAAATTTTGTGGGTGAGCAATGGGACTTGAACCCATGACCTTCTGGGCCACAACCAGATGCTCTAACCAAACTGAGCTATGCTCACCATACAAACTTTTTATATCGGTTAATTTACAACCCGAAAAACTTTGTACGCCAGAGTGGACTCGAACCACTAACCCTCAGCTTAGAAGGCTGATGCTCTATCCTATTGAGCTACTGGCGCTTAATTAAAACTTAATATGATGAGCTAGTAGTTCTGAAAACACTAAGTAAAGAACATAAAGTTGTCGGGGAGACAGGATTCGAACCTGCGACTTCTTGGTCCCAAACCAAGCGCTCTAGCCGGGCTGAGCTACTCCCCGCCACTCAAAATGTCAAATTGGTAAACTGCTAAATTAAAATACCTAGTCCATAACAATTTGGCTTTCAAAAATATATCTTTGAATCAGAAATGTCAATTTGATGCTTAGAATTATTTTATTGTGTTTCTATTTTAATAAACTAACTGCACAATAATCATACAATACGGGAATATAAAACTTAATATTTCTATTTTTGCCATTAACAAATAAAATACTTTATGCCAATAACTTTCTTTTTATCAAGCAGGTATATAAAATCAAAAAAAGATTCTCGATTTATTTCAACAATTTCGACAATTACCATAATCGGAATTTCTATTGGAGTTTGTGTTGTTATTATTGCATTAACTGTGCTCGATGGATTTCAAAAAATTGTTACAGAAAAAATTATCAATCTTAATTATCATATAAAAATATCTTCATTCGGAAAAAGAAATTTGCCTGATAATCCTGAAATTCTTAATCTAATTAAAAATCAATTCCCTGAGGATATTGAAAAAATTGACCCATTTGTATCAAAACTTGCTATTATAAAATCCAAAAGATTATCCGAGGGAATAACTATAACAGGGTTAAAAAAAGAATCTTTTAACATAATTTTGAAAAAATATATAATTGAAGGTAAAATCAATTTCATTGAGAATAAGGATAAAATTATTCTTGGGAAAAAATTAGCAGAAAAACTTTTTGTAAAAGTTGGCGATAAAATTACACTTTTTTCACTACGACATGACCAAATACCTTCTTTAGATAACCCGCCAGCCATCATGCAATTCCAAGTTGACGGAATTTTTGAAAGTGGAATGGCTGATTATGATGATTTAACTGCATACATAAACTTTCAAAGTGCGCAAGAATTATTCGGTATGGAAAATGAAATTTCGGGATATAATATTAAGCTGAAAAATATTTCGAACATTAATTCCATTGCCGATAAACTTCAGGATTTTCTTGGTTATCCCTACTATGTTCAAACTGTTTTTAATATTCATCAAAATATTTTTACATGGCTTGAACTTCAAAAAGAGCCAATACCAATTATTCTTGGATTAATAATTTTTGTTGCTACTTTTAACATAGTAGGAACATTATTGATGATTGTACTTGAAAGAACAAATGAAATTGGGATTCTTCGTTCACTTGGAGCAAGCAGAAAATTGATTGTAAAAGTTTTTCTTATTCATGGTATTTATTTAACTGTCTCGGGATTATTCCTTGGTAACATGCTTGCTTTAATAATGAGTTTAATTCAAGAAAAATTTGATATTATTTCTCTTCCAGAAAAAATTTATTTTGTAACAAAAGTGCCTCTTTTCATTACGATTGATAATTACTTAATTGTTTCTTTAATTACACTCGCAGTATCATTCATAGCATCGCTTATTCCTGCTTTTGTTGCATCACGTATTCAACCCATTTCAGCAATTAGATTTGATTAAAAATGATAGAACTATTTATTGCAAAAAGATATTTTAGAACTAAACACAAATTAAATTTAATAACAATAATTTCTTTTCTATCAACTGCTGGAATTGCAATTGGTGTAGCCGCACTTATAATTGTTCTTTCAGTTTTTAATGGTTTTAGTTCTCTTGTTACTTCAATCTTAATCAGCTTTGACCCTCATATTCGTATATCGATTACTGATGAAAATGCTTTTTCAAAAATTAATGAATTAGAATCTGCTATAAGAAAAATTCATGATGTTAAAACATATTATCCTTTTGCAGAAGGAAAATCACTTCTAATTAATAAAAAAAGCTATGAGATTGTGACTCTAAAAGGAATCCCACCATCATTGAAAAATGAGAATTGGGGAATTCCAACCAAAATCATCAGCGGTAAATTTGACATAGAAAATACTGATAATACCAGCAAAATTATTTTAAGTTTGCCATTAGCACTTCGACTTTCAGCAAGAATTGGAGATGTAATTTATGTTACATCTGCATACAATATTGAAAGAACTATTACTTCATTAGCACTTCCTTCTACAAGGAAATTTGTAGTTACAGGAATTTTCGAAACCAACAATCGCGATTATGATATTTCTTATGCATTTACTTCTTTAGAATCAGCACAAAAATTATTTGGCTTAAAAAATAATTTCACTGGTTATGAATTACGTTTGGAAAAAATTGAGAAATCAGAAAAAGTTAAAAAGGATTTGCAAAAAATTCTTAATACAAATTTATTTTCTGTCAACACATGGTATGACCTTCATAAAGATTTGTACAGTGTTATGACAGTTGAAAGATGGTCAGCTTATATTTTATTAAGTTTAATTATTGCCGTTGCAACATTCAATATTTTTGCTTCATTAACAATGACGGTTCTTGAAAAGAAAAAAGATATTGGAGTTTTACGTACTATGGGATTAGAAAAAAAATCAATTCTGAAAATTTTTATGTTAGAAGGATTACTCGTAGGAATTATTGGAACTATTATAGGATTAGCTACAGGATTGATTATCTGTTATCTCCAAATAAAATATAATTTTTATCCTTTAGACCCAACAAAATATATAATTAATGCAATGCCGGTAAAAATTGAAGTAACAGATATAATTGCTGTAGGATTAATGGCAATGTTTCTTTCATTTATTGCTTCACTCTACCCGGCTAAAAGAGCTGCAAACACAATAATTATTGATTCAATAAAATATGAATGACATGAATAATTATATAATTGAAGCCAAAGACATAAAAAAATCTTTTTACAAAACAAAAGAAAAAAAATTAGAAATATTAAAAGGTATTTCTCTGAATGTTGAAGCAGGAAAAATTACTTTGATTGTAGGAGCATCTGGGGCGGGAAAAAGTACTTTCCTTCATATTCTTGGTGGACTTGACCTCCCCGACAGTGGTGAAGTAATAATTAAAAACACAAACATTTTCAAACTTGATGATGATAAATTATCTTCATTCAGAAATAAAAATATTGGATTTGTTTTTCAGTTCCATCATCTTCTTCCAGAATTTGATGCATTAGAAAATGTTGCTATACCAATTATGATTAACGGAATTTCACTTAAGCAAGCTGTAAAAAAAGCAGAAGAACTACTTGATATAGTTGGATTAAAAGAAAGGATTCACCATAAACCTTCAGAACTTTCAGGCGGTGAACAGCAAAGAGTTGCAATTGCAAGAGCACTTGCAAACGAACCATCAATCATTCTTGCTGATGAACCAACAGGAAATCTTGATTCACAGAATAGTGAAGTTGTTAATAATCTTTTTATTGAACTTAATAAAAAATTTGGAATCACTTTTTTAATTGTTACACACAATCCTTCTTTAATTAATTTGGGCGACTATGTTTATGAAATGAAAGATGGATTAATTTTCAATGCAGAATAACTAAAAAGTAAGAATAAATCATAAAGTTCTTGTAAGGAGAGTTTAACAAATTTATAGACCAAAGAATTTTTTAATTTTATCTGCAATTATTTTAATTCTTGATTTTACCTGAATTTCTGACTGTGAAATTTTATCAACATTAATTGACTGTCTTTCAGCAATAACTTTCCCGAATTCTTCCACAAGATTAGTTCTATTATGAATTACAGGTGATATTATATCTTTGTTAATTTCAAATATCAAACATTTTGTTTTAGCTTTAATAGTTGCGGAACGAGGTTCACCTGTAAATAATGACATCTCACCAAAAAAATCACCGGCTTTCAAGTTTCCCACATGAACGTCTATTCCTTCTTTATTTTTAACAAAAACATTTAATAATCCCTCAACAAGTATAAACATTGAGTCGCCTTCTTCTCCTTCATTAATAACAACTTCATTTTTATCAAAACCTTTAACTAAAATATTAGAAGCAATGCTGTTAAGTTCATCCTCATTAAGAAATTTTAATAGCTCAATGTTCTGAAGAATTTTTTTACGGTCTTCAATTAAATTGATATCATAAAATTTTCGTTGATAGTTTCCTATATAAACATCATTTTTCTTATATGCAGGATAAATTCCAGCATAACTTAAGTTTTCAAGAGAAGCGTTTAGAACAATATCATTAAATTCATCCGGACTTATTTCTTTCCATGGTTTTAACCAATAAATTAATTCATATACAATTCCTAATTCATTTACATTATTAATTAAAACTTGCGGTTCGGGCGCATCCGAGAGATTTTTTTCGTAATAAATATTTTCGAGTGTGGATAATAAAATTCTTTTTACATTTTTTACTGGAATTGAATGGTCAAGGCATATCTTTGTGCTGAATTTAGAATATTCATTTAGTGATGTATGATTTTCAATCAAAACATCCGATAAAATATTCATAGATATAAAAACACGATTATTATTTTCATTCTTAATTACAACTGAACCACGAGTTATATTTTCTACCATCCCTGTAATCAAATTATTTCCATTTTTACTCTTAATAGTAATCCAATCACCAACATTAAAAGGTCTAACTCTTGCGAAAGCTTCTCGTGGAAATAGTGATAGAACTTTTGGTCTAACAGCCATTTGCACAAGAAATAGTAGAATTAAAATAGTAATCCAGAAGAAATCAAAATTTATCCAGAAAGAATTCTTCAATATTACAGCTGTAGCAATAGTGTAGATTAGAGATGATACAAGTTCTCTGCTCCATTCAAATGAAATTTTTCGTGTTGATAGTTTGAATATTTTTTCCCAGAAGAAATAATTGATTATATAATTCAACAGATAAGCCGAAGAATACCAGAAGAGAATATTAACTAAAATCATAAAAACATAATCAGTAGGATACTCTTTGTAATTGCTCACGGTTACATAAAAAACATTTGTAAAGTTTAAGAACCCAGTAAATACAAAAATCAATAATGCTATTATTATCTGAGACTTTTTATTGTAATTCATAAATAATTTTTCTCCTGGTATTTATCGTGCTTTAACTATACTTTAATTATCCAAGCTGAATGAAATAAAAATCATGATAACAACCTGCATCATAAATTTCTGCTCATCAAAGTTAAAAATCAAATCATTCCTGCATAATGAATTGCATTAAATAATAATTTGAAAGTACCAAATGTCCAGTGGCGATTTTGGACTTTGAAACCCATCAAAATAACATGGCCATTTTTTTGTTTTACATCAACAATCGCAGCTTTATTAAATAAATAATCTTCTCCAATTAGAAATCCGGATTTCAATAAATTTTTGTCAGGAAACCGAACAACAATACTTCTATCATATTTCCCAAAAGGTATTGTGGTGGCAAAAGCAATATTATCACTTACGTATGCTATAGATTCTTGTTCCATTCCATAACCAATTGGATTTGTATTATCTACTTTAATTCTTAATAACGAACCTGGACAGAAAAATTCATTGCTTTTAAGATTCTTGAGAACGTTCGTAACTCTTAATCCTAGATCTTCAATGGCAAAGTTGCATGCCTCGCCAAGTGTAATTAAATAACCTCCATCCTTTTCGATAAAATTTTTCAAATTTTCCAGTCCAACTTTCCCAATCCCACTATCATACTCTGCTGGTTTTGGTCTATAAAATCTTGCTGCATCACCACTTGGTTTACCATTTTTAATAATATCTGCACTCATGTCGGGAATAATAATCACATCACATTTTTGCTTTAGTTTTTTATCCTTGAAATCTTTGTTATGAAGTGTAATGAAATTAAATTCGTAATTTTCCAATAATAATCTTGTCCAGCCTTCATCCATGTTCGCAGTCCACGGCTGATATAAACCAACTGTAATTTTTCTTATTTCTTTTAATTTTTCTTTATGAATATCATCTACAACATCAATTTGAAGATGCAATTCTGAAGCTGCTTTTTTAATTATTTGTTTTGATTTACTGTTTACTTCAATTACTACAGAACCCTGATTATATGTTTTACCATTATTAACAAGTTTTTCAGTATTCCAGTAAACTGGAATTCCATTTTTTTGCAGACGATTTATTAAAGCAGAATTTACATTCAATCCAGAAGGAGCAATAAAATATTTTCCATTATCTTCGCTAACAAATCCATTTTGATATAATGGCTCGTTAATTTTTACAGAATTAATTTCAAAGGGTTTATCAATTTGATAGAATTTTACACCCATTAAATAAGGTAAAGTCCAGCCAGCAACATCATAAGGAGTTAGAGGAGGTTCGTTTTTAGATTTTCGAAGGTCAGGATAATTTTGTTCTTCAAATAAATCTTTAACATATCTGCCATTTGGTTGAGCTAAATAAATTATATAGCTATTTGCGGGATAAATTACATTATCAATCTGAAATTCTTTGTCGATAAAATTAACTTCCACACCACCAAGTTGAAGTATTTCAATCATCTTTGAAGTAGTAACCGGGTCATTTTGTTGACGGGGAATTATATAAGCAAATGGTTTTTCAGTTTTTCCTTTTTGAATTGCTTCTTTAGCCATATTATAAAAATTAAGCAATAATTCTTCTTTATAATCCGAAGAAATTTTTAATAAAGCTTCTGTAAGAGCTAATTCATAATTGACAATATCATGTAGACGCCACCAGCCGCCACGCCATGGATTTGGATAATTAGTTCTTATATCATAAGTAGTAATTTCATTTGTAGCTTTAATCTCAGAAGGGTCAATATAAATTGGGCTTGCAATATTACAACTAGCCATTTCAGAAAGCAGAGCAATTTGATTATGCCAAAGTCCACAATCACTTGCTGGACCTTCCCACCATGCTTCAAATAATGCTTGATTGATAATTCCATTGTATCCAAGTTTATCAAGATGTAATGCTGTTAAACTTCCTATCACTCCCTGCCATCTCCATATCAATGGATTTACATTTGGATTAATCGGGTCTTTATATGGAACTAAAAATAATCTTGCACCATTGCTGCCCATTTGATGTTCATCAAGCCATATTTGTGGAATCCATTCATGATATGCAACTTTAATTACATTTCTTGTTTCTGACAGATTAAACATAAACCAATCTCGATTATTATCATGACCTGCATATACATGATAAAGCCATGGCATTGGAGCTCCATCAAATTCTGTATTTAAATTTTTGTAATACCAATCAACTACCATTGAAGTACCATCGGGATTAATAGATGGCATTAAAATAAAAATGACATTATTTAGTGCATCAATAATTTCTTGACTGGATTTATTTGTAAGTAAATTATAAGCCAGTTCCATCGACATCTGTGAAGACGCAATCTCTGTTGAATGAATATTGCAAGTAACAAGAACTATTATTTTACCTTCTTTTGCCAATAATTTTGCTTCATCATCAGAAATTTTTCTTGGGTCTGAAAGTTTTTTTATTATCTCACGAAATCTATCTACATTTTTAATATTTTCTTCTGAACTTATTACAGCCATAAACATATCTCTGCCGAGTGAAGTCTTTCCAATTTCTTTATAAATTATTTTGTTTGAAAATTGTGCAAGATGTTTGAAATAACTATGAATGGTTTCATAGTTAGCAATCTTATAATCAGTTCCAACTTTAAATCCAAGAAATTCTTCAGGTGATTTAATTTGTTGTGAATATAGAATTGTTATAAAAGAAAAAATTAATAGGATAATTCTCGTAATCATTTTTTCTCCAAAGTATTATTTGCTGATTGGAAATTATAAAATAGAATAACAAATAAACACAAAAATTTTTCTTGTTAGATGTAAAAAAATTTAAGGGGAAAATCTGTAAAGAAGTTTTTTAAATCAGACTCAATAACAAACTTTCGTCAAATATTAACTAAAAAAATACATTAAAAAATTTTAAGTATAGTAAGAAGTTTCATTTAGAAAACGGAACAATTGATAATTTTTACGAATAACTAAATCAGTTACTCTGCATAATACATATTTCAAAAAAGTATTTTACTTTAATAGTATCATTCGTTTTGTATCTGAAAACATGCCTGCTTCAATTCTATAGAAATATACTCCACTCGATAAATTAGATGCATTGAAATTAACAGTATAAATTCCTGGATTTTGGACTTCATCTATAAGTGATGCAACCTTTCTTCCCAATAAATCATAAACAATTAACCTTACATGTTCAGATTTAGCAATTGAATATCTAATTGTTGTCGACGGATTAAAAGGATTTGGAAAATTTTGTTCTAAGACAAATTGCAATGGGATTTGTTCATTGTAAACAACAGAAGTTACAACATTGCTTGGCACAGCTAAGTAATCAACATACATCCATCCCCATGACATTTCCATTTGAATTGTATTTTGGCCTTCGATGAGGTTAATATTAATTTTTTTCTCCTGCCACACTTTTATTGGACCATCAAACATTATTTCACCAATACGAACTCCATTTACATTTATGAATTGTCCTTTTGGAGTATCATAAAACAAATTATATCCGAAAGCAATTTCATATGTACCTGCACCTGCGTAATTTGTAAATGTCCACGTAATAGTTGTTCCGGGTGCATTAGTAGGAACATCTACAAAATAACCGCCACTTGCGTTAGGGTCACTTTTTATTGATAATGCCGACCCTGTCCGCTTAGCTCTTTCAGCTTCTAATCTTACAAATTGTGGAGTACCAACTTTTATTTGAACTCTATTCGATGTTCTTTTATGACCTTGATTATCCGTTGCAACTGCAGTTAGAATATACATTCCAGACTTAACATTTGACCATGTAATAGAATAAGGTTCAGCTGTAGCTTCTCCGATTTTAAGAGTATCGTTAACAAAAAATTCAACAAGAACAACAAAGCCATCATTATCAGAAGCAGTAGCATCAATTTTAATAGATGCGTTTTCGGGGAATTCAGCATTGCTGACAGGATTTGTAATAGAAACAGTAGGCCAATCTCCTCCAATACCATTAACATCTACAGCAGTTTTGAAATTATCCCACATAAATTTTAGACTTGACAAAATATCTTCAACTTTCGTAACAGCATTGTCTGTCCATGACCATGCAAGTGCACCTGCATAACCATTATTATACAGAGATACATAAAGATATTCTTTTGGGATATCAAATGTATTCTTCAAGTGAAATTCAGCAACAACAAGAGGTTTATCCAGTGCCCATAAAGTTGCAGGTCTATGAAAAGGTGAATAAGTTTTACCTGCCCAGTCATAATAATGAACAGTATAAAAATCTAATATTCCATCTTTATCACCGCCTGCAGCTATCAATCGTTCATTTGAATAATAATTATAATTTTGTACGCTTGTAACTTTTTGAAAATGCCGTATAATTTCATCTGCAGTAAGATAAAAACCATATTTTTTGAAGAACCGATTTTCCATGTCCATCTTTTCCTGCTCAGTCATCTGAGCAAATTCAACACTTGTTTTAGCAAGCGGAGGCGGTGTTACATCTGTTAATGCAATAATATGCCAAGTACCATTTGTAACTTTAGCAGTTGGGTCAGTTCTATGAATCGCACCTGCACATAAATTTATAAATCTTTGAATTGCTGACATTGGAACATGTTTTATTTCACTCCAGCCAAATTCATTACTCATTCCTTCGGGTTCATTAAAAATTTCCCAGGCTATAATTGCTGGATGACCTTTTAATGAATCAACCATTGGAATCAAACTATTGTTAATATATGCTCGTGTATAATTTGTATCAGTTAATAATTTCATATTCCGGTTTAATACAACTGGATTTTTGTTAGCCCTTAGCATATCAAAAGACCATAGTGTTAAAATAACACCAACTTCTCGTTCCCAGGCAAGGTCAAGAACCTTTTTCATATCAGATATTGAAGTTTTACCGGGACCAACAACAAAGCCGGAGTCATTGAATTGAGGAGTAGCAGTTCCATCTGTATGAAGCCACCATCGAACAGCATTACCCCCATTATCATGAATTGAAAGAAAAATATCTGCAAAAGAATTTAAATCTGTTTTGCCTACTCCAATATCCTGTGCAAAGCTTAACCAGGCTAAATTTGTCCCGCTTAAAAATAAATCCTGATTATTATACTTTATTCTACTATTCTGTGAAAATAAAATACTTGAAAAGGAAATAGAAAAAATGGCAATTAATTTCAAAAACTTCATTTTCACTCCCCAAAGTTATTTTAGCAAAGAGACATATTAAACAATTAAAATGCCAGAAAAAAGTTTAATATGAATAAAATGATAAAGGGAGTAATTTTTGAAAACCTTATTAATATGATAAAAAATTATTATAACGATAAATTTCTATATGTTCATCAAGTAATCAATCATAAATCTTACCCCAAAACCTGTATCATATTTTTTTGTGTAATTATTTGATTTATGTTTGATGGCTGGCCCTGCAATATCGATATGTGCCCAGGGAATTTTTTCATCAACAAAATGTTCAAGGAACTTACCTGCTGTAATTGCTCCGCCCCAGCGAGGACCTAAATTAGCAACATCTGCTATGTCACTTTTTATCATTGATTTATAATCGTTCCAGAAAGGCATACGCCATAATCTTTCATAAGTTTTATTTGATGATTTTAATAAATCTTCGGCGAGTTTATCATTTACTGTAAACAAACCCGCAGCAATTTCGCCAAGTGCAACAACACAAGCCCCAGTTAACGTAGCAAAGTCAATAATTTCATCTGGCTTTTGTTGAGATGCGAAATGAAGAGCATCAGCAAGTATAATTCTTCCTTCTGCATCAGTATCTTTAACTTCAATACTTTTACCAGATGAGCTTATTATTACATCACCCGGTTTATACGATTTACCACCAAGCATATTTTCAACAGCTGGAACAATTCCAATCAACTCTACAGGTAATCTTAAAAGTGCCGCTGCTTTTAAGATGCCAATTACAACTGCTCCTCCAGCCATATCAGCTTTCATTTCAACCATTCCGCTTGTTGGTTTGATAGATAAACCTCCAGAATCATATGTAACTCCTTTCCCAACCAATGCAATTTTTTTCTTCGATTTAACTTTTGGTTTGTAATTGCAAACAATCAAGCATGGCGGATTTTCACTTGCATTTCCAACTGCCAGTATTGCATTCATCTTTCTTTTTTCTAATTCTCTTTTATCAAAAATTTTAACATTAATCCCTGAGCTTTGCAGTTCGGCTTTTGTCCTTAAGGCAAATTCCATTGGTGTTAAATTAATTGCGGGTTCATTTACTAAATCTCTCACAAAATAAACAGCCGACATAATTTTTTCAGTAAAGTCAATAACTTTGTTCAACAATTTTGTATCAGTATAATGTATTTTAACATCGAGATTTTCTTTCTGCTTTTTATCTGATTTATATTTTTCAAAAGTGTAATTTCCTAATGCAATCCCTTCAATCATGGATTGAATTAGATATGAAATATCATCAAAATAATCTTTGAAATGTTCAAAAACCGGTGTAATAATATGAATAGTATTTAATTTTTTGTTATGCAAAGATTGAATTAAACCAGCAAAATAATTTCTGAAGTAGTCCTGATTGAATTCCTTATCTAATTTCACTTTTTTAATAAAGATGGCAGAAGGTTCACCTTCATTGCTGTAATAAATTATCTCATCATTTTTTTTATCAAGAAAATTTTTCCTTTGAAGATTTCCTAATTTTAATCCAAGTGAATCAAAAAAATGTTTAAGTTGATTTTCAAGTTTATCACTATCGATAAAAAATTTAATGAGTGCTGAATTTTCTTCAAAAGTAATTGAATCATTTTCTGCCTTAAACTTTAGATTAAATAACATCTCTTACTCCTTTAGATAATTTTTAGCTTTTTCAATTACCTTAGATTTGATATCATCAAGTTTAACATTGTATAATCTTGTGCCAGAAGCATTGATATGACCACCGCCGCCAAATTCTTCTGCAAGTTTATTTACTGGAATATCTCCCTTTGACCTGTAACTTATTTTTACTCCATCATTCAATTCATAAAACAAAATTCCAATAACAACTCCTTTAATTGAAAGACAATATGAAACAAATCCATCTAAATCATCTTCTGTTGTGTTGTATTCTAATTGGTCTTTCTGAGTTACTGTCATATAAGCAATTTTTCCAGTGGAATCTAATTCCATTGAGCTTAGTGCTTTTCCCAATAATTTAATTCTATTGAAGTTAAACTGGTTATAAACTTTTTCGTATACTTCGGTTGGGTTAACTCCTGCATCAAGAAGTTCAGCGGCAATTTTATGAATCTTCGATGATGTGCGTTCATATCGAAATGAGCCTGTATCAGTCATTATTGCAGCATAAAGTTGATATGCAATTTTATAATCAATACTTACTATAGATGTTTCTTTTATAAAATCATAAATGATTTCTCCAGTTGCAGAATATTCTGTATTTCCAAAAATATAATCAAAAGAATTTTCCGGGTCTTGATGATGGTCAATACAGATTTTAATTCCTTTGAAGTTATTAACAAGCTCTTCGAGTTTAACTACTCTATTTACTCGATTTAAATCAACAAAAATTAGAACTTCAGTTTCATCAAATAATTTTTGATGAACATCAGCATCAAATTTTTGAATAATTTTTTTTTCATCAAGAAATTCAAGATTGTAAGGAGTTGCACTATGATTAATTACATAAGCCTTCTTATTAAATTTTTCTAAAATAAAATAGAGTGCTAATTCCGAACCAATTGCATCAGCATCAGGATTTACATGAGTTGTAAGAATAAATGAATTATTTTTCTCAATAATATTTTTTAAAATGTTGAATTTATTCATAGAATAACTCGGAAATAATTAAACAAAAATAATAAAATTAAAAAGGCGAAGTATGAGCTTCGCCTTAAATGAAATAAATAATTTTCTCAATTATAATTAAGCAACTTCCCAGAGATTATTTGAAAACATTAGTTTCTCGTAGGTGCCCTGTCCTTTTTTGGATTTTACTTCTTCTATTTGCTTCATATAATCGCCATCAAAAGTAGGCTTATTGAATTGACGGAAAACACCAATAGGAGTAGGCATGCCTGGAATATCAATAAATCTTGATAAAATAAAGCCACGCGTCGGATTTTCATCAAATTCATCATGAACCCAGCAATCATTAATTGAGTGAACACCATCATTCAAATTAATTACAACAGGATTTAATCCGTCAAGTTTAATCCCTTTGTCTTTATTAGTTCCAAATACAAGTGGTTTGTTATGTTCAAGATACAGAACATTCTCTGTTTTCAAGTTTTTATCTGTAAGATGTGAGAAAGCGCCATCATTAAAAATCACACAATTTTGATAGACTTCAATAAAAGCAAGTCCATTATGTTTTGATGCTCTCAATAGCATTTCCTGCATATGTTTTGTTTCTGTATCAATTGTTCTTGCAATAAAAGTAGCACCGGCTGCATCAGCAAGTTTAATTGCATTAAACGGAAAATCTACTGTACCATATGGTGATGATTTAGTAATTTTGCCTTTTTCTGATGTTGGAGAATATTGACCTTTTGTCAATCCATAAATTTTATTATTGAATAGAACAATTTTTATGTTAACATTCTTTCTGCAGGCATGAATAAAATGATTACCACCGATACTAAGCATATCACCATCGCCAGTAGCAACCCATACTTGCAATTTTGGATTAGCAAGTTTTACACCAGTTGCAATTGCAGCTGCTCTTCCGTGTATTCCATGAAATCCATATGTATTCATGTAGTATGGAAATCTGCTTGAACAGCCTATGCCCGAAACCCATACAATATTTTCTTTTCTTTCACCAAAGTTAGGCGATGTTCTTTGAACCTGTGCAAGAATTGAATAATCGCCACAGCCTGGACACCACTTTACATCTTCGCCAGATGAAAAATCTTTTGCAGTATATTTTATTTCTGTGTTTAGTTCATCTATTTTAGTTTCCATTGTTTCCTCCCAAGACATCAATAATCTTATTTTCAATTTCAGATACTTTAAATGGTCTTCCTTGTATTTTGTTTAACTGAATAACATCAAGTAGAAATTTACTTCTTATTAAGAACGCTAAATGACCCATATTAAGTTCAGGAATTAAAATTTTATTAAATCTTTTCAAAACATCTTCTAAATTTTTAGGGAATGGATTAATATAACTCAAATGAGCCTGCGATACATTATAGCCATTTGATTTAACATTTTCTATTGCTTCATGAATAGCTCCATAAGTACTGCCCCAGCTTAATACGAGCAATTCACCTTCTTGATTGCCTTCAACTTCTAAATCTGGTATAACTTTTTGAACATTATCAATTTTTTGTTTTCTAATTTTAACCATTTCTTCATGATTAATTGGATCATAACTTACATTACCATAAATATTTTTCTTTTCAAGTCCGCCGATTCTATGTTCCAATCCAGGTGTTCCTGGAATTGCCCACGGACGAACTAAATTTTCATCTCTCAAATAAGGATAAAAGCCATCTGGATTAGTTCTGAAATTAACTTTTATTTCTGGTAATTCTTCGAATTTTGGAATTCTAAGAGGTTCTGAACCAAAAGCTAAATATCCATCAGTCAATAAAATAACCGGAGTCATAAATTCTATTGCAATTTTAGAAGCTTCAATTGCCTTAAAGAAACAATCTGCAGGACTTTTTGCTGCTAATATAACGAGAGGAGCTTCACCATGTCTACCAAACATTGCTTGAAGCAAATCTGCCTGTTCAGTTTTTGTAGGCATTCCAGTGCTTGGTCCACTTCTTTGAACATCGACAATAACAAGTGGAAGTTCGGTCATTACGGCTAATCCCATAGCTTCTGTTTTAAGTGATAAGCCTGGACCTGAAGTTGTAGTTATTGCAAGTGAACCTGCAAAAGCTGCTCCAATAGCAGCAGAAATTCCTGATATCTCATCTTCTGCCTGAAATGTTACAACATCATATTCTTTATACTTACTTAATTCCTGCAAAATTTCTGATGCAGGTGTAATCGGATAAGAACCAAGAAAAAGTTTTAATCCACTTCTAAGAGAAGCTGCAACAAAACCAAGTGCAGTAGCTTCATCACCTGAAATATTTCTATAAATTCCTTTGGGAAGGTTAGCTGCTTTTACTTCGTACCTTGTTGTGAATATTTCTGTTGTATCACCATAATTATATCCAGCCTGGAGTGCTCGTTTATTTGCTTCAAGAATTTCAGGTTTATTTTTAAATTTTGTTTCAAGCCACTTCATTGTAATTTCAAGCGGCCGATTAAACATCCAGTACATCAATCCTAATGCAAAAAAGTTTTTACATCTTTCTTTCTCTTTTGTAGATATATTTATATCTTCAAGAACTGACATTGTCAATTGAGTTAATGGAACTGGAATAACATTATAGCCGGATAATGTTCCATCTTCAAGTGGATTTGATTCATAATTTGCAAGTCTTAAGTTTTTTGCATCAAATGCATTTGAATTAACAATGATAGTTGCATTTGGTTTTAGATCCTTAAGATTAACTTTTAGTGCAGCAGGATTCATTGCAACAAGAACATCCGGTGTATCTCCAGGAGTTTGAATATCCTTGCTACTAAAATGAAGTTGAAATCCACTAACTCCAGATAACGAACCAGCAGGGGCACGAATTTCTGCAGGAAAATCTGGAAGTGTACTTAAATCATTACCGACTATTGCAGTCGTATCGGTAAATTGAGAGCCGGTAAGCTGCATTCCATCACCGGAATCACCAGCAAACCTTACTGTTACATCTTCTACTATTTGAATTATTTTTGCCATACTCTACTCATAAAATAAATTAATTTTTCTTTTTATCTGCTTAAAAATAGATAAATAAATAACAAAATTAAATGCACTAAAATCATCTCACATTTTGAAGTTTTTTAAGAAATTCTTCTGCATTAACAAAACCTGTAAGTCTTTCCACTTCATTTCCCTTAGAATCAACAATTAAAATTGTTGGCATACCTACAATATTAAATTTATTCCTTATTTTTTCTGTTTCTTCAGATAATGTTTGAGTCATATCAACTTTAAATGCTGTGAAATTCTTTAACTCTTCAATTACTCTTCTATCAGAAAATGTTAGGGCATCTAATTCCTTACAGGGAATACACCAATCTGCATAAAAATCAATCACAATTTTTTGATTATTAGAAATTGCATTTTGAAAATCACTTTCTGAAAACTTTTTCCAGTCAGGCGCAGATTTTTCTGAAGGAATAATTGAATAAACAGAAAATACAATTACTATCAGTGAAAAAATTATTTTAAAAAATTTGAACGGCAAAACTTTATTACCCATTCTATCAATGAACAATAAATAGAAAGCTGCAATTATTCCAAAAACCGGGAGAAAATAAATGTTAATATTTTTTGGGAAGAGTGGACTTATAAAATAAATAGCCATACCAAGAAGCAGAAAACCAAATATATGTTTAACGCCTTCCATCCAATCACCTGCACGCGGTAATTTTTTAATCTTTCCAGAAAATAATGCAAGAAATAAATAAGGTAAACCAAGTCCAAGAGCAAGAACAAAGAACATTAAAAATCCATAATAAGGATCTCCTTTTGCAGCAACATATGTAACCAACCCTAAAACAAAAGGACCAATACACGGAGCTGCAACAATACCCATAGTCAAACCCATAAAAAATGCACCAAATAAACCAGCCTTTGCACCACCAGCTTTCATTACCCATGAATCTGGCAACTTAAATTCATAAACTCCAAACTGGCTTAATGATAAAATTACAAACAGCAGTGAGATAGCAATAATCACAAAAGGATTTTGAAGAAGCGTTCCAAAAACTGCTCCACTTAATGAAGTTACTACACCTATTATTGAATAAGTAATTGCCATCCCCATAATATAAAGCAAGCCAAGTAAGAAAAGTTTGTTTGTTCTGCCTTCACTTTGTCCTCCAAAATATCCGACTGTAATTGGGATTAACGGATAAACACATGGAGTTAAATTAAGTGCCAATCCTCCAATAAAAATAAATAACAAGCTTAAAAGTAAACCTTTTGATTCGAGTAATGAAGCAATAGAATTTTCACCAGATTCATTATTACTTATTTCTTCAAATTTTATTTCTCGAAAAATTTTCTGATTGACTTCATTAATCTTTATTGATGCATCAACTACATTAATTGTAACTGTATCAATTACTTTAGATGGAGGCATACAACTTTCATTATTGCAGGCTTGATATTTAAGCTGAACAGGAACTTTGTAAGTTCCAAGAGGAATATTTGCGTCAATTCGGAGTAACCCGGCAATTAAAATTTCTCCATCAAAAACAGAAACAGGTTTTTCTGAAAAACTAAACTTTAGCTCCTTTGCTTCTGGAAAAATTATTTTTGCAAAAGGAAACCTGCTATCAAGAGAAATTAATTGTGTTGGAATAAGATAATCTTCATTAGGTTTATCAGAATTAATATGCCATGTATCTTTAATTTTTACTTTAACAGCAAATTTATAATTAGAATTCTGATGAGCAACATCCTGGCCATTAATCAATTCTAATTTTACAAGATCATTTGAATTAAATTGAGGATAATTAATTCCTGAGATAAGAATTAAAACAAGTAATATTTTTTTTAGCATAATTTTTCCCTTTCTAAAATCCTTAACATTTCTGATTAAAAACTTTATTTTCTCCAGCCTTGAACAATTGGATATCTTCTTCCATAACCAAAAGCTTTTGTGGAAATTCTTAAAACAGGGGCTGATTGTTTTCTTTTAAATTCATTGATGTCCACCATTCTTAAGACTTTCTTAACTACATCATAATCACCAATTGCTTTAGAAATTTCATTTAGCTCTTTTTGTTCTTCGAGGTACATTTTTAATATTTTATCAAGTAAATCATAAGGAGGAAGTGTATCCTGATCTTTTTGATTAGGTCTTAATTCAGCTGAAGGAGCTTTTTGAATAATTTCTTTCGGAATAATTTCCTCATTTCGATTAATGTAATCCACAATTTGATAAACCTGAGTTTTGTAAACATCTCCAATAACAGCTAAAGCTCCACACATATCACCATATAAAGTTGCATAACCTGTTGCCATTTCAGATTTATTGCCTGTCGTGCATAAAAGATAACCATGTTTATTAGATAAAGCCATTAAATACAAACCTCGAATTCTTGATTGAATATTTTCTTCTGTAATATCTTCGGCTTTACCTTTGAAAGCATCTTTTAGCATTTCTATAGTTTTATCAAATACAGGTTGAATAGAAATTTTATCTGATGAGATGCTCAAATTACGAATTAGTTTCTCTGAATCTTTAATACTTCCCTCAGTTGAATATTTTGAAGGCATCATTACGACATGAACATTTTCTTTACCTAATGCTTTTACAGCAATATATGTAACCAATGCCGAATCAATTCCACCGCTTAACCCAACCAATGCTTTTTTAAAACCTGTCTTTGCTGCATAATCTCTCAATCCTAATATCAATGCATTTAATGCCTCTTCTTCAAATGATGATTCTACTTCGTTAATTTCGTTATAATTTTTTTTGGTGTCGAAGATAATATAATCTTCTTCAAAAGCTTTTCCAATCAAACACAATTGACCATCGGAATTAAAACACATACTTGCACCGTCGAATATTAATTCCGTTTGAGCACCAACACAACAAACATAAACTAATGGAAGCTTATCCGTCCTGGTTAGTACACTCAACATATTGTATTTTTCTTTTCGTTTACCGTAAGCATAGGGACTTGCAGAAATATTTATTAAAAGAGTTGCTCCAAGTTCTACTTGCTTTTGAACCGGGTCAACTGGATAACGGCGTTTTTTCCAGTAATCTGCATCATTCCATATATCTTCACAAATTGAAATGCCAAGTTTTTCATTTTTAAATTCATGAATACGAACTTCTTTTGCAGGTTCAAAATATCTTACTTCATCAAATACATCATAATTAGGAATTAATGTTTTACTTTGAGCAAATTGAATTTTCCCGTTATAACAAAGAACAGCAGAATTGTAAACTCCAGTTCCAACTAATTCTTCATAGTCCTCTGTTATTGTTCCAAAAATTAATCCGGTATTTGTAGTTAAGCTTGCAATTTCTTCTGTTGCATTTTTTACTGCATCTCGAAATTCTTTTTTCTCTACAAGGTCCAGTGGAGGATAACCACAAATAAATAATTCAGGGAATACAACTAAATCTGCTCCATCATTAATTCCTTTTTTATAACCATCTAATATTTTTTCTGTATTTCCTTTTAGATCCCCAATTATGGGATTATATTGACAAATTGCTATTTTCATAAAAATAATTTTTTTATTAAAAGAAAATTAGTAAGTATAGTTCTTAATTCAAACCTTTTAAGAAATTAACCGTCTCAATAATCGAACAAATTTCTGCAGGAGGTTTTATGCAAAAGAAACTTTATCGTTCGAGGAAATTTCGAGTACTCGGCGGAGTTGCAGGTGGTTTAGCAGAGTATTTTGGATTAGACCCAATTCTGATGAGAGTAATTTTTGTTTTATTCACATTAATCAATGGAATTGGAGTATTACTTTATATCATATTCTGGATAATTATTCCGGAAGAACCATTTGAAGTTGCATACAATTTTGATAAAGAAACTCCTAAAGATTCAGCAGATGAGAATATTGATTCACAAAAGACAGTAATAGAACATAAAAGAAATGGCAGCGGACGTGTGATTTTAGGTGGCATACTTATAATAATTGGTTTGTTATTATTAGCTGAAAGATTCATCCCTGCTTTTTGTTTTGAAGATATTATACCATTAACTCTTGTAATTATTGGAATATTTTTAATTTGGAATTCGGTTAGTAAATAAAGAGGTGTGAAATGAAAAGTAAACAATTCTCGTGGGGTTTCTTTTTAGTTACATTGGGTGCATTATTTTTATTAACCAAATATAATTTTATTAGTTCGGATTTTTCTTTTGTTTGGGATATATGGCCACTCATTTTTATTATCTGGGGTGCAATGGTAATTTTCAAAAATTCATTTATCAGACCAATACTAAGTGCATTAATAGGGATTTATTTAGCAGTAATGATTTATGGAATAATTGCAAATATCTTTTCAAATTTTGATTGGTCCACTCATGATGAGAATGAGTTAAAAGAAACTTACTTTGAAGAATATGACAGCACAATCAAATATGCTGAATTAAATTTTAAATCTGGAGCAGGGTTTTTTGAAATCGCTGACCCAACTGACAAATTAATACTTGGAGAAGGTTATGGCAACTGGGCAGATTATGAATTAAACTCAACAAAAAGTGATAGTGTATGTTATATTGATTTCAATCTGGAAAAAAATACATTCAATTTTCCTAATTCAAAAATTAAAAACAAATTAAAAATACACCTCAATGAAATTCCTGAATGGGATTTATCTTTTGATTTAGGTGCAGCAAAAGCTAAATTCGATTTAACAAGTTATAAAATAAAAAATGTAAGATTAAAAACTGGGGCTTCAAATGTGATATTGAAATTAGGAGATAAATCAGATTTTACAGATGTTGATATTGAGATGGGTGCTGCAAAAATCAAGATTTATATTCCAGAAACATCGGGCTGCAAATTAGAAGGCGACATGGTTTTAATGTCCCGTGATTTAGATGGTTTGAAAAAAGTTGATTCAAACCTTTTTGAAACTCCTGATTATGAAAGTGCAAACAAAAAAATTTCGATAAAAATCAACGGAGGTGTGTCATCATTTAAAATTGTTCGATATTAATTTCTTTGGTTGCCAGAAATGTTTTTTCATATTAACATATTTATTTTCATCGAACTCAATTCCTTCAGCTCGTAAGAGTTCTTCCATTAAAAATGGGTCGCCAAAATGCATTCTTCCAGTTAATGCTCCAGATTTATTAACAACACGATGACATGGTAAATTACTATTCTTTGCATTATTCAAAGCCCAGCCAACTGTTCTTGCAGCAGATTTAATTCCACATGCTTCTGCAATGCACCATAAGTAGTTACCTTTCCTTTGGGAATCTTTGATACGATTTTATATACTTTATCGAAGAAATCTTTTTTATCAATTTTTTTCTTTTTGAACATTTTGCAATTCCCACATTTTCATGTATGTCATCATGTTTGTAATCATATGAACAAGAGATACCATCAATCCATAAATTCCATCTTTATATCCTTTTCGAGAAATGAAATGATTTAAGAAAGCTGCAGAAGGATGAATTACTAAATCATATGGCTTTACTTTTTTATCATTAACTTTTTCTTCAGCTTGAAGCGAGGAATACTCATTTATTTTTTTAAAAGTTTCTTTTAGATTCTGGTGAGTGTAATGGATTATATCACTTTTCAAATAATTCTTTTTACCTGTAACTTCAAAACCCTCATGAATTTTTCTAACATTTACCTTTGCAAAATCTTTTCTAATTAATCTCAGTTGATAATCTGGATACCAAAAACATGATTTAATAACTTTATCGAGGAAATAATTTCTTCTTGGAATGTAATAACCATTAAACCCATCATCATGAATTAGAATTTTTTCTATTTCATTTTTTAATTCATCAGAAACTCGTTCATCTGCATCAAGACTTAACACCCACTCATTACTTGCTTGCTGCAATGAAAAAATTCTTTGAGATGAATATCCTTCCCACTTTCTTATAAAAATTTTATCAGTATAATTCTTTGCAATCTCAATTGTTGAATCATTGCTTTCAGAATCAACGAGAATAATTTCATCTGCCCATTTTACACTTTCAAGACAATCCCTTATATTTTTCTCTTCATTATAAGTTATAATTGTAACTGAAATTTTTTTTCTTGGAGAACTCAATAACTTATTCTCCAATAATTTTAATAATTACACGCTTTCTTCTTTGTCCATCAAATTCAGCATAATAAACCTGTTGCCATGGACCAAAATCGAGTTTTCCATCTGTAACAGGAATTATAACTTCGTGATGAATAAGTAAACTCTTCAGATGTGCATCTCCATTATCTTCTCCTGTTCGGTGATGCCTATAGTGTGGATTATAAGGTGCAATTTTTTCGAGCCATTCATCAATATCCTGAATTAAACCACTTTCTGCATCATTAACATAAACTCCAGCAGTAATATGCATAGCAGATACAAGGACCATTCCTTCTTTGATTCCGCTTTTCTTTAATGCTTTCTCGACTTCACCTGTAATATTTATATACTCTCTTCTTTTTGCTGTATTAAACCAGAGATATTCAGTATAGCTTTTCATAAAAACCCTTTATTTATTGATGTGAAAATTCTTCTGTTACTTTAGCAAGTCGCTCTGCAAGACTGTAAATAATTTTATGTGATATATCTGGATATTGTTTTATTATATCTTCAATTTGGCCTTCAACTTCGAGAAGTTCAACATCAGTCATGGCAAGAATTGAAGCGGTACGTGGTTTTTTTAATATCAAACTCATTTCGCCAAGTATTGTGCCTTCTTTTTCAAACTCACTAATTTTAACTCCATTCTTGAATATTCCTGCTTTGCCATCGACAAGGATAAAAAGTTTATTTGCTTTTTCTCCTTCGTTGGCAATAATTTCTCCTTTCATATATTTTTTTAGTCTTGCCATAAATAATTCCTTTTAATTCTGAGAAAATTTTAAAAGGTATTCTCTAATAAAATTATTTATATCGCCATCCATAACAGCCTGTGTATCAGAAGTCTCGTAGCCAGTTCTGTGGTCTTTAACCATGTTATAAGGGTGAAAAACATAAGAACGAATTTGACTTCCCCATTCAATTTTCATTTTATTTTTTTCATATTCACTTAATTCTGCTTGTTGTTTTTCTAATTCAAGCTGATAAAGTTTCGCTTTCAAAAGTTTCATTGCATTTGTTTTATTCTGAAGCTGCGACCTCTCTGTTTGACAGGTTGCAACAATTCCAGTTGGAATATGCGTAATTCTTACAGCAGTTTCAACTTTATTTACATTTTGACCGCCTTTACCACCAGAGCGAAAAGTATCAATTTTTAAATCTGCAGGATTAATCTCAATCTCAATAGTATCATCAACTTCAGGAATCACAAAAACAGATGCAAATGAAGTATGCCTTCTTTTATTTGCATCGAAAGGTGAAATTCTAACAAGTCTATGAACACCATTCTCAGCTTTTAAATATCCATAAGCAAATGGGCCTTCAACTTCTATTGTTGCACTTTTTATTCCTGCACCTTCTCCTTCTAGATAATCAATTAAAGTCATTTTATAACCATTTTGTTCACCCCAACGCAAATACATACGCATTAACATCTCAGCCCAATCCTGTGCTTCTGTTCCTCCTGCTCCTGAATGAATTGTAAGTATGCAATTTTTATCATCATCTTTTCCACTTAGCATGCTTTTAAGTTCTAATTCAGAATATGCTTTTTGAATTTGTTCAAGTTCTTTTTCAATTTCACTTTCAAGAGATTCATCATTTTCCGATTGAGCAAGTTCAATAAATTCTCTCAAATGTTTCTCTTTTTTATCTAATTCATTCCAGGCATCAACCCACAGTTGAAGAGATTTTGACTTCTGCAAGAGTGCTTGAGCATTTTTCTGATCATTCCAGAAATCAGGAGCTTCTGATTTTTTTTGTATTTCTGAAATTTGCTTTACTTTATCATCTAATTTAAAGATAACCTCTTAAATTTTTTATTTTCTCTTCCAGCTCATTTAATTTTCTTAACTGCTCTTCGAACATTTTTACTCCTTTGATTTATTTTTTCTTATTAAGATTAGTAGAATTAGTTATGGAAACAATTTCAGGAATTATTAAAAATTTCAGTATCAAATTTACATTTTATTTTGATACGGTGCGTTGATAAAATTTTTGACTAAGTAAGGCTCTTTAAAATAATATCCGGAGTGTAAAGTAAATCATTTTCATTTGAAATCTGAATCCACTTTATTCTATTATCTTTCCTGAACCATGTCAATTGTCTTTTAGCAAATCTTCTTGTGTTTCTTTTAATCAATTGAACTGCTTTATCAAGTGTAATTTCATTTTCTAAAAACGATATGATTTCTTTATATCCAACTGTATTGAGAGAGTTCAAGCTTTTCGGAAATCCCATAGATAATATATTTCTTACTTCTTCTATCAAACCATTTTCAATCATTGAATCAACTCTTTCTTCAATTCTCCTGTATAAAACTTCTCTTTCCCACATAAGACCAAATTGACAGAACTGATAATCAGCTTCTCTCTTGTGTAATTGATGAAATTCCCAAATTGGTTTACCAGTTAAATGATAAACTTCAAGAGCTCTCATAACTCTTTTCCAATTTTGTGGAAGCATTTTTGAAGCACTTACTGGGTCAACTTTTTTTAATTCATTATAAAGAAATTCATTTCCATAAATTTCTCTTTTTACTCTGAGTTGCTGACGATATTCTTCATCTACAGAAACTTCATTAATAATTCCATCTACAAGTGCTTTAACATAAAGGCCAGAACCGCCTGCAACAATTGGAATTTTATTTTCTGTTGATAACCTATCTATAATTTTTAATGCATCACCTTCAAATCGACTAACATTGTAATCTTCATTTGGAGATAATACATCAATAAAGTGATGTTTAATTTTACTTAATTCATTTTCTGTAGGTTTTGCAGTTCCAATTGATAAATATTTATAAATTTGACGACTATCAGCCGAGATTATTTCAGTATTTAATCTTTCAGCAAGATTAAGTGCAACTTGAGATTTACCAGAACAGGTTGGTCCAACAATTACAATTACTTTGCGTTCCATCCTTCTTTGCCAACTAAAGGGACAAATGCAAAATAAGGTATTTCATTTACACTAAATTCTTCATCTGAAATTTTAGTAAGAATTTTGAGAACCTGAGTCTGGCGGTCGCCTACAGGGATTACTAATCTTCCCCCAACAGCCAACTGTTTTTTTAATGCTTTTGGAATTGACGGACTACCTGCAGTTACAATAATTCCGTTATATGGAGAAAATTCATCCCAGCCTATAGTACCGTCACTGCATCTTGCTGCAATTTTCAGATTAAGTTCATCAAATATCTTTAATGCACGATTGTATAGTTCGTAATTTCTTTCAATAGTAAAAACTTTAGCTCCCATTTCATACAAAATTGCGGCCTGATAGCCAGAGCCTGTTCCAATTTCTAAAATTTTATCTCCTGGCTGAACTTTCAGAGCTTGAGTCATAATGGCTACAGTGTAAGGCTGAGAAATTGTTTGACCATAACCTATGGGCAAAGCAATATCTTTGTATGCATGATGCTGAACGGCTTCGGGAACAAAACGATGACGTTCTACTTTCTGCATTGCCTCGAGAACACGTTCATCAGTAATCCCTTTTTTTCGTAAGTTATTTACTAATTCTGTTCTTTCTGCTTCAAACATTTCAAAAATAAATTCTTAATTTTGATATGCTAAAATAAAACATAATCATTAAATATTTTGAGTTAATTTCATGACACTTGAAAGTATACTTAGCGCTGTAATTATAATGTGTATGCGCATTGCAGACGTAACACTTGGCACTTTCAGAACGATGCTGGTCGTTCAAGCAAAAAAATATCACGCAGCATTTGTAGGATTTTTTGAAGTGTTAATCTGGATATTGGCTATGAGTTATATAGTTCAACATTTAGACAATACAATAAATTTAATTGGTTATGCATTAGGATTTGCATTAGGTAATATACTTGGTGTTACACTTGAACAAAGAGTTGCAATTGGATTTTCACAGGTTAATATTGTATCACTTCATCATACAGATGATATTGCCAATAAATTAAGAATGTCAAATTTTGGAGTTACAATATTACCCGGAGAGGGCAGTACAGGAGGAGTATCAATTATAATAGTTATAATAAAAAGAAAACATCTTGAAGAAGTCTTAAAAATTGTTGAATCGATAGATAAACGCGCATTTATAACAGTTCAGCATTCGAGACCTTACAGGGGATATATGCATGGACCAAGGGTGTAAAAGAAAAAATAATTTCATTATTGCTAAGAATTGGTCATAGTATTATATTTACGCACAAAAATTATGGTTCTTTATAAATGATTATGCGGGAATAGCTCAGTTGGTAGAGCGCAACCTTGCCAAGGTTGATGTCGCGGGTTCGAGTCCCGTTTCCCGCTCTAAAAAATCCCGATTATATTCGGGATTTCTTTTTTAAACAGGTTTTCGACGGTGTAGCCAAGTGGTCTAAGGCGAGGGTCTGCAACCCGCCATTTTTGGCGGGCGAATCCGACCGCCGCCTCTTTGAAAAAATTTAGTATTTGGCGGTGTAGCCAAGTGGTCTAAGGCGAGGGTCTGCAACCCGCCATTTTTGGCGGGCGAATCCGACCGCCGCCTCTTTGAAAAAATTTAGTATTTGGCGGTGTAGCCAAGTGGTCTAAGGCGAGGGTCTGCAACCCGCCATTTTTGGCGGGCGAATCCGACCGCC
>NZ_JAYKGK010000018.1:0-26336 GCF_036860675.1 Rosettibacter primus
CCTTTTTTAGCTCTTTAAACAGTCCCTTTTATTTTTCTATGTCGGAATTAAGATAATAAATTAAAAATTTCGAATTTCTTGACATTCTAAGACTATAGAAATATATTTGAAACCTTTGAAAAATAGATTTTTGTATTTGGAGGCTATCTTGAAGCAAGAAAAGATTACCAAGTTCATTAAACCTGAAGAAGCAAATCGAAAATGGTACATTGTTGATGCTAAAGATCAGGTTTTAGGCAGATTGGCTGCTAAAGTTGCAAGAATTATCAGGGGTAAACATAAACCAGTATTTACACCCAACATGGATACAGGTGATTTTGTAATCGTCATTAATGCCGATAAAGTACGGGTTACAGGTAAAAGAGAATCGCTGAAAACTTATTTTTGGCATACAATGTATCCAGGTGGAGTTAAAATCAAAAGTTTTCAAGAGCTGCTTGCTAAAAAACCTGAATTTGTTGTGGAACATGCAGTAAAGGGTATGTTACCTAAAAATCGACTTGGGAGAAAATTAATTAAGAAATTAAAAGTTTATGCCGGGGAAAATCATCCTCATGCAGCTCAAAAACCTGAAGTATTAAGTTTATAACGGAGTGATTTGATGGCAGATAAAATATTTGTCGGCAGAAGAAAAAATGCAGTTGCCAGAGTTTATTTAAGAAATGGTTCTGGCAAAGTAACAATTAATGAAAGAGAATTTGAAAATTATTTTCCACTTAAAGAACATCGAGATAACATTTTACTGCCTTTTGTTGTAACTCAAACATTAGGTAAGTATGATGTCTTTGCCAATGTTTCTGGAGGTGGAGTGACTGGACAATCTGATGCTATAAGACTCGGGATTGCACGTGCACTAGAAGATATTAATCCGGAGTTTCGTCCTTTATTAAAAGCAGAAGGATTGTTAAAGCGTGACCCACGTATGGTCGAACGCAAAAAATACGGACAGAAGAAAGCAAGAAAAAGATTCCAGTTCTCTAAGAGATAATCAACTAATTTATTTAATCATTCATACTCTCGTATTTGCTTCCTGTGTCCCATTGACTTGGGATGATAAGCAAACTTATTCAGCCACTGCTTAATGCAATGGAGGATAAGATGAGAGTAGAAGATAAAACAGGAGAAAAATATGCCAAGAGTACAACTTACTGATTTAATTGAAGCAGGTGCACACTTTGGTCACCTGACACGCCGTTGGAATCCCAAAATGAAACCTTACATTTTTATGGAAAAAAATGGGATTCATATTATTGACCTTAAGAAAACACAACAAGCTATTGACCGTGCTGCTGAAGCAATCACTGAAATAGTATCGCAAGGTAAAAAAGTTCTTTTTGTTGGTACTAAAAAGCAAGCAAAAGGAACTATTGCAGCAGAGGCAAAAAGATGTGATTCAAATTGGGTAAGCGAAAGATGGCTTGGTGGAATGCTTACAAACTTTGCTACCATCCGCAAAAGTGTTAAAAGACTTCAGAACATAGAAAAAATGGAAAGCGATGGTACATTCGATAAAATAACAAAGAAAGAAAGATTGGTTCTAACAAGAGAAAAAGACAAATTAAGAAAGGTGCTTGATGGTGTTGAAACAATGACAAAATTGCCAGGTGCATTGTTTGTAGTTGATGTTAAAAAAGAAGCTATTGCAGTTAAAGAAGCTGAAAGATTAAATATCCCTGTATTTGCAATTGTTGACACAAATTGTGACCCCGACCCAATTGATTATGTTATCCCGGCAAATGATGATGCATCTCGTGCAATTGAAATTATTACAAAAGTAATTGCAGATGCTGTAATAGAAGGCAATGCAAAAGCAAAAGAACTAAAGGCTCAGGAAGTTGCTGAAAAAGAAAGAGAAAAGAAAGTTACAGAGGAACAGGAACAACAGGAACCAGAAAAGAAACAAGTTAAAGGAAGAATTAGAAGAGTCAAATTCAATAACGACGATAAAAAAGGTGAATATAAACGAAAAGCAGAATCCACTCAAGCTGAACCTTCTGCCTCTAAACAAACTAATACAGATGAAAATCAAAACATTAAAGAAGAAAATCCATCATCACAGGAAAAACAAAATTGAAATTGGAGAAAAGATTATGGCAATAAGTGCAACTCAAGTAAAGGAATTAAGAGATAAAACTGGCGCAGGAATGGTTGACTGCAAAAAAGCTCTTGAAGAAGCTAATGGTGATTTTCAAAAAGCTATTGAATTACTTAGGAAAAAAGGAGCTGCTGTTGCTGCTAAAAGAGCTGAGAAAGTAGCTAATGAAGGTTTGATTTTAACACGTGTTTTTAATAATGGCAGTTCTGCTGTTATTGTAGAAATTAATTGTGAAACAGATTTTGTTGCTAAAAGTGAAGACTTCGTAAATTTTGCAAATTTTGTTCTTGATACACTTGTTCAAAATAAACCGGCTGATATAAATTCTTTGCTGCAATTATCAATGAACGGGAAAAATGTTCAGGATGAACTTAATGCTTTAATTGGCAAAATTGGAGAGAAAATTCAAATATCAAGATTTGCTTTTGAAAATGTTGAAAATGGTTTAATTGTAGATTATATTCATCACGGTTCTAAACTTGGTGTAATTGTCTCTGCAGAAAATGTTCCTCAAGATAAAGTTTCTGAACTGCAGCCAATTTTGAAAGATATTGCAATGCAAATTGCTGCAATGAGACCAATTACAATTTATAGAGATGAAGTTGACAAATCTATTATCGAAAAAGAACTCGAGATTTATAAAGAACTTGCTCGTAAAGAAGGAAAACCCGAACAGGTACTTGAAAAAATTGCTGTGGGTAAGTTGAATAAGTTCTATGAAGAAAATTGTTTGATTGAACAAATTTTTGTGAAGGATAATTCAAAAAAAGTAGGAACCCTAATCGAGGAATTTAATAAGAAAAATAATTCACAGGTAAAACTGGCAAGATTCAAACGCTTCCATTTAAGCGACGAAAAGAAGTAATTCTAAAAGGTCTTATTTCTTAATAAGACCTTTTTTTTTATATTGACTTGCAATAATTCTTAGTAAAGAGCATCTTATGCAGCCTAATCTTAAATACAAGAGAATACTTCTTAAACTTAGCGGCGAATCTTTGATGGGAGACCAATCTTTTGGCATTGACCCGAAAGTTCTTAATTATTTTTCGGATGAAATAAAAAAAGTTCACGACCTTGGTGTTCAAATTGGAATTGTTATTGGCGGGGGGAATATTTACAGAGGATTAAATGCTGCATCTCAAGGAATAGATAGAGTAACTGGCGACCAGATGGGAATGCTTGCTACAATTATTAATTCACTGGCTTTGCAAAATGCACTCGAAAATAAAGGAATATTTACAAGGTTAATGACTGCAATTAAAATGGAAGAGGTTGCTGAACCTTACATTAGAAGAAGAGCTATTCGACATCTGGAAAAAGGCAGAGTTGTTATTTTTGGAGCAGGAACTGGTCATCCATATTTCAGTACAGATACTGCAGCAACATTAAGAGCCGTTGAAATTGAAGCAGATGCAATTTTTAAAGGAACAAGAGTCAATGGAGTTTTTGATTCAGACCCTGAAAAAAATCCAAATGCAAATATGTTCGAACAAATTTCTTATCTTGATGTTCTTAAGATGAATCTAAGAGTTATGGATTTAACTGCAATTAGTATGTGTCAGGAAAATAATTTGCCAATTGTTGTTTTTAATATGGATGTGCCCGATAATTTATTAAAAGTAGTTACAGGTGAAAATGTTGGAACATCTGTAGGAAATTTTTCATCAAAAATCTAATTAATTCCAAATAGCGAGGCAGCCATGATGAACAATCAAGTTATTAAAGATGCCAAACAAAAAATGGACAAAACAATAGAAGCTTTTAGAAATGAAATTGCAAAAATAAGAACCGGGAAAGCTACAACTGCATTATTAGATGGTATCAAAGTAGACTATTATGGAACAATGACCCCCTTAAATCAAGTAGGTAATGTTTCAGTTCTCGATGTGCACACTCTCTCAATTACACCATGGGATAAAAGTATGGTGAGTGTTATTGAAAAGGCAATTCTTGCATCAGAACTTGGTTTAAATCCAGTAAGTGATGGAACAAATATTAAAATCCCAATACCTCCATTAACAGAAGAACGAAGGAAAGAATTAGTTAAACTTGTGAAAAAATTTGGAGAGGACGCAAAAATAGCACTAAGAAATGTTAGAAGAGATGCAAATGACCGTCTTAAAAAAATGGAAAAAAATAAAGAATTGACAGAAGATGAACTCAAAGAAGCAGAAAAGGAAGTTCAGAAAGTTACTGATGAACATATTGCAAAAATTGATGAATTAATTAAGCATAAAGAAAAGGAAATAATGGAAGTTTAGGTAGATATTTTATTATAAAAATATTTTAACCCTGGAATTTATCCCAGGGTTTTTTATTATTAACCTTGACTTGCGAATTTGAAATTGGTTATTTTTCGATACATATTTTTACATATTTTTTATTTAGGAGAATCAATGAAACAAGTATTTATTTATTTAAGTATTTTAGGGATGGTATTAGGAATTACCGCATTCCAATGTGCATCCGCTGAATTAACAGGAGCAAAACTTTATATCAACCAAAAGCAATACGATAAAGCTAAAGAAACTTTATTGAAAGAAGTTCAAAAAAATCCAAACAGCGACGAAGGCTGGTATTTGTTGGGTTATCTCTATGGTGAAGAGGGAGATATTCCAAAAATGCTCGAAGCTTTTGATAAGTCATTGTCTATAAGTAAAAAATTCGAGCAAGCAATTAATGATTCAAAAAAATATTATTGGGCAACAGGCTTTAATAAAGGTGTAAGCTTTTTCAACAAAGCAACTAAAACAACAGACCAGGATTCAATGAAACTTTTCTTCGAAAAAGCTGCTGAAAGTTTTAATTACTCAATTATGTGTGAACCAGATTCTGCTGGAGGATATATTAATTTGGTTTATACCTATCTTAATCTCAATAGAATTGATGATGCAATACCTCCTCTTGAAAAACTGGTAAACATTGGAACTGCACCAGAAGCTTTTGCAATGCTTGGACAAATCTATACTGAGAAAGGAAATCAATTAATGGATAACTACAAAGTTTCAAAAAATCCTATAGATAGTGTTCAGGCATTCGAAAATTTCGATAAGGCAATTGAAATTCTTGAAAAAGGAAGAACCAAATACCCTGATGATGGAGAAATATTATTAAGAATATCCAATGCATATATAGCTGCTAATAAATTAGATGTGGCTATGAGTGCATTCAAAACTGGAGTTGAAAAAGAACCAAATAATAAGTTCTACAGATACAATTACGGTGTTCTTTTGTTAAATGCAGATAATTATGCAGAAGCAGAAAAACAATTTAAAGCAGCAATTGAACTTGACCCCGATTATACAAATGCTGTTTATAATCTTGCTGTTACCTACATTCGCTGGGGTGCAAAAATGAGAGAAGAAATGGAAGAAAAAGGAGAGGTTTCTGATGCATATAAAGAAAAATTTAATGCTGCAATTCCTTATCTCGAAAAATATTTAGCTGATAATCCTCAGGAACCTACAATCTGGGAACTTCTTGGTAAAGTTTACGCAAATCTTGGTATGAAAGAAAAATCTGAAGAAGCATTCAACAAAGCAGACCAGTATAGAAAATAATTTCTACAATGCCCGCATTAACTCAAATGCGGGCATTTTTGTATCTAATTCAATGAAAATATAATTTCAGAACAGCGAGGGGAAAATGGAACACGATGAAATAAAACCACAGCAAATTAATATTGAACTTGGTGAAAAGGAAGCTGAAGGAATTTATTCTAACTTAGCAATTATTACTCATTCACCTGCAGAATTTATAATTGACTTTACGCGAGTTGTGCCCGGGGTTCCGAAAGCAAAAGTATTAGCAAGAATTATCACTACACCTCAGCATGCAAAAATGTTAATGAGAGCTTTGAAAGATAATATTGAAAAGTATGAAGCCCGCTTTGGCGAGATTAATATTGATTTACAACCATCTCCTCAATTTGGCTTTATTAATCCAGATAAAGAACAAAAAATTAATTGATTAAAAATTATCAAAGAAAACATTCTTTGTTTGCGTAAGAACAATATTTTTATCAAAAGAGACATCTTCAAATCATTCGTTTACAAAATAAAACGATAAATATAATCTTACCAGAACTTATTAATTTCCCAAATAACAAAAAAAATCTACTATATATCTTGAGGGTTAACTTTCTTAGCTTTATTATGCAAAGAAGCAGAAAATCTTTTTTTAATATAACTGATTTCCATTCTTAACAAATAATTACATTTCAATAATTTTTTGATTTATAAAAATTTCTAAAAATTTTATATTGCTTATGAAATTGATTTAATAGTAGAAACAGAGGGCTGCACAAATGATTTTAATTCCTGAATGTATTTTTTCTTATATCAGAATAATTATGAGAGAATTTTTTTAATTAAACACATAACGAGGGTAAAATGAAAATAATTAGAATGAACAAAATCTCTAATTCCAACAGTAAAACTTTAGCCTACTTTGACATTGAAACTGATGATGGAATTTTAATCAAAGGTTTCAGAGTTGTCAATGGAAATAATGGTTTATTTATTGCTTCCCCAGATGAAAAAGGGAAAGATGGTAAATATTACGAAACTGTAACACTTCCAAGGGAAATGAAAAAGAAATTAGAAATGATGGCAATTGATGAATATAATGGGAAGTGAGTTTTAATTGTGATTCAAAATTAGTTAAAAAGTTATCTATCTTTATTTTGAAATATAATCTGAAATAAACTCTATTTTAATTGGGAATGAAAAATTTTGATAAAATATAAATAACATTTCAATTTGTGTATTGTTGAAATTTTTATAAGTTGCTACTTATACAGATAATATGCTTTTTAATTTTATATGATTAGTTAATAAAACTAAACGGGTGAATAAATGAACCGTTTATTATTTATTAAAAGAATGATATTAGGGGCAGCGGGAATATTTATTCCATTTCAGCAAAAAGTTAAAGACAAAAAAATCTTTCTTTCTAAATTCTACATTGCCGGCTTTTCATATTACGATGGTGAAACTGCATTGAAAAATTTAAAAGAAAATGATTCTGTAATAATAAAATATGAACCCGATAATCCATACGACCACAGAGCCTTAGAAGTTTATACCACTGACGGCAGAAAATTAGGTTATGTGCCTCGTTTTGAAAATCCAATTCCTTCAAGACTAATAAGGCAAAATATACAACTTACTGGCGAAGTGGAAAGAATTAATTATGATGAATCAGATTGGAAAAAAGTAAAAGTGCGGCTTTATATGATTATATAAAAAATATTTAAATCTCATTAAAAGAATTAAAAGGAGGTTAAAAGTGAGAATAACATTAGATTATGAAATAAGTCCTGAAGTAATACCTAAAAATTATGGTCGTGGTTTTATTTCTTTAATTAAAAAATTAATTGAAGTATCAGACCCTTTACTTTTTTCTTATTTTTATAATGACCACAGATTAAAACCCTTTACATTTGGGACATTTTTCCCACAATTGCAGGAATTAGAGGGAGACAAGTTTAAAGCTGGTAAGTTTGTGAAGATAAACTTTTCAACTTCTTCATACAGAGTTGCAACACAAATTTATAACGGATTTCTGAAAGTAAAGGAGCATACCTGGCAAAATAATGGAAATTCAATACACTTCAAGCCAATGCGAATTTTTCTGCATCCGAACAAAGTAATTAAAGAAGAAGAAATAAAAGTAAAGACTCTATCACCTTTTGTAGTAAATAACAAAGGAGATTCAAACAAATTTTTATTGCCAGATGAAGAAGGATTTCTTGAGGGATTAAAATTTTCTGTGCAGGAATGTGCGAAAGAATTTTTAAATGTTACAAATGATTTTGAATTCGAATTTGAAGTTATCAACTGGCGCAGGAAAGTAATTTATCTGTATGAAAAAATGCCAAGTGTTTCAGGAGTATTTAAGATAAAATCCAGACCAGAAATTTTGCAGATGATTTATGATAATGGAATTGGGGTGCATCGAAGCCAAGGCTTAGGTTTAATGGAGGTGGTAAAATGAGTGAAAATACAATAACACTTTATCCTTCGAATTGGTTATACAATGCTGGAGTAGTAGGATTGTTAAATTCTATTGAAAAAGTTGAACAACTCAACGTGAATGATTTTTTAATTGATGCTGGTGGAGTTATAATCCGATTGCCCTTTTTTAATAAATTAAATGTTCAAGAGAGATATTTTAGTGAGAGCAAAATATCTTCGTTGGTTGGGAAAAATCGTCTTTATAAAAACTTTCTTCAATCAACCCAGAAAAATACATTTATTGAATTTGTAAAAAGATTAGATAAAATAAAATCATCAGGAAGTTGTCATATTTGTTATAATCCTCAATACCTTAGTGACAGTGATATTAATAAGATTAATGAAATTGATCCGGGAAAAGCTAAATTTTTAAACCGAATTGAAAAATTAAATATGGTACAAAACAGTGAGTTTGGACCAACAGAGAATGAATTCCCTAACGGTTTCTGGAACATGAAACAAAGCTTAAAAGTATGTCACTTATGTAATTTTATCCTCATCCATCATCATCTTGCTCTAACTAAACTCTCTGACAATTCAGAAATATTCATTAACGTTCCTTCTTTCAAAGTGATGTTTGAATTGAATAAAATTGTCAAAGAAACATACGGGTCATTAAATAGTGAAGAAGCAAGAAATAAAAGAGAAATCCTTGCAACATCTGTAATAGAGTATTCTAGAAAGCTACAAAGTACAATCGGTTTATGGTCCGGAATGAATATCGAAATAGTTATCAAGAGTAAAAAAGGGATTGATTTCTTTTCTCTCCCTTATGATACAATCAAAATAATTTCAGATAGAAAAATAGCTTCAGCTCTTTCTGATTTAGGTGAGTTTAGAATTCTAAACAACATACTTGATAAAAATTATTCTCAGCTTATTGATATTAGTTACAAGTTAATTAGAATTGGATTAAAAAATTATAATGATAGAAGTAAAAATGAAAACAATATAGTTAATGATTTATTATCCCGCGACATTAATAGAAAAAATATTTCTAAAGCAGCAAATAAAATTTTAATGCTTTATTCATTAATAGAAGAAAAATTAAAAAGGAGTTAAAAATGGAAATTCCAATTGAAAAATTGAAGCAGCAACTTGAAAGTGAAAAACCAAATTATGAGGATTTTGAAAGTTGTTTTTATGAGTTGAAAAATGCTCAGAAAGAATTGCAGAATTTACTTGAATATGCTTCAGACTTTAAACGACCTGGAAATAAAACGGACGAAGAAAATAAATTCGAAAATTTATACAGAAGAGTAGCAGGAGTAAATTCATCTGAGATAATTGAAACTCTTAAAAGAAAAGGAAATGATTTGAAAAAAGATCTTGGAACTTCTTTTGAAAATATGGGTTACAGATTGCTCGAACAAACAAGAGCTGGTAAACGTGATGATGTCTATTATGGTATTTTAAGAATTTTTGTAGCTAACAAAATGAAGTTTCCTGATGAACTAGTAGAAGCATTCAAACCAATTTATTCCGATGAAATGTTCAAGGTTTTCATCTTCTCATTTCTTAGCGGTATAATTGGCAAAGAATAACAATCAGAAAAATAATTTTATAAGGAGAAATAAAAATGAGTAACACAAGTAACAACGAAATCAAAAATATTACACTAACAATGATTTTTGAGGGAGCGGCTCTAAACAGAGATGAAAAAATTGGCGGTAATATTCTATCAATTAAAAAAATGAATGTGAATGGAGAGATTAAATCATTCATCAGCAAAGTTGCAATTAGACATTATTTATTTGAGACTTTGCAAAAAGCTCATAATTGGCAAGGAGCCTCTGTAACTGGACAAGGCACGGTCGTTCAATTCGATATTGCCAAAGAAGATATTCTTACAAGTGCAGAATTAGATGCTTTTGGCTATATGTATACTATAAGCGGTGAAAATTCTTTGACCAGAAAATCACCGATTGGAATAACAAAGGCTGTTTCTCTTTCAAATTATGAACAAGACTTAGCTTTTTATGCTAACCACGATTTAGTTAAAAGAGCAAATGAGCAAGGATTAAATGTTACACCAAATCCTTACAGTAAAGAAGAACATAATGCTTTATATAAAATAAGTTTTACAATTGATAGTAAAATACTGGGAGAAGATACTTGGATAGTAAAAAGCGAACCTATGTTGAATAACGATAATACAAAATTAAAAATTGAAATAGCTAAGCCGTTAAAGGCAATATTAAAAAATGTTCTATTAATAAAAGATGATGAAGGGAATGATAACTATCTAATTGATAATAAAAAAATAATAGTAAAAGATTACGAAGTTACTGTTGATAAAGCTCTAATGAAAGAAAAGCATATTAAAAAGACAGATAAAGTAGAATTAAGTTGGGATTCGAAATATTTAGTAAACGAGAAAAAAGAAGAAATAGCGGATGAGCAAAAAAATGAGAAGGAGAAAAAAGCATTATTTAAAGTGAGTGAATTTTCTTATGATGAGGAAGAGAAAACTTATACATTTAATATTAGCAGAGAACCTCTTTATGATGCAAAGGAAGAGACCTTAACCCTTGAGCTTGGGGCGGTGAAAGAAATTGAAATCAATAAAACCGAGATACAGAAAATTTATCCTAAAAAATATAACAATAGCTATGGAGATTTAGTATTAGAAGAAATTAGCTCCAAAGGACCTTTCAAGGTTGTGTTTAAATTAAAAGATGATATTAAAAAGAAAAGGATTCTTGAAATTCTTAAATCAATCAAAAACGGCCTTTATGCTCAATCCAGCGGTGAAGCTAATACAATAATTCCATTGTTTATCATAGCAAGCGGCGTAAAAATTCCTTCTCCAGTTTTTCATTCTTTCATTGATCTCAAAAAAGAAGAAGGACAAATAAAAGTGATTGGAATTAATGACTGCCTGAAAAATTCTTGGATTAATACAAAAATTTATATTAAAGATTGTGAAAGAATTCCTGTCGAAATCAATAGTGAAAAAGTAACACGCGATTGGAATGAATTTCTAAAATCAGTGGGATTAATTAATGATGAAAATTCATTAAACCACGAGGAGAAAAATGAAAATCCTGAGACTTAAAATCTATCAACCACAAGCACATTACAGAATTCCTTTTACATTCCAGCGAAGGCACACATATCCACTGCCTCCTTATTCAACTGTAATAGGATTTCTATGTAATGCTCTTGGTATTTATGACCAGAAAGATGGATTATATACAAATGGTATTCGAAAATTAAAAATGTCTATTTCTGGAAGATTTCAAAGTAAAACGACAGAAATGATTTGGTTTAGAAACCTAAGCAAAAAAGCTCATGAAAACCGATTTGGGTATATCCAAAATAGAGAACTCAATGGACACATTGAACATTTTGGCGGACAATCTCAAATGTGGATTGATATTCTGAATGATGTTTACTTATTTATATACCTTGCACATGAAAACGAAGAATTCTTAAAAATTATTAAATCTAGTTTAGTTAATCCTGCTAATCGACTTGAAGTTCTTCATCTCGGTCGTGCTGAAGATTGGATTGTACTCGAAGAAGAACCAAGATTTTTAAATGATTCTGATATTATTTATCAAAGACGTGATGCTGATTATAAACATTTCTTTTGGATATCTGAACAATTTTGTATCAAAAATGGTAATGATTGGGAGATTAAAGAAAACGGCAAGTTTGTAGGGCTTCTATATAACCTTCCAACTTTTGTTACAATCAAAAATTACGAAACAACATTTAATAGACACGGTGAAAGAAACTTCGAATATGTTAGGACTAAATTAAATGATGGATTGATTAAAGAAGAAACATTAATGCTTGATATTTCTGATAAAAAAAATATTTTACCAATCTTTTTAGGTGACCTAAATGGAAATTGAAAACAAAATATGGGCAAAAAGTATCAAGTATGATAAGAATGAAAAAGAACCTCCAATAACTTTACGAGAACATACCAACAATGTTCTTAGTGCATTTTGTCAATTGAAAAACAAGTTGGAAGATGAGCAACTAAAGGAAAGCATCAAAACAGCTATTGAGTTACATGATATTGGTAAAGTTAATCCCTACTTCCAAATAAGAACACTTGGCAATAAAAAATACAAACCATTTGATGTAACTAACAATATTTATCACTCACTCTTTTCTACGCTATGGATAAATAAGACAAAACTTAAAGAAAGGTTTGGAGAAAATTTTGCAAAATTAATTTTATCAGCTGTTGCGTATCATCATTGGAAAGAAAGCTTTGAAGATTTGATAAGATTTGGTGGAAATGATTTTGAAAAATTATCTGATTGGCTTTTAACTAATAACAATCTTGAAATTTTGTACAATAATCTTAAATCAGAAGGATTTACTGATGAGATTATTTCATTTGATTTTGAAATGTTGGAAGGATTGAAGAACGGTATTTCATTTGCAGAGTACGTTACTCCACTTTATAATCTTTACTGGTTGCCTAAACGAATTGAAATTGACGAGGAAATAAAAAGAAAGTGGATTTTACTTACTGGATTTCTAATCAGAAGTGATCACTTTGCATCTTTTTGTGAATCTGAAAATGAAGAGTATAAAATTGAAGAAGATGGTTTTACACCCTCCTTTATTAAAAGTAATATCATTGCTAATATAAAAGAAAAGAATAACAACTTTGATGAATCTCAGTTTTGGCAAGATACCGTTGTTAGAGAATATGGAAATGATAACACAATTTTGATAGCTCCAACTGGTTCAGGGAAAACCGAGTTCTCTTTCCTTTGGTCTAATGGTGAAAAATTCTTTTATACACTTCCTTTGCGGTCTGCAGTAAATCAAATTTATGATAGGGCTAAGAAAATATTTGGTGAAGAAAAAGTTGGCTTAATTCATTCAGATGCAGATGTATACTTGATAGGCATGAAGGATGAAGCTAATACTATGAAACTTTATGAATTATCGAGACAACTTTCATTTCCAGTAATTATTTCAACAGGGGACCAGTTTTTCCCTTATGCTTTACAACCACCCGGCTATGAAAAAATATTCGCAACTTTTTATAAAGCACGACTAGTAATTGACGAAGTACAAGCTTATGATCCCAAAGCATCTGCAATTATTGTTAAATTTATTGAAGCAGTAACTAGAATGGGAGGCAAATTTTTATTAATGACTGCAACTTTACCAAGTTATATTAAAGAGGAGGTAAAAAAAAGAATCGAAAAATTTGTTAATGATAAAGAGTGGAAAGAGCCAATTAATCGTTATGAAAATGAACCTAAATACAAAGAACTTAAAAAACACAGGATACAATTCATCCACATTTCAAATTCTATTAATGATAATAAACCTGATTATAAATTACCCAATGAAATAATTAAAAAAATAATCGCTGTAGCTGATCAAGGGAAACGTGTATTAGTAATTCTTAACACAGTAAAGCAAGCACAATATGTCTATGATGAGTTACAAAAGGGAAAAAAAGGAGAATTGAAAAGTAATTTATGGTTGCTTCATTCAAGATTTACTCTTGAGGATCGAAGGGAAAAAGAAATAGAATTAATTGGGAAAGAATTCAAAAATCCGAAAGATGAAACAAACGAAAAAACTCCTAAAATATTAGTTGCTACTCAAGTTGTTGAGGCATCTCTCGATATTGATGCAGATGTTCTATTTACAGAAATAGCTCCACTTGATGCACTTGTTCAGAGAATGGGAAGAGTTTTAAGAAGATATAAAGATTCAATCCCAGAAGAGCCGAAAGAACCAAACATTTATGTCATCGTATTTAATGAAGGCTATGAATCAGGGTATAAAAAAGTTTATGAAAATGAATTGATCGAAAAAACTATTGCTATACTTAAATCATCTGAGGAAATTATTAATTCAAATGAAAAACGATTAAATGAAATAATAAAAAAATACTACGATAAGAAAGGTAATTTCATTGGTTTTGTAGATAATAAAGTGGAGGGGAAAAAATCAAAAACAAAAAAAGGCAAGAAGAATAAAAAAGAAGAAAATGACGAAGAACTAATAATTGATCTAAAGATGGAAACAAGTATTTCATTATTACTATCTGAATATGAAAAATTCATATTAGTTTCAAAACTTTATGCAGCACTCGATAAAGAAGGCAAATATCTGAAAAAATTTTACGATACTCTCGACATTCTTGATGCTGGCTATATGTCCGATCGAAAAACTGAAGCACAAAGAATGTTTAGAGAAATATCTTCTATTTCAGTTATCCCAAATATTAAAAAAGATGAATTTGCAAATAGTGTAATTGATTTCTTTAATAATATTCCTGAACAAAAAGAAAAACAGAAAGGATTATATACAAAATTTAAAAAGGAAATCTTAGCAAAATACGTTGTTTCTGTTCCTATGTATACGTGGTATGATAAATGTGAATATAGAAACAGTGTTGAAAATTGGGCTGATATAAATAGCAATTTTGATTCTAATATAAAGAAAAAACTTAAATCTTGGTGTAGAGAAATTTATTTTGTCGATTACGATTATGACCCCAAAACAGGTGTAAATAGTTCAAATGAAAAAGAAAGAGAATAAGGTTCAACATTCAAAATAAAAAATCATCTATAATATTTGTATTTAGTTTCAATAATATGCATTAGGTGTAATCTTGCTAACCTAGATGACAATTTGGGAATCTTACAATTTTGATACTGTATATTAATTAGAATGAATCATATAAATGTTACCCCAAATCACCACCCCATATAAAATCTTGGAAAGTTGGGGTTGGATATCGGGCAACAATAATTTTTTTTGAAATATTTATTCCTTTTGCCAGTAATTCTAATTGTTTCTTATCCTGTACGGTTGCTCTTTCTTTTACTTCTATTGCAGTATTCCCGTTAAGAATGAAATCTATCTCTTTGCCGGTCTTTAACGAATAATATTGTAAATCACCATAAAACTTTAACTGGTTAAAAACAGCATTTTCAAATTGAATTCCGCTGCTTACTTCTGCAAGCTGATTTAAAAGGCCATTGTCACAAATAAATATTTTTGGAGCTTTTACAATTTCTCTATCAGGATTTTTTGAAAATACGGGTACCCGTTTGATTACAAATGTATTTTCAAGTAAATCTAAATAATTGTAAACTGATGGTCTAGAAATGCCTGTAAGTGATGATAGTTTAGAATAATCAAGACGAGTGCATACTCTTGCTGCAACCATTTTAAGAAGATTATGTAAATTTTTTTGATCTCTTATATCTGCAATATTTTTTATGTCAATGTTTAAGTAAGAACTGAGAATATCATTTACAATATCTTTTTTATCAGATATGCTCTTTGATAATACAACTTCCGGGAAACCACCAAAACGAATAAATTCATCATAATATTTTTTTAACCGTTCGTATTCGGCAATTATAAATTTTTTCCATTTCTGTTTGCCAGAATATTCAATATCCCTGAAAGTTAAAAACTCTCTAAAATTTAGAGTATATAACTCAAAAACTTTTTTTCTGCCGGCTAAAGATTCACTAAATAAATTTTTAATATAATATGTACTTGAACCTGTAATAACAAATTTAATTGGATAATTGTCATAAAGATATTTTATTACACTTACTATATCGGGGAGCAGTTGAACTTCATCAATAGCTATTAAAGTTTTTTTAGTAAAGTCTATACCTCTTGCGCTTAAAGCAGTGATGATATTTTCATAGTTTTTTTCAGAAAAAAGTTCTCTATTATCTATTCGCTCAAGATCTATGTAAATCTTATTATTGGTTTCGAAGTCTTCGAGAAGTTTTTTGAGTAATGTAGTTTTGCCAGTTCGCCTTAAACCAGTTATAACCGTAATGTATTTTTTTGAAAGATGTTCTTTTAATTCGGAATATATTAGCCTTTCTTTATAATAAACCATTTTTTCACCTCCTTACTATTTGCTAATGCTAATTTACAAATCGCATTACTATATGTAAAGTATATTTTACAAATAGTAAAAAAGTTGTATTATACTAAATAATATAAAATATAGGCATTAGATAAAAGAGGATAGAACACGGACTACAAAGATTACACTGAACTTGCCCGACGGCACATGCAGTTGCAAAATACATAAAATGTCTTCACCAAATGCTGACTGAATGAGGCAACCTGCCTGTGAAGGCAGGAGCGTTATGAAGACCCTCAGCCTAAGTAAATTTTACAACATTTTTATTCGTTCGATATGGTAATAATTTATTTTTCAACAGCCTAAGCAGTTAGGTTTTTATCTATGCAAATCTGCGCTTGTACATTTCATATGGTTTCTCACACTCATACAATTTATCAATTTAATTATATTTGTTACTAAATAATCTGACTAATCTGTTAATTTGCTAATTTGGTAATTAAAATGACCGGCACTCAAATCTCATATTACTTTGTTTGTCATAGAAAACTCTGGTTATTTCTTCATCATATAGATATGGAACAGACTTCCGATATTGTGTCGCTTGGTAAATTTATTTCTGAATCAACATATGAACGAAAAAAACATGAAATTCATGTTGAAGATGATGAAGATGTGATTGTTATTGATTTTTATGACAGCAAAAGAAAAATAATTCACGAAGTAAAAAAATCAGATAAAATGGAAGAAGCTCACATCTGGCAGGTGAAATTTTATATTTATGTTCTTGAAAAAAATGGAATAGAAGGAGTCACCGGCGAAATTGATTATCCAAAATTACGACAAATAATTTCTGTCCAATTAACTGATGATGATAGAAAAAAATTGGTGGATATAAGAAATGAAATTAAAAATATAGTTCAACAAAAAACTCCACCTGCGGTAATTAATAAACCATTCTGCAAACAGTGTAGCTATTACGAATTGTGTTATGTGTGAATTAATTGTAAAGTCTATAAAATTAGAAAGTTTAGAAAGATTGGATAGATTAAAAACATTTTAAAAGTTTTCTAATATCAAAATAGATAGGTAAAATATACAGGAATAATTTTTTGTAATCAGTCTAATATTATTATAAAATTGAAGGGGAGTGAATTATGAAAGTCAAAACATTTGAAGAGATTAGAGTATGACAGGATGCGAGGGCTTTTGTTAAAGAAATTTTTTAATCTAAATGCATCTTATAAGTTTAAGATAAATTATGGATTAAAAGAGCAAATTCAGCCAGCAGCGTTTCGATATTGAAAAATATTTCTGAAGGCTTTAAATAATAAAGAATTCATAAAGTTTTGTTATACTCAAAAGAGTCTGCTGGTGAAATTAGAGCAATGCTGTATGTTGCATTAGATATAAATTATATGCCAGATGAAGAATTCAAAAAATATTACACAAATGCTATAAACTTTATAACTCAAATTGCCAATTTCATTACATATTTTGGAAAAACAACTATAAAACACAGAATGGACATAATAAAAAGTTACTTTTTCTGAGACCAATAAAATTTTTCAATCTTTTATAATTTTTCTTAATTTGTTTTATAATTCATAATCTTTCTAATTAAAAAAAAATGAAACGCAATTACTATATCTTTAGCAGCGGCAAACTAATTCGAAAAGATAATACTCTTTACTTTGAACCGGGAGAAAACAAAGAACCCGAAGAAGCAGAAGCTGCAGAAGAAGAAATTCAAGTTGATGATGTTACAATAAGCGAAAATGAATCGGAAGAATTAGAGCCTAAAAAACTTCCACGCAAACCTATACCAGTTGAAGATATTGATTCAATTTATTGTTTTAGTGAATTACGGTTCAATACAAAGTTTTTGAACTTTCTTGCACAGAAAGAGATATTACTACATTTATTTAATTATTACGGATATTACAGTGGTTCATTTTATCCTAGAGAACCATATTTATCAGGGAAATTATTAGTTGAGCAGGTTCAAACATATCTTGATAATATTAAAAGAACAGATTTAGCAAAAAAATTTGTAGAAGGAGCTGCAGAGAACATTAGAAAAAATTTGCAGTATTATAATACACGGGACAAAGATTTATCTTTTTTCATTAATAAAACAGAAGACTTAATTACAAAAATAGATTCTGCGGCTGATGTTGGAGAATTGATGGGTATAGAAGGTAATATTCGCTCTAATTATTATTTCTCATGGAATCTGATAATAGACCAGGAAATTAATTTTGATAAGAGGGAAAAACATCCACCCTCAAATCCAATTAATGCATTGATTTCATTTGGCAATTCTTTGGTTTACACTACAGTCTTAAGTGAAATATATAAAACACAACTTAATCCATTAATAAGTTTTTTACACGAACCTGGCGAAAGAAGATTTTCTTTAGCACTTGATATAGCAGAGATATTTAAACCACTTTTGTCTGATAGAATAATATTTTCGCTTCTAAATAAAAAGCAACTACAAGAAAAACATTTTAGTAAGGAACTAAATAAATGTTATTTAACTGAGGAAGGAAGAAAGATATACTTAAAAGAATTTGATGAAAAATTAAAAACAACAATTAAACACAGACAATTAAAAAAATCTGTAAGTTATCGTCATCTAATAAGATTAGAATGTTATAAAATCATCAAACATTTATTGGGAGAAAAAGAATATAAGCCTTTCAAAATATGGTGGTGATTTATTCAATTAGGAATTAGGAATTAGGAATTAGAAATTAGGAATTAGAAATTAGGAATTTGGGATTAGGAATTTGGGATTAGGAATTTGGAATTGGGATATGGGAGAGGAATTAATAATTAGGGAGACAAAAAATGAAGGAAGATAATATAATAAAGCAAAAAAGTTATAATTTTGCTTTGAAGATTATTGATTTATTTCAATCATTAAAAAATGAAAGAGAATATGTAATATCAAAACAATTATTACGAAGTGGGACATCGATTGGGGCTAATATTGAAGAAGCTATAGGTGGTCAATCAAGAAAAGATTTTTTTATGAAAATTAACATTGCATACAAAGAAGCTAGGGAAACAAATTACTGGTTAAAGTTATTGAAAGACAGCAATTTAATAGAGCTCAGAACTGCTGAATCATTAATTAATGAATGCGATGAAATATTAAAAATACTTGGAACAATAATAAAAACTATGAAACAATCATCGAATGGATATTAAATCTAATTTTTAATTCCTAATTCCTAATTCCTAATTAAAAGATGTATGTAATATTAGTATATGATGCAGCTCCCAAGCGCGGAACAAAATTATTAAAGTTCTTGCGTCAACATTTAAATTGGGTACAAAATTCTGTATTTGAAGGGGAGGTAACAGAAAGTGAATTAGAAAAAATAAAGAAGGGTGTTAAAGATATAATAAATGAAAAGGTAGATAGTGTAATTTATTATATATTTGAAACGCAGAATTATTATGAAAGAGGGATATTGGGAGTAGAGAAAAATGATTTGGACAGTTTTATATAAAAAGTCGTCGATGCTACAGCAAAAAGGCATAATTACATATCGACGATATACGATGAGAGAAAATATTGAAAAATGACATAAAATAAGCTAATTTGGGGCTGTGTTAATCGAACTATAGTAGAATTGAAACTCTGACCAATAAATTTCACCGCTTTGATTTTCATTCTGTGTTAATCGAACTATAGTAGAATTGAAACTATTTTATTTCTGTTGTTATTGGCTTTTCTGGAATTGTGTTAATCGAACTATAGTAGAATTGAAACATTTCTTAATAATAAAAAAGGAGTAAATTATAATGGCGTGTTAATCGAACTATAGTAGAATTGAAACTTCTGTTTATATCGAATCTCAGAATTATTAAAGATAGTGTTAATCGAACTATAGTAGAATTGAAACATTGGAATGATGTATATGAAGTAATAAATACTTCTTTGTGTTAATCGAACTATAGTAGAATTGAAACAATAAATTATTTTTTCAATATTTGATAAATCTTTAATGTGTTAATCGAACTATAGTAGAATTGAAACACATAGCTATCGCATTCACAACCAACATTTAACGCGTGTTAATCGAACTATAGTAGAATTGAAACACTTTTTCATCTGGAATAATTCGTGAAGTGGAATAGTGTTAATCGAACTATAGTAGAATTGAAACTGAATTATATAATATTCAATTAACTAAAGAAATAATGTGTTAATCGAACTATAGTAGAATTGAAACTTGCGGTCAGTTTTGTTCAAAGGGATTTCTTTTATCAAGTGTTAATCGAACTATAGTAGAATTGAAACAATAAACTCAAAAAAGTAAGAAACAGAATCGAAGAAGTGTTAATCGAACTATAGTAGAATTGAAACGCCGGCGATGTTGATAAATATTGGATTGCAGTTGCGTGTTAATCGAACTATAGTAGAATTGAAACTGTCTCGGCTGGTATTACGAGGATTTGAGAGAAGGAGTGTTAATCGAACTATAGTAGAATTGAAACGCCGGTAATATTGATAAAAATTGGCGTGCAATTGCAAGTGTTAATCGAACTATAGTAGAATTGAAACATTGCAATTCCATTTGACATTTATCCCTCTTCTTTGTGTTAATCGAACTATAGTAGAATTGAAACATGGGACTACAACTAAAACTGCTGTGTTTGAATTTGGTGTTAATCGAACTATAGTAGAATTGAAACTTACCTAACGGCGAGAGTGTATTTGCAGGCAAACCAGGTGTTAATCGAACTATAGTAGAATTGAAACACGGACGGGATAATCAGAGAATCGAGAGATACAGGTGTTAATCGAACTATAGTAGAATTGAAACTCAATTGTTACTATCATTGTAACCCTTTATTTATAACGTGTTAATCGAACTATAGTAGAATTGAAACTGTTTTGTGAGCTTCTGGATTTTCTGTCCTCAGTTTGTGTTAATCGAACTATAGTAGAATTGAAACGATTATCAGCCGAGCAAAGAAGAAAGAGAGTTATTGCGTGTTAATCGAACTATAGTAGAATTGAAACATTAAACCACCAAGCAAGTCATTAAATCTTGTTAAGTGTTAATCGAACTATAGTAGAATTGAAACTCTTCATCTACATCTGCTGCTGTTAGTTGTTCTTTTGGTGTTAATCGAACTATAGTAGAATTGAAACGCTTGGCAATAAGATTGGTGATGCTACAATTAGATTAGTGTTAATCGAACTATAGTAGAATTGAAACATATATTAAAGAAAATTTATCTTTACGAAGAAACAAGTGTTAATCGAACTATAGTAGAATTGAAACATCTTAAGTGCTATTACTTACAGAAGATATTTAGAAAAGTGTTAATCGAACTATAGTAGAATTGAAACAACGAGGACCGGAGATGGTATATCCATTAAGCAAGGGGTGTTAATCGAACTATAGTAGAATTGAAACCAAATGAATTAAAATCTCCAGCACTTCTCTTTAGCGTGTTAATCGAACTATAGTAGAATTGAAACGCAACAACAGATGCAATCGCAAATGCAACAAGGACAAGTGTTAATCGAACTATAGTAGAATTGAAACTTCATCATAATCAAATTTTTTCCAGTCACGTCTTGGTGTTAATCGAACTATAGTAGAATTGAAACATATTCGAAAACGGGAAAGTCATTTTCCCGTATTTCGGTGTTAATCGAACTATAGTAGAATTGAAACGTTTTTGTTCACAAGAATTATATTTTTTATTTGAACTGTGTTAATCGAACTATAGTAGAATTGAAACTTTATATGCAAGCCATTTGCTGTTAAGTTAGGTAAGTGTTAATCGAACTATAGTAGAATTGAAACACCAGCTTTCTGGTTTTCGCTCCATTTTTCAGGGGGTGTTAATCGAACTATAGTAGAATTGAAACCGCGGTGGATTTGATGAAAAAAACAGACCGATAATTGTGTTAATCGAACTATAGTAGAATTGAAACACCGCAAGTTCTACGCAAAATGGTATATTAAGTTCAAGTGTTAATCGAACTATAGTAGAATTGAAACATAATTTTGTATGAGCCTTTCATCTTTGGCGATTTGAGTGTTAATCGAACTATAGTAGAATTGAAACGCGGATGACCCAAAGTTTGAGTTACTACTACCTGTAGGTGTTAATCGAACTATAGTAGAATTGAAACGGCTTCTCTATTAAAACAGAAAAGATTTTATATGAGTGTTAATCGAACTATAGTAGAATTGAAACGTATTTTCAAGTATAACTTGAATATCTACATTGCCTTGTGTTAATCGAACTATAGTAGAATTGAAACTGTAATAATGTTGTCGAATTGCTTTCGGTAATTGTGCGTGTTAATCGAACTATAGTAGAATTGAAACGAACAACATTTCATACGTGTAAGCATTTCTGCCATGTGTTAATCGAACTATAGTAGAATTGAAACAAAGAGTAATTTTTGCATTCTGCAATTCGTTCTTTGGTGTTAATCGAACTATAGTAGAATTGAAACGAATTAGCAGATTTAAGAGAATCAGGGAGTATCGAGTGTTAATCGAACTATAGTAGAATTGAAACTTTTCAAGATGATTGGGTTTTAACCCGGGAAGAAAGTGTTAATCGAACTATAGTAGAATTGAAACTTGGTAAGTATAAAAATTTATGCGGAGATTATAAGGTGTTAATCGAACTATAGTAGAATTGAAACCTTTTCAAAGTAACAAGATGGGAAATAATTCATGGGTGTTAATCGAACTATAGTAGAATTGAAACGATTTAAATTAACTTTAACTCTTTGCCAGCGGACTTAGTGTTAATCGAACTATAGTAGAATTGAAACTCATTTTCCCTTATGCAATCAAATATTTTTCGATTGTGTGTTAATCGAACTATAGTAGAATTGAAACCTTTGCAATGACTGTCCCTCTGTTCCCTGAATTATTGTGTTAATCGAACTATAGTAGAATTGAAACATATCAAAAAAAGGAACTTATATAGATGATAACGGAAGTGTTAATCGAACTATAGTAGAATTGAAACCAGTTCATTGGGATAATATTACTAATAAGCCATCAACGTGTTAATCGAACTATAGTAGAATTGAAACCGAAAAAAGACTGCGGTTTCATGATAAAATTATCTGGGGTGTTAATCGAACTATAGTAGAATTGAAACTGCGTATTTAATTAAATATAGATTAAACATAAATATAGGTGTTAATCGAACTATAGTAGAATTGAAACTGCGTATTTAATTAAATATAGATTAAACATAAATAGTGTTAATCGAACTATAGTAGAATTGAAACGTTGAATATGAGATTTCAGCAAATTCACTGATTGAATGTGTTAATCGAACTATAGTAGAATTGAAACTTTTACTACTCCTTATTATTTAATAATAAATTTTTAGTGTTAATCGAACTATAGTAGAATTGAAACATTGAAATGTTCTTAGATTATAGATTTTTAATTGCATGTGTTAATCGAACTATAGTAGAATTGAAACAAAACTTGGTGGGACGGCAAATTAAAGGTATTAGAGTGTTAATCGAACTATAGTAGAATTGAAACTGAAGTATTAATAAACATTATTAACAATAAATATTGTGTTAATCGAACTATAGTAGAATTGAAACTAATAAATCCAAAACCCATTTTTATCAACCTCTAATGTGTTAATCGAACTATAGTAGAATTGAAACTTTTAATTATTTTGCTATCAAGTTTTTTCATAATTGTGTTAATCGAACTATAGTAGAATTGAAACTATAAAAAGAAGTGAACCTCAAAGGCTCACTTCTTGGTGTTAATCGAACTATAGTAGAATTGAAACTATAATTTTAATTTTGATAATGGTTATTTTGTAGAAGTGTTAATCGAACTATAGTAGAATTGAAACTTGTATTTTTCGTTCATTTCTCGCACAGTAGCAGCGTGTTAATCGAACTATAGTAGAATTGAAACTTTATCGATGATATTAGTTTGGATAAAAAATAATATAGTGTTAATCGAACTATAGTAGAATTGAAACGTGATGAAGAAGGCTCAAAAGGTTATGTAACCTTACGTGTTAATCGAACTATAGTAGAATTGAAACATTAATTACACAAAAGATTACGCGGGACATAATGACAGTGTTAATCGAACTATAGTAGAATTGAAACAAAAAAGATGGAACTATGCTCTTAAGTGGCAATATGGGTGTTAATCGAACTATAGTAGAATTGAAACGATGAAGCGGAATATTTGGATTCTAAATCTTTTGGGTGTTAATCGAACTATAGTAGAATTGAAACTTGATGAGGCTTTAGCTTATATAAAAGAAAAAAAAAGGTGTTAATCGAACTATAGTAGAATTGAAACCCGTCTTTTCTGGTTTCTAAAATATAAGGTGGGTCTAGTGTTAATCGAACAATAGTAGAATTGAAACGCAAAAAAACACAAAGAAAAGAAAAGAAAAGAAAAGTGTTAATCGAACTATAGTAGAATTGAAACTTTTCTATTATAATTTTTTTTATATTATTTTTCATACGTGTTAATCGAACTATAGTAGAATTGAAACGGAGTTTTGCTTTGTGGATTTTCTTTAATCCATTTCCGTGTTAATCGAACTATAGTAGAATTGAAACTGATATAGCATTTTCTATTCAATAACTCAGATGCTGTGTTAATCGAACTATAGTAGAATTGAAACACTAAAGCCACCAAGCGAAGTAAAACTAAGTGAATGGTGTTAATCGAACTATAGTAGAATTGAAACTTAATGATAAACCTGTAATGTGTGTAGTAGGTTTTGTGTTAATCGAACTATAGTAGAATTGAAACTTTCCATTGTTCCAGTGTCAAATCGTCTTTTTCAAGGTGTTAATCGAACTATAGTAGAATTGAAACCGCATGAAGGACATGGCAAATATGATATTGTCAAATGTGTTAATCGAACTATAGTAGAATTGAAACCGAATTAGTAAAATTGCTTGCGTTCATTTTGAGAGCAGTGTTAATCGAACTATAGTAGAATTGAAACGATTTTATCTTACAACATTATCTCAAACAGTTGAAGGTGTTAATCGAACTATAGTAGAATTGAAACTAATTTTACTATATCATTCCAACTTACTACTTGTTCTCGTGTTAATCGAACTATAGTAGAATTGAAACGTAGTACCAGCACTAAAATCAGCAAGTCTTAAAAAGTGTTAATCGAACTATAGTAGAATTGAAACAGGCAAAGTTGCGTGTTGCAATTTCTTTTGTTAAACCTGTGTTAATCGAACTATAGTAGAATTGAAACTCTTGAAATTTATAGGAAGGTTAGAATATACCCTTTAGTGTTAATCGAACTATAGTAGAATTGAAACGTATTGGCAATGCTAGTGCAGGTTTAGTTATTACATCGTGTTAATCGAACTATAGTAGAATTGCCCGCCAAATTTGTTCGTAATATACTGGATAAGGCGGGTCTTCGTTCACCCGCTAAAAGCGGGTTCACTTCGAAAACAAAAGGTGCGACGACTCGCCGATAGGCGAGGAAGTCGTCCGCCACTGGCGGATTAATCGAACTATAGTAGAATTGAAACGTAAAATATGAAACTAAAGCAACTACAATTGCCAATGGTGTTAATCGAACTATAGTAGAATTGAAACGCCAAAACGGTGCGAAAAGGAATTATGAATAAAGAGTGTTAATCGAACTATAGTAGAATTGAAACAAGGATAAAATTTATAGATGAAATGAGGCTTAAATGTGTTAATCGAACTATAGTAGAATTGAAACTTCTTAATTAGAAATCTGGCCCCGACTGGTATTAAGTGTTAATCGAACTATAGTAGAATTGAAACAATGCTAAATAAGATTTATTTGGCACCTCCATTTTTTGTGTTAATCGAACTATAGTAGAATTGAAACCTAATAAGTCATTTATGCTCTTTGTCGTCTGCAATTCGTGTTAATCGAACTATAGTAGAATTGAAACATACCAACGTTATAGATAAAACTTATTAAAGCATCAAAGTGTTAATCGAACTATAGTAGAATTGAAACCTTTCAACCCCAAAACCGCTTTTACGAACAGGTTTGGTGTTAATCGAACTATAGTAGAATTGAAACATTCAAGGCTACCGCTAGGATTCTTTGCTTTCACGGTGTTAATCGAACTATAGTAGAATTGAAACTGAGGCGCAAGCGATATAAAATTGCCAATCCCACAGCGTGTTAATCGAACTATAGTAGAATTGAAACATGGAAAGCACAATTGATTTTCCAAATGATATTAAAGTGTTAATCGAACTATAGTAGAATTGAAACTCTACTTTCGTTAGAATAAATTTCGCATTCGCTTGCATGTGTTAATCGAACTATAGTAGAATTGCCCGCCAAATTTGTTCGTAATATACTG
>NZ_JAYKGK010000019.1:0-10458 GCF_036860675.1 Rosettibacter primus
CCTTTTTTAGCTCTTTAAACAGTCCCTTTTATTTTTCTATGTCGGAATTAAGAATAATAAAAACATAAAATTAGTTCAAGTCTATTTCTTGAAGTTTGGATTCATAGTCTTTATATTTACAACCCAAAATTTTTTATGGCGAGGTAGCTCAGCAGGTTAGAGCAGTGGAATCATAATCCACGTGTCGGGGGTTCGAATCCCTCCCTCGCTACATCTAAAAGGGAGATTAAGATGTATACATTGCTAATTACACTTGCACTTATTATTTCATTTTTATTGATAATAGTTGTATTGTTGCAATCGAGTAAAGGTGGTGGACTTGCCGGAACATTTGGCGGAAGTCAATTTGGGACTGTTTTTGGCACAAGAAGAACAGCCGATTTTCTTAGTAAAGCTACATGGTGGCTTGCAGGTGCATTAATTGTTCTATCAATTTTAATTAATCTGTTCTTTTTACCAGGAAAAACTACTGTTGAACAGAGAGAAAGTGTAATTCAGGGAAATGAACAACCAACAGTCCCCGCAACACCAGTTTTACCACAACAATCTTCACAACCAGGTAAATAATTTTAAATTGGCTGATTGTCTATCAGTCAGCCATAATTTAATAATGAAAAATGATAATGTTACATTTCATAGTCACTTCTTAATTAATCATGCAATATGAAAAAACCAATTAAACCCGTAAAAGCATATAAGAACATTGAATTCCTTAATTCTGCTGATGCAAGAACAATTAGAATCTTATCAGAATACTATGAACCAAAATCTCGTTTTGAAAAACACAAAATTGTTGATACGATAGTTTTTTTCGGGTCAGCAAGAATTATTTCAAGAAAAGAAGCATTAAAACTTGTAAATCAAGCTAAAAAAGGAAAAGGAGCAACAGCAAAAAAGAAATTTGACAGAGCAGTAAAATTACTTGAAATGTCAAAATACTATGAAGATGCTGTTGAACTTTCCAGAAAATTAACTGAATGGTCGATGAAACTTGATGGCAATGGTAATAGATTTATTATTTGTACAGGCGGTGGTCCAGGCATAATGGAGGCAGCAAACAAAGGAGCTTACCTTGCAGGCGGTCATTCAATTGGATTTAACATCAGCATTCCATATGAACAGTATGTCAATAAATATGTAGACCCCAAACTTGCTTTTGAATTTCATTATTTTTTCATGCGCAAGTTGTGGTTTGTTTACTTAGCTAAAGCTCTAATTGTATTTCCCGGTGGCTTTGGAACTATGGATGAACTTATGGAAGTTCTAACACTGGTTCAGACAAAGAAAGTTGTTAAAAAAATGAAAATTATTATTTATGATGAAGCATACTGGCGTAAAATCATAAATTTTGATGCACTTGTAGAACACGGAACAATTAGCAAAGAAGATATGAAATTATTTGACTTCTGTAATTCTATTGATGAAGCATTCGAAAAGATTACAGAACACTTCAAGAAATATTTCTTAAATAAAAAATAAAAAAACCCGTCATTGACGGGCATAAGAGATGCGTTTCAAGCTTTTTTGTCTTTTAAGGCTTGTTCTCGAGAAGCTCTCCGCTTAGCTTTAATTAAATCCATTCTTTTTTCAATTGAAGGTTTTACATAAAATGTTCTCTTCTTAAATTCCTTAAGAATACCGGAGCGCTCATATTTTTTCTTAAAGCGTTTTAGAGCTTTGTCGATACTCTCGTTCTCTTGAACGGTTATTCCTACCACTATTTATCACCTGCCTTTTTTTAGTTTTTAAATTTTTGCGCCGTAAACTTAATCAACTAAAATTTAATTGTCAATTTGTTCTTCTTCCGGTGTTATAACCAAAACAGGACACTTAGCATATCTGATTACTTTTTCTGCTACACTTCCTAAAAGTGTGTGTAGAATACCGGTTCTGCCATGAGTAGCAATTACAATTAATGCTTTTTCTACTTCTTTTGAGTATTTAACAATTTCTTCGTAATCAATTCCTTTACGGCAAACCTCAATTATTTCAACATTGGAATCATAGCGTAATTTTTTTGCTGCTTCGCTCAACTGCTTTTTTGCCTCTTCTTCCATATCCTTCATTATTTCTTCTTCAGAAACATCAACTGAACGCAAAGCTAAAAATGGAGGAGTTTTTTCAAGTACATAAATAAGGTGAATTTTTGCATTTATTTGTTCTGCTAAATCTCTCGCATAATCAAATGCGGAGTAGGATAAATTACTAAAATCTGTCGGAACAATAATGTTTTTAATATTGAACATAAAATTCCTTGTTAATTATTGTCGAAGTTTTTATTGCTAATTTTTTTAATCTTTCTTGATGAAATATAACCTTTGTCTTTTGCATAATCATAAAGCTGGGAATAAAGCATTTTTCTGGCTCTGTGTAAACGAGAACGAACAGTCCCTACTGGTATATCAACAAAATCCGCAATTTCTTCATAAGTAAATCCTTCAATATCACTAAGAATAATCACTGTTCTAAAATCTTCTGGTAGTTCGCTAATAGCCTTTGAAACTTCATCATCTAATGTATTACTAAATGCATCTTCTTCATAATGGTCATATTCAACCTCGTCTGATTTAATAGTTTCATAAAAATTCTGAACATCTTCATAATCAACTTTGTTCGGTTCTTTTACCTGTTTTCTATAATCATTAATAAAAGAATTTTTCATAATTCTAAATAACCATGCTTTGCAGTTTGTTCCTTTTTCAAACTTATCAAAGAATCTAAATGCTTTGAGATAAGTTTCCTGAACAAGGTCATCTGCATCTTCCTCATCACCAGTTAATCTAAGAGCAAAATTGTATAATGCATTCATATGAGGCAGTGCTTCTTTCTCAAATTCCTCATAAAGCTCTTTTAGATTCTCATTAGTTATTTTATTTTCTAACTGCTGCATTTATACTTTTAGTCGATATTCTATGTTGTAAATTTAATGAATCACAAGACCATTTAATATTCTATTTTTTGAATCATTCAGAACTTGAAAGAATCCATTAATAATAATGTAAATTTTATTCTTCTCTTTTGCGATTAATAAATTAGCATATTCATCTACAGCTAATTGAGGTTTATAATTTTTGTAACAAAGTATATTAATTGGTAAACTTGTATAATCTTTTTCATAATTATGTTTAGTTTGAAATATAAAACCATATCCTTCATTATGCAGTAAATTTAACTGCTCTATGTTCAGTTTTGTTCTGTTATTACTCAAAAATATTTGAGGAATTCCCACATCATAACCATTCAGATTATATTCTTCAATCCCATAATAAATTGATAAATCCCCTATCTCTTTAATTTTGCCTACATAATAAAATCGATTTGCATCAGAGTCATATTTTCTTTCTCTAATAATTCCAATATCTATTTTAAAAGATTTGTTGTTTTTTGTTATAGATAAATTTCTTAAAAGTAAATCAAAAAGAAGAGAATTATTTTCAGGAATAGAAAAATATTCTTCAACATTTTTTTCTTTGTAATCTTCATTTGCTATTGAATCAAATGCAGAAAGAAGAGAAATAAAATTCAGTTTTCTAATTTCACACTTTTCAGTATCTCCTCTCAAAAATCCTGATTCAATTAGGATAGAACTTATGTTAGCTTTTGTAAAATTATCACCAAAAGCTCTTGGTTCAAAATCATCATCATATCTGGCAATATTAAGCGGAATAAAATTGCTCAACACTTCATAAATCTTTAAGATTACCTGCATACTTTTTTTACGTGTCTCGGTAATACTTTTTTCGAAATCCGTTGGAGGTGCAAGTAAAGATATTGCTGCTGTGTTTGAACTTCTTCCAGCTGTATAGTAACTATTCTGATCATGCATATTGAATGCAAATTGGGGTTTTATTCTTTCTGCAAGATTCCACAATATTTTCGATTCATGTGCTTCAATTCTTAGCGCATCGCGATTTAAATCGATATTTAATGAATTTTCTCTTTTAAATAATTCCGCTCCATCAGGATTTAGCATTGGCACAAAATATATTTTTAAGTTCTCAAGAATATTCTTTTTAAAATCATTATAACTATGATTTTCTAAGAAAAAATTTATCAAATCGAATATTGATGCTGTTGCAGTTGGTTCATCGCCATGCATTTGACTCCACACAAGTGTTTTTATATTCCCTCTGCCGAGTGATAAAGAATAAATTTCCCTGCCTTCGATGGAGTGACCAATTAATTCAATTTCAAAAAGATTTTTTCTCTTAAGTTCTTCAATAATATTTTTAATTTGAGAATGTTTAATTAATGGAAGTGAAATTTTCTTTTCCTGATATTTTTCGAAATCATTATAAATTGTTTTATAATTAATCATGCTTTTCAAAAATTTTGTTAATTGATTTTTATACCTGTTTAATGCAAATTTAATCTGCAACTTATAATTATTAAAGTATAATTAAAAATAAAGGAAAATCTATGGCAACAGATACATTAAAAATTGGTTCACCAGCACCATATTTCAAACTATCAGCTGTTGATGGAAATGTATATTCATTAGATTCTTTTAAGGATAAAGAAGCTTTAATTGTCATCTTCAGCTGTAATCATTGTCCATATGTCCGTGCTTATGAAGATAGAATAATTCAAATACAAAATGATTATAAAGATAGATTACAAATTGTAGCAATTAACTCAAACGATACAACAAATTATCCAGAAGATTCTTTTGAAGAAATGATAAAAAGAGCAAAGGAAAAAAATTTTAATTTTCCTTATTTAAGGGATGAAACTCAGGAAATAGCCAAAGCTTATGGAGCCACTCATACACCTGAAATATTTTTATTCGATAAAGAGCGCAAACTTGTATTTCATGGGAAAATAGATGACAACTGGCAGGAACCATCTAAGGTTAAAACGCCTTATCTAAGAAATGCAATTGAAGAACTTCTTGCTAATAAGCCAATTTCTGTCCCGGAAACTTTTACTATTGGCTGCACAATTAAATGGAAAAATTAATTTAATCACACAATATTTTTTAGCTAACCATTTCACCGAAGTTATCTTCATATTTTTTTAATTCTTCCACAGGCTGCGGTGAAATAGCAAAACAGTAAAGCGGATAAAGTTGAGAAATCATTTTAATTGTTTCTAAAATTATTTCATCAGAAAACAAAACTTTATCCGCTATTTTTTTATTTCTTTCCAGAAGTATTAAGTCAATATCTTCTAAAAGAGAGTGATGTTTTTTAGCGTTAAATTTTTTTACGATTATTTCTGAATTATTCTCGAGGTCTGAAAGTGAATAATTATCATCAATTTTATATTTACTGCATATCTCTATTATTTCTCTTCTAAACTTTGAAAGATTCTGATTGAAGTATAAGTTATTCCCCTTTTTATTGTTAATAAATATTCCCATTGCAAAATTGCTTGAATCAAAATAAAGATAAAATTCACTGTCTAATTTAAATCTTCCAAAATGAATTAATAAAAAAGTTCTATAAGGTTCGCCTCTGGCAAATCTCATGTCTTTATTAAGCCGCATAATAGTTTCATTAAACTTTGGTTCAGAACGAATTGATGGATTAAGTCTGTTTAAGAAAGGAGCCATTTCTGATATAAATTCTTTTGCAGGTTCAATCAAATATTTCTGATAACGATTTTTATTTTGATGAAACCATTTTACATTGTTATTCTTTTCTAAATCCTTAAAGAATTGAAAAATTTCTTTACTGAATCCAGTGAATTTATTTTTAACTTCTTTCAATACATTATACCAAGATTAAGTGTCAAATAAAAATGTCCTAAATTTTTTCGAAATTTATTCGTCATGTTTTCAACACCTTTATCAAAAAGATGAACATAATAATACCTCACATTAACACCAGCTAAATTTCGTTTGCTTATTCCAAAGTTGGCTCCTATTCCTATATAACCACCGACTGCATAATGCATTTTAGCTTTCCCAAACGATGAAAAAAATTCTTCATTATAAGGCGTTGATACAACAAATGTAGGTCCAATTCCAGCATTGATATATGGACGAAGATTATCAGTTAATACATTATAAAATAATCTATACTGCAAACCAAAGTTTAATGGTATTAGAAAAACTCTATTTTCTTTTCCCAACACAAATGTATTTCCATACCAATCGACATATTCAACTTCTCTCTCATCTTTTGATTCTGAAAAAGATATATCTGCAAATCCAGTAATTACAGGCGTGAAATTTTTATGAATAAAAGCCCCTAATCCAAAACCACCTTCCCCAAACATTAAATCGACACCCCAGCTGTTTTCTGGAAAAACTTCGGGTTGTTTTTCTGGTGCAAATTCTCCGATTCGTTGTGCACCGATATTAATTGTAAAAATCATCATTAATAAAAAAGTTAATCGTTTCATAATTGCTATCCTTCTACTAACCTTGTTATTAAAATTATATTTTATATATTAAAAATCAATAAAGAATAATATTTACGAGCTTCTTACAATCAAAAAATATAAAGGTTCTTCATGGCTGTGAATCTCGAATTAAAAATTAAAATTAATTCTCCTAAGGGATACGAAAAAAAGCTGAAATTAAAAGGAGCAAAATTTATAGGCACAATAAAACAAAAAGATACTTATTATAAATTTCAAAACGGATTATTGAAGTTAAGAAAAGAAAAAAACAATTTTTATTTAATAAAATATTTGAGAGATGAAAAAGGGAAAAGATGGAGCAATTATGAAATAATTGAACTCAAGGGAAATAATCCCGAAAAATATCTTTCTGAAATTTTTAAAACAGAATGCGTAGTGGAAAAATCAAGAAAACTTTACATGTATGGGAATACACGAATTCATCTGGATAATGTTAAAAATCTTGGATGGTTTTTAGAATTAGAATCGGTTGTTGTAAATAATAAAAAATCTGCAGCAAAAGAATTTATAGAAGTTGTAAATTTTCTTAACATTGATTTATCAAAGCAAATAAGAAAATCATATAAAAATTTATTGTCAAAATGATATTAACAAAATTAAATATCAAAAAAGTTGATTTAGATTTTTTAATCAATGAAAAAATAAAAAACAATAGAGTAAATGAACTGCTGATAATTGTTCCTACAAATCGTAAAGTCCGAAATCTTAAAAAAGAAATTATTTCTTTAATGCCAAATCGTGCTGCAATTGAGTTGAATATCGAAACATTTGGAACTATATCGACAAAAATATTAAGCAGGATTAAATCATTCAGACAATTGAGCGAAGCTGCATCAATAATTTTTATCAAACAAAGTTTTGAAGAAATAAAACCAAGATATTTTTCGGTTTACAAAAATGAAATCCCGTTTGGAACACTTGACAGAATTAAAAATATCATTTCTGAATATAAAAGACATGGCATTACTCCAAAACATTTGAGGGAAGAAGCTGAAAAGCTCGAACGCTCAGAAAAGTTGAAAGCACTGGACATTTCAGATATTTATGAAAAATATATAAACAAATGTTTTAGTATAAATGCTTATGAAATTGGAGATATTTACAAACTATTATTGGAATTGGAAGATGAAAAATTGCAAAAGTGTTTCTCATCGATTTTTCCAGATGTAAAATTAATTGTGATAAATGGTTTTAATGAATTTACAGGACCGGAAATAAAAATAATTAACAGATTCTCGCAAACAAAAGGAATTGATTTATTTATAAATTTCGATTACAACAAAAAAAATAAATACATCTTTTCTCATCTTGACAATTGTTTCAATCAATTACTTGATTGTGGCTTTAAAATAATAAGTGATACTACGGAAGTTAGTTTACCTAAATTTAGAAAGATTATCAGAAATGAATTATTCAATTTTGATAAGGGAAAAAATAAATACAACTATAAAGACCGTGTTTATAAATTTTCAGCATATGACAGAGAAAGTGAAGTTGAATTTATTTCCAAACAAATAAAAAATCTTATAATTAAAGAGAAAGTTGACCCAGATAAAATTTGTGTTGCATTTAATTTAATCCAAAATTACTCTACAATAGTACGAGATATATTTACAAAAAATGGAATTCCTTTTAATCTTACAGACAGAATATTGCTTGATAATTCTAATCCTGTTAAAGCAATTATAAATTTTCTGGAAATAGTAGAAAACGAATATTATTATCAAAATATTTTTAGAGCATTAAGCAGCGGATATATAAAAACCAATAATATTGATTTATTTAATCTTTTCAAAGTTTCATCCGAATTAAAAATTGTATCTAAAAAAGAAAACTGGATTAATATCATCAACGAATCTATTGCCAATATTAAACTTAATTTTGATGAAGACAATGAAGAGAAAGATGATAAAATTGCATCATATCAAAAAGCTTTAAGTGATATAAAATCAATAATAGAATTATTAACACCTTTCGAAGAAAAACAAACTATAATACAATTCAAAGAAAATCTTTTGGATTTTATTAATAAATCATTCTTACCATACAAATTACTTTCAATCAGTCATAATCAGGAAGAAAATATTCGTGGTTTCAATAAGTTCATCGAAACAATAAGTGAAATTTTCGATTTACTTGAAGAAGAAAAAGGAAAAGATGAACTTTATGGAATTCACTTTTTTATGGACCAATTAAGAACTGCGTGCAACTGGGCAAGATTTAATGTAAAAGAAAAATCAAATTATGGAGTATTGATTACAAATCTGGAAGAAATTCGGGGGTTACAATTTGATTACTTATTTATTGGCGGCTTGTGTGATGGTGATTTACCAACAAGATATACGCCCGAAATATTTTCATCGGGCAAATTTCGCAAGCAAGCTGCTGTTCACCAAACCGAAGAAAGAAATCTTTTCTATCAAGCTTTAAATTGCTGGAATAAAAAATTATTTCTCAGTTATCCATTATCTGAAAGTGGAAAAGAAACTGTTGTTTCAACATTCCTAAAAGAATTTGAAAAAATATTTCTTATTTCTGAAATAAAGGATGAGCTTTCTAATAAAATAATTTCACTGGAAGAATTAAACATTTATTTAGGGAAAAATTATGATAACACTGAAATACTGAATTTCTTTAATTTAGATACGCAACTAATAAATTCTATTAAAGTAGAAAAAGAACGCGAAGAAAATATTTTTTCTGAATCTAGTTATAATGGAATATTGCTAAGTGATAATAATCTTGAAGAAACAATTATAAAACAAAAATTAAATTCATTTATTGAAAAACAATATTCAATATCCCAGCTTGAGACTTATGCAAAATGTCCATTCAAATTTTTCATAGAAAGAATTATCGGAATCAAAATAATCGAAGAACCTACTGAAGACATAGAGGCAATCGAATTAGGAAGAATACTTCACTCTATTCTTTATGAATTTTACACTAAAATTATTGAAGAAAAAATTGACATAAAAAGCGGTGATAAAAATATTCTTGAAAAAGCAAAAAAAATAATACTTGAAATTGCAGAGAAAAAAATATTGAATTCATTTTTCAAAGCACCTTTAACTTTTTATGAAAAAGAGAAACTGACAGGCATTGATAACAATTTTGATAATTCAATACTTGGGAAATTCATAACATATGAAGCTGAAACAAGTGATGACTACGAACCAAAATTTTTTGAGGTACAATTTGGGGCACTCAAAGAAGAGGAATCAGATAAAACGCTCAGCAGTCCAGAACCAATTCAAATTGATGGATTAAAACTCCGTGGTAAAATTGATAGAATTGAGCTATCAAAAAAAGATGATACTTTCAATATTGTAGATTATAAGTTGAGCGGGAATAAACCAACTATAAAAGAACTAAAGAATGGTTTATCGTTGCAGCTTCCAGTTTATTTATACGCTGCTAAAAATCTTCTTGAAAAAAAATATGGAAAAAAGTTTGGTGCAAACGAAATGATTATTTACTCGTTGAAATATTCAAAGGATGATTTTGGAAAACAAAAAATTTCTCTATCAAAAAGAAATGACAATGAAATTAAAAATCTTGATGAATTAATAAGCAGCACAATAAATCATATTAAAAATTATGTAGAATTAATTTCACAAGGGAAATTTAATTTATCTCCTCATGACGATAGAGAAAAGATCATATGCAGATTTTGTCAATTCAAATCTGTCTGCAGAATACAAACAACAATTTGAACAAAAGTCAAGAATAAAATTATAAGAAATTTTGTCTTGCTTGAAAACGAATAAAGGCTTTAATAATTTACACCCAAAATTATAAGAATTTTATTTTTATTATGACCCTAATGCGCATACTTGTTATAATGTCTATTATTTTATGTTACTTTCAGGCTTACAGATATCGCAAACATGAAATGTTTTATTACTTTTTCATACTTGCAGCTTCTGACCCAATACTTATAATCAGGTCGCTGCTGTTACATAACAATAATATCTGGAATTCATACTATACAGTCATGACCGTATTTTTAATTTTTTCTCTTCCAAGGTTGAATCTTAATTCCGACATAGAAAAATAAAAGGGACTGTTTAAAGAGCTAAAAAAGGG
>NZ_JAYKGK010000001.1:0-724285 GCF_036860675.1 Rosettibacter primus
ATTCTGAGGAGGCTGCCGTAAGGCATTCGACGAAGAATCTCAAAAACAATATTATTATTTAGATTCTTCCTCGCCTTCGGCGACTCAGAATGACAATTGATAAATGCCGAATAAAAAATAGTTAGCTTGATATAACACAAAAGTTATATTTTCAATGTGTTATTTGCTCATTTATATTATTTTTACTAGAGAAAAAAATATAATTACTTTTTCAGGTGAATAATATTAAAAAAGTATTGTTTATATTTTACTGCGTTGTCATAGTAAATTCAATTAATGCACAAAGTACTGGCATATTAAGAGGACTTGTTACTGATTCTACTAATTCAGAACCCCTGGCATTTGGTAATGTATTCATCAAAGAACTTGGAATTGGCACTTCAACAGATTCAAGAGGATATTTCATTATTCCTTCAATTCCTGCAGAAAAAAACTTTACCCTGATAATTTCTTATGTTGGTTTTCAAACCAAATCAATAGTAATTAATCTTGCTAAAAATAAAATTACGCATTACAATATTAAACTCGTTCCAGCAAGTGTTGAATTAAAAACAATAGAAAAAGTAGCCGAAAGAATAAATAAAGAAAACCAGCTAGATTTGAGTTTGCAAAGATTATTAAGTCGTGATATTGAATCTTTGCCTCAAGGAGTCGAATCGGATTTGTTTAGGTCGCTTCAGTATTTACCAGGGGTTCAATCTACCGGAGATATATCAGCTCGTTTTTATGTAAGAGGTGGTGCAAGCAACCAAAATTTAGTTTTGATAGATGGCATTACTTTATATAATCCATTTCATGCTCTTGGAATTTTCAGTGTAATAGACCCTGACATAATTAACAATGTGGAATTTTTTAAAGGTGGGTTTTCTTCTGAATTTGGTAATCGGCTTTCATCAATTATGAAAATAATTACTAAAGATGGGAATAAAAATAATTTTTCAGCTAAAGCTTCTGCAAGTTATCTCTCAGGGAAATTTATGATTGAAGGACCTATTCCTGATGGTTCTTTTTATTTTGCCGGAAGAAAAAGTTATTCAACTTTTATTCTTAAAAAATTTTTGAATGATAAAAATGTACCAGCAGATTTTTATGATTTTTCGTTCAAAACAAATTACTCAAATTCAGATTTTGTACCCGGTGCCAAATTTTCTTTTAATGGATTTTTCAGCGGTGATCGAGTTACTAATCAAAATCCTCTTCTTGAAGACTTTAAATGGTCAAATAATTTATTTGGTTTTAAGTGGTTTCAAATTAGTGATAGTCCTTTGTTCTTCGAATTAGGAGTCTATTTTAGCAATTTCAAAGGAGAAGTAATTCCAAAATTCAGTAATGTTTACCAGAGTGAAAATAAAATTGAAGATGCAACTCTTCAAATGGATTTTTCTTATGTATTCGACAGCAAAGATGAATTAGGAGTAGGATTTCATGTTAAACAAATTAAAACTAATCTGATTACCGAAAATCTTGGAGGAACAAAAAATAATTTTAATTCATCAGGTGCTAATATTGTTTTCTACAGCAAGTATAAATTATTAAGATGGAATTTTATTGGAATTGATGCTGGAACCAGAATTAATCTTTCTTCTCTATCAGGCAATGATAATTTAAAAACTTTTGAACCAAGATTTAGTTTCACTCTGAAACCATTTTCATTTATTGCATTGAAAGGTTCGATAGGACTATATCAACAAGAACTTATTACAATTACAGATGAAAATGAAGTAATAAATTTGTATGAACCATTGACAATATTGCCATCTTATTTAATTCCTCCTGCAGCAATTCATTATATTGGAGGAATAGATATATCATTTACAAACAATTTAAATCTTACAGCTGAAGGATATTTTAAGAAGATTAAAAACTTACCATTATTAAATGATAAAAAAGTTTTATTCAATGATCCTGATTTTATATCTGGGAATGGGGAATCATCTGGTCTGGAATTTTTATTAAAATATAAGAACGATTATTTCCAGTTTACCTCTTCTTATACATTTGCTTATGCTTATAAAGAAATTGATGGGGAATGGTATTATCCGAGATACGATGTTCGACATTCAGCAAGTTTTATTTTCGAATTTAATCCTGGCAAAGACTGGCTGATAAGTCTAACATGGTTATATAACTCTGGATTACCTTTTACTCAAATTCTTGGTTATTACGATAAATTATATCTCGATAATCTTTTTATCCCATGGTATCAATTAGATGCAAGACAACCCTACACAATAATTGGAATACAAAACCTTGGAAGATTACCTGATTATCATAGAATGGATTTATCTCTCTCTAAAAAATTTAGAATTAATTTCGTAAGCGCAATTCTTGATATAAATCTTATTAATGTATATAACAGAAAAAATATTTTTTACTTTAAAAGAGAAACTGGAGAGCGTGTTAATATGCTGCCATTTCTCCCAACTGCTTCAATTAAAATAGAGCTATAATGAGAGAAAAAATATTCATATTGCTTTGTTTAATTTTATTATCATGTGATGAGAATCTCAATCCATATGGAGAGTTCAAAGAAAAATATGTTTTAAATTGTGTGATTAGAGCAGATACTACTTTTCAAATAGCAATGTTAACCAGAAGTTACACTTCAAATAATTTTGACCCATATTCTGATACAACCGACCATTCAATTGATTGGGCATTAATTAGAGTATGGAATGGAAAAGATATTGTTGCAGTTTTTAAAGATTCATTAATTGAAAGACCAGAAGGAGATAAATATAAAACTCCCTACAAAGTATATTACACAAATAATTTCCGGCCATTGCCAAATTCAACTGTTGAGATTGAAGCTATTTTACCAAACGGGAAAAAATTAAAATCGAGTTCTATTGTTCCAGATGCAATTATGTTTAATAAAGAAAAATGTGATACTATAATTCCAGAAAAAAATAAAGATTATATAAAGATATCATGGAGCAGTAATCAGCAAAATCCTGTTTTTGTTACAAGACTTGCAATTTATTATTTCAAATATGATAAAGGAAAGAAAGTTCGAGGAATTGCAGATATCCCACTTAATTATGTTTTGTTTAATGGTGAATATCTTCCAAATTATCCAAAGCCTACAAGTGATTTTGTTTACTCAGTTAATTTAGATGTAATAAATAAGACAATGGAATTAATTTCAAAAGGGGACCACGATAAAAATAATTATCAAATTTTAAGCTGCATTGCAGAAGTTTTATCGCTGGATGAAAACCTAAGTTATTATTATAACTCTACTGCACGAGGAAGAGATTCATATTCTGTTAAACTTGATGAAACAGATTATTCAAATATTGAAGGAGGTTATGGAATCTTCGGAGTATATAATAAGAGTTATTGGGTTTTAAGATTTAAGCATGATTATATTCGTTCATTTGGATATATTCCAGGATTAACAGAATGAATACAAAAATTATAGCATCATTTCTACTGCTTATTTTAATTATGATACTAATTTCTTGTGAAAGAGAGGTTTTTAATAATGAACCAGAAGAAGTATTAAAAAAAAATGTAACTCTTTTTATTGACAGCAAACCATCAAATGCACAAATTTATTTAAATGATAGAAATACAGGTTTTAGAACACCTGCTTTTTTGAAATGGCTAGATGAAGGGTCAAATAAAATTACTCTCAAACTTGATTTATTCAAAGATACTATACTTTATAAATTTCTTACACCATTTAAACAAGAATCAATTTTTGTGAATTATTATTTGAACCCAGGTCATTATGGGAAAGTTTATTGCACATCATTCCCATCTGGTGCAAATATCTACTTGAACGATAGTCTTACATTTTTGACAACTTCTGTCATCTTAACAAAGTTATTCCCTGGTTATTACAAAATAAAATATACAAAAGAATTTCACAGGTCAGACAGTGGAACAGTACTAGTAAAAGGAAGTATTCAATCAATGTTTCATTTATCTCTTGAAGATACAAGTTTATGGGTAAGTTACAGAACGAATAATTCTAAAATTAGCTCAAATCTTTTAGCAAACATTGTAGTAGATGAAAACAATGTTGTATGGATAGGAACAAGAGACAAAGGACTTTGCAGATTTGATGGAAAAAACTGGAATATTTTTAATAAAACTAATTCTCAATTGCTAAATGACAATATAAATTATCTTGCTGTTGATAAGAACAATAAACTTTGGGTAGCAACTTCTGCAGGTTTACAAACTTATGATGGAAAAATTTGGGTCAATTACACAAATTATTTGCCAGGTAATTATGTTTCTTCTGTTACTTTTGATAATTCAAATAATGTTTGGATTGGAACAGATAATGGTCTTGTAAAATATGATGGAATAAATTGGGAAATTTATAACACAAAAAATTCTAAGATGCCTGGTAATTTTATTACAACGGTTGCAGTTGATATTTACAATCGACTCTGGATAGGTACAAATGTTTTTGGAATAGTAGTTTTTGATGGTCAAAACTGGAAAGTGTATAACATGAGTAATATGAATTTATCAAAGAATGTAGGAGATATAATCAAGGAGATTAAATGTGATAAGAGGGGTAATGTTTATGTTGCTCATTCGCAAAGTTTAATGGATAATGCAGCTGGAGGTATAACAAGATTTAATGGGAATCAATGGGAAGTATTAAAATTAAATGTTGTTCCTTCGGATTTAATTCTTACAATTTATATTGACAATGATGATATGATCTGGGTAGGGACTAGAAACGGCTTAACAAAATTTTATGATAATCCTGAAGGAGCATTATATTATAATACAATTAATTCAAAAATACCGGGAAGAGAAGTAGTTGGAGTTGCAGTAGATAAAAATGGTAATTTGTGGGTTGCTACATTTGGTGGTGGATTAGGAAAATTAAAAAAGCAATAAAATAAATAAGATGATAATTACTATATTGAATATAACTATTGAGAAGAAAAAAGTTCATTCAAAATTGATGGGACTACCGTGAAATTTTAGTTAATAAGCTTTTTTCAAAAATCTGCAGAATAAATTATTATAATATATAAACGCAAATAAATGATTATACATTTCTGTAGATTTTTTAATTTATTAAAAAAATATTTTTGAAAATGAAACCCGCATTTTTAATTCTATATCTTCTTTTAAGTCTTGATACTTTTTATGCACAATCAGCTGTCGAAATTGTAAAAAAAGCTCAAGATTTGCTTTATGCTAAGAGCAGTTATTCAGAAATGAAAATGACTATTATAAAACCTGAATGGCAAAGAAATCTTGGGATGAAAGTTTGGGCTTTAGAGCCGGATTATGCAATGATTTATATAACTGAACCTGCAAGGGACAAAGGAACAGTTACACTGAAAAGGAAAAATGAAATCTGGAATTGGCTGCCTACAATTCAAAGGATTATTAAAATTCCACCTTCAATGATGAACCAATCATGGATGGGTTCTGATTTTACAAATGATGATTTGGTGCGTTCCTCTTCTTATGAGAATGATTATACACACAAACTTCTTGGCGAAGAAAAAATTAATGATTATATCTGTTATAAAATTGAATCCATACCAAAACCGACTGCAGGAATTGTCTGGAGTAAAGTGATTTCTTACATTACTAAAAATTCTTATATGCAATTAAAATCAGAATTTTATGATGAAGAAAATAGATTAGTTAAAATTTTTATAGGAAGTGAAATTAAAAATATAGGTGGGAGAACATTGCCAACTCGCTGGGAAATGATTCCTCTCGATAAACCTAATAATAAAACTGTTATCGAATATTCGAAAATTGAATTTAATATTGAAATAAATCAGTCTTTCTTTTCGCAACAAAATATGACAAGAGTGCGGTAATGAAATTATTTGTTACACTCGCATGGAGAAATATCTGGCGAAATAAAAGACGGACAATTATATCAGCATTATCAATTTTCTTTTCTGTATTTCTTGCTTTAATAACCCGCTCAATGCAAAATGGTACTTATGATTATATGATTGATAGTGCAGTAAGAATGTATACAGGTTATCTTCAAATTCATTCAAAAGGTTATTGGGAAGAAAGAAGCCTTGAAAAAAGTTTTGTATACGACAAAAATATTTTTAATAATATTGAAAGTATAGAAAATGTTGAAATTGCAGTGCCGCGACTGGAAAATTTTTTGCTTGTATCTTCAAAAGAAGTAACAAAAGTAGCTAATGTAATTTGTATTGATCCCGCAAGGGAAAATTTAATGACGAAATTAAAAGAAAAATTAGTTAAAGGTGAATATCTTAACGAATATGATGAGGGAATTTTAATATCAGAAGGACTTGCAAGAATGCTTAATATTAATGTTGGCGATAGTGTTGTTCTTTATGGTCAGGGTATCTACGGAATGACAGCATCAGCATTATCCCCGGTTGTTGGTATTATAAAATTCAATTTGCCTGATATGAATAATTCTATAATATATCTTCCTCTTCGCTATGGACAGAATCTGTTTTCAATGGAAAATAAAGTTACATCTGCTTCGATAATGTTGAACAATCCGAAAAAATTAAACAATGTTTATAAAAACATTAAATCTCAGTTGACAGATGATTACGAAGTTATGAAATGGGATGAATTAATGCCCGAACTTGTTCAGGGAATTGAAATTGACAGTATAAGCGGAATGTTTATGCTTTTCATTCTTTATTTGATTATTGCATTTGGAATTTTTGGAACAATAATGATGATGACTGTAGAAAGAACAAAAGAATTCGGCATATTGATTTCAATTGGGATGAAAAAATCCATATTGATTTTAATTACAATTCTCGAGACTATTTTTATTTCTTTTATTGGAGCATTTACAGGTTTGTTAATTGCTGTGCCAGTAATTTTTTATCTCAATAAAAATCCAATTCAATTCGGTGGGGAATTAGCAGAAATGAGTTTAAAATTTGGAGTTGAACCAATTCTTCCTTTCAGTACTGATGCAGGAATTTTTTTAGCTCAAACTTTAGTGGTTTTAATTATTGCTTTTTTTAGTGCTCTTTATCCTCTCACTTACATAAAAAAACTTCAACCAGTAAAAGCAATACGGCAATGATTTTTCAACTTGCATGGAAAAATATCTGGCGAAATAAAAAACGAAGTCTAATTTTAATTTTATCCGCTCTTGCTGGAATTTGGGGAGGAATATTTGCTAATTCAATTTTCATTGGAATGTGGGAAACAACAATTGAATCAGCAATTAATCGTGAATTATCTCATATCCAAATTCATAATCCCGAATATCTTGAAGAAAAACTTATCAATCAAAACATTTCTGATATAAATAAAGTAAGAGAAATATTATCGCATACAAATTACATTAAGAATTTTTCTGAAAGAACAATTATAGATGGAATTGCACTTTCAACTGTTACTTCTGGTGGAGTTAAGATAATTGGAATTCAACCTGAAAAAGAAAAATTTATAACTTCGATTCATAATAAATTGATTACAGGAAGATATCTTAAACATAATCAAAATAATGAAATATTAATTGGGAGAAAATTAGCTGAAAGATTAAAGCTGAAAGTTGGTTCAAAATTAGTTCTGTCTTTTCAGGATGTGAATGGAAATCTTGTTGCTTCTGCATTCAGAGTAACTGGTATTTTCAGGACTGAATCTTCGATTTTTGATGAAAGAAATTGTTTTGTTAACTCAGATGAACTTTTTTCTTTAACAGGGAGAAAAGATTTAATTCATGAGATTGCAATTCGACTAAATGATATTAATGAAATAGAAGAAGCAAAAAATTTTTTGCAGTTGCATTTAACAAAATTAAAAGTTGACAGCTGGAAAGATTTAGCCCCTGAATACAGTTTAACACAAGAATTTCTTTATCTCGAACTTAATATTTTTATGGGAATCATTCTTTTTGCAATCTTATTTGGGATTTCCAATACAATGATGATGTCTGTATACGAAAGAATTCGAGAATTTGGAGTTTTACTTGCAATAGGTATGAAACGTATTAGATTATTTTCTTTGATAGTTATTGAATCTGTAATTCTTTTGTTCACCGGAGGAATAATTGGAACTTTATTAGGCTTTGTTTCGATACAGCTGCTTCAAAAAAATGGAGTTGATTTATCAATTTTTGGAGAAGGACTTGCTTCTTATGGAATTTCAGCTGTTCTTTATCCAGAACTACCGCTGGAAATGTATCTAAGTTTATTTTTAATGATGTTGATTACATCAATATTTGCGGCTTTATCACCAGCTATAAAAGCTGTTAAATTAAAACCAGCTGAAGCAATAAGGAGTTTTAATTAAAAATTTTTGATGGAGCATTTATGCCTTTAATTGAACTAATTAATTTGAACAAGATTTATGATGAGACAAATGTTCCTGTTCATGCACTGAAGAATATCAATTTGAAGATTGATAAAAATGAATTTACGGCTATTGTTGGTCCATCTGGTTCCGGAAAAACAACATTGCTAAATATGATAGGTGGACTTGATTTGCCTTCAAGTGGAAAAGTAGTCATTAATGGAAAAGATATATCAACTTTGAAAACAGATGAATTAATAAATTTTAGACTGCATAATATTGGTTTTGTATTTCAATCATTCAATTTGATACCTGTGCTGACTGCAAAAGAAAATGTAGAATTTGTAATGCTGCTTCAGGGAATTCCAAAGCATGAAAGAGAAATAAGAACAACTGAATTATTAAAAGCAGTAGGACTCGAAGATAAAATTAATTCAAGGCCATATGAACTATCTGGAGGTCAACAGCAGCGTGTTGCAGTAGCTCGAGCAATCGCATCGCATCCATCTTTTGTACTTGCCGATGAACCAACTGCAAATCTTGATTCCGAATCTGCTGAGAGTCTCTTAAATATGCTCGAAGAACTAAATAAAAATTTTGGTATAACTTTTATATTTGCAACACATGATAATAAAGTAATAAGAAAAGTTAAGAGAGTAATAACACTTGAAGATGGTAAAATTGTGTCTGACATTCTTCAGAATTGAATTTATTAGCTTCATAATGATTTTTAATATCAACCTTCTGGCTCAAAGTAACTATGAACTTGGAGGATATGCAAAATATTTATTTAGTTTATCTGAAGTAAAAGGAATTGATAAAAAATTAATAGATAATACTTTTCATTCCAGATTAAATTTTAAATGGTATCCTGTAGATAATTTTAATTTGTCATTAGGGATAAGAAATAGAATAGTAATCGGAGATTCACCAGAAATAATTCCAGAATATGAAAAAGTTTTTTCTTCTGATAATGGGATTATAAAACTAAATAAAATTATCTTCAGGAAGAGAAACTCAATTAATTATTTAGAAATTGATAGACTATGGACTGACTTTAATTTTGATAAGGTTCGATTGAGTTTAGGAAAACAAAGAATTGCATGGGGAACAAGCTGGGTCTGGAACATTACAGATATTTTTAATCCTCTCTCTGTATTAGATTTTGATTATGAAGAACATCAAGCTGTAGATGCTGTTCGATTTCAATATTTTTCATCTGAGCTCTCAAAGTTTGATTTAGCATTTCAATTAGAGAAAAAAATTAGTCATACGAAATTTGCATTGCAGTATTCTACAAATCTTAGTCAATATGATTTTTACTTTATGATTGGAAGTCATAAAAAAAGATTAATGCTTGGTACAGCTTGGGCTGGAGATATATTTGATGCCGGATTTAGAGGAGAAATTATGGTGCTTAATTCGCCATCAAGAAGTAATGTTTCAACTAATCTTTATTCGAAAGAAGAAAGAATTCAGCTAAGTGTTGTTTTATCAATAGATTATACTTTTGTAAACTCCCTCTACCTTCATTCAGAAATGCTCTACAATAATATTGGCAAAAAAGAAAATGCTGCTTTATTTCGAAATGATGCATTAGAACTCGGAATGCTTTCTGCAGGCAAATTAAATTTATTTTATCAGATTGGTTATAATATTACTCCATTATGCAGGGTTGATATAATCTCTCTACATAATGTGTATGATAATTCATTAGTTATGCTTTCAACACTAAGTTACAACTTGATGGATAATTTAGATTTTTCATTGATTGGTATTTATTTCAGTGGTGAAGATTTGGATGAGTATTCACCAAAATGTAAAATGATTTTTATAAGGTTGAAATTTTCTTTTTAATAAAACTAATAATTTTTTAACAATATATGATTAGATACAAAAATGCAGAATTAATTCTATACTATGATTTATTTATAAATATTTGATGAATAGAAAGGGCTTATAAAAAATTTTTGATTAGAGTATTATTGATTTTATCTTGAGCAATTGTTAATTTGCATAAAAAATAAAAGGGCATAAAAGTAGTAAGGGCTTATTAAATCCAGCATTTTATTCCTGATAAGTTAAGGGTTGAGAATATAGTACCGTTAAAATGGTATATATTTTAATCCGCTTGAGGGATAGTATTTTTCATGGATTATTAAAAAATATGTACTGTTTTAACGATTTTTTTTCTATAAATTTTATGCCATGTGACTGACGTGGCGGAGCTATATCTAAACTAATTTATTTTATATTGTTCTTTAAAACTTGTGAATTAATATTAGGAATGTTGGAATAATGAAATGGAGTGAAAATTAATTATGTGTATTAATTATAGAACACAGCTAAGTTTAATTAAAAATATTAATGACTCAACTGTATCACTCTTCTGACAGAAACTGTCTGAAAAATCAATTGAGATGCAAGATTTATCTGCTAATGAGTATTCTTGATATAATCTAATGAATTTTCAAAGAACAAGCTTTTAATATAGAACACAGATGACACAGATTATAACAGATTTACACAGATTAAAAATTGAAAAATTACTTTTTTGATAAATACATAATGTCAATATAAAAAAATAATTAAAGAGGGGAGTCTAAAATTACTTTTTAATATTAGACAACCCCTCGTCAATGCATTAACTCAACTCAGAATAAAATGTGCTTGAATAATTTACTAAAATATTTCTCTCATCATAAGTAAGCAATGCAGAGAAAATCTTTTTATTCTGATATGAGTTAAATTTAGTTTGTAGAGTTGTTGACAACATTATTTCAAAAGAAAGTGCTTCTGTTAAATTAACATTCAACATGTTGGATGATACGTTAACAAAGTCATAAGCAGGTACATCACCGTTAACCGGATTCGAAAAGTAGATTAAGGAACTAATTCTTGCATTCTTTTCAATATTAGTATCAATTAGCGATGCTTCAGTTAATGGATGTAAATTAATAATCAGTTTATCCTGCTCAACACTTACAGAATTTAGCCTTACTCCTACTTTTGAATCCGGCACAATTTTCAGATTATTATTAATCGAATCACCGTTAATAAAAGGATACACAACCGATATCAAATAATTATACACATTAATATTTGAATTCTTTGGTAAGGAATAAGACCAGATTTCACGTAAATGCGAATCAGAATAAATTATAGAGGAAATCTTAGTTGCCATCTTAAATTTAGAAATACGCATAAAATATTCATCAGTATTTGGAGGAGTATAGCTTACTGGCTTCTGGGCAATATAATTTTTCCCGTTGCGCTGTCTAAATACAGCATTACCAAATGTTCCTTTTATGTTACCAAAATGCTGTTTTTTTAATTCAGCCATTTTTACACTCCATTTTATTTTATTATAAAATTTAGTTTATTTTATTTATTTAATATTCTTACGAAAACATTGATTAAACAGGGGGTGGGCGGGCTTTAAGGTATATTTCATCATCGATTAAACTCGTCTCATCGATATGGAATAATCGAAGGATAAGCGAATTTGAGACGAGTTTATGCTAAATTATAACTAAATTAAACAAGATGTAAGTAACCGAAAAACGGTTGTCCAAAGAATTTACATAGATTAAAATAAACATATTAAAATCTAATAGTTTTTATTTCCTATATATTTAAACGATTTGAAATATTAAAATTGCCGTGTTAAAAAATATTTTTTTATAATATATAGTGTAAGAAAAACAAAAAACAATATTTTAGATTAAATTTTTAAAGAAATTACACCGTCATTCTGAATGGAACGAAGCGGAATGAAGAATCTCTAAAAACGAAAAATAGAGTCAGATTCTTCGTCGTCCACCTTTCGGTGGGATTCCTCAGAATGACAAGGGAAAAGAATTATGGGGGGCTCCTCAGAATGACAGAAAAAAGTATAATTGTCATTCTGAGTCGCCGAAGGCGAGGAAGAATCTCTTAAAAACAAGAGAATCAAGTCATACTGAGTCCGCTGCAGGCGGACGAAGTATCTTAACAAAAAAGAAGGTATAATAATTTAGTTTTTTAATTAATATAACTAATCCCCCGAGAAATACTTTGAGCTAAAAGTCCCTCTCTTTTTAAGAGAGGGATTTAGGGAGAGTTTTTTATAATGATTGAATTGAAAATAAAAAGTCATTCTGAATGAAGCGAAGCGAAATGAAGAATCTCTTAAATAAAAAGATTAGATTCTTCGTCGTCCACCTAACGGTGGGACTCCTCAGAATGACAAGGGAAAAGAATAACGGCGGACTCCTCAGAATGACAGAAAAAAGTAGAATTGTCATTCTGAGTCGCCGAAGGCGAGGAAGAATCTAAATAATAATATTGTTTTTGAGATTCTTCGTCATCCACCTTTGGCGGATTCCTCAGAATGACAGGAAAGAAATAACACTGTCATTCTGAATGAAGCGAAGCGGAATGAAGAATCTCTTAAAAAGAAATAACACTGTCATTCTGAATGAAGCGAAGCGGAATGAAGAATCTCTTAAAACGAAAAATAGAGTCAGATTCTTCGTCGCCCGCTTTCAGCGGTCTCCTCAGAATGACAAGGGAAAAGAATAACGGCGGACTCCTCAGAATGACAGAAAAAAGTATAATTGTCATTCTGACTCGCCAAAGGCGAGGAAGAATCTCTTAAAAACAAAAGAATTAAGTCATACTGAGTCCGTTGCAAGCAGAGGAAGTATCTCAACAAAAAAGAAGGTATAATAATTTAGTTTTTTAATTTAATATAACTAATCCCCCGAGAAATACTTTGAGCTAAAAGTCCCTCTCTTTTTAAGAGAGGGATTTAGGGAGAGTTTTTTATAATGATTGAATTGAAAATAAAAAGTCATTCTGAATGAAGCGAAGCGAAATGAAGAATCTCTTAAATAAAAAGATTAGATTCTTCGTCGTCCACCTAACGGTGGGACTCCTCAGAATGACAAGGGAAAAGAATAATGGCGGACTCCTCAGAACGACAGGGAAAGTGGTATTGTCATTCTGAGTCGCCGAAGGCGAGGAAGAATCTAAATAATAATATTGTTTTTGAGATTCTTCGTCGAATGCCTTACGGCAGCCTCCTCAGAATGACAGGGAGAAAATAATGGCGAATTCCTCAGATTGACAGGAAAAAAATAACATCGTCATTCTGAATGAAGCGAAGCGAAATGAAGAATCTCTTAAAAGCGAAAAATGGGATTAGATTCTTCGTCGTCCACCTAACGGTGGGACTCCTCAGAATGACAGGGAAAAAAATAATGGCGGTCAACTCAGACAGAATGACAAAATTATTACACGCAGATAAATGCAGATTATCGCACATATTCACAGATAAAATCAGCGCAAATCTTTGTGTTACTAGCTTACCTGCGATTAAAAAACGCAAAGGCACAAAGGACGAAAAGTAAAAATCTGTGAAAATCTTGTCTTATCAGTGTCATCAGTGTGCAAAAAATGGGTTAATGAACACAGATAACACAGATTAGACAGATGACCACAAAATAAAATCTATGAAAATCATATATCATCAGTGTTATCAGTGTGCAAAATTAAATTATGGCAATTTTGTTGTATTTAAGTCGTTTAAATAATATGAAAATTATAACCATTAAGAGGGTTTTAGTTGAGTTTAGAAGAGCAATTAAAAATTTATGAATTTATTAATATATTTATCAAAAACGATTTTAATAATGCAAGTTATTATTGCTATACTTGGAACGGAACAAATGGAATATATTTTAGAGAAAAGCGCCCAGAGGATTTTGTGTTACATATATTAGAACTAGTTATCGAGGGAAAAAGAAAAGTTTATCTTGAAAGTTATAATACATTTAAAAATTCTATCTATTATCATCTAAAGAATGAAATGCTGACTTATTTTAAATGCAGAAAGAAATTAGTTGAAGAAGAAAACCCTCATTATATCAATGTTGATGATTCTAAAATAGTCCCTTACGATGATGATATTAATTATGAAAATAATAATGATCCTCGGGAATCTGAAATACTAAATTATGTAGAAAATAATGAAATAAAAGAAAAATTATTGAATTTAATTGACCCTGAGAATGAACTTGAAGAATGGTTAGTATTGAATGCATATTTAGAAGGCAAGAAAAGAGAAGAAATAGCAGAAGATTTAGGGATTTCAGTTAATGAAGTAACGAACATCAAAAAGAGAATAATTAGAAAGTTAAAAAGAAGATTACAAACATCAAAAAGAAGGGCATAAAATGCTTATCAATAAGAATTTCGATTTATTAGAATATTTATTTATCAATAATTTTCTTTCAGAAGAAGAAGCCCGTCAGGCATTAATTGAGGAGGGGGTCAATATTGAAGAAATTGATTCCAAAGTACAGCAGTTTCTTCAAAAGCTAAATGCAAGAGAATCAATTATTAAAGGAAAATTAAAAAAGGCGGAGTTTGAAAAAAATCTTGAGGAATTCAAAATGTCCGATAAAATTTCAGAAAATGAAAATATAAGTTATAGTCTTGCAGCAAGAAAAGGGGAAGCAAATCAAAAAGATAATGGAGATGAAAAGCTTTTTGATTTCATAAAGAAAAAAGAAAGTGGGAAAAAATAATTATTATAAGTATTAATGTTAATTGGTATTTATAGTGAATATATTAAGAAAACTCAGACAAATTGTATAAAGGAATAATGTCATAAGAAAAATTAATGGTATTCAGAGATTATCATTTGATTTGTATAATAATAAAATATGAAACCTTCAGAAAATGCATACAGTATTATTAATAAATATTGTATAACCTCACCATCTGAATTAAATCTTATAGAAATATTATATGCAGAAAATTTGAAGTTGAAAGAAGAACCATTAAACAACTGTGAGGGCAAAATAATTTTTGATGAAGAAATGGGGATTATCACTCTAAACTCATGCATAGTTGATGAAAGACAAAGACGGTTTACATTAGCGCATGAAATGGGACATTTTTTTAATGAGCGTGAATCTTTTAGATTTTATAATAAATTTTTACGACAAAAGTATACATGCGGATTCGAGGAATTTTATGGTAAGAAAAGAAAATTTAACCGAGAAGCTGAAGCAAATGAATTTGCAGCTGAACTATTAATGTATAAGCCCTGGTATCAAGATTTTATTAGGAATAAGCCAATCAATTTTGAACTAATGAAAGAAGCAGCTGAGTATTTTAATGTATCGCTTACTGCTGCAGTATTAAGGTATGTTTTCATTGGACAATATCCGATAGCGTTAATTTTAAGCCGAGACGGAAAAGTTGTATGGTCAGCAGTTAATGAATATTTCCCTTATAAGTTTATACCTAAGGATTATAAAGTCAGTGAAAAATCAGGAGCTTATGAATATTTTTTAGGCAAAGAAGTGCTAACATGTGTGGATGTAGTTCCTGTTTATGCTTGGTTTTCAAGAGATTATAATTGTGTTAGTGATAAATATCTCTATGAACAAAATTTTGTGATGTATAATTACAAGTGTGTTTTAACGATGCTTTGGGAGTAGAGAGGGGAGAGTAATTGGTGGGTAGTGAATAGTGAACAGTGAGTAGTGAGTAGTTAGTAGTGAATAGTGAGTAGTGAGTAGTTAGTAGTGAATAGTGAGTAGTGAGTAGTTGAAAAATTGTTGAGTTGTATAAATTAATGAGTGGAATTTGAATAATCACAAAGACTTAATAGTTTGGCAAAAAAGTATTGAGCTTGTTACAAAAACTTATGAAGCCACTAATAATTTCCCTAAAGAAGAACTCTTTGGATTAACCAGTCAATTAAGGAGAGCAGCAATATCAGTTCCGTCAAATATATCAGAAGGATTTGCTCGGAAACATAACAAAGAATTAATTCAGTTTTTATATGTTTCGCTTGGTTCATCCGTTGAAATTGAAACACAATTATTAATTGCAAAAAATATAAACTATCTTAATGATGAAATTTATATATCATTAAACGAACATTTAAGTGAAATAAAAAAGATGCTAATCGGTCTTATCCACAAGCTTGAATCGAACAAAACTTAAAAAATCTACTAACTATTAACTTAACTGCTCACTACTCACTACTAACTATTCACTAGTAACTATCAGCTGGTAAATTTTCAAAAGTAGCTGTATATTAAATGAAAAAGATTATATTTTCGCATCATGCTCTAAATAAAATTCAAATTCTTCGTAACCATCAAGTATTTGTTGATGAAAATCTAATAACAAAAATAATTTCAAAACCAGATAGAATTGAAAGTGGCTATAAGAATCGGTTAGTTGCTCAGGGTATGCTAGATGATAAACATGTATTAAGATTTGTTTATGAAGAGTTCGAAGAAGAAATAAAAATAATTACAATGTATCCAGCCAGGAGGTCAAGATATGAAAAAGATTAAATATGATAAAGAAACTGACATCTTAATTATTGAATTTTCTGATAAACCTATTGAACATGCTGAGGAAGAAGGACCTATTATTATCCACTTTACAAAAGATGACGAACCTGTATTGTTGGAGATTCAAGGCGGAAAAGAATTTATATTAAATACGTTTAATAGTATAATTAATGAAAAAGAAGTCGTTTTTACTTAATTAATTTGATTTGTGGAAGGTGGAAGGTAGAGGGGGGAGGGTGTAGGGAATAGTGAGTAGTGAGTAGTGAGTAGTGAATAGTGAGTAGTGAATAGTTAGTAGTTAGTAGTTAGTAGTTAGTAGTTGAAAAAATTGTTGAGTTGTATAAAAAAATGAGTGGAATTTGAATAATCACAAAGACTTAATAGTTTGGCAAAAAAGTATTGAGCTTGTTACAAAAACTTATGAAGCCACTAATAATTTCCCTAAAGAAGAACACTTTGGATTAACCAGTCAATTAAGGAGAGCAGCAATATCAGTTCCATCAAATATATCAGAAGGATTTGCTCGGAAACATAACAAAGAATTAATTCAGTTTTTATATGTTTCGCTTGGTTCATCCGTTGAAATTGAAACACAATTATTAATTGCAAAAAATATAAACTATCTTAATGATGAAATTTATATATCATTAAACGAACATTTAAGTGAAATAAAAAAGATGCTAATCGGTCTAATCCACAAGCTTGAATCGAACAAAACTTAAAAAATCTACTAACTACTAACTATTAACTAAACATATATGAAAAAACTTTACCTCGCTGGTCACACTGGAATGGTTGGTTCTGCAATACTTCGGAAATTACAGCAAGAAGGTTATACAAATTTAGTTTTGAGAACCTCAAAAGAATTAGATCTTCGAAATCAAAAAGCTGTTAATGATTTTTTTGCAACTGAAAAGCCAGAGATTGTAATAGTTGCAGCAGCCAAAGTGGGAGGAATTCTTGCTAATAATACATACAGAGCAGAGTTTATATATGATAATTTAATGATAGAAGCAAATGTTATTCATGCATCTTATATTAATAATGTTGAAAAGTTAATTTTTTTAGGCAGTTCATGTATATATCCAAAGTTTGCACCCCAACCAATGAAAGAAGAGTATTTATTATCCGGATACTTAGAGTATACAAATGAACCTTATGCAATGGCAAAAATTGCTGGAATAAAATTATGTGAAAATTATTATAAGCAATATGGCTGCAATTTTTATTCTGTAATGCCGACAAATTTATATGGACCAAACGATAATTTTGATTTAGAAACATCACATGTATTGCCTGCATTAATTCGTAAATTTCATGAAGCGAAGGCTGGAAAGATTGAAGAATTAAGAAGTAAGAATGAAGAATTAAGAAATAAGAAGGAAGAATTAAGAATTAAGAATTCAGAAGTTCAGGAATATAACGAAGAACTAAGAACCAAGAACGAAGTTTACAATACAGTTACGGTTTGGGGTAGCGGTAAACCGAGACGGGAATTCTTATATGTAGATGATTTAGCTGATGCAATTTACTTTTTAATGAACAAAATTGAAGCTAAAGACATTTACGACCAGGGAATAACACATTTAAATATTGGAACTGGAGAAGATTTAACGATTGCCGAATTAGCGGAGTTAATAAAAAATATTATTGGTTTTGATGGTGAAATAGTATACGATACAACTAAACCTGATGGAACACCAAGAAAATTACTGGATGTTACAAGAATACATAATTTAGGATGGAAACATAAAACTTCGTTAGAAGAGGGAATAAGGAAAACTTATGAGTGGTTTGTGGGAGGGGCTGGGGATAGAGAATTAAGGGTGTAGAATTAAGAATTCAGAATTAAGAATTCAGAATTAAGAATTCAGAATTAAGAATTCAGAATTCAGAATATAGAATTAAAAAGAATTAAGAAGGATTATGCAATCAAAATCTTTTACTGATTTAATAGTTTGGCAAAAAGCCCACGAGTTCGTTTTAAATGTATATGAATTGACTAAGAATTACCCAAAATCTGAATTATACGGTTTGACCGCTCAATTTAGAAGAGCTGCTGTGTCAATTCCTGCTAATATTGCGGAAGGATTTGTTAAAAATGGAGTTGCTGATAAATTACGTTATTATAATATTGCTGAGGGTTCAATACATGAATGCAAATATTATTTAATTCTCTCAAAAGATTTAGGTTACATTGATAATCTAAAGTTTTTAGATTTGTTAGAAGAAATCTCAAAATTATTAGGTTCATATATGAAAACCATTAATCAATCAAGAAATTCTTTATAATTTTCTCTCAACTACTTAATTCTTACTACTTAATTCTTAATTCTCAATTCTTTATATTGAAATTTTAACATATTCGGAATAAATACATGTCAAAAAAAGTTGCATTAATTACCGGCATAACTGGACAAGATGGTAGTTACTTAACAGAAATACTCCTCGAAAAAGGTTATGAAGTTCATGGTGTTATTCGAAGGAGCAGTTCGTTTAATACTCAAAGAATTGATCATCTTTATAACAATCCAGAAATAATGAATAAAAAATTATTTCTTCATTATGGAGATGTTGTTGATTCAAGCAATATAAATAGGTTGCTCGAGAAAGTTGAACCTGATGAAATTTATAACTTAGCAGCCCAATCTCACGTTAAGGTTTCATTCGAGATACCAGATTATACAGCACAAGTGGATGCGCTTGGTACATTAAGATTTATTGATGCAATTAAAGAAGTAGGATTGGAAAGAAAAACAAAATTTTATCAGGCATCTACAAGTGAATTATATGGAAAGGCTGTAGAAGTTCCTCAGGACGAAAACACACCATTTTACCCTCGATCTCCCTATGCAATTGCAAAACTATATGCCTACTGGATAATTAAAAATTATAGAGAAGCTTACAACATATTTGCAGTTAATGGAATTTTATTCAATCACGAGTCACCTCGAAGGGGCGAAACATTTGTAACTCGTAAAATTACCAGAGCAGTTGCAAGAATTGTATTGGGATTGCAGGATAAATTAGTTCTTGGAAACTTGGATGCAAAGCGTGATTGGGGATATGCTCCAGAATATTGCGAAGGAATGTGGAGAATGCTACAATATAAAGAACCGGAAGATTTTGTATTAGCTACAGGTGAGACCCATTCGGTTCGTGAATTTTGTGAGTTAGCTTTTCGTGAAGTTGGTATTGAATTAGAATGGCAGGGAGAAAAAGAATACGAGCGTGGAATAGTTAAATCGTTCAACAAAGATAAACTTGAAAGTTTAATAAAGAATAGCGAGCAATTATCTGAATTAAATGATAATAAATTCAATATTAAAAATAAACCCAACACCACTAAATCTCTTAATTCTATCTCCTCCATTCTTAATTCTTACTCCTTAATTCTTAATTCTGAAATTATCTCCGTAAGCCCTACTTATTTTCGCCCTACAGAAGTCGATATTCTTATGGGAAATCCAACTAAAGCTGAAAATTTACTTGGATGGAGGGCAAAGACAAAATTTGAAGAACTGGTGAGTTTAATGGTAAAGGCTGATGTTAAGAAGGTGCTGGAAAAAGGATATTAGTAATAATGCCAAAAAAATATTAATTTTTTCTAACTAAAAATATTTAATAATTCTAAATGAAATTTTTAAGAAATTCCTTTTATAACACTATTTCATGGGTAATAAATATTGTACTTGGCATAATAACTGTCCCACTATTTTTAGATAAACTGGGTAATGAATTATATGGTGTATATATTTTAATAATTGGATTGGTTGGTTATTATAGTCTTGTAGATATGGGTTTAGGCCAAGCAATTATAAAATATGTAGCGGAATATAATGCAAAAGATGAAATAGAATCTATATTTTATTCAATTGCTTCATCCTTTATATTTAATATTATTACAGGGGCTTTTTCATCTATTATAATATTTATTTTATCTGAGCATATAGTAAATTTATTAAACATTTCTTTAATATATAGAACTGAAAGCCTTTTATCTATTAAAATAATTTCTATAGGATTTCTTTTTTCACTCTTATCATCAAATTTTGCTTCTATTTTTCAAGGATTACAGAATTACAAGATTACAAGCATGGTAAATACTTTAATCAATATTTTAATATATATAATCGCGATTTTGGGTTTATACTCTGGTAAAGGATTATTATTTGTTATAACAATTTATACTGCTTTAAATATAGTTTCCTTTTTTATTTACTTCACTATTTTTACTTATTATTATCCTAAGTGGTTGATAAATTTTAAGATTAAATGGAAATATATTAAAAATCTATTTTCGTTTTCAGTATATTTTTTCTTGTCAAAGATTTTGAATATTGTAAATGGGTATGTAATTCAATTCATTATTTCGACACTATTAAGTCCAGTAGCTGTAACATATTATGCAGTGCCTAGAAAATTTACAAATTCAGCCTCTGCTTTTTTAGGCAATTTGGTATCAGCACTAGTACCAAAAGTTAGTGAACTAAATAGTAAGAAAGATATAGTTAATTTAATAGATAAGTATTGGATAACAAATAAAACCATTTCATTAATATCTTTTCCTATATTTTTTGCCCTAATTGTTTTCTCAAAAGATATTTTGAAATTATGGGTAGGTGAAGAATTAGCAAATAAAACATACATTATTTTAATTGTTCTTTCATTGCAGACATATATAGGAGTTCTTACAATTGTACCAAATAATTATTTATTAGGATTAGGTAGAACTAAAGTTCAAAGTATTTTTTCAATAATTACATTATTATTTACACTATCAATAGTACCTTTATTTACAATTTGGAAGGGCGTAATTGGAACAGTATTTGGCTTATTAGTTTGTACATTCCCAGGAATAATATTAGTATTTTATTTTAATAAAAAAATATTAAATATTAATAATAAAAAATATTTGGTTGAAATATTCAAAGGAAATTATGTAGGAATAGCTTTAATATTTTTTATTTATTTTATTAAGAAATATTCATTTAATAAAGATGAAGAAATATTAATTATTAAAATTATTATTTCTACAATATTTTTAATTAGTTTTTATTTATTAAATAGAAAAGATATTAATTTCATTCAAAAATATATCTTAAATTTTAAATAATATATGTGATAATTTTAAAATGGTTAATAAATGTCCTTTATGTTTTAGTAGTAATCATACACTTTTGGGTACTATTAAGGCAAATTTTATTATTGAAAAATATGAAAAATTATTCGAAATAGATGTAAATAAATATTTTGATGTAAATGAAATATATAAATATCGTTGTAATAATTGTAGTTTAAAATATTATCATCCTTTGAATTTGATAGGTGATTCAGAATTTTATAGTAAGCTAGCAAAATTTGATTGGTATTATATGAAAGATAAGTATGAGTTTAATGAAGTTTTAAAATTTATTTAAAAAGGTAATAAAGTTATAGAATTTGGATGTGGTGAGGGATTTTTTTTGGATAAATTAAAACAAAGCAATATTGAAGGCATCGGTATAGAGATAAATTTAGCGGCAATTGAAAAAGCTAAACAAAAAGGACATATTATTTTTTACGATGAATTAGAAAATATTTCCTTTCAACACAAAGAAAATTTTGATATTGTTTGTTCATTTCAAGTATTTGAGCATATCAATAATCCTAGTGAAACAATTTTAAATTTACTAAGATTATTAAAAAAAGACGGACTTTTTATAATTAGTGTACCAAATAATGATTCCTTTATAGGTAATGATTATGATGGAATACTTAACATGCCGCCTCATCATATGCTCCTATGGGATATAAATTCTTTAAAATCAATATCAAATTTATATAAATTACAAATAATAAAAATTATAAGTGAACCATTGCAAGTAGAGCATTATGGTAGTTTTTATAAGGTAATGACAGATCCATTAGTAGCTAAGATGAAAGTTTTTGGAAAAGTTTTGAGAAGACTTACTTTACCTCTTGCACAAAGAGTAATTATCCCTTTATTGGCAGGGAAAATAAAAGGACAAAATATAACTGCAATTTATAAAAAATAGTTTTGATTTTCAATTGATCTTGTCTTACATTTTCATTTTAATAAATTTGAGATATACCTTTTCTCTAAATACTAAAAACTTATACCATGTGTAAGTTAATTTAGAGTTAATATCAGACTTAAAGGTAAAAAATATGAGCATAGCAAAAAAAATATTCGAGCAACAATGGTTAAGTAATATTAAAACCTTAGAAAATGAAATTAATAATTGTCCTAATTATGAAATTTATCCATTATTTATGAAATATATTGATAAAAATTCAAAAATACTTGAAAATGGTTGTGGATTGGGAAGATGGGTAATTTATTTTCATAGATTAGGTTATGATATTACAGGGCTGGACTGGTGTGAAGAAACCGTAGATTTAATTTTAAAATCATATCCAGAAATAAAGGTATTTGTAGGAGATAGCAGAGCTACTAATTTTGAAGACCAAACTTTTGATGTAATACTATCTATGGGTACATTTGAACATTCTGAAGAAGGACCATAGAGAGCAATAAAAGAATCAATTAGAATTCTTAAAAAAGGCGGTTATCTCATTTGTACAATGCCCCATTATTCTTTATTTCTTAAGCTAAAAGTTTTTCTTAAAGAATTTTATAGAAAAATTAAGTATGGAGGGAATAAGTATAATGTATATAATGCATATAAAAACAAACTATTAAATAAAAGGTTAAATATATTCCCTTCAATAATGATAAGTGGCTTAGAACAACCAGAGTTTTTTGAATATTATTTTTCGCATAAAGCATTTTTACAATTTTTTAATCTGCCAAATTTAGAAATTCTTGAACATTTTACATCATTTGGAAAAGATGGACTCTTCTTTATCTTTAAAAAGTTTATAGGAAGATGGGATTATTCTAGATCGCAAGTGAAATTAAATTTATTAGGTAAAATAATACACTCATTTCTACCCAAAAAACTATATAATCTTCATAATGTTGTAGTTGCAAAGAGAATTACTTAAAAAATGAAATTAGCATTTCTTAGTCCTTTTACTACTTCGGTTTTAAAAAAGTATATTCCAGCTTTGTATTATAATAATGTACCCCAAGGTATGGGAGGGAGTGCAGTTTTTGAATTGGTAAAAGGACTTATTGAGACTGGAATAGAGATACATATCTTAACATTACAACCGGGTTTGGAAAAGATAATTGAATTTCATAATAATAAAGTTCATTATTATTTGATACCAAGAAGAAAAAAAGGCTCATTAAGGGATTTATGGAGAAAAGAAAGAAAACTAATTATTGATACATTAAGAAAAATTAATGCTGATGTGGTACATGCAAATTGGACTTATGAATATGCTTTAGCAGCAATTAATTATGACAGAAATAAGGCTTTGATAACAGCACACGATATACCTTATAAAGTCTTAAAATATACATTAAGCCCATACTATTTACCTCTCTTTTTTATTTCATATTATATATATAAAAAAGCAAAGTGGATTACTTTTGTTTCAAATTCAGTCAAAAACTATGCTGAAAATTATTTAAGTCGAGATTGTAAGTACTGGATTATACCGAATATAATAAATTTGAGTGATTATAAAGATTATATTAAAAATAAAGAAAAAAACGGTACACCAGAAAAGTATTTTATTTCAATTGGATTATGGAACAGATTAAAGAATTTAAAGACATCCATTAAAGCCTTCTCATTATTTGTAGAGAAAAATCCAGAATATTATTATATATTAATAGGACCGGGTCTTGAAAAAAACAGCAAAGCAGAAAAATGGATATTGAGAAACAAGTATGAAAAGAACATAATTCTTTTGGGAAAATTAAGTAGAGAAGAAACATTATTTTATTTATCCAAAGCAACTGCTTTAATCCACCCATCGTTTACAGAAGCACATCCAATGGCAGTAGGGGAAGCAATGGCACTTGGCGTGCCAGTTATTGTTGGTGAAAATTCGGATGGTGCAACTGAATTAGTTAAAAAAGGTGAATTTGGCTTCATAACTAATGTTAAAAAAAAGCAAAATATCTTAAAAACTATGGAATATATTATCACTAATGAAAAAATAGACAATACTAAAAATATTTCTAAAAATTTTATAAATGACAATTATTCAGTAGATAAAATAATAGCTGAGTATATGAATATTTATTTAAATATCAGTAAAGTTTAATATGAATTTAAGAGTATTACATTATGTTGGATATCCTTTGGATTATGCCCACGGAGGGCATAAAGAACAAATATTTATGACCTTAAAAGGACTAGATGAATTAGGCGTTCAAAATGAATGGTTGCACAATGAAAATCAAGATTTAAGTAAAAAGTATGACATAGTTCATTTTTGGACTTTGCCTTCTGATACTATAATAAAATCAATTAAAACTAAATTAAATGTTAAATTAATCTGGTCAACAATGCTCCCAAGCGCTGGTAAAAGAAAAAAAATAACTGAATATTTTTTAAAAATACTTATAAAAAGTGCCTCTAATTTTAATCATCCTAAAATAAAAATTCTATTCCCCAATTATAATGTTTTCGATGCGATAATTGTTTTAAATAATCTCGAAAAAAAACATTATGAAAATATCTGGGGTGTTAAGGAGAATAAAATATATGTAGTTCCAAATGGAATTGATGATATTTTTTTTAATAGTAGCGAAATTAAACCATTGTTTTTTGACGGAGTTTTACAGATAGGTGCTATAACACCAATTAAAAATTCACTTGAAGTAGCAAAATGTGCAAAAATTGCAGGTACAAAAATAAAATTTATCGGTGATTTTAGATTGGTTGATGAAAAATATAAAAAAGCTTTTCTTGATGAAATTGATAACAGATATACATATTTCGAAGGACCTATCCAAGACAAACGTGAATTAATAAAACATATGAAGGGTTGTAAAGGAATTATTGTTCCTAGCAAGTGGGAAGCTTATCCTTTAGTTGTAGCTGAAGCTCTTGCATTAAAACAAAGAGTAATGCTAATTGACCTTCCAAATCTAAGGACAATTTACGGTGATAGTGTTTTTTATTGTCACCAGCCTAATCATAAGAAATTTATTAAAGAGCTGCAAGAATTTGTAAATAATAATATAACAAAATCCATTGATTATAAACCATTAAGATGGAAAGATGTAGCAAAAATAATTTTAGGTATTTATACAAAAATTTTATAAGATTTTTTTAGTAACTATCTAATAATTCAATATTATTCTATGTTGTATCAACAAATAAACCCGATTGTATATTTTGTTTTTGTTACTTACTCAATTTTATTCCTTATAAAGGCAAAATCAAGAAATGAATTCCTAATCATTTTAAGTATATTTATTTTTCTTCAGGAGCAATCAGCTTGGGATATTGCAATTAAAGAGATTATATCAAATCCAATAGTAGTAAGGCTTTCAGATTTGGTTTTAATAATATTGGTGTTTTATATTATAAAAGGTTGGTTAAATGATTTTGATAAACTTAGAGTACTAAAGCAAAATAAGATAAATATATTTTTTATGCTGTTTTTAGTTTTTGCCACATTATATGGTATAATGAAATATGGTTATACGGCAATTGCTGAGTTTAGAAGTAAATTTTTTTTTATTATAGTTTTATTATATATAGTTACTAATGTACAAAAGCTCGAATCAATAATATTGCTAAGAGAAATAAGCAAATACTTAATGCCACTGATTCTTTTAGTACCTTTAACTTTAATATTAAAAAAAGATTTTACACTGTCCATTGAAAATAGAGTTTTATCTGCATTTTTTTATGAATCTATAGCACTTGGATTTTTAGGGGGATATATTTATAAAAATTATCTTAATAGTAAGTATAAAATTTTTAATTATTTGTTCCCATTTTTTATAACTTCAAGTTTGTACCTTAGTCATAGAAGTGTATGGGCAATGATTTTTTTAATTATTTCTTTGTTATTTATTACAAGAGGAATAAAAATTAAGTATTCATTTCAATTAGGTATTTTGTTATTAACCATTTACCTTATATTGATAAAAAGTAATTTAAGTTTTTTTAATGAAAGACTATTAGCGTTTACTAACTTAGAGGATGATCCAACTGGGAAATGGCGTTTATTGGTATGGAATACAATTATTGGAGATGCGTCTTATTTTGGAAAAGGATTAGGGGGTAGATTTGAAATTTGGACAAGTGAACTCGGTTATATACAGTATGGAACACATAATATGTATATGACACTTTTATACTATTTGGGTTATATTGGTTTAATAATTTTTATACTTTTTTTAATTTCAATATTTATACAATTGTTTAGCTATAATGTAAAAAATATAAAATACGATTCAGCAAAGATATTGAGTTATTTAGGTTTTCTTTCATTAGTTGGGGTTTGTATATATATGTTTGCTTATGAATCAGATTTAGTAAGTTGGATTTATATTTCGTTTGGCTTAATTAATTTTGAACAAAAAAAGAAAATAGTTTATAAATAGTAATAATAATAATTTAGATTATTGTTGAATTTAAGTTATATATTAAAGGTAATATTTTGCAATAACAATATTGGATCAATTAATCATGCCATATTAGACCGTTTTAGATGCTTATGATCCTCCATTTGAAATGAGGTGTTCGATCAAGTAACAATTATAGAGGCCCTGCATCATTTTGTTGATTATAAAAAAGTGTTAGATGAGGTTTTTCGAGTTCTTAAAATTGGAGGTAATTTTGTTTCATTAGAACCTTATCCGTATAACCCAATAAGATGGGCTTCTGAAATAAGAGATAGATTCAGAGGAACTATTGAAAAAAGTTTTTCTAAAAGTCAAATTAAAAAACTTCTAGAATACAGTAATTTTATTAATATTAACATTCAGTTTATTTCTACAGGAAGATATACTTGGAAATTACAAAAAGTATCCTTGTATATAAGGTGGTTTGCAAGATTACACGGTTATCTTATTGAAAAATTTCCAAGAATTTTTGGTGACTTATTGAATACCGCAAAAAAGAATGGTCAGCTAAATGAAAGAAATCACAATATTGAATTCATTGAAATTAAAAGATGTCCCATTACGAAAGAAAGATTGCATCTAGAAATAGAAAAGGATATGTGAATAAATGAAAGCAGAACATTTGGATATAAACTCTATGAAGGTATACCAATTTTAATAAAAGAATATGCGATAAAATTATGACAGAAAATAACTTAAAAAATGGTCAATACCCTAAAATATCAATAGTAACTCCATCTTTTAACTCAGCAAAATATATTGAAGACTGTATTCAAAGTGTGTTAAATCAAAACTATCCTAATTTTGAGCATATAATAATTGACGGTGGCTCTACTGATGGAACGATTGAAATACTAAAAAAATATCCGCATTTGATATGGATAAGTGAACCCGATGAAGGGCAAAGTGATGCACTGAATAAAGGGTTTAAAATGGCAAGCGGAGATATTATTGGGTGGTTAAATAGTGATGATGTTTATTTACAAGAAACTTTTAATAAAGTTATAAATGAATTAAATAATTCAGATGTTGATGGAGTGTATAGCAATATTTACTTTGGAGATAAAAATTTAAATATCACACGAAAATTAATAACCCATAAACCAATCAAATGGCTGTCACTTTTCCATTGTTTCATTCCCTCAACTAGTTTCTTTTTTAAGAGAAAGATAATTGATAATGGAATTTTAATTGATAAAAATATTCATATTACTATGGATAAAGACTTTTTTGCTAGAATATTGTATAGTGGCTTTAAACTTAAATATGTGAATGATTTTTGGGCAATTTTTAGGTGGCATGATGCGAATAAAAGCCTTGATACCAGAGAAGTTAAGAAGATTAGGTACAAAGAGGGTCTTAAAACTATGATCACATTAACCAAATCACATATTCCGGTAAATCAGTTTACAGTAAACTTTTATGTCTTAATTATTTATTTACTTAAACCTTACCGTAAATATTTAAGAGCTGTTAGTAAATGAAATTAAGAAATGAAGTATTTTTAATTCTTTTAGAGACCCTTAATAAATATGATTACTGTTTTTTAAGAAACTATGAAATTTTGCCTGAATATAATAATGATATTGACATTTTAGTTAAAAATGGAACAACAAACGAAATATTAAAGAACCTTATAGAGGAATTACAAGCCGAAGAAGTAGTCTTTGTATACGAAGCGCAATTCTCTTGTCTTTCTACATATTTTTACGACTTAAAGACAGATCAATTTATACATCTTGATTTTTTTGAAGAAATTAAATGGAAGGTATTTGAATATTTACCAGCTAATGAGGTTCTGAAAAATAGAGTGAAGTATAATTATTATTATATTCCTAGTCCTTACTATGAGATGTATGAGTTATTATTAACAAGATTATTATATCATGGAAGGATAAAGGATGTTTATAAAGATAGAATATTTAAACTTTATAATAGAATTATTAGCGAAATCACATTTAACAATAAAATAAAATTTGGTGATAAAATAGCGTCACAAAGTTGGGATAAAATTGAAAAAAAAATTACTCAAATTAGAGCTAGAATAATTATTTGCAATATTTTAAAACCAATTAAATTAAGTAAACATATTATTCTTTTATTACAGCGAATAATTAAGAGATTGATTAAACCCCCGGGATTATTCATTGCTTTTTATGGGGTTGACGGAAGCGGAAAAACAACACAAATTAAATTAATGTTGGATTATTTTAAAGGTATTTATTCAGATAAAGTAAGGTTGTTTCATTTTCGTCCAAATTTTATCTATACGAAACCTAAAGACATTATCGTAAAGAACCCACATAATCAATTAAAAACTAATTACATAAGATCTTTCTTAAAACTGTTATACTATGTATTAGTTTATAATTGGGGTTACCTAACACAAGTTTTACCAATAATAGCTAAAAACGGGTTAGTGATTTTTGATAGATATTATTTTGATCTATTAATTGATCCTATCAGGTATAGAACAATTATACCAAAATTGTTTATTAAAATCTGCGGTATTTTTGTTCCGAAACCTGATATCAACATTTGTTTAATTGCGAATGCCCAAATAATAAATGAAAGAAAAAATGAAATTAATCTCATTGAAATTGAAGAGCAACAGAAGAGAATTAAAGAGTTTTTCTGCAACGACAATGATTATTTAGTAAAATCTGATATAGAGATATTAAAAACCGCAGAGCAAATAAAACAAATTATAATTAAAAATGTTAGAAAAAAGAATTAAAGCTTTGCTTTTTGCTTATGCTTGTGAACCAAACAAAGGTTCCGAGCCTGGTATCGGGTGGAATTGGTCTGTGCATCTTTCAAAATTAGTAGATGTAACAGTAGTTACTCGTAAAAATAACAAAAAGATTATTGAGAAAGAATTAAATAGAAAAAGATATAATAATCTTTCGTTTATTTACTTTGATATTCCCGTCCTTTCTAAAATAAAAAAAATACTTCCTTTTGGAGTGCAGTTTTACTATTTATTATGGGAATATTTTGTAATAAAAAAAATAGCAGATACAAAAGATTATGATGTAATCCAACGTATAACCTTTGGCTCAACGGTTACAATCTTAAGATTCTACAAGCTGGATAAGCCATATATATTATCTTTTTGTGCCGGGGGTGAAGTTAGCCCGAAAGCAATTTACAAAAGATATTCTTTTTCAGATAAAGCGAAGGAAATCCTAAGAAAGCATTACAACTCTCTTTATAAACACTCTTCTATAATAAAAAGAATTTATTCGGAGAGTAAATTAATAGTGGCGGTAACCACAGATACCAAAAAATTTATAGAAAATTTTGGGATCAAAAATAAAATAATAGTGGAACCGGCTATTGGTCTAAACGAATTACCAGCAAATGAAAAAGGATTAAAGAGCTTTAAAATAATATATGCAGGTTCTCTAATTTATTGGAAAAATGTTGATATAATAATTAAGGCAATTGAGAAATTAAATGATGATAAAATAGTTCTAGATATTTATGGAAGTGGTGACAAAGAAAAAATATTAAAAAAATACGTTTACAGTAATAACCTTGAAAGCAGAATTCATTTCAATGGAAATATCTCAAGAGATTCACTTTTGCTAAAATATAATGTATATGATTTAGCTATCCATTCTTCTTCTCATGATTCCGGTTCAATGTTTTTGTTAGAGGCTATAAGTGCTGGTGTTCCTGTTTTGTTTTTGAACACTGGCGGACCAAAAGAAATATTTAATGGAATTGATTATCCTCTTAAAGTAAATCCAAATTTAAACTATGATGAAATTATCCATTCCTTTAAAGAAAAGATTGAATGGTTTTATGAAAATTATGACGAATTTGTTTATAATTTCCGTAAGATCAGAGAGGAAATTATTAAACGATTTAATTGGGAAAATAAAGCTAAACGCATGGTAGAAATTTATAAAGATGTTTTAAATGAAAATACTCCAAGTTCATAATTATTATCAGCTTTCAGGGGGTGAGGATACTGTTTTTAATAATGAGTATAAACTCCTTTCATCTTTTGGACATGATGTAATTCAATATACTAAAGATAACAAAGATATTAGTAACTATTCTTTTTTTGATAAAAGAAAACTTTTCTTCAATTCAGTTTACTCTAAATCTACTTACATGGAAGTTATAAAAATTATAGAAGAGCAAAGGCCAGATGTATGTCATGTTCATAATACCTTAGCTTTGATAACGCCTTCTGTTTATTATGCTTGTAAAAAAATTGGAGTGCCCATTGTTCAGACACTTCATAATTACAGATTAATATGTACTAATGCATACCTATTTAGAAATGGAAAAGTATGCGAAGAGTGTATTGGTAAAAGTTTATATAATTCAGTTAAGCATGGTTGCTATAGAAATTCCCGCCTACAAACCTTTGTTCTTGCACGAACAATTGAATGGAATAAAAAAAAGGGAACATGGAATAATTTAATTGATGCATACATTGCATTAACTGAATTTTCTAAGAGAAAATTTATTGAAGGCGGCCTACCAGAAAATAAAATTTTTATAAAACCAAATTTTTTATTTGAGGATCCTGGATGTTCTGAAAATAATGAGGGTTATTTTTTATTTGCGGGAAGACTTGATGAAACTAAAGGTGTTAATGTGCTAATTGAAGCCGCAAATACATTACCAAATCTTAAATTCAAAGTTGCTGGGGATGGTCCTTTGAAAGAAAAAATAATTGCTGTTCCAAATATTAAATATTTAGGGCAATTAAAAAAAAATGAATTATTAGGGTTTGTTCAAAAAACAACTGCATTAGTATTCTCATCGATTTGGTTTGAGGCAATGCCAATGATTATTTTAGAAGCATTTGCTTGCGGTAAGCCAGTCATTGCTAGCAACTTAGGTGCTATGGCAGAAATAATAGAGCATGGTAAAACTGGTTTACTTTTTGAGCCCGGAAATGCTAATGACTTAGTAGAAAAAATTTTATGGGCAAAAAATAACCCAGAGAAAATGATAGAAATGGGATTAAATGCTCGAAAAGAGTTTGAAGAAAAATATACTCCTGCAAAAAATTATGAGATTTTGATGGAGATTTATGAAAAAGTGAGGAAATGGAAAAATTAGAAATTCAAAATTCAAAAATAAAAAGTGATAGATGAAATGTATTATAAGTTAATTAAGGGAAATTAAATTTTGTTGAGTAAATTAAAATTCTTTTCCGATAAGAATACTAATAAAGATAAATATTCAGTTCTGCCAAATAAAGATAATCCTCGTATTATAGTTCCTTTAAAGAATTTTAAGTTATTTATTAATGGTTTCAAAGTTCAAAATACCGCTTCTTTCAAAAACAGATTAATAAAAAATTCTCTTCCATTAGGTTATCCATTTTTCAAAAATATAGCTTCTAATATTGTTTACAGTACAATGGAATTAGAAAATTTAGTTGATACCACAAGAAAAGCGATAAATGATGATAGAGTTTCCTATGTAAGCGTTTATGTCGGTACGGATAGAAGTAAAAACAGAAAATTAACTTTTCTTTTAATGGACGATAGTGGAAATAATATAGGAATATTAAAATATCCTATCGAAAAAGAAAGTGTATTATTTATTGAAAATGAATACAATACCTTAAATACACTTACTAAAGATAATTTTAATACATTTAGATTTCCCAGCAAAACAATACTTTTTGATTTTGAATATGATAAGGTATTGTATCAAGAAAATATATTTCATGATACTAATCAATTAAAGAATGAATTAAATGAAATAATTGTAAATGCAGCTGTAGAATTAGCAATTAAAACCAAACGAGATAATTTATTTATTTATTTAAATGATATACTCAATAAGCTTAACGATATCAAAGAATTAAGTTATTTTAAAGAAAGTTATAAGTCTATTTTAGAAAAATTATTGAATTTAGAATTACCATTAATATCTATTCATGGAGATTTTGTAATATATAATATGCAATCAGATTCTAAAAGATTACATTTAATAGATTGGGAATATTTCCGTGAAGGTTTGCCTTTATATGATTTATTTCATTTTGTTTTTCAGGGAAAATACCAGATTGAAAAAAAGAGTGTTCATCAATGTATAATGTGTGTTTTTAATAAAAGGAACATGAAGTTTTATAATTATTATCTTAGTAAATTAAATTTGAATATTAACTTTCTAAAAATGAATAAAATCATTATAGATCTTTTCTTCGTTTATTTGATTGATATTTTGATTTTTGAAATAAATACAAAAACAGAATTAGAATTATATAAAAATCATTTTTACCGAGCTATAACAAACTTTATAACTGATCGGTTTAGTTTCAGTAATAAATTTATAAGATAATATACGGATTAAAAATATTGCATGGAATAAATTTGTCGGAATTTCATAGTTTTATAACTTAAATTAATAAAGTATTATATATTAATTTATATTAATTAGATTATGATTTATGTATTGAAAGTAAAACTTTTCGATTCAAGAATTTATGATGCTATACAAACCTTAATTTTGGGATGTTATTCCGACAAGAAACTAAATCTTTGTATCTCAGCTACAGGTGCACATGGTATTATAATTGCTCAAAAAGACGAAAAATTCAAAAAAATATTAAACTCATTTTATTTAAACTTACCCGATGGGATGCCAGGTGTATGGATAGGTCGCTTAAAGGGCGCTAAAAATATGGAACGATGTTATGGACCTGACTTTTTTAAAGAAGTTATAATTGCAACTAGAGATAAAGAAATTAAGCATTTTTTTTGTGGTGGAATAGAGGGGGTAGCTGAAAGTTTAAAAAAAGTATGTGAAGAAAAATTTGGTAATAAAAATATTGTTGGAATATACTCACCGCCTTTTAGAGAATTAACAGATGATGAAATGAAGAATTTGGCAGATAATATTAATTCATTAAGGACCAATATTGTTTGGATAGGCTTAAGTACACCTAAGCAAGAAATATTTGCCTATCGTCTATCAAAATTTACTAATGTTAATTTTATTTGTACAGTTGGGGCAGCGTTCGATTTTCATACTGGAAGAATTAGACAAGCTCCCAAATTGATTCAAAGAATTGGAATGGAATGGTTTTTTAGGATGCTAATGGAACCTAAAAGACTATGGAGAAGGTATTTTGAAATTGTGCCATTATTTATTTGGTATAATTTGATAGAACTAATAAAAGGTAAGTTTATTGCAAATAATAAATTAAAAGAGGTAAACTAATGTCGAATCAAAAAACAGCTTTAGTTTGTGGTTCTGGTGGTTTTATTGGTGGCCACTTAGCAAATAAATTAAAAAAAGAAGGATATTGGGTTCGGGGAGTGGACTTAAAACACCATGAATACCAGGGACTTTTAGTAGATGATTTTGTAATTGGGGACCTAAGAGACCCTAAAGTTGTGGAATTTGTGATAGATCGCCCGTTTGATGAAGTATATCAGCTTGCTGCAGATATGGGTGGTGCGGGTTATATTTTTACTGGAGAACATGATGCAGATGTAATGCATAACTCTGCTACCATAAATCTTAATGTATTACATTATGGACAAAAGGCTGGAATTAAGAAAATCTTTTATTCTTCTTCTGCATGCATTTATCCGGAATTCAATCAAATGGATCCAGATAATCCTAAATGTTCAGAGGATTCTGCTTATCCAGCTGCACCAGACAGTGAATATGGTTGGGAAAAATTATTTAGTGAAAGATTATACTTTGCCTTTAAAAGAAATTATGGAATGAATGTGAAAGTAGCTCGATTTCATAATATATTTGGACCTTATGGCTCTTGGAATAATGGAAAAGAAAAAGCTCCTGCTGCTATTTGTCGTAAAGTTGCAGAAGCAAAAATATTTGGTAAAAAAGAAATAGAAATTTGGGGGGATGGCAAACAAACCCGGTCATTTTTATATATTGATGAATGTCTTGAGGGTGTAAGAAGATTTATGGATTGTGATACATTTGACGGACCAGTTAATATTGGTTCAGAGGAAATGGTATCTATAAACCAACTGGCAGAAATTGTTATGGATATAGCTGGTGTTAAATTAGATATAAAACATGTGAAAGGTCCTACTGGTGTACGAGGAAGAAACTCTGATAACAAACTTATTAAGGAAAAACTTGGCTGGGCACCTTCTCAGACACTGAGGGTTGGTTTGGAAAAGACGTATGCCTGGATTGAGGAGCAGGTGAGGAAGCTTCAGATATATAAAATAGGGCATTGAGGATAGAGGTATAAGGGAAAAGACGAAGTTTCGGCACCAAGATTTAATTATATGGCAAGAAGCTGTTAAAATAACTGATAGGTTATTCGATATAGCAAATGTTTTCGAAGAAATGACTGAAGAGTTATTGTTAAATAGATTGGATGTCCTTTGCAGCAAAATTACTAATTTTCAAAAGTCCTGAGCTTAACATAATAACTTCTGCAATATGCTATTCGCAGCATGCTATGGAAAAGAACGCCGATAAATTCTTTTTATATTCATAACTTCGTATTTTGAATAGACGAAGATTTGGAGAGTGGAGTTTTGGAAAGCTTAAAAAATGATATTAGAACACAGATAACACACAGATTAGACAGATGACCGATAGATAAAATCTGTGAAAATATTGTCTTATCAGTTTCATCAATGTTCTAAAAAACTAAAGGTATATAAACACAGACGACGCAGATTAAACAGATGACCACGAGATAGAATCTGTGAAATTAGGGAGAAATGTTTTTCAAACAGATAGCTGTAGACATATGCAGATTGACTTAAATAATAATTAATGAGAAAAAAGTTTGTAAATAGGTGCTTTTTTGCTTAAAAAAATATTTTGAATTATTTTATAATTTATTATCTAATAAGTAAAATAATAGGGCAAATTATTAATTTGTTAGAACGAGGGCTTTATGCATTTAGGTAAAAATTCTTTGTATTATTTAAGAATTTTTCTCGACTTAATTACTTTATATGCATCGTTTTTTATTTCATATTCATATGCATTAAAAGATGTCATAATTACTATTCCCACCAATGATTTCTATATTTTTATATCTTTAACTGTTATCTGGTATATAACATCCAGAAATTTGAATTTCTACGAAGATTTTCGTTCCCGTAATTTTAGTTATGAACTTATTCTAATTATTAAAAATGTGTTATATCAGCTTTTAAGTGTCATTATAATTTTATTTTTATTAAAAAATAATTACCTATCAAGGCAGTTCGTATTTTTGTATTCTTTCACTGTATTAATACTTTTAATTTTTCAAAAATTTTTATTAAGAAGACTATTAAATAATTTTAGAAGAAAAGGGAAAAATTTGAGAAGTATGTTAATTATAGGTGCTGGTAAAGTAGGATTAAGTTTCTATAATAAAGTTCAATCAAACCCTCATTTTGGTTACAATGTTTTAGGTTTCCTTGATGATGTAGTCCCAAATACTCTTAATGGTGAATATATAGGTCCAATATCAGCTCTGGAAAATGTTTTAAATGAATTTAAAGTAGATAATGTAATTATTGCACTGCCAAATTATGCTATGAAAAGAATTGAAGAGGTAATAAAGGTATGTGAAAGGTATACTACAAGAGTAAGAATAATACCTGATTATTTTAAATTCGTTTCGGGCAAATATAATATAGATATGTTTGACAATATTCCTATCATTTCTTTAAGAGAAGAGAAAATTAATGAATTTCATTGCCGTGTTGTAAAGAGAATTTTTGATATAGTATTTAGTTTATGTGTAATTATTTTTGTAATGTCATGGTTGGTTCCAATAATTTCAATAATTATAAAAGCTACTTCAAAAGGTCCTGTATTTTTCAAACAAGAAAGATGGGGGAAGGATAATAAAAAATTTACCATTCTGAAATTTCGTTCTATGGTGTGTGATAGTAAAGACGTTGATGAACATGGAAATTATAAACAGGCTACGAAAAATGACTCTCGTATAACTAAAGTTGGAAGATTTTTAAGAAAAACAAATCTTGATGAATTACCTCAATTTTTCAATGTATTAATTGGAGATATGAGTGTTGTAGGACCACGACCGCATCCTATTCCTTTGAATATTGAATCAAAAGATGTTGTAGAACATTACATGCTAAGACATTTAGTAAAGCCTGGTTTAACAGGCTGGGCACAGGTGAATGGTTATAGAGGAGAAACAAAAAGTAATATTAAATTAATGCAAAAAAGAATTGATTATGATTTGTGGTATATAGAAAACTGGTCTTTTCTTCTTGATATACAAATTATATTATTAACAATATGGAAAATGGTTAAAGGTGATAAAAATGCATATTAAAATCTGGGCAAATCTTGTCTTATCAGTGTAATCTGTGTGCTAAAAATAAAGATAAAATCAGCTTGAGATTATTAGTATGAAAATTTTTTTACTTGTAATTTTTTTTACATCAAATATTTTATCACAAACTATAGCCGGTTTTTCTGGATTGGTTACTATTCCAACTGGTAATTTATATTCTGATGGAACATTGAATTTTTCTTTTAATTATCTAAATAAAAAGTATGTATCTTTTGGAAATTATAATGAAGATGCATTGGTTTATTCAGCAACTCTTGCATTTTTACCTTTTATTGAAATAAATACTAATTTTGTTTATCTGATAAGACATAAAGGAACACAAGGCATTGGTGATAGAAGTGTAGGTTTTAGATTAAAATTAATGAATGAGAATAAACATTTTCTAAGTATTTCAACAGGTCTTAATAATATTGGAACTGCATTTGGAGGGGTAGGGGCGATTCATAAACAGTCTATTTATATTGTAGCTTCAAAAAGTTATAGCATTAATGATGAATTGTTTGTAATGGGAACTTTAGGTCACGGGTTCAGAGGATTTAAAGCAGCAGATTATCAATTCATTGGTTTATTTGGTGGAGTTTCATTTACTGCTTTTAAAAATTTTGAATTATTAGTGGAAAATGATGCTGAAAGATTTAATGGTGCTGTTAGATTAACTTTGTTCAAACATATAAAAGTTTTAGCTGGTTTGATGAATTTTAAAGATTTTAGTGGAGGAATGGCTTTTTCGTTTGTGTTGTAATAGGAGGGATTGGAAGAAAAGATTATAAATTTATTATTTAGCTTAGTGACAAAATATTTTATTTAAATAGCACACAGATAACACAGATTAAACAGATAACCACAAGATAAAATCTGTGAAAATCTTGTCTTATCTGTGTCATCAGTGTTCTAAAAAACTAAAGGTATACAAACACAGACGAGGCAGATTAAACAGATGTTTGCAGAAAAATATCTGCGTAAATCCGCGAAATCAGCGAGAAATAATTTTTCATATAGTTTATCGCAGATATCTGCATATTGAAAGAAAGAATCAATGAGGAAATAAATATCATTATATATAATATTGTGAATTGAATAATATTTGATTATATTTATTTATGAATGTTATAATTTAATATTATATTTTATGCAAAATGATAAGCAACTCATTCCAAGGAAATTACTAAAAAGCATCAAAGAAAAATTATTTCGTAATAAAGCTATTATTATTTATGGTCCACGCCAGGTAGGAAAAACCACTCTTGTAAATTCATTACTTTCTGATTTAGCTATTAAAGAACAGGATTATAGATATTTGAATGGAGATGATTTTGATGTACGGGATATATTATCTAAACCTAATGTCGTTAAACTTGAAGGAATTATAGGAAACTCGAAAATTGTTTTTATTGACGAAGCACAGCGCATACCTGAAATAGGAATTATTATAAAAATCATTGTTGATAGAATTAAAGATGTTCAAGTAATAGCAACAGGTTCTTCTTCTTTCCTTCTATCTCGTAGTATTAAAGAGCCATTAACTGGCAGAGCTTATGAATTTATACTTTATCCTTTAACATTTGGAGAATTAGTAGAACATACATCACTCTTTGATGAAAAAAGAAAACTTGAAAGAAGACTTATTTATGGTTCATACCCTGAAATAGTAACATCTTTTGGTGAGGAACAGGAATTACTAAAACTTTTAAGCGGAAGTTATCTCTATCGTGATTTATTTGTATTGCCTACAGTTTCCCGTCCTGAACTTTTGGAGAAGATTACAAAAGCTATAGCTTTGCAAATAGGTTCTGAAGTCTCTACAGTGGAAATCGGACAGTTGGTAGGAGCAGACAGGCTTACAGTAGAAAAATACATAGATTTATTGGAAAAGGCATTTATTGTTTTTAGATTGCCTGCATTAAATCGTAATGTAAGAAATGAAATTAAAAAAGGTAAAAAAATTTATTTTTATGATAACGGAATAAGAAATGCTGTAATAAAAAATTTTAATGACATAAGTTTGAGGAATGATGTAGGGGCTTTATGGGAAAATTATTGTGTAAGTGAAAGAATTAAATATTTAGCATATTCTAATAGTTTAGCTCAAAGCTATTTTTGGAGAACAACACAACAACAAGAAATTGATTATATTGAAGAAAATGGCAATAGTTTTTCGGCCTTTGAATTTAAATTTAATCCAGCCGTAAGAGCCAGATTTTCTAAGACTTTTCTTAGTTCATATTCTGTGAATCAGACCAAAGTGATAACACCGAATAATGTTGAGGAATTTATTATGTAGGGGGCTGTATTAAAAGTAATATGTGAAATCAGTGGGAGATAGTTTTCACGCAGATAATCGCAGATTATCGTAGATGTTCGCGGATAAAATCAGAGGAAATCTGCGGAATCAGCGAGAAATAATTTTCATGAAAGATAGTTTGAATTATTTATAGATGAAGAATTTTTACAGATAAGAAGTAATCTTCTAAGATGAATAGAATATTATTAGGTTCTTCGTCGTCCGCCTATCGGCGAGACTCCTCAGAATGACAGGGAAAAAATAGTAGCGGTCTCCTCCAAATGACAGGAAAATATATATCATTTTAATGAATTATTTTATGTTATTGAAAAAATTAAAGAAAATATTCAGAACGTAAAGATCCTAAGACTTAAATTCCCTCTCTTCCTAAGAGAGGTATTTAGGGTGAGTTCTTATAATCAATGTTGATTTCAAAAAATCTGTGAAAATCTTGTCTTATCAGTGTCATCTGTGTGCTAAAAATAAAGATAAAATCAGCTTGAGATTATTAGTATGAAAATTTTTTTACTTGTAATTTTTTTTACATCAAATATTTTATCACAAACTATAGCCGGTTTTTCTGGATTGGTTACTATTCCAACTGGAAATTTATATTCAGATGGAACATTGAATTTTTCTTTTAATTATCTAAATAAAAAATATGTATCTTTTGGAAATTATAATGAAGATGCATTGGTTTATTCAGCAACTCTTGCATTTTTACCTTTTATTGAAATAAATACAAATTTTGTTTATCTGATAAGACATAAAGGAACACAAGGCATTGGTGATAGAAGTGTAGGTTTTAGATTAAAATTAATGAATGAGAATAAACATTTTCTAAGTATTTCAACAGGTCTCAATAATATTGGAACTGCATTTGGAGGGGTGGGGGCGATTCATAAACAGTCTATTTATATTGTAGCTTCAAAAAGTTATAGCATTAATGATGAATTGTTTGTAATGGGAACTTTAGGTCACGGGTTCAGAGGATTTAAAGCAGCAGATTATCAATTCATTGGTTTATTCGGTGGAGTTTCATTTACTGCTTTTAAAAATTTTGAATTATTAGTGGAAAATGATGCTGAAAGATTTAATTGTGCTGTTAGATTAACTTTGTTCAAACATATAAAAGTTTTGGCTGGTTTGATGAATTTTAAAGATTTTAGTGGAGGAATGGCTTTTTCGTTTGTGTTGTAATAGGAGGAATTGGAAGAAAAGATTATAAATTTATTATTTCATCTAGTGACAAAATATTTTATTTAAATAGCACACAGATAACACAGATTAAACAGATAACCACAAGATATAATCTGTGAAAATCTTGTCTTATCTGTGTCATCAGTGTTCTAAAAAATTTGTAAATACAAGTTGTTCTATGATTAAATATGTGAGAAATAATTTTTATTGAACAATGGAAATTGATTCACCTCTTTTTAAAAATTATAATTCGATTTTAAAAAGAATGTTTGATTTAATCCTATCTCTGCTTTTCTGCATTTTTATCTTGCCAATTATTATAATCATCATCGGGACAATAATTAAACTTGACAGCAAAGGCCCAATATTTTTTAAGCAATTAAGAACAGGTAAAAATAGAAATTACTTCGTGCTTTATAAATTTAGAACAATGTACCATCCTGACCAAGAAGTTAATAATAATTTTATTCAAGCAAAAAAAGATGATCTTCGTATAACAAAATTTGGGGAATTTTTACGCAGAACAAATATTGATGAATTACCACAGTTTATTAATGTGTTAAAAGGCGATATGAGCATTGTTGGTCCAAGACCACATGAAATTAATGAAGATAAATTTTTTGAGAACTTAGTTAATAATTATAATAATAGATATCTGGTAAAACCCGGTATAACAGGCTGGGCGCAGGTAAATGATATGAAAGGTGAAATTAATGATATTAATGCTATGCAATTACGCGTTGAGTATGATATCTGGTATATTACAAATTGGTCTTTTTTACTCGATGTGAAAATAATTATAACAACCGCCATGAAAATAATTCAAGAAATAATAAGAATTAGAAGGGTATACAAGGAAATTCGTTATACTTGAATTCATGACAAACCGCAGGGAACTTTATAAACAATGAACTTCACATTTTCTTCCGTTTATTGTGTTCCCTGCGGTTAAATAATTTTATTTAACAGCTTATCTATTTAATTAATATCATCTTTTTTACAGAAAAATAATCTTCTGTTTTCAGTCGATAGAAATAAACACCACTTGAAAGATTAACTGCATTAAATTCATATTCATATTTACCCGCCTCAATTTCTGAATTAATTATTTCTGATACTTTCTCACCTAAAATATTATAAACACTTAATTCTACTTTTGTCCTTTTAGGAATACTAAATGTTATTCTCGTTACCGGATTAAATGGATTGGGATAATTTTGTTCTAATTTATATTCTTTTGGAACTTCAGCTAAATTTTTTACATCAACAGTAAATTGATGAATTTGCATAGGTGTTTGTTGAGTATTACCTACATTATCAGTTGCAAGCAAATATAAACGATATGTATTATCTGGTTGTACAGGAATTTTGATAGGAGATTTATCTGATACAGCAGCAACTGTAAAAGGTCCTTCGCCAGTTGAGAGATAAACTGCAGCAGTTTTCAAACCTGAACCAGTTCCATCACTCCCATTCCAATTTATTGCTAATTCATGTGAACTTAGTTGAGATATACTTGATATATTTGCAACAGGTGGTTCTAAATCTAATGTATTTACAAAATTATTGGTTGCAAGTGGTTTATTAATATCAAATGTAATAACTGCTCTATTTTGAATTTTAGTACCGTTAGGTATGTTCGGTTTTAAATTAACTGTGAATTTAACCCAGCCTTCACCTTCTGGTGGATTAACATTTGGAGGAAGTTCAATTTCAACAAAATCCCATTTAAGAATATTACCGTTCCTTGTTATTGTTTTGTTAATATGAGGATGGCTTACTTCACCAAATTTTACTGAGTTAACATCAAACACATTTTCATCCAATGTATCAAGTATAACAATTTGATAAGCAGGAGCAGTTGCTTCTTTTTTGTTTTCAAAAAATATTGTGTAACTCATTGTTGCAGTAGAAGAGATAAATCCTTCTTCTCCGTATCCATTTAGTCCCTCTTTAGCATTTGGATCCCATGATGTTACTTTAACAAGTTCTTTTTCTTGTTTATCAAAATTACCATTGACATAATCTTTAATTCCTCGTACTGTATTTGACAGACAATCAAAAATATCTTTTGCAAGAAATACTGGCCATAAAGCAACTCTTCCTGTTTTTTTAACTATTTCTTCAGCTGCTTTTTTGGCTACTCCTTTAACTCCATTTTCTATTGTTACAGCATCATTTAAACTATTTTTTAATGCTTTTAGTGATGCATCTGTTAATGATTCATCTTGATTAACCGGACGCCATACTTCATAACATCCAGCAACTACTGTGTTAGAAATATATTCTTCTAAAATTGCACCGCCAACCCAAAGTGCTACTACAGAAAATGTAATTGGTTCTAATGATTTAAATGAAGTTCCCAATGCAGATTTAACAATTAAATCAAAACTTCTTACTTCTTTAGGTCCAAGTGGTTGAATTAGTAATATTATTTCATCTTTCTTATTATCATAAACTAAAGAATCAACTGGAATATATTGAACAGAATCTGTACCTATTTTTTTCGAAAACATTCCATCGAAGTATACTCCCTGATTGGTTTTTAATATTATGAAAAATTTATCGCTTGGATAATTGTTATTATTCCAGTAAGTGATTGTAAATCTGTTTGGCGGTCCCACTCTAACTTGTTTTCTTCCAGTTATTGCAACTGAAATTGATGATACATTTGCTACATTTCCGGAACTTAGAATTATGTCGCCAGTTAGTGTGATTGGATTATCTCTATTTCCAATTGTTATTTTTTTGTTAGCAAGGTCTCTCTGTATGTTAATTGGATTTGAGATTTTTTTCCAAGTTTCACCATTGTCTGTTGTAATGTAAGCATCAAGAGTATTTGGGTCCTGGCCATTTAGTATTTCATCTTCATAATACAAATCAAGTGAATAGGAATTTAATTTTTTATTACCTTGAATATTCCAGTATCTTTTAATTGATGAAGTCATTTTAGGATAAACTAAATTGCATGTTGTTACGATTAATGAATCTGAGGTCCCTCTGTCATGGACATAAGGTGTTACTTTCATAAATGGTTGAGTATCTACAGTGCCAGAAAAATAAATGTAATAACGATTTGTAATTTTACCATTATTAATTATTGTCCCAGAATTTTCAATTGTTCTGTCAACTATTAATTCAGAACCATTATTGATTGTAAGAACAACATTATTTTTAATTACCATGCGGTATTTTACATTTAAGAATTGGTCAACTGCGAAATTTGCTGTCGTGTTTCCTTTATTTTCAAGTTGCACATTTGAGTGGAATGTTCCATAGAGTTTAGATACTTTGTTATCGTTTTGAGCTATTAACCAGTTTATCTCGAATCTTCCATAATTATAAACATTTCCTAAAGCATAACATGCTAAACCGCCGAATCTATTTTTAATTGTTCCGTAATTATAAATGTCACCATAAACAGTAAAGTATCTTCCTGCACAACATTCATCCTGAATTACTTTTTCTTTTGATACCTTTAAATCATGATAAATGATATTATTACCAGTCAGAAGCATTGGACCATTACCTGTTAGAATAAAATTGCCATCGAGATTAGAACCAAATCTTCCTGTAATATCAATTTCACCGTCGGAATAAATTGTTCCTCCTTTGAAAATAAAATCTGAATTGTCAATATCTTTTTTAGAAAGTTTTGTTAGTTTGTAATTGCTCATATTTAATGTATCATTCTCCAGGTAGATAGTAGAAGTAGAATCCAAAACTAAATCTGATGCAGCATTAATTTTGCCATTAGGTTTTTTTTCTATCCAGGCGCAAGAAAAAATTTTGGTGCCGCTGATTTTTTGATTGTCATCACCTGCAAATCTTAAGAAAGAAGAAAATTCTCCGTGGTTTTCAACATTCCCTTTTATTTCGATAACTAATCCGCCATGACGATTTTTGATTATGCCATAATTAATAAGATTGCCTTCAATGAAAATTGTTCTTCCTAAATATGGTTCATCAGAAATAACTTTACCAGAAGCAATAGTTAAATTTTGTTTTATTTTATTATTACCTACAAATAATAATGGAGTATTTCCAATCAAAGTTGGATTACCATCTAAATCGGAACCAAATCTTCCGCTGATATCAAGTTGTCCATTAGAATAAATTGTTCCTCCTTTGAAAATAAAATCTGAATTGTCAATATCTTTTTTAGAAAGTTTTGTTAGTTTGTAATTGCTCATATTTAATATATCATTCTCCAGATAGATAGTAGAAGTAGAATCCAAAACTAAATCTGATGCAGCATTAATTTTGCCGTTAGGTTTTTTTTCTATCCAGGCGCAAGAAAAAATTTTGGTGCCGCTGATTTTTTGATTGTCATCACCTGCAAATCTTAAGAAAGAAGAAAATTCTCCGTGATTTTCAACATTCCCTTTTATTTCAATTACTAATCCAGCGTAACGATTTTTAATAATACCATAATTAATAAGATTACCTTCAATGAAAATCGTCCTTCCTGCACTTGGTTCATCTGAAATAACTTTACCAGAAGCAATAGTTAAATTTTGTTTTATTTTATTATTACCTACAAATAATAATGGAGTATTTCCAATCAAAGTTGGATTACCATCTAAATCGGAACCAAATCTTCCGCTGATATCAAGTTGTCCATTAGAGTAAATTGTTCCTCCTGAAATTATCTCAGAAGCATTATCAATATTTTTTCTAGAAATTTTGGTTAATTTATAATTGCCCATGTTTAAAATATCGCCATCTAATCTGACAGTTGTAACCGAATCAATCTCTAAGTCACTCATTGCGATAAGTGTACCATTTGGATTTTTGTCTATACCTGAACAACTAATTTTTTTTGTACTTAAAATTTGTTGTGAACCAGTGCCGCCAAATGTTATCCATCGATTAATAAGAGTTCCATAATTCTGCATATTACCTTTGATTAATAATGTAACTCCTGCATTACCTTGACCAGTCCGAACAGTTCCATAATTAATAAAGTCACCATTTATAGTAAGTGTTCTTCCGGCAGAAGGCTCATCTTCAATAATACCATTTGAATTAATTGTTAAATTTCTGCATTCAACATAACCAATAGTAACTGGTCCATTAATTACAACATCGTTATTAGCATTTGGTATAACACCTCCAACCCATGTTGAGGTATTATTCCAGTGTCCACCTTGGGTTGTGGATGAAATTGTTTGTCCAATTAAGTTGATTGTAATAGATAGGAACAGAAGTAAGAATGTTTTTTTCATAATAATAGTACCCTCTGTTTATTTTTTGTATAATTTTTATGATTTCTGTAAAAAAGTATTTTTTTAATTTCAATTCATAATAAGAATTTTCAGCAACAAATGAAATATAGATAGGCATATCTTTATTTTATATCACATTCTTTCTATTATTGTATTTTGAAATTTTGAAAATTCTTAGAAATAAGAGAATAATTCTAAAATTTCTAAGTATGAACAAGATTTTTTATATAAAAAGCTGAAAAATGTAATTTATTACAAATATTTTTCTTTGAATTTTTGGCAGGATATTTGTTTTAGTAATACAGTTTTTACAAGATTAACAAGACATTCAAAAAAATAAAGGTGTATTAATGGAAAGAAAAAAAATAACGATTGATGGAAACGAAGCAGCGGCATATGTTGCTTATCGTGTGAGTGAAGTAATAGCAATCTATCCAATTACACCATCATCACCGATGGGAGAGTTGTCTGATGCCTGGTCGGCAGCTGGAGTAAAAAATATATGGGGAACTGTTCCAACAGTTACCGAGATGCAAAGTGAAGGGGGTGCAGCAGGAGCTGTTCATGGCGCATTACAGGCTGGGGCATTAACTACAACTTTTACGGCTTCTCAGGGCTTATTATTAATGATTCCAAATATGTATAAAATTGCTGGTGAACTTACACCTACTGTATTTCATGTAAGTGCTCGTTCATTAGCAGCTTCAGCTCTTTCTATTTTTGGAGACCACAGTGATGTTATGGCAACTCGTCAAACAGGATATGGATTGATTTGCTCTAATTCTGTTCAGGAAGTAATGGATACTGCTTTGATTGCTCATGCTGCTTCTCTTGAATCAAGAATCCCATTCGTTCATTTCTTTGATGGATTTAGAACTTCTCATGAAGTAATGAAAATTGAAGAATTATCAGATGATGATATCCGTTCGATGATTAATGACGATTATGTTAAAGCTTTTAAAGAAAGAGCATTGACTCCTGATAATCCATTTATAAGAGGAACAGCACAAAATCCTGATGTTTATTTTCAGGGCAGAGAAGCTGTAAATAGATTTTATAATGCATGTCCTGATATTGTTCAAAATACAATGGATAAATTTGCTAAACTGACAGGTCGTCAATATCATCTGTTTGATTATTATGGTGCACCCGATGCAAAAAGAATAATTATTCTTATGGGTTCTGGTGCAGAAGCAGCTGAAGAAACAGTTGAATATATGACTCAAAGAATGGAAGAAAAAGTAGGTATTGTTAAAGTTAGATTGTATCGTCCGTTCTCAGCAAAACATTTACTTGCTGCTATTCCAAAGACTGTAGAAAAAATTGCAGTGCTTGATAGAACTAAAGAGCCAGGTTCATTTGGCGAACCTCTTTATCTCGATGTGCTTTCTGTAATTAGCGATGCAATGAATTCTGACAATCCTCCATTTGAAAAAATGCCAAAAATTGTTGGCGGCAGATATGGATTATCTTCTAAAGAATTTACACCGGCAATGATTAAAGCTGTATTTGATAATTTGAAATCAGATAATCCAAAAAATCACTTCACAGTTGGAATAATTGATGATGTTACATTCACAAGCCTTGATTACGACCCATCTTTTGTTATCGAAGGAGATGATGTTGTAAGATGCATGTTCTATGGTTTGGGTGCAGATGGTACTGTTGGTGCAAATAAAAATTCAATAAAAATTATTGGTGAAGAAACTGATAACTATGCACAGGGTTACTTTGTATATGATTCAAAGAAATCGGGTTCAACTACAGTATCTCATTTAAGATTCGGTAAAAAACCAATTCGTTCTACTTATTTAATACAGACTGCAAACTTTGTTGGTTGTCATCAATTTACATTACTTGAAAAATTTGATGTACTTGAAAACATAAAAGAAGGTGGTACATTTCTTTTAAATTCACCTTATGGAAAAGATGAAACATGGAATAAATTACCACGTAAAGTTCAACAACAAATTATAGATAAGAAATTAAATTTCTATGTAATTGATGCTTATAGTGTTGCTGCCAAAACTGGAATGGGAAGCCGAGTTAATACGATAATGCAAACATGCTTCTTCGCAATTTCTGGAATACTGCCAAAAGATGAAGCAATTCAACAAATCAAAAATGCCATCAAGAAAACTTATGGTGCAAAAGGGGAAGAAATAGTTAAAAAGAATTTTGAAGCAGTTGACCAGACACTTGAAAATCTGCATAAGATAGAAGTTCCAGAAAAAGCAACAAGTTCAATTGAACTGCCTCCTGTAGTTTCTGATAAAGCTCCAGATTATGTTAAAAATGTTCTTGCAAAGATAATGGCAGGAAAAGGAGATTTAGTAAAAGTAAGCGAAATGCCTGTTGATGGAACATTTCCATCTGCAACTACAAGGTGGGAGAAAAGAAATATTGCTCTTGAAGTTCCTGAATGGGACCCTGAATGGTGTATACAATGCGGCAAATGTGCTCTTGTTTGTCCACATGCTGCAATTAGAATTAAAGTATATGATAAGAAACATCTTGAAAATGCACCGGCAACATTCAAGTATATGGATGCAAAAGGGAAAGAATTTCCAGAAGGTTATGCTTATACAATTCAGGTTGCAGTAGAAGATTGTACCGGTTGTGAATTATGTTATGAAGTTTGTCCAGCTAAGAATAAGAAAGATACAAAACGGAAAGCTCTCAATATGATTCCACAAATTCCAGTTCGTGAGCAGGAGAGAGTTAATTTTGATTTCTTCCTTGAATTACCTGAAATTGATAGAAGATTGGTTAATACTTCATTAGTAAAAAGTAATCAGTTATTAGAACCATTGTTTGAATTTTCAGGTGCATGCTCTGGATGCGGTGAAACTCCATATCTTAAGTTGATGTCGCAATTATTTGGAGATAGAACAATAATTGCAAATGCAACAGGATGTTCTTCAATTTATGGAGGAAATTTACCAACGACACCATGGGCAAAAAATAAAGAAGGAAGAGGTCCTGCATGGTCTAATTCTTTATTCGAAGATAATGCTGAATTTGGAATGGGAATGCGTTTAGCTATCGATAAACTTAATCAGTTTGCAAAAGAATTATTAGTTAAAATACAGGATGAATTAGGAAAAGATTTTGTTGAATCAATTATAAATGCTGAACAAAAAGATGAAGCAGGAATTTATGAGCAGAGATTACGAGTAAAAGAACTAAAGGAGAAATTACAGAAAATAAATTCAAAAGATGCAAAGAAGTTACTTGAAATTGCAGATTATCTTGTTAAAAAATCTGTATGGATTGTTGGTGGTGACGGTTGGGCTTATGATATTGGTTATGGTGGATTGGACCATGTATTGGCTTCTGGTAAAAATGTTAATATTCTTGTACTTGATACAGAAGTTTATTCTAATACTGGTGGACAGATGTCAAAAGCAACTGGAATGGGAGCTGTAGCAAAATTTGCAGCTGCAGGTAAACCTACTCCAAAGAAAGATTTAGCAATGATGGCAATGAATTATGGAAATGTGTATGTTGCAAAAGTTGCATTTGGTGCTAACGATGCGCAAACAGTTCGCGCATTTCTTGAAGCAGAAGCTTATGATGGCCCATCTCTTATTATTGCTTATAGCCATTGCATTGCTCATGGAATTAATATGGCTAAAGGACTTGAAAGTCAGAAACTTGCAGTTGACAGTGGATATTGGCCTTTGATTAGATATAATCCAGAAAATCTTAAAGAAGGAAAGAATCCATTGAAATTAGATTCTAAAGCTCCAAAGATTAAACTTGAGGATTATATCTATCAGGAAACAAGATACAAGATGTTAACAAAATCTCATCCACTTATTGCAAAACAATTATTAGAAAAAGCTCAGGAAGAAGTTATTAAGAGATGGAAGTTGTATGAACAGATGGCAAGCTTTGATTTTTCTGGTAATGGGAAAGAAAAGCAAGAAGAGAAAGTTAATTAATTATTTTGATGAGGTCGTTCAAATATGAACGGCCTCTGATTTTTTTAATAAATTTTTATTCCGGGGGATTTATGGACCTTACAACAACTTATATGGGATTGAAATTAAAAAATCCAATTGTTCCTTCAGCATCACCTTTATCACAAAGTGTTGATACAGTTAAAGCAATGGAAGATGCTGGAGCAGCAGCTGTAGTTGTTTATTCATTATTCGAAGAACAAATAATTCATGAGAGCGGTGAGCTTGATCATTATTTATCTTATCATGCTGAAAGTTATGCAGAAGCTTTGAGTTATTTCCCTGAACCAGATTCATTTTATTTAACACCATATCAGTATCTTGACCATATAGCAAATTTGAAAAAAGCAGTCAATATCCCAGTAATAGGAAGTTTGAATGGTGTAAGTAAAGGTGGATGGATTCAATATGCAAAAAATATTGAACAAGCAGGAGCAGATGCTCTTGAATTGAATATTTATTATGTGGCTACAAACCCGGATGTGCCTGGTTCTGAAATCGAAAATATTTATTTAGATACATTAAAAGCTGTAAAAAGTCATATTAAAATTCCTGTAGCTGTTAAATTAAGTCCGTATTTTTCGTCAATGGCTAATATGGCAAAAAAATTAGATGAAGCTGGTGCAGATGCTCTCGTTTTATTTAATAGATTTTATCAGCCCGATTTTGATTTAGAAAAATTAGAAGTAGTTCCAAATTTAGTCCTTAGTACAAACTGGGAAATGAGATTGCCTTTACGATGGATCTCGATTTTATATGGGAATATAAAAGCCAATATGGCAGCTACAAGTGGTATTCATTCTCATGAAGATGTTATAAAGGTAATTATGGCGGGCGCAGATGTGGCTATGGTTTGTTCTGAACTTTTAATGAATGGTATAGGAAGAATAAAAGATATGTTAAATGGATTGCAAAGGTGGATGGAAGAAAATGAATATGATTCAATAAAAACAATGAAAGGGAGTATGAGTCAAAAATCTGTAGCTGAACCGGCTGCATTTGAAAGAGCAAATTATATGAAAATGCTTCAGAGTTATAAGACACATATATAATTTAAGGTAGTGAAAATTTATTAATTGTTAATTTAGAACACTGATGACACTGATAAGACAAGATTTTCACAGATTTTAGTAGTCAATCATTATAAGAACTCACCCTAAATCCCTCTCTTTTTAAGAGAGGGATTTTAAGCCTCAGAATCTTCACGTTTGAATATTTTCTTTAATTTTTTCAATAACATAGAATAATTCATTAAAATGATTTATACTTTTCTGTCATTCTGAGGAGGTTGCCGTAAGGCATTCGACGAAGAATCTTAAAACAATATTATATTTAATAGATTCTTCCTCGCCTTCGGCGAGTCAGAATGACAATTATACTTTTTTCTGTTATTCTGAGGAGACCCACCATTATTTTTTTCTGTCATTCTGAGGAATCCCACCGAAAGGTGGATGACGAAGAATCTAATCTCCATTTTTTGCTTTTAAGAGATTCTTCATTCCGCTTCGCTCCATTCAGAATGACGGTGTTATTTCTTTCCTGTCATTTTAAGGAGACCGCCACTATTTTTCTTCTGTCGTTCTGAGGAGACCGCCATTATTCTTTTCCTTGTCATTCTGAGGAATCCCACCGAAAGGTGGATGACGAAGAATCTTAAAAACAATATTATTATTTAGATTCTTCCTCGCCTTCGGCGAGTCAGAATGACAATTATACTTTTTTCTGTTATTCTGAGGAGACCCACCATTATTTTTTTCTGTCATTCTGAGGAATCCCACCGAAAGGTGGATGACGAAGAATCTAATCTCCATTTTTCTTTTTAAGAGATTCTTCAATTTTAGACTTTATCACACAATTCAATCATTTTATATAATTCACCATAAATCCCTCTCTTAGAAAGAGAGGGATTTTTTAAGGTTAGATATATTTTAGTGGTATAGTTTTTTGCGGATTTTGCAGATTTGTGCAGATTGAATTTTGAGTATAATTACTTAGCTGATGCAAATCTTTTTGCAACTGCATCCCAATCAACCACATTCCACCAATTAGCAATGTATTCAGGTCTTCTGTTTTGATATAATAAGTAATATGCATGTTCCCAAACATCAAGTCCCATTACAGGAAAACCTTTAACTTCAGCAACATCCATTAAAGGATTATCCTGATTTGGAGTTGAAGTAACAACTAATTTTCCATCGCTTAAAACAAGCCATGCCCAACCAGAGCCAAATCTTGTAGCAGCTGCATTATTAAATATTTCTTTAAATTTTTCAAATGAACCAAAAGTACCATTAATTGCATCTGCAAGTGCACCAGTAGGTTGACCACCTTTATTTGGTCCCATTATTTCCCAGAACATTGTATGATTATAATGTCCACCGCCATTATTACGAACAGCTACTGGAAGTTTGGAAACATTCTTGAAAAGTTCTTCAAGAGTTTTCCCTTCCATTTCTGTTCCTTCAATAGCTTTATTTAGATTAGTTACATAAGCACCATGATGTTTGTCATGATGTATTTCCATTGTTCTTGCATCAATGTATGGTTCCAGTGCATTAAATGCATAAGGCAATGGTGGTAATTCGAATTTGCTCATTATGTTACTCCTTTTATTATTTATTTTGTTTGTTAATGCTTCAACTTTTTTTGCGCTTAAACCTAAAGTCAAAATTCCAAGTGATGTTAAAAATTTTTTTCTGTTCATATTAAACTCCAAAAGATTCGCCGCAGCCGCATGTTCTTTTTGCATTTGGATTGTTAAATACAAAACCTCTTCCATTTAAGCCATCACTGAAATCGAGAACGGTGCCTGTTAAATAAAACAAACTTTTTCCATCAACAAAAATTTTCAAGCCATCTTTTTCAATAACAGTATCTCCTGCTTTTTCTGTGTCATCAAAGCCGAGCTGATATGTTAATCCTGAACATCCGCCGCCTTTAACACTTATTCTTAATCCATAGCTTTCCGGAATATTATTTTCTTGTTTTATCTTTAAAACCTGCCTTAATGCTTTTTCTGTAATATCGATTTCAGATGTTATATTAATTTGTTCGTTCATCTTCAATCCTTTCTTTCTGATTTTTAATGCTTTCTGTTTCTATAACATTATTATCAAGTAAAAAATTCACTTTCCATGTATTTGAAGAAATTTTTTTTAATTTATTTTCTTTTACAAGTATATCAATAAATTCAAGTGTTAACTTTTCTGACTCTGTGTAGCCTAATTTTATATTTTTCTTTTCAAAGTAACTTCTTATAGCATATTGAATATCTCTCAAAAAAATATTTGAATTTGTGAATAGAGGATATTTTTCTTTCATGAATTTGAAAAAGATTTTTTGATTATTGATTAACTCATTTAGATAGTTCATAGTTCACCTTAAGTTTTTTTAAAGATTCTAATAAAAAATAATCCCTCTGTAAAGGGTGTTGTATTTATTTGACTAAAGCAAAATTAAATGAGTTCATATAAATAAAAAAATTTATAAACGGATTATTATCTCAACAATTTTTATTAATTTTGAAAAATAATTTTTAGAAAATCTGACAAATATGATGTTATTATTGAAAATTAGTTTTGTTTTTAGATACAGATAGAAAAAGAGAAACTTAATTAATAGGTATGTTAAATAAGTAATCGGAGAAAAAATGATCAACAGTTTATTCTGGATTGCCCCTGCATCTTCAATTCTTGCCTTATTTTTTGCCTGGTTTTTCTTCAAGCAAATGATGAAGGAAAGCGAAGGCACCGAAAAGATGGCAAGCATAGCTTCATATGTTCGCAAAGGAGCTATGGCTTACCTTAAACAACAATATAAAGTTGTTGGGATGTTCTTTATTGTCATAATGGTAATTTTCTTAATACTTGCATATGGTTTTAATGTTCAAAATCCGTGGGTACCATTTGCATTTATAACTGGTGGTTTCTTTTCTGGTTTATCCGGATTTTTTGGAATGAAGACCGCAACATATGCTTCTGCAAGGACAGCAAATGCTGCCAGAGAATCATTAAATAAAGGATTAAAAATTGCATTCAGAAGCGGTGCTGTAATGGGTCTTGTTGTAGTTGGCCTTGGTCTTCTTGATATTTCAATCTGGTTTACAATATTAAATTTTGTTTATCCTCATGCTACTGATGCACATAATCTTGTTGTAGTAACTACAACAATGTTAACATTCGGGATGGGAGCATCTACTCAAGCATTATTTGCAAGAGTTGGAGGAGGAATCTTTACAAAAGCAGCAGATGTTGGTGCGGATTTAGTAGGTAAAGTTGAAGCTGGTATCCCGGAAGATGACCCACGCAATCCAGCTACAATTGCAGATAATGTTGGAGATAATGTTGGTGATGTTGCAGGAATGGGTGCAGATTTATATGAATCTTACTGCGGTTCAATATTAGCAACGGCAGCTTTAGGAGCTTCTGCATTTGTAAATGCTCCAGAATTACAAATGAAAGCAGTTTTAGCTCCAATGCTTGTAGCAGCAGTAGGCATTGTTCTTTCCATAGTTGGTATTTTTATGGTAAGAACAAAAGAAGATGCAACTCAAAAAGATTTGCTTGCATCACTTTCAAGAGGAATAAATATTAGCTCTGTATTAATTGTAGTTTTCTCTTATATTATTGTTAGCTTACTCGGCTTTGATAATGCACTTGGTATTTGGGGCTCAATTGTTACAGGTTTAGTAACAGGAATTATTATCGGTAAATCAACTGAATATTATACTTCTCACTCATATAAACCAACTCAAAGAATTGCAGATAGTTCACAAACTGGTCCTGCGACTGTTATTATTTCTGGTTTAAGTATTGGAATGATGTCAACTGCAGTTCCTGTTGTTACAGTAGCATTTGGAATTATTTTTGCATTTCTATTTGCAACAGGTTTTGATTTAACAAATATTAACATGGGATTATATGGAATTGGTATTGCAGCTGTAGGTATGCTTTCAACACTTGGGATAACTCTTGCAACTGATGCTTATGGTCCGATTGCAGATAATGCAGGTGGTAACGCAGAAATGAGTGGATTGGGTAAAGAAGTTCGTAAAAGAACTGATGCTCTCGATGCCTTAGGAAATACAACTGCAGCAACTGGGAAAGGATTTGCAATTGGTTCGGCTGCATTAACGGCACTTGCTCTTTTAGCTTCTTATGTTGAAGAAGTTAAAATTGCTCTTTTAAGAGCTGGTAAATTAATACTTGATTTTGGAAATGGTGTTATTGTAGAAACTCAAAAAGCAAGTATTATGGATTTTATGAATTATTACCAAATTAATTTGATGAACCCAAATGTTCTTGTTGGTGTGTTTATTGGAGCAATGATGGCATTTTTATTCTGTGGCTTAACTATGAGTGCAGTTGGTCGTGCTGCTGGCAAAATGGTTGACGAAGTAAGAAGACAATTTAAAACAATTCCCGGAATACTTGAAGGAACTGCAGAACCAGATTATGCAAGCTGTGTTGCAATTTCTACCAAAGGAGCTCAACACGAAATGATTCTTCCTTCTTTACTTGCAATTTTAGTCCCAATTATTACAGGTGTAATATTCGGTGTTGCTGGTGTAATGGGATTATTAACCGGAGGCCTTGGAGCTGGATTTGTCCTTGCTATTTTTATGGCAAATTCAGGTGGGGCATGGGATAATGCAAAAAAATATATTGAAGAAGGAAATTACGGTGGAAAAGGTTCAAATTCGCATAAAGCTGCTGTAATTGGTGATACTGTTGGAGATCCTTTCAAAGATACATCAGGTCCAAGCTTGAACATTTTAATTAAATTAATGAGCATGGTTTCAATTGTAATGGCTGGAGTTACAGTAGCATTTCATATTTTATAAAAACAATTTATTTGAATTGATGCCTGCTCAATTTTATTGAGCGGGCATTTTTTTTGACTTAACTTTTCTTGATTTATCAATAATGTTAATCTAATTTTGATAATAAAACTAATCAAAATTTTGGTGAATTTGTGAATCCTCTTAACAGAGCCATTGTCGAAGTAGTAAAAATTCTCCCCCAATCCATAGTTTTCATTTTTGCAAAAAGATATATAGCAGGCGAAACAATTGAAGATGGAGTTCGTGTGGTTAAAGAATTGAATTCAAAAGGGATACTTGCTACTATGGATGTTCTGGGCGAAGCAGTTACAAACAAAGAAGAATCAGAACAAGCAAAACTCGAATGTCTTAATGTCCTTGATGTTATTGAACAGTACAATCTGAAATCAAATTTATCAATCAAACCAACTCAAATGGGATTAAATATTGATAAGGAGTTTTGCTATCAGCAAGTTTCAGAAATTCTTGAAAAAGCGGCAAAGTATAAAAATTTTGTACGCATTGATATGGAAGATTCCTCTACAACAGATGCAACTTTTGAACTTTATAAAAGATTAAGAAAAAAGTATGATAACGTTGGCATTGTAGTTCAAGCTTACTTAAGAAGAACTATGAATGATATCAAAAATTTAGATATGAAAGGAACTAATTACAGATTATGCAAAGGAATTTATATTGAATCAGAAAAAATAGCTTATAAGGATAGACAGGAAATTCGTGATAATTTTGTAAAAATTCTTGAGTACTTTTTTGATAATGGTAATTATGTGGGAATTGCAACACATGATGATTATCTTATTGAAAAAGCATATCAAATGATAAAAGAAAAAAATATTCCAAAGGACAAATTTGAATTTCAGATGCTTTATGGAGTGAAAGAAAATTTGAGAGATAAAATTAATGCAGATGGATATAAAATCAGGGTTTATGTTCCTTTTGGGAAACACTGGTATAATTATTCAATTCGCAGACTTCAGGAAAATCCACAGGTAGCATGGTATATAACAAAAAGTATTTTTTCGCATAACTGATGAATGTAATTGGAATAGAGACATCTTGCGATGAGACTTCTGTTGCAGTGATATCAAACGGAAAATTGGTTTCCAATTTAATTTCTTCTCAAGATTTTCATGTTGATTATGGAGGTGTTGTCCCGGAATTATCAAGCAGAGCTCATCTACAAATTTTAATGCCACTTCTAAAAAAGGCATTGAAAGATTCAGGAATTGAACTTAAAAAAATTGATTTAATAACTGCAACAGCAGGTCCAGGTTTAATTGGGGCATTGCTTGTTGGATTAACATTTGCAAAAGGTTTGGCTTATTCTCTTAAAAAAACTTTTATCCCTGTTAATCATATAGAGGGACATATATTTTCTGGTTTTTTAATGGAAGAAAAACCTGAGTTTCCTTATTTGTGTCTTGTAGTTTCAGGAGGTCATACACTTTTGCTTATTGTAAAGAGTGATGTTGAAATTATTAAACTAGGAACAACAGTAGATGATGCAGCTGGCGAAGCTTTTGATAAAGTATCTAAATTACTTGGACTTGGATATCCAGGCGGTCCACAAATTCAAAAAGTTTCTAATAATCAAAATTCCGATTTTGTTGAATTCCCGATTGCTCATTGTAAAAATGAATATGATTTTTCTTTTAGTGGATTAAAAACTTCAGTCATTAGATTTATCCAGAAAGAATACGGAAGCAGCGATAAAATTCCAAAAGATCATATTCCATTAATTGCAGCATCTTTTCAAAAAGCTGTTGTAAATGCTCTAACAAAAAATGTTGAAAAAGCATTGCATAATTTCAATGTAAATTCAATTTCTCTTGTTGGCGGTGTAGCGGCAAATAAATTATTAAGAAATGAATTAGAAAAACTTTCTATTCGTTACAATAAAAAAATTGTAATACCATCACTTGAATTTTGCGGCGACAACGCTGCTATGATTGCATATCGTGGAATGAAACTTTATGAATATGCACAAAACACAAAAGAAAATTTATTCTATTTTTCTAATCATAATGCTTATCCTGACCTCACAGGCAATACATTTATTAGAGATTATCATTGAAATCATTAAATAATTAATCAGGATGGATATTGATTACTGTTATTGAAGACAATGTAAAAAAAATTTTTAGCCGCAATGAAATTTATTTGCTAATTGCTTTTTTTGTATTTGTGCTTTCAATTTTGATATTTACTTTTTATTCACCAAATTATTATGATATGCCTTCGCCAGTTCAAATTGATATTCCAAAAGGGATGACACTCAATCAAATAATTGATTCACTTTATGCTAAAAAAATTATTCCAAGTAAAACAAATATGAAAATTGCAGCTGTAATTTATGGTGCAGAAAGAAAAATTAAAGCAGGAAGATATGTTATACCTAATGGATTAAACTATCTTCAACTTATTGAAGAATTAATAAATCCAACAAAATCATTACAAGTCCTTGTAACAATTCCAGAAGGAATCTGGCAAAATGAATTAGCAAAATTACTCAAAGAAAATTTGGGAATAGATTCTGCTAAAGTGATGGAATTGAGCAGAAGTAAATCATTTATTAATTCTCTTGAACTAAATGTTGATAATCTTGAGGGTTATCTTTTGCCGGAATCATATTATTTTTATTCAAATGCAACTGCAGAAGAAGTTCTCAGAAGATTAAAGAAAGAAATGGATAAATTTTTTGATGACCCAGATATTCAGAAGAGAATGAAAGAGTTGAAGATGAACAAAAATCAAGTTTTAACATTGGCTTCAATTATTGATGCTGAATCAAATTATATTCCTGAATTTAAAAGAATTTCAGGTGTCTATCACAATCGATTAAAAAGAGGAATGCTTTTACAGGCAGACCCGACTGTTCAATATTTAATAAGGGAAAGAGAAAATAAAAGGGTTTACTACAAAGATTTGAACATTGATTCAAGATTTAATACTTATAAATATGCAGGACTTCCACCAGCACCGATTAACAATCCTGGCAAAGATGCTATAATTGCAGCATTATTTCCAGAAAAACACAATTATCTTTTTTTTGTAGCAAATGGAATGGGACAACATAATTTCTCATCAAATCAATTTGAACATCAGGAGAACATAGCACGATACAGGAAATGGTTAAGAAGTCAAAATCAATATTAATATTATGTGCAATTTTTATATGGAGTTGTGCAAATCAAATTCCACCTGGTGGCGGACCAGTTGATGTTGTTCCTCCACAAATAATTGAGGTTTTTCCTCCAAATGGGGCGACAAATTACAATAAAAATTATTTTGAAATTAAATTCAGTGAATATGTTGATAAAAGAACTGTGCGTGATGCAATTTTTATTTCTCCGCCGATGAAATATCCTCTCGAGTTTGATTGGAGTGGAAGAACTTTAAGAATAAATTTTCAGGATACCTTAAAGAAAAATACAACTTACACAATTACAATCGGGGCAGGAATAGAAGACTTAAATAATCACAACAAAATGATTGAACCCTTTTCATTTGCATTTTCAACAGGAGAAAAAATTGATTCAGGAAAAATCTCTGGAAAGATTTATGATAAAAATCCTTCGGGAGTGATGGTATTTGCCTATAAAAAAAATGATAAAAAGATTAATCCATCAGAACAAAAACCAGATTTTGTTTCTGAAGTTGGTAATAATGGGAAATATTATCTGGTCGGATTAGGTGAAGGAGAATATTTTGTTTTTGCCATCCGAGATAAACGGAGAGATTTTTTATATCAAAATAATGAAGATGAATATGGTGTTCAGTTCAAAGAAATTGTTTTATCGAAAGAGATTAATGAAATAAATAATGTTGATTTCTTTTTGTCGAAAGAAGATACAATTGCCCCCAAAATATTAAGTGCATCAATGAAAGATATGAATCATATTCAAATTGAATTTAATGAAAGAATTGACAGCACAAGAATTTCAGTTGATAATTTTTATCTGCTTGATTCAACAACAAATGAAAAAATTATTCCAAAATATTTCTTTAAGGAGAGAGACAAACGAAATAAATATAATTTGTGCATTGCAAATACATTATCGAATAATAATAAAATATTTTTGACAGCAAAAAATATTTATGATGTTTATGGAAATAAAAATCAGGAAGAAGAAATTCTGTTGACTGTTGAAACAAAAAAAGATACTACTCCGCCAAAGATTATAAATGTAGAAAGTCAATACCCGGACAACAAAACAGATTTTGACAATCCGATACTTACAATAAAATTTGATGATGGAATACAAGAAGACAGCTTAAAAGAAGCAGTAAGTGTTTTAGATGCAAAAGAAAACAAATTCCCGGTGGAAATTAAAAAAATTGATGATGCATCATTTGACATAATTGTAAAATCAAAATTAAAGCAGAGAAGTGAATATCAGCTTAATATTAATCTAAGTAATTTATCAGATGCTGCAGGAAATAAAGTGGATTCTGTTTATAAGCATAAATTCATCATAGCAAGTGAACTTGATTTTTCTGGTATATCCGGTAAAGTCTTAATTGAAAGTGATACAAGTGATGTATTTGTTATCCTGCAAAGTTCTGACGAAAGTAAAAATATTTATAAACAAAAAGTCGATAAACAAAAAAATTTCTATATCAATAAAGTTCTGCCCGGCAAATATTTATTATGGGGATTTATTGATAAAGATAAAAATGGTAATTATACTTTTGGGAAAATTAATCCATTTAAGTATGCAGAAGAATTTAAATTTTATCCCGATACATTAAACCTAAGAGCTCGCTGGCCTGTAGGGGATGTGATTTTGAAATAAGTGGGATTAATAGTTGAAGATTTTATTTAAAGTTAACAGTTACCAGTGAATAGTAAACAGTGAATAGAGAATTGTGGACAGTTAATGGATAGAAGAACTATAGATTTATTTATACAAATAATATTTTGATGACAATTTTTTGAACCATTTGATATCTTTATTCAAAAATTCTTTTATATCATCGAACCTGTATCTTTTAGAAAATTGGATACGAATTTTGTCTGTTCCAAGAACTCTATCGAACATTTTTATTCTTGTGGAGTCTGCAATGCTAAAAATTTTTTTATCAGGATAAAGTTTATTAAGGACTTCAAAAAAATAAAATTGAATTTGCATCAAATTAACCTTATCAAAATCGTAAATGTGAATTTGAACGCCATTCAAAATTTTATTCTGCCATTTACCATATAATGGTTTGTAACTAATTGGTCTAAAAATTACACCATTAAGTTTTAGTGAATTCATGTAAACTGCAAGTGTATCAGGATTAATCCACTCGGCAGCAAAAGTTTGAAATGGCAGTGTATAACTAATTCCAATAGAAATTTCATTTAATTCACCAAGAATTCCAGTTGCTACAAGATAAAAAGGAATTTTGCTGTCAGGAACATTTGCCGATGTTGGTACCCAGATTAATTTGGTATCATCGAATTTCATCCAACGATGCCAGCCCTTCATTTTAACTACTTTTAATTTACACTTCAAACCATTTGTAAGCATTTTTTCATTGTTAAGCATTAGAGCTAATTCACCGCATGTTAAACCATATACATAAGGAATTTTATATTTACTTACGAAAGAAGTAAAATTATCTTCAACTACATTACCTTCAATGCGCAGACCGCCGAGTGGATTTGGTCTATCAAGAACAACAAAATCAATATTATTTTCAGCTGCTGCTTCCATTGCAAGTCCAAGTGTAGAAATATATGTGTAAGAACGACATCCAATATCCTGAATATCATAGACCAATACATCAATATCTTTCAGCATTTCTGATGTGGGTTTTTGAGTTTTGCCATATAAAGAATAGTATTTAATTCCTGTTGTGCTGTCAAAAAAATCTTCTACAAATTCACCTGAACCTGCAACACCTTTAATACCATGTTCTGGACTGAAAACAGCAATTAGTTTAAAATTTTTTGCTTTTTTGAATAAATCAACAGTGGACTTTAAATTACTATTTACGCTTGTATGATTTGCAATCAATCCAACACGTTTACCATCGAGCAAAGAAAAATTATCTTTTTCGAGAATATCAATACCGAGTAAAACTTTAGGATTCTGAGAAAATACACTCAGGTTACAGATAAAAAAGTATAATGAAAATGCGAGAATAATTTTTAATGAATTTTTCATTATGATTTTAATAAACTCGTAATAATATTCAAATATAAATCGGTTGTTTTTTGAACTTCATCAAAAATCACCTGAACACTTTTATAAAATTCCGAAGCAATAGTTTGATTGTTTAACGATTTGCAATTTATTAATACATTCAAATATGCTGATTGAGCAGAAGATTTAATTAATGATACTGCAACACCGGCATCCGAAATTGAGTTTTTATTTCCTTTATCAATAATAATTTTTAATAAAGGCAAAATTGAACTGCAGTATTTAATAACTTCAGATGGAATTTCAGCTGCATGTAATGTAGCTTCTTCAATTTTTTTAGAACGAATCTCAATTTGTTCTTCATTTTCTTTTGGAAGTTTCATTGCTTCCATAACTTTGTTGAAAGCTTCGTTGTCTTTTTGAGCCAGCTCAAGAAATTTTTTTTGGTAATCTTCGAGTTTTTCTTTAAGTGAGATTATTTCACTTTCTACATCGGCATATTTTTTCTTTCCTATTGTCAGATTACAAACCATAATGCCAAGACTTGAAGCTAAAGCTCCACAAAATGCAGCAACATTTCCACCGCCTGGAGTAGGAGAACTTGAGGATAATTCTGCTAAGTATTCTAAAATAGTTTTTGATGCATTCATAAAATTTACCTTTATTTAGTTAATCATGTATTCAATAATTTTTTCTTCGGGTTTAAATTTATTCAAAGAATTTAATCCAAGATTTTCAATTGCCGCTTCAATTAATTTTGTTTCATCGGATTCTTTATTATTTGTATAAAATCTACCTGCTTCTAAGATTGCTTTTAATGGAACCAATCCTACAATTTCACTTCCGCAAACTTCTACACCAAGTTTGGCAGCTTCTTTTTTTACTTCTTCGTAAGCTGTATAAATTGGGGTAACAAGATAGTTTGTTAAATTCATTGAAACCTGAGTTATATTATATTTTTCAAGAAAAACTCCCATAGCTTTTACTTCTTTTAATCTTCCAGGAACTCTTACTGTTTTGCCATTAATTTTGATTATGTTCCCAAATTCATCACGCTTGGGATAACCGCTTTCACGCAGCAGTTCACTAATTTCTTTAGCAAATCTTATGTCGTTTGATTTAATATTAACATTATAAGCAATTAAAAAGAATCTTGCACCTGTTACAATTGCACCAAGTTTTGGATTAAAAATTGGTTCACCATAATCTGGTATCCATTCTGGATTTTTTAATTTTTCTTCAAGTCCCTCATATTCTCCCTGTCTGATATTAGAAAGACTTTTTCTTTCAGGTTTGCGAGCCGAATATTCATATAAATAAACTGGAACATTCAACTCACGAGAAATTATTTCAGCAAATTGTTCTGATATTTTTACACACTCTTCCATTGTAACATTTGAAACTGGAACAAATGGTACAACATCAATGGCTCCTATTCGTGGATGTTCTCCTTTATGGTAACGCATGTCTATGTTTTTTGCAGCTGCTTTGCAGACATTTATTGCACCATTAAGAATTCCGTTTTCGTTTCCTGCCATTGTTACAACAACTCGATTATAATCTGCATCAGGTTCAAGATTTAGTAATTTAACATCTGGAGTATCAGCAATTGCATTTCGAATTTCATTAAAAGTATTTTCATTTCTACCTTCGCTGAAATTTGGAACGCACTCAATGATTTTCATTTTGTCCTCAGGTTTTTTGATAAATTATTTCTCCTTTCTTAATAGTCATTAAAGTTAAATTTTGTCCAATATTATAAATAATATCTTTATAATCTTTAACATCAAAAATAGCAAAATCAGCTAGCTTATTAATTTCGATGCTACCTGTAATTTGGTCCATGCTGAGTGCTTTTGCAGCATTAATGGTTACAGAAGAAATAATTTCTTCTGCAGTCATTTTCATATAAATTGCTGCAAGACTCATAATCAAATGTAAATTTATGATATTTGAAGTTCCAGGATTATAATCAGTAGATAATGCTACAATTGCATTTTTATCAATTAAACTTCTTGCAGGGGCATAATTTGTGTTTGAGAAAAAAGATGCACCTGGCAATAAAACAGCAACAGTTTCACTTTCAGCTAAATCATTTATTTCATTTTCATTAATTACTTCAAGATGGTCTACAGATAATACTTTATGTTTAATTGCAAGTTGAATGCCTCCAATACTATTAAATTGATTTGTGTGAATTCTAATTTTGTAATTAAGCTTTTTTGCTTTTGAAATTATTAATTCAGTTTCTTTTAGATTGAAAGCCGAGCTTTCACAATAAATGTCAACAAATTCAGATAAATTATTTTTGATTATGTAGGGAAGTAACTCATCAGTTAACAAATTCAGGTAACCTTCGTGGTCGTTTTTATACTCTAAAGGAAATACATGAGCACCTAAAAATGTTGGGATAATATCAATCTTATAGAACTTTTTAAAATGATTAATTACCTGAAGTAATTTAATTTCATCATAATAACTTAATCCATAGCCGCTTTTAATTTCCAGAGTAGTAATACCTTGTGAAATAAAGTTATCAATTTTTGGCTGAAGCAAATTTATCAATTCATCATAAGATGAATTTCTAACTGACTGAACTGTAGAAATTATACCACCGCCATTTTGCAGAATTTCTTCATAGCTTGCACCTTTTAATCTTTGAAAAAATTCAATTGAACGAGAACCGGCAAATGCTGCATGTGTATGACATTCAACTAAACCTGGCAGAACAATTTTATCTTTTACATCAATTACTTCATCTGCAGAAATTTTATTAAGCGATGAGTTTGGAACTAAATCTTTAATAATTCCATTTTCAATTAGAATAGAATGGTTCGTTAAGACCGAGATGTTACTTAGTTCTTTTCCGCGCTTAAAATTTTTGCCATTTGTATCAACAGTTATAATTAGAGCAGGATTTTTTATTAATTTTCTCATAACATAATTTTTTCTTATTAGCATATTAAAAATAGACAATTCGAAACCTTAATTTCTAATCTTTTTGTTAAGACATTATTAATTTCGTATTTTTCGATACTAAAAATGCAAGGATTATCTAAAAATGCCATCAAAGTATAGAATTCTCTTTGCCACATCTGAAGTTGTTCCATTCATCAAAACTGGCGGTTTGGCGGATGTTTCTTCGGCACTACCTCAAAAATTACAGGAATTAGGTCATGATGTCAGACTTATTGTTCCTAAATATGGAGCAATTGATGAAAGAAAGTACAAAATTCATGAAGTAGTAAGATTAAAAGATATCAAGATTAATATTGGTGAAAAAGAAGTAATATTTTCTTTGAGGTCTTCATTTTTAATTGGTCCTAAAGTTAGAGTTCAGATTTATTTTCTTGATAATCCTGAATATTTTGGAAGTCGTCATAGTTTGTATTCAGACCCGCTTACAGGCGAAGATTATTCGGATAACGACGAAAGATTTATTTTATTTGCAAGAGCAGCTTTTGAACTTATTACAAAATTAGGCTGGACACCTGACATTATTCATTGTAACGACTGGCAATGTGGATTAATTCCTGCATATTTGAAAACAATGTACAAAAATGACCCGCAGTATGCTTCGGTTAAAACCCTATTCACAATTCATAACATGTCTTATCAAGGAATTTTTCCAAAAGAAGCTTTTGCAAAAACTTCCTTACCTGAAGAGCTTGCAAGTGAAAAGGGAGTATTTCATGAAGGGAAATTAAATTTTTTGAAAACGGGCTTGATGTTTGCAGATATGATAAATACGGTAAGTGAAACTTATGCAAAAGAATTATGCACAGAAAAAGAATTCAGTGCTGGATTACACGAAATTCTTGCTAAAAGAAAAAAAGATGTATACGGAATAATCAATGGAATTGATACTTCATTGTGGAATCCGCAGGTTGATAAAAAAATTCCCAAACAATATTCATTAAGAAATATTGACAGCAAAAAAGAAAATAAAAAAGCTTTGGCGGAGAATTTTAATTTTAAGTATGATGAAAATCTCCCAGTAATTGGCTTGATATCAAGATTAACAGAAGATAAGGGAATGGATTTACTTGAAGATGCTTTTACTCAATTAATGAATCTTGATATTCATCTCGTTTTGCTTGGAACTGGTGATAAAAAGTATAATAAATTTTTTATGAATATGGCTTCAAAATATTCTGATAAATTTTCATGTTTTATAGGATTTGATGAAGACCTTGCACATTTAATTGAAGCAGGCAGTGATATGTTTTTAATTCCTTCGAGATATGAACCATGCGGTTTGAATCAAATGTATAGTCTTGTTTATGGAACAGTTCCTATAGTTCATAAAACCGGAGGTCTTGCAGATACAATTCAACCATATAATGAAAAAAATGGTTCAGGTAATGGATTTGTCTTTGAAAAATATACTGCAGGTGCGATGATATCTGAAATTAAAAAAGCAATAAAAATATTTACCAATGATAAAGAAGCCTGGAAAACTTTGATGAAGAATGGAATGAAATCTGATTTTTCATGGTTAAATTCAGCTAAAAAATACATTGAACTTTACAAAAAACTCACCGAAAAAAACTAATGCTAAAGCCAGCTTTATTTTTAGATAGAGATGGAACAATAAATCACGATTCAGGATACATTAAAAATCCTGATGATGTTATATTGTTAAAGGGAGTAGCAGAGAATTTAAGGAAACTAAAAGAGCACTTTGGCTTTAAGATAATCGTAGTTTCAAATCAAGCCGGAGTATCAAAAGGATTAATGACAATTGAAGATGTTGAAGCTGTTAATAAGAAAATAAAAGAACTTCTTCAAAAAGAAGGTGTAACAATTGATGCAATTTATTATTGTCCATATCATCCAGAATATGATCCTCCAGAAAAAGCCAACTGCAGAAAACCATCCCCAGCTATGATTCTAAAAGCAGCCGAAGAACATGATATTGATTTAACTAAATCATTTATGATTGGCGACAGAGGTTCTGATGTCGAAGCAGGCATTAATGCAAATGTGAAAACAATTTTATTACGCACAACATTAAATGATGAAGAAATATCTAACTTGATTAATCAAGGTAAAAAGCCCAATTTTGTAGCCAACGATTTTTATGAAGTTAGCAATTATATATTTCAATCTTTTGCGGAGGAAAATTAATTGAAAAATTTTTTAGTAATATATAAACAAATTTCTCTTTTTATAATCCTGACAATATTATTAGCTGCCTGCAATAACGACCCTACCTCTGTTGGCTCTGAACTTTTACAGGATGTAAATAAAATCAAATTAAATGAATTCGATACACAAAAAGAAAATGTAAAATTAAGTTCAAATACATTTAGAAAAAAAATTACTCTTGGAGTTTCTGATATATTAATTCTTGGAAAAAACTCATATATAGAATCTTATATATTATTGAGTTTTCAAATTTATCTTGCTGATTCTCTTGTAACTAAAATCAAAGACAATAAACTTCAAATAGCAGAAACATGGATGGATATGAAAGTTAAATATTCTTTAGGAGAAAAAAATTTGCCATTTGATTTTACTGTCCATCAAGTAAGAAAACAGTGGGGCTCAGATGCATTTAATTATGACAGTTTGAAAATATTAGATTATGATGCTAATGATGTTTCTTACTCACGCAGCATTACTGATACACTGGTAAAATTTAATTTAGTCCCTAATGCTGTTTTTGAATGGCTTAAATATTCTGTTGACTCAACTATAGCTCCTAAAAATTATGGTTTACTTTTCAAACCAACATCCGCCACTCAAAGACTATTAGGATTTAAGGGTTATCAGCTTACAAATGATCCTGATGTGCCAACTTTATATATTGTTTTAGAACAGCCTTCTGTTTTCAAAGATACTATACTTGTTTCGCCATACATGGATATTCATGTTATAAATGGAACAGAAATTTATTCTCCTGATGATATTGTGCTCGAAGGAGGAATGGGGTATAAAGGTTATTTGTTTTTCGATTTATCAATGCTCCCTTCCAATATTGTAATTAGTAAAGCAACTTTAGAACTTAGTGTGGATTCATTAAAGAGTATTGATGGAAATCCCTCTTCAGATTCGATTGTTGTAAAGGTATTAAAAGACAGCGTAAGTAAAAGTTATACCTCAGATAGTTCTTATTATGCAATATTAAGTCGAAGCGGGAATGTATTTAGCGGCGATATTTCATGGATGGTTCAAAAATGGGTAAGCGGGAAGGAAGAAAATCATGGTCTGGAATTATCACTTGCAGATGAAAAATCTTCAGTAGCAAGAATCTGGATATCTGGTAGTAAACAATCAGAACTATTGCGTCCTAGATTAAAAATTTATTACTTAAAAAATAATTGAACACAATGAAAAAATTTAGAAAATATATTCTTCTAATTATCATCTTGCCTGATATAATTTTTGCTTCAGGTGGGTCAATTTATTCGAGATTTGGTCTTGGAGATTTTTATTATTCATATTCAGCTCGAAGAATGGGAATGGGAGAATTAGGGATAGCATCTATTGATTATGATTATCTTAACTTCCTGAACCCTGCAAGCTGGTCTAAATTAAGATTAACACGAGTAGAAACCGGAATAATTTATCACGGCAATAATATATCATCTAATTCCAATTCTGTTTTCTATTCACAAACAATTTTTACAGGTTTTTTGATTGGATTTCCAATAGACCATCAGTATGGAGTGAGCTTAACTGCAGGATTATTACCGTTCTCTAATGTTGATTATGATGTAACAACAGAAGAAAACAATGATTTGACAGGTTCATATAAACTTACTTACAGTGGGAAAGGTGGATTATCAAAAGCATTTATTGGTTTATCTTATAAACTTCCATTTGATTTTGCTTTAGGGGCTTCTTTCGATTATTATCTTGGAAAAATTACACATAAATCTTCGATTGAATTTAACAGTAGTTCAACTTATCGAGATGGTTCATTTTCTGATGAATATAGTTACAGTGGAATTGGTTTTACAGTTGGATTAATATCGAGCAACTTAGCACAATTAATTAAATTGAATGACACGAAGGATTTAAGAATCGGAATTACTTTCTCAAGCAAATCTACAATTGATGCTGATACAGTAAATAATTCAACAACAATTATTGGAACTCTGAGCAATTCCTCAGGAAAAATTACAACAAAACTGCCTTATAGATTTGGAGCTGGATTATCTTTGCAATTATCTGATTATCTTATCGTAGCTGATTATCTTTATCAACCATTTAATCAACTAACAAAAGACAATAAACATATAAATGAACTTAAGAATTTGCAGAAATTAAGTTTGGGTGTAGAATATCGCAAATCAGAACTCAGGTCACACTCATACTGGGAACAGGTAAAGTTAAGAGGAGGTTTAAGTTACGAAAAAACACAGTATCATATTAACAATAAGAGTATTGATATGATTGCTGTTTACACAGGTTTTTCATTACCACTTGGTTTAGAAAGCACAATTGATATCGCTTTTCAATTTGGAAAAAGAGGAACTACAGCAAATAATTTACTAAAAGAAAACATTTATAAATTTTCTATTACATTAAGTCTTGGCGAAATTTGGTTTATTAGACAAGAAAGATGAAAAAATATAGGAGATTCAAAATTGAAAAAAGTAAAATATTTAGCAGCACTTTTATTAATTAATGTTACTTCAATGTTTGCCCAGAATGATGTAATGGCAAACTTCTCATTATTTTATGAGTATCATAAAAATAAAGATTATGTTAGTGCAGAACCATATGGGTGGAAAGTAATTAATAGCGACCCAACAAATTTTATTAAGTTCAAGTTATTTCCAAAAATGGAAGAGACATTATGGTATCTGCATGACAGTGCAAAAGTATCTGATGAACAGAAAAAAAAGCTAAATGACACGATTCTTTATTTTTATGATAAGGCAATTCAATATGAACCTCAGCTTGAAGGTTATTATTTAGCTCGTAAAGCTTATGTAAAAGAAGTGTGGATAAATGATAAAGCAGAAAATATTATTCCATTATATGAGCAAGCAATTGAAAAAGACCCGAATCTCCCTGCATTTTATAAAGATAGATTAGGACTTTTATACTTAGCTAATGCTTCTGAGTCAAACGATTATAAGCTAAAAGCACTGGATTTATATTCAAAATTATCTGAGGCTGAACCTGATAATCCAATCTGGATTCAAAAGCTTGAATCAATTGCAGAAAATATTAATGAACTTGTAGAAATAACAAAGAAGTCATGGGACTTAGATAAAGATAATCTTGAAAAAGCCTGGAAATATGCAGCTACATGTATACGTGCACAGGAGTATGAAAAAGCAATAGAACCATTGGAATTTTTAACTACAAAGGCTCCTGATGTCATTAATTACTGGAAACAATTAGCAAGTGTGTATGATAAATTAGAACAAAATGATAAAGCAATAAAAGCTTACAGAAAATTAATTGACCTTCAGCCTGATGGAAAAGAAAATTATGTGAATCTTGCTCTTATTTACAAGAAAATGGATCAACTTTCTGTATCAAGATCATTCTTACAAAAAGCAATGAGTATTGACCCCAATTGGGATTATCCTGTATTAATCGAAGCTCAGTTATATGAACAGGCAGCTCGTGGTTGTGAATTTGATTTCATGGCCAAATGTGTTTATTTACTTGCAGTAAATACTTACAGAAAAGCTGCATCTATGAATGGACAATATTCAACTATAGCAGCTGAAAGAGTAAAAGCACTTCAAAATTCAATTCCTACAAAAGAAGATTATTTCTTCAGGAAATTAAAATCAGGTGACACAATAAAAATAGAAGGCGACTGCTATTCCTGGATAGGGAAAAGCGTACAGGTTCCATAATTATTCAAAGGAAATTTTATGTTACAATATTTGAATCAGGACCCACAAATACTTGAGATAGTAAAATTAGAAATTAATCGTCAAGCATATAATCTTGAATTAATAGCCTCTGAAAATTTTGTGAGTCTGGCAGTATTAAGTGCAGCTGGTTCCGTTCTAACAAATAAATATGCAGAAGGTTATCCAGGCAAAAGATATTACGGCGGATGCGAATTCGTTGACATGGCAGAAAACCTTGCTCGTGAGAGACTGAAAAAATTGTTCGGTGCTGAATATGTGAATGTTCAGCCTCATAGCGGTTCACAAGCAAATATGGCTGTTTATATGGCATTACTCAAACCTGGTGATAAAATTTTAGGCTTAAGTCTTGACCACGGTGGACACTTAACGCATGGTTCACTAGTTAATTTTTCAGGACAAATTTACCATTCAATTCCATACACCCTAAGCAAGGAAACCAAACTGCTAGATTATAATTTAATTGAAGATATAGCCAAAAAAGAAAAACCCAAATTAATTATAACCGGTGCAAGCGCATATTCAAGGGATTGGGATTATGCTAAGTTTAGAGAAATTGCTGATAAGGTTGGAGCATTTTTAATGTGCGATATGGCACACCCAGCTGGTTTAATCGCAAAAGGTTTATTAAATAATCCATTGCCATATTGTGACATTGTAACATCAACAACTCATAAAACATTACGCGGTCCTCGTGGTGGAGTAATTTTAATTGGAAAGGATAAAGAAAATCCTCTCGGTATAAAAACGCCAAAAGGTGACAGATTAAAAATGATGTCAGAAGTAATTGATGGAATTGTTATGCCCGGGATTCAGGGTGGACCTTTAATGCACATTATTATGGCAAAAGCTGTAGCATTTGGAGAAGCTCTGCAGGATTCTTTTACTGATTATGCAAAACAAATAATTAAAAATGCAAAAACACTTGCAGAAGAATTAACTAATCTTGGGTACAATGTGGTTTCTGGTGGAACAGATAATCATTTGATGTTAATTGACCTTTCAAACAAAGATATAAGCGGTAAGAAAGCAGAAACTGCATTGGGTCTCGCAGGAATTACAGTCAATAAAAATATGATTCCATTTGACACAAAGAGTCCTTTTGTTACAAGTGGAATTAGAATTGGCACTCCAGCTGTTACAACAAGAGGAATGAAAGAAAGTGAAATGAAATTAATTGCATCTTTTATTGATAGAGCAATTAAAAATGTTGATAACGAACAACAATTAAATTCTATTAAAAAAGAAGTAGCAGAATTGTGTTCAAAATTTCCATTGTATCCAGAGTTACAAATAAATTAAGTGTTGTGTGAGTAAAGAAGAAAAATTACTTACCGAAGAAAACCAATCTGAAGAAGTTGAAATGACTTTCCTCGAGCATCTCGAGGAATTAAGATGGAGAATTATTAATTCTTTAATTGGCATTGTTGTAGGAACTATTGTTGCTTGGATTTTCATTGATTTTTTTGTTGACAAAGTTTTACTTCTTCCTGCAAAAGAAGCAAATATTAAACTTCAGAATCTGAAACCTTTTGGACAAATTTTCCTTTATTTTGAAGTTGCAATTATTATAGGTTTAATCCTGAGCTTCCCAAATGTTGTTTATCAAATCTGGAAGTTTATTTCTCCTGCATTAAAAGAAAAAGAAAAAAAATATATTACTTCAATAGTAATATTTACAACATTCTGTTTTATCTGCGGTGTAATTTTTGCTTACTTTGTAATGCTTCCACTCGCATTAAAGTTTGCTGCACAATTTGGTTCACCATCAATCGAAAACAATTTTGCAATTAATGAATACTTCTCAATTGTGCTGAGTGTGATTTTAGGCGCAGGATTGGTCTTTGAATTACCAATGCTTTCATTTTTCTTAACAAAGATTGGAATTCTAAATCCAGGTTTTATGAAAAAATATCGACGTCATGCAATTGTAGCAATTATGATTCTTGCTGCAATATTAACACCAGGAACTGACCCGGTTTCTCAGGTAATACTTGCCATACCATTGGTTTTCTTATATGAAATAAGTATTTTAGTTTCAAAAATTTTCCAGAAAAAAAATTGAATCTAAATTCGCTTTCAAAAATTACACAAGTCATCGAACCTGAATTAGAAGAATTTAATAAGCTATTTCGAAATTCAATTAAATCAAAAATTGGAATTGTTGATTTAATTACCCGCTATTTGCTTAAACAAAAGGGGAAAAAGATAAGACCAATTCTTGTGCTTTTATCCAGTAAAATTTCAGGTGGTATAAATGAAAGAAGTTATAGAGGGGCAGGATTAGTTGAGCTTCTTCATACTGCAACTCTTGTTCATGATGATGTGGTGGATAATGCAGAAACAAGAAGATATTTCCCATCAATTAATGCAATTTGGAAAAATAAAATCGCAGTTTTGATGGGAGATTACTTACTGGCTAAAGGTTTGATGCTTGCAATTGATTCAAAAGATTTTGACTTTCTTGAAGTAATTACACAAACTGTGAGAAGAATGTCTGAAGGAGAACTTCTTCAAATAAGTAAAACAAGAAAACTTGACAACGATGAAGAAACATATTTTAAGATAATTTCAGACAAAACTGCTTCACTTATATCAACATGCTGTGAAATTGGGGCACGTGCAGCAACTGAAGATAAATTAAAAATTGAAGCACTAAAACAATTTGGTGAAAATCTTGGTATAGCATTTCAAATTCGTGATGATATTCTTGATTATGTTGGTAAGTCAAAATTAATTGGTAAACCTCTCGGCGGAGACATTCGAGAAAAAAAACTAACATTACCTTTGATTCATGCATTGAGTAAATCTAATAATTTTGAATCAGATAAAATTTTAAAGATAATAAAGAAAGGCGGAAAAAAATTAGATATACATGATGTTATCGAATTTGTTAAAAAATACGATGGAATCGATTATTCTGAAAAAGTTTCAAAAGAATATGCTCAGAAAGCAATTAACTCACTTGAAATATTTGAATCCTCCGAGGCAAAAGAATCTTTAATTAATCTTGTAGAGTTTGTAGTTAATAGAAAAAATTAGTTTTCATCCCTGTCGAAAAAAAATTTTTTATATTAATTGAACTTTGTGAGATAAAATATCATTTGTTATCTTTAGATACTTAAATTAGATAATTATACTGCGTATCCAATTAAATAATATGGTTAAATGAAAAGAGCAATTCTCGATTATACTCTAAAAATCAGGTTACCAATAACATTATTTATTATTGTACTAAGTTTCATTTTAACTTACTACATATCAAGACCAGAGCGAGATGGACTTGGATATTCACCTGAACAGCCAATTAAATTTTCTCATAAACTTCATGCAGGTGATATGGCAATTGACTGTGAATATTGTCACATCGGCGTTGAAAAATCACGCAATGCATTAATACCTTCTGTAAATGTGTGCATGAACTGTCATACAGTAGCAAGAAAAGATAGGCCAGAGATTATTAAGCTGACGAATTATTATAATAACGGTAAATTAATTCCCTGGAGAAGAATACATAAAGTTCCTGACTATGCATACTTTAACCATAGTGTTCATGTGAATAAAGGAATAAAATGCGAAAGCTGTCACGGTGATGTAAAAAATATGGAAGTAATTTCTCAGGTGAGACAATTTACAATGGCTGCATGTCTTGATTGTCATAGAAATCCTCACGATAATTTGCCTTATCTTAAAAACGTTCAAAAAGGTCCAGAAAATTGTTTTGCATGTCATAGATAATTTAGAGGAATTATGGCTAATAAATATTCAAGAAAAAAGTTTTTTATAATCACTGGTATAGCAACAATTGGAGTTATGTTAAGCCAGATTATTCCATTAAAAAACCATAATAAAAAAAACAATAAAAAACTTAGTATTAAAATTAATCCTCTCGCAATTAAAAGAAATAATAAGGTTTAATTATGGATGACCACTTATTGAATTTTAATAGCAACATGTCAAAAAATAATAATGAAAGGATGAAAGAAAAATTAGTTAGTGGTTCGGATGAATTTCCTGAAAGTGTAAAAGAAGATTTTGATTTATTTAAACTTTCTAAAGTATCTCGTAGAAAATTTTTAGCATTATTGTCTGCATCAACTGCTTTTGCAACTGCTGCCTGCTCTGATTATCGAGACAAAGGTGAAATAGTTCCATACAATAAACGTCCAGAAGAAATTTTACCAGGAATACCAAATTATTATGCTTCTACTTGTTCATATTGCTCTAATGCATGTGGAATATTAATTAAAACAAGAGAAGGAAGACCAATCAAAATTGATGGGAATCCAGATCATCCGATAAATAAAGGAAAAATTTGTGCAAAAGGCCAGGCAAGCATATTGAATTTATATGACCCGGAAAGATTGAGAGAGCCATTAAAGAAAAATAAAAAACTAAACTGGGAATCCATTGACAAAGAAATCATAGGTGTTCTAAAAAATTCTATCAGGAATAACAAAAAAGTTGCAATTATAACAAATACAATAATTTCACCAACTGCTAAAAAAGTTCTTGAAGAGTTTAAGAAAAAATACATCAACACAATAATAATTTCATATGATTTATTTAATGATAATCAAAGAAGAAACGCGTGGCTTAAAAGTTACGGCACACATGAATACCCCTCTATAAAATGGAATGAAGCTGAAGTAGTATTAAGTATAGACTCTGACTTTTTAGGCAATGAAGGAAATTTTATTGAAAACACAATTAAGTTTACTTCAAAACGCGATGTCATTAAAAGCCTTAATTACAATAGACTATATGCAGCTGAAAGCCGAATGACAATTACAGGTATGATGGCTGATTACAGATTGCGAATCTCACCTCATCGACAATTTGAATTTGTGATGAGCTTGATAAATGAATTAATTAAATATGGTTCAGCCATTAATTTAGATAAAACTGCTATAAAAAAATTTCAAAATTACTCGATTAATAATTTCAACATTCACCAAGAAAAATTAAACAATCTCATAAATGATTTGAATAATAATAGAGGTAAATCAATTGTTTATGCAGGAGAAACTTTACCAGAAGATGTTCATATTGCTGTTAATTTATTAAATGAAATTCTGGGTAATAATAAACTTTATGATTATTCCATATCATTTAAAAAACAATATGAAAATTCTACTCAGGAAGAAATTCTTCAGTTAATTGATTTAATGAATAGCGGTGAAGTTGATGTAGTAATTCATTTTGATTCAAATCCTGTATTTCATTTCCCAAAAGATTTTGGTTATGACGAATCAATAAAAAAAGTTAAAACAGTTATTTCGTTAACAGAAAGTCATAACGAAACTTCTTCTTTAAGTAATTACATTTTGCCAATAAATAATCAATTAGAAAGCTGGGGAGATGCAAATGCAAGAAACGGAATTTATAGTTTAATGCAGCCAGTTATTTCACCAATTTTTAATACAAGACAAAAAGAAGCTGTTCTTCTTAACTGGATTTATGAAAATGAAATTTACGATGATAAAATTTATCATAATTATTTAATGAAAAATTTTGAAGCTGAAATTTATAGTAAACTAAAAACATCAGTTGATTTTAAAACATTCTGGTATTCTGCTTTGCATGATGGTGTTGTATTAATTAGCGAAGAAAATAAAATACCTCAATTTAAAACAGAATCAATTAATTATATAAAGAATGAAGTTATAAAAAGTGATTATGTGGTTCATCTTACTCAAAATTATTTTATAGGCGATGGTAAATTTTCGAACAATGGCTGGCTTCAGGAATTACCTCACCCTGTCACAAAAGTAACATGGGATAATTACGCAGCCATATCTAAAAAGACAGCTAGTAAATTAAATCTTGAAATGAATGATTTAGTAGAAATAGAAGTTGAAAATAGAAAATTAGTTTTGCCTGTATTTATTCAGCCTGGAATGAACGACGATACAATTCATATTGAATTAGGATACGGAAGAAAAGTAGTTGGAGAAGTAGGTAAAGATGTTGGATTTAATGCAGTTAATTTAATGTCAAAAAACTTTACTGGTTCACCATTTATTTATACTAATGCTAAAATAAAAAAATCAAATGGTAAACATATCTTAGCAGCCACACAGGAACACCATTCTTTAGATGATAAATTTGTTAAAGATTTTCATAGAATTAGAAAAATAATTCAGGAAGGAACGATAGTTAAGTATCAAAAAGAACCTCATTTCTTACATAAAGAAAAACATGACTTATTCAGCATTACAAGGGAACACAAATTTTCTGGTGTTAAGTGGGCAATGGCTATTGATTTAAATAAATGTACTGCATGTAATGCATGTGTAGCTTCATGTAATGTTGAAAATAATATTCCAGTAGTTGGTAAAGATCAGGTTGAAAGAAGCAGAGAAATGCAATGGATTAGAATTGATCGGTATTATTCAGGAACAGAAGAAGAACCAATTGTAAGCAATCAACCGATGTTGTGTCAGCATTGTGACAATGCACCTTGTGAAAATGTTTGTCCAGTAAGTGCAACAAATCATAGTCCTGATGGATTAAATCAAATGGTCTATAATAGATGTGTCGGAACGAGGTATTGTTCAAATAACTGTCCATACAAAGTAAGAAGATTTAATTTCTATAATTTTAGAGACCATTTTCAAAACGCATATTACGAAAATGAATTAACATCACTTGTTAATAATCCAGAAGTTACAGTGCGTTCAAGAGGAGTGATGGAAAAATGTACTTTTTGTATTCAAAGAATTATGGAAGCTCGTTCTAATGCAATTAAAGAAGGAAGAGAAATTAAAGGGAATGATGTTGTTACAGCGTGTCAACAGGCATGTCCTTCTAATGCAATCATTTTTGGTGATATGAATGACCCTGATTCTGAAATATCTAAACTTCGAAATCATAATTTATCCTACTATGTACTGGAAGAATTAAATATCAAACCTAATGTTACTTACATAGCAAAATTAAGAAACATCCATTCGGAGGAAATTGAGTGAGTGCATTTGATTATACACAGGAATTATCAGTAATTGAAGGTAAACCAGCTTTGCGAGAGCTGGATGATTTAATATCAAAACCTCTTGAGACTAAACCTGACAGAAAATTTTATATTGCTCTCTCAATTACTTTATCAATGCTTGCTTTATTTGTTGTTGGATTGGGATTAACATTTTATTATGGTATTGGAACATGGGGAAACAATACACCTGTGGGCTGGGGATTTGGAATTGTAAATTTTGTTTTTTGGGTTGGTATTGGGCACGCAGGGACTTTAATATCTGCAATATTATTTTTATTTAGGCAGAAATGGAGAACTGGAATAGCACGATTTGCAGAAGGCATGACAATATTCGCAGTTATGACAGCTGCAATATTCCCACTAATTCATACAGGTCGTCCATGGTTGGCTGGATACTTGTTCCCATATCCTAATCAACATTCAATCTGGGTAAATTTTATGTCACCACTTTTGTGGGATGTTTTTGCGGTTTCAACCTATTTTACAGTTTCTTTAATTTTCTGGTATGTTGGATTGATACCGGATTTTGCGACACTTCGAGAAAGAACATCGAATAAAATTAAAAAAATTATTTACTCTATTTTTAGTTTGGGTTGGCGTTTTTCTAATAGACATTGGCAGCACTATGAAATGGTTTATTTGATTCTTGCTGGTTTTGCTACTCCGCTGGTTCTATCTGTTCATACAATTGTTAGTTTTGATTTTGCAGTTTCAATTATGCCAGGATGGCATACGACAATATTCCCTCCATACTTTGTTGCTGGAGCTGTATTTTCTGGTTTTGCAATGGTTCAAAATGTATTGATTTTTATAAGAAAAATATTCAACTATGAAAAAATTATAACTATTGATACACTTGAAAAAATGAATAAGATAATTCTTGTTACTGGTTCAATGGTTGGCTATGCTTATTCAATGGAATTTTTTATTGCTTGGTATAGTGGAATTCAAGCTGAACAATTTACTTTTATAAATAGAGCTTTCGGTCCTTATGCATGGGCTTACTGGATAATGGTAACATGCAATGTCTTATCACCACAATTATTCTGGTTCAAAAAAATTAGAAGGTCTATCCCTGTAATGTTTATTATTGCAGTTCTTGTTAATGTTGGAATGTGGTTTGAAAGATTCGTAATTGTTGTTACTTCACTATCACGTGATTATTTACAATCAAGCTGGGGACATTTTACTCCAACAATTGTCGATTTTATGATTTTAATTGGAAGCTTTGGATTTTTCTTTACATGGATACTTTTATTTACTAAAGCGTTGCCAGTTGTATCAATTGCAGAAGTCAAAGCAGTTGTAGAAGGTTCTCAACCATCTCATCATAATATTGAGTAATTAAGGATTTTATAAATGAAAGAGAAGATTTTATATGGATATGCAGGAATATTTAATACTGCTGATGATGTAATCATTGCAGCAAAAAAAGTAAAAGCAAATGGATATGAAAAATTTGATGTCCATACTCCATATCCAATCCATGGTATGCCTAAAGCAATGAATTTGAAGCCTTCAAAGCTTGGTTATTTTGCACTAATATTTGGTCTTACAGGAGCTTTATCAGCATTGTTGTTAACTTATTGGATATCAGCTTATGACTATCCGCTGATAATTGGTGGCAAACCATTTTTTTCATTTCCAGCTTATATTCCTGTAATATTTGAAGTTACAGTACTATCTGCATCAATTGCTACAGTTATTACAATGCTTTTTATTTTCTTTAAATTCCCTTATAATGCACATCCACTTAATGATACTAATTATATGAAAAAAGTTTCTTCGGATAAATATGGAATTGTAATCTTATCTGAAGATGAGAAATTTGAAGAAAATTCTGTAGAAAAATTTTTCAAAGAAGCCGGTGCTATTGAAATATTTCCTATCTATTTTGACATTGAAGAATTAAAAGCTAATCCTAAAATTCTTGAACCGAAATTTCTATTATTTCTTTTACTTTCAGGAATTATTACCTCAGGAGTAACATATTTTACATTGAATAAATTATTGTATATGGTTCCATTTAACTGGATGATGGAACAACATAAATTAAATCCACAGCAGAAGTCATCATTTTTTGGTGATGGATTTGGAATGCGAATGCCAGTTGAAGGAACTGTTGCAAGAAATTATTTACCATATGCTTATAAAAATCAACCGGAAGAAGCAGGAAAATATCTTGTTAATCCTTTGCCAGTTACTAAATCAATCTTAGAATTAGGGCAAAAAAAGTATGATACATTTTGCAGCCCGTGTCATGGTTATCATGGAGAGGGGGATAGCAGATTAAGAGGACAATTTCCAAATCCACCATCTTTACATTCTGAAAAAGTTCGAACATGGTCAGATGGAAGAATTTTTCATGTAATTACTGAAGGACAAAATATTATGCCGCCTTATTCATCTCAATTAACTGTTGATGAAAGGTGGGCAGTGATCCATTATATCAGAGTATTACAAAGGTCATTAAATGCTAAGGAGACAGATTTGCAATGAGTTCAAATACCGAATTGCAATATCAAAAAAAGAAATTACCATCTAAAGTTTTCAATATTGGAATATTCTTAATGGCTATTGGCTTATTGGGAATAATTTTGAGCTATTACGAAAATCCACTGAGAAGTTCTTATAATAATATTATCTTATTTCTATTTTTAGCAAGTATTGGAGTTGGTTCTTTATTTTTAATTAGCATAGAATATCTTTCGGGAGCTGTATGGAGTGTTCCATTTAGAAGAATACCAGAATTTCTTTCAAGCATATTAATCTTTTTGCCAATTATTGTATTGCCACTTCTATTTAATATGAATAATATTTTTCATTGGTTGCATCCAGAAGTTCTCAAAGTTGATGAATTATTAAAAAGTAAAGCTCCATATCTCAATGTTCAATTTTTTATTATCCGTGTAATTATTTTTTTGTTAATCTGGATTCTCTTTTATTTAATATTATTTAAAAATTCTATTAAGCAAGATTATACAAAAGAACAAATATTAACTAAAAATAATATAAAATTCTCTGCAGCTTTTATGCCTTTTTTTGCTATTACAATAACATTTACAGCTATTGATTGGTTAATGAGTCTAGAACCTCACTGGTATTCTACAATATTTGGAGTTTATTATTTTGCAGGAACTGTTCTTGCGGCACTTTCAGCAGGCACTATTGCTATAGTTTTATTAAATGAAAATGGATATTTGATTGAAGGATTAAAAGAAGACCATTATTATAGTTTAGGTGCATTGTTATTTGCATTTGTAAACTTCTGGGCATACATAGCATTTTCTCAATATTTACTAATCTGGTATGCAAATCTGCCCGAAGAAACAATCTGGTTTTTGAATAGATGGGAAGGCAACTGGAAATTTATTAGCATCGGGTTAATTTTTGTTCACTTTATTGTTCCATATTTTGGATTACTATCTCAACCGTCAAAAATGAATCCTAAGAGATTGTTGTTTATGGCAGGCTGGATTTTATTTGCTCATTATTATGATTTGTATTGGTTATCAATTCCAAATTATAGTAAAGTTAGTTTTGTATTTAGCTGGAATGAAATTGCATTTATATTATTTGCAATTGGAATTTTAATTACAGTAATCTATAAACTATCAAATAAATATAATTTAATACCAGTAGGTGACCCCAAACTTAAACGAGGAATAGATTTCAGATTATAGCTATGGAAAAAAAATATAAAATTGAAGAAGAAATAAATTTCAAAGAATTATTAAAATCACCAATTAGATTATTTGGTTGGATATTTCCAATTTATTTATTGTTGATATTAATCCTTGGGATTTATTTTGCTCTACATTTAAATAGAATCTCATTTAATGAAAAAACTATTGGCATAACTGATACAACTAACATCAAAAAGGATATAGTTGAAAAGAAGGGAATGATAATTACTCCTGTAGATTTTGAATCAATAAAAAATCCAACAAAAGAAATGTTATCAAAAGGGAAAGAATTGTATGATATAAATTGTAAATCGTGTCATGGTGAACAAGGAATGGGGGATGGACCTGCTGGATTATCAATGAATCCGAAACCCAGAAATTTACATTCAAAGGAAGGCTGGACAAATGGAAGAACTATTGATGCAATGTATAAAACACTTCACGAAGGTATTATAAAAAATGGTATGCCGGCATTTGAATATATAAATCCAAATGACAGATTTAATATTATTCTTTACATAAGAACTCTTGCTGATTTTCCAGAAATTACAAACAATCAACTTAATGAACTAAAATTAACTTATAAATTAGACCAGAACTTAATTTTACCTAATCAAATTCCTGTTGAGAAAGCTGAGATGTTAATTGCAAATGAAAATAAAATTTTCATTGATAAGTTAAGTAAAATGAAGGGATTGTTGATAACTTCGGATGAATTAGGAGCAAGGCTTATAAAAGATAACTCTTATGACATCGAAAAAGTTTTATATACCTTCATAACATTAAAAGAAAGAACTTTTGATTTATATATTAAAATAGTTACACAGGAACCACTTTTAATTGGGTACAAACCATCTATTGTGAGATTAGACAGGGAAAAATTACAGCTGATTTATGATTATTTAAATAAAATTAACTCTTAAATAGATATATGATAATAATTAGAAAAAAATATTTAATTGCTTTATTTGCAATAAGTTATTTAATCTGTTTAAATTATTCTATAGCGCAAAGAAATAAGGAAGTAGGAATTGATGAAAAATTAGGAAGAATATTGCCACCTAATTTGACTTTTGTAACCTCAGATAATGATACAGTTTCTATAGGAGAAATTATTGATAAGCCAGTATTACTTGCTCCCGTTTATTATGAATGCCCAGGAATATGTAATCCACTTCAAAACGAATTAGCATGGATAATTGATAAATTAGATTTAATTCCAGGTGAAGATTATAAAGTTATTTCATTGAGTTTTGATTATCGTGAAAGTCCTTCTCTTGCTGCAAAGTGGAAAAAGAATTTCTTGCTGTCAATGAAAAGAAAAATTAATGAAAATGACTGGATATTTTTGACAGGAGACAGCATTAATGTTTATTCATTTACAGATACAATTGGATTTTATTTCAAAAAAAATAGTGCTAATCAGCTTATTCATCCAAGTGTATTAATTGCAATTTCACCTGATAGAAAGATAACAAGATATATTTTAGGACCAACATTTAATCCTTTTGACATTAAAATGGCATTAATTGAAGCTAAAGCAAATAAAACGGCACCAACAGTTACAAAAGTACTCGAGTTTTGTTACAGTTATGATCCGGAGAGTAAGAAATATACTTTTAACATATTAAAAATAATTGGCTCAATAATGCTCTTTGGAATAGGAATTTTTATAATATTTTTATTGTTAAGAAGTAAACCGAAGAAAATGGAGTAATTCAAATGGCAAATGGAACAATTGCTCTGAATGAGAAAAATTTTTATGAAGTAAGCACAAATAAATATACTGGAATTTTGTCGTGGTTATTAACCACAGACCATAAAAGAATTGGGTTGATGTATCTTGTTTCGATAATGTTTTTCTTTTTAGTTGGTGTCATCCTTGGTGTTTTAATGCGACTTGAATTATTAACCCCAGGAAGAACAATCATGAGTGCGCAGGAATATAATTCATTATTTACACTTCACGGAGTAATAATGATTTTTTTATTTATTATCCCAGGTATTCCTGCAGCATTTGGGAATTTTTTTCTTCCCATTCAAATTGGAGCAAGAGATGTTGCATTCCCAAGACTAAATTTATTGTCATATTACTTTTATGTTGCTGGTGCAATTTTAGCTTTAATTTCACTTTTTCTTCCCGGTGGACCAATTGATACTGGATGGACATTTTATATTCCATACAGTGTAAGAACAACATCTAATGTTTCTTTAGCAATCTTTGCTGCATTTGTTCTTGGATTTTCATCAATATTAACAGGAATTAATTTTGTTACAACAGTTCATCGTCTAAGAGCTCCTGGGATGACATTTTTTAAGATGCCTTTGTTTGTCTGGGCAACTTATGCAACAGCCTGGATTCAAATTATTGCAACTCCTGTTGTGGGTATAACTATTTTACTGGTAATTATTGAAAGAGCATTTGGTGTTGGAATTTTTGACCCTGCACTTGGAGGAGATCCAATTTTATATCAACATCTTTTCTGGATTTATTCTCATCCTGCTGTTTACATTATGATATTGCCAGCTATGGGCGTTGTATCAGAAATTATTCCCACTTTTGCAAGAAGAACTATATTTGGCTACAAAGCTATTGCAATGTCAAGTCTTGCTATTGCATTTATTGGTTATCTTGTTTGGGCTCATCATATGTTTACAAGTGGAATGAGCGATACAGCAAGATGGATATTTTCTTTATTGACTTTTTTGGTCGCTATCCCCAGTGGTGTTAAAGTATTTAATTGGGTTGCTACTTTATACAAAGGTTCAATTGACCTGCAACCACCATTACTTTGGGTTATGACATTTATTTTTCTTTTTTCAATTGGTGGATTAACTGGATTAGTTTTGGGTTCTTTAGCTACGGATGTTCATCTACATGATACTTATTTTGTTGTAGCACATTTTCACTATGTAATGTTTGGTGGAACCGGAACAATTTTCTTTGCAGCAATTCACTATTGGTTCCCTAAAATGTTTGGGAGAATGTATAATAAAAAACTTTCAAAGATTACAATTATATTTTTCTTTGTCGGCTTTAATATGTTGTATTTTACAAAATTTATCATGGGTTATATGGGAATGCCAAGGAGATACTATGATTATCTTCCACAATTTGCAGGATTACAGGAAATATCAACTATTGGTTCATGGATTTTAGCAAGTTCTATATTCTTTATGTTTGGTTATTTGATTTATGCATTATTTAAAGGTCCAAAAGCTTCTGCTAATCCTTGGGGCGGTGTTACATTAGAATGGCAAATTCCTTCTCCACCTCCAGTTGAAAATTTTAAAGAGATTCCAGTAATTACTCATGAACCGTATGATTTCAGTCAATTGAAGGAGATTAATAATGAACCATGATGAAAATGCAATGGCAATTTCTCAACATCATGTGCATGTGGATAAAGTTGGTGCCAAAATGGGAATGTGGCTTTTTCTGTTTACTGAGGTTTTGCTTTTTGGTGGAATGTTTTTAGCTTATGCAGTTTATCGTTACCAATACTCTGAGCAATTTCATATTGCAGCGATGGAACTTAATACAACAATTGGAACAATTAATACAATTATTCTTCTTACAAGCAGCTTAACTATGGCTCTTTCAATTGCATTTATTGAAAGAAATCAAAAATCTTTATCAATAATTTTTCTTTCATTAACAATTTTTTTGGCATTAGTCTTTTTAGTTAATAAATATTTTGAGTGGTCTGCAAAATTTGAACACGGTATTTATCCACGTTCTGAAGAATTGCTAAATCGTCCAAGTGGACAGATATTATTTTTTGGTCTTTATTATGTTATGACTGGATTGCATGCGTTGCATGTTATTATTGGGATTATAGTTCTTTCTTTTATGCTAATATTTTTATTGAAAAATAAAATAACATCAGAAAATTATAACAAATTGGAAAACTCAGGTTTATATTGGCACCTGGTAGATTTAATATGGATTTTTCTTTTCCCATTATTTTATTTAATTCAGTGAGGTTTAATTCAAAATGGATAAACAGCATCATAAAATTGAAATAAGTACTTATATAATTGTATGGCTTTCATTACTTGCTTTTACATCAATAACTGTTACTATAGCAGGCATTAGTTTGGGTAAATATACTTTATTTATTGCTTTATTAATTGCTGCCATAAAATCTGCTCTTGTCATAAATATTTTTATGCATATCAAATTTGATGAACCAATATTCAAAGCATTCTTGGCACTTAGTAGTGCTACTTTAATTATAATATTTGTGTTGACATTTTTTGATATTATATATCGTTGAGGTAAAGATATGTCATCTGCACCAACAATACATACCGAAACTGTTGATTTTGTAATGTTATATATTGTAGGAATTGCAGTTGTTTTACTGTTGGGTGTCACAATTACAATGATTTATTTTGTGATAAAGTATAACAGAAAAAAAGGTCATAAGCCTGTTGATATTCATGGTAATTTATGGCTTGAAATTATATGGATTGTTATTCCTACAATTCTGGTTTTATCTATGTTTTATTTTGGTTACACAGGATTCATAGAAATTCGTAGAGTACCTAAAGATGCATTTGTGGTAAATGTTACTGCAAGAATGTGGCAATGGGAATTTAAATATGGAAATGGAAAAGTTACAGATACACTTTACGTTCCTGTGAATAAACCAATAAAACTTGAAATGGAATCAGCTGATGTAAATCATTCTTTTTATATACCCGCATTTCGCATTAAAGAAGATGCAATTGTTGGACGTAAGACTTATCTGTATTTTACTCCCCAAAAAATCGGGGATTATGATGTAGCTTGTGCAGAATATTGCGGCTTAGGTCATTCAATGATGTATACAAAAGTGAAAGTAATTTCAGAAGAACAATTTAATGAATGGTACAAAAAATAATTTATTATGTATAAATTTTTTGAAAATATTAAAATCATAATGGAATTAAGTAAGATAAGAATTACTTCATTTGTTGGACTCTCTACTTTTGTTGGGTATGTTCTTTACTCAAAAAGTTTATCGACAAAAATGATTTTACCAATAATTGGTGTTTTTATTTTGTCTTGTGGTTCTTCTGCTCTTAATCATTATCAGGAAAGATATACAGATTCTTTAATGGATAGAACAAAAGGCAGACCAATACCTTCAGGCAGAATAAGTGAAAAAAATGCATTTATAATTTCATTGCTGATGATAAGCATAGCATTACCTTTAATTTATTTTTCTTCAAATTTCATTTCATTATTATTAAGCATTCTTGCATTAATATGGTATAATTTTGTTTATACACCGTTAAAAAAGAAATTTGCAATGGCTGTTGTTCCTGGTTCTTTAATTGGGGCACTGCCACCTATGATAGGTTATACAGCTGCAGGAGGTTCTCCTTTTGATTATCAAATTTTATTGTTGTCAATGTTTTTCTTTATATGGCAAATTCCACATTTCTGGCTGCTGCTTTTAATATTTAATAATGATTATGAAAAAGCAAATTATCCAACACTTACAAAAATATTTTCTAACCAACAGTTGAGCAGAATTACATTTATATGGATTACTTCACTTTCACTTTGCTCATTTCTATTTTTTGGATTTGACAATTCTTACAATATTTATTCCATAATTGCCATTATAATTTTTTCACTCTGGCTAATTTTTGAATCAAGAAAAATAATTACAAAGTACATCGAAAAGAGTATTATTAGAAAAGCATTTATAGATGTTAATTTATATGTCCTTGCAATTATTATTATTATATCAATTGACAAATTATTTCTATCAGAAATTTAATTGGTAATAAATATGGAACTAATTGATAAAATTGTTTTACCTCAATCTGCTAACCATTTAATATTATTGAAGTATATTCTTGTGCTAACATTTTTAATTTTTATACCATATGCCAGTTTGTTATTTGGTGCTCTATCATTGTCAATATTTTTCAAAATTAAAGGCGAAAAACTTAATGATGATAATCATCAGAAATTTTCAAGTTACTTAATTGATTTAATAACTTTTAATAAAGGAATTGCTTTTTCGCTTGGCATAGTTCCATTATTAAGCTTTATTTTTTGCTATGCACAACTTCTGCATCTAAGTAATTTGAATGTTCCTTTGTATATATTTGCATCAACCATAATATTTATTATATCCCTCATTTTAATTTATACATATAAGCATTCAATTCACTTAAATCAAATTTTTCATCTAAAGTCTTTTGAACATGAAAATTATATAACATTGCAGGACTATAAATATAAAATTGAAAGGTTGGTAAATAAAAGTGCATACTTTGGTTTAATTTTTCTTACAATGTCATTATATCTTTTTATTGCATCTGTTGAGTTTACTCAAAATCCTGAGCGATGGGAAAATTACAATAATTTATGGGGGATATTATTTTCATTTAATGCATTGTTAAGTTTTATTCAATTTGGTGTTTTTGCTTTTGGTTTTACATCAGTTTTTATTTTAGTAAAGTTGAAAGAGTTACATTCACTTCAAATTGAACAGTCATACAATAACTTTGTCAAAAATTTTTCATTAAAACTTGCTTTAATATCTTCATTACTTCTTCCTTTTATTATTGTATTTTCTGTGTTAGCTAAATCAGTTTATTCATTATCATACAATGTTTTTAGTTTTGCTTTACTTTCATTACTTATTGTTCTGATTATATCAGTTCTCATATATGTAATGATAAAGCAGCAGGAAATAAAATATGGCTTTTTAACAATAAGTTTATTTATTATTACTATTGCATTCATTGTAATTAAAGACCAGTATGCTTTTGAAATGTCAAACAAAAAACATTTTGCTATTTTAGCAGCTAACTATGAAGAACATAAAAAAAAGTTACTTGAAGAATCAGGATTATTGAAAGAAACAATAAATGGAGCTGATATATTCAACAGCAAATGTATCGCCTGTCATCAATTTGATAGAAAAGTAGTTGGCCCACCTTACAATGATGTTCTACCTAAATATGAAAATAATCGTCAGGCACTGATAAACTTTATTCTGAATCCGACAAAAATAAATCCTGATTATCCACCAATGCCAAATCAAGGGTTAAAACCAAAAGAAGCTGAAGCTGTAGCAGAATTTTTAATGAATAATTATAAAAAATAATTTTTACTTCTTTTTCTATTTAATTAAAAATATTGATGATTCATTAAAAATTATTTATTGTTTTTTTATTTTTATTATGACTTTTAAGAACAAATTTTGCAATAATGCTTACTGTACTGGAATCATTAAAATTATCTGCTGAATACTTAGAGAAAAAAGGAATTGAATCACCAAGGTTGAATGCAGAATTATTATTAGCAGATGTTCTTAATTGTAAAAGGTTGGATTTATATCTAAAATATGACCAGCCACTAAGCGAAGATGAAATAAATAAATACAGGGAATATTTATCACGCCGTTCGAAAAACGAACCACTTCAATATATAGTTGGGAAAGCAGAATTTTATGGACTTGAGTTTAAAGTAAATCCATCAGTATTAATTCCAAGACCTGAGACAGAGCTGCTTGTTGAAACAATTATTAATCTTGAAAAAGATAAATCAAAAACATTAATTCTTGACATCGGAACAGGAAGCGGAAATATTGCAATCACATTAGCTAAATATTTACCTTATGCAAAAATAATTGCGATGGATATTTCAAGTGAAGCATTGAATGTTGCAAAAGAAAATTCTGAGTTTTATAACACATCTAATCAAATCGAGTTTATTAGAAAAAATATTTTTGATGATTTTTCACTTTATGACTTGAAATTTGATGTTGTTGTTTCAAATCCACCTTATGTTAGTATTGAAGATTATAATTTTTTACAGAAAGAAATTATTAATTATGAACCTAAAATTGCTGTGACTGATAATGAAGATGGAATGAAATTTTATAAAAGGATTACTCAGATATCGAAGCAATGTTTAAAAAGCAATGGTAAACTTTTCTATGAGATTGGGAAAGGACAATCAGAAATAATTTCAAAAATGATGGCTGAAGAAAATTTTTATGATATTCATATTCTAAAAGATTATCAACAAATAGATAGAGTTATTTACGGGACAAAAAAATGAGAGCATTAATTCAAAGAGTAACTGAAGGTTCTGTAGAGATTAGAGAAGCAAATTATTCCGCATCAATTGGCAAAGGCATGGTAATATTGCTCGGCGTAAAAGAAGGAGATACTGAAGAAGATATGATTTTTGTTGCAGATAAATGTTCAAATCTTAGAATATTCGAAGATGAAAATGGCAAAATGAATTTATCTTTGAAAGATATTGATGGGGAAGTTCTAATTATCTCACAATTTACACTTTATGGAGATGCACGGAGAGGTAATCGTCCAAGTTTTACTGATGCTGCAAAACCAGAATTAGCAGAAGAACTTTACAATAAATTTGTAAATCGTATGAAAAATAATCTTGGGGAAGATAAAGTTAAAACCGGAATATTTGCTGCTATGATGCTCGTGAAAATTTTTAATGATGGGCCTGTTACAATTTTAGTAGAATCAAAATAAAGGATTTTCTATTGCATTCAACATTAATGATATTTATTGATGGTGTTGGTATTGGTAAAAGAGATTTCGAGTTTAATCCATTCTTTAAATATCAATTCAAAATGTTTACAGAAATATTCGGTGAAATACCTCATCTTAACAAAAAAAGAATATCAGTAAATAATGCCCATATTTTTCCAATTGATGCAATTCTTGGTGTGCCTGATATTCCACTAAGTGGAACTGGTCAAACTTCAATTTTTTGTGGAGTTAATGCACAAAAAATTATTGGTAGACATTTTGGTCCGTATCCTTATTCAACTTTGATCCCAATAATTGAACAAAAAAATATATTCAAAGAATTATTAAGGAGAAGAAAAAAAGTTACTTTTGCCAATGCTTATCCAAAAATATTTTTTGATTATGTTAAAACTGGCAGAAGAATATTAAGCGTTACAACACTAAGCTGTATTTTAAGCAATGTACGTTTAAATAGAATAGGAGATATCCATAAAGGTAAAGCACTCAGTGCCGATGTTGATAATTATCGATTGATTTATAAAATGAATTATAAACTTCCTTTAATTACTCCTGAAAAAGCAGCAAATAGATTATTGAATATTGCTGATAGTCATCATTTCACATTGTTTGAATATTTTTATACTGACCATCTCGGTCATGGCAGGAATTTGGATTTATTTGAAAGAACTATAAATGTATTTGATAATTTTATTTATCATGTAATAAAAAATCTTCCATCAAATATGACATTAATAATTTGTTCAGACCATGGTAACTTTGAAGATTTATCAACAAAATCTCATACATTAAACCCTGCTCTTGGAATTACAGCTGGTAAATACTCAGATGTATTAGCAAAAAAAATTAAAAAACTATATCACATTAAACCAGCAATAATGGAGCTTTATGAGTGAATAACTATCCGCTGATAAAATTTGTTTTGATTTTTATTTGCGGTTATCTGTTTCAGGCAATTATTAATTTAACTGAGTTTTTACTTCTTTGTTTGTCTTCTTTATTAATTATTATTCTATTAATTCTTTACTTCACAAGAAATCAAAGACTAAGTTTATTGAATCAATATATACTTATCCTCACAATATTTTTTGTAAGCGGATTTTATTATTCTTCATTTCACATATCAAAAGTTTCTTATCCATTTCAACAATTTTCTTATCGTAATATAAAAGTAGTTGGAAAGGTTAGAAATGTTGACTTAATAAAAGAAAATAGACTTGTGTTTTATTTAACTTCTGATTCAATTGTTTTTCAGAATTTTGTTGAAAAAAGAAAGATTAATTTTCAGTGTGTGTTAAATGATTCTCAAAAAAGAATAAATGAAAAATATGATTCATTGAAAATAGGAAGTTCAGTAGAGATAACAGGAAATATTTTAAGACCGCGCAATAAAAGAAATCCCGGTGAATTTGATTATGAAAATTATTTGAATCATAAACAAATACATGCATTAATAAGTATTAAAAATGCTTCTAATATTAAAATAATTTCAAGTTCATATCTGAGTGTACCCAATATAACATTTGAAATAAGAAAGAAAATTGATGATGTTTTTACAAAGTATCACAATAAGAATACTGCTGCATTACTCAGGGGTTTATTACTTGCAGACCGCAGCATGATTGATTATGAAATTAAAACTGAATTTATTAATTCTGGGGTGGTTCATGTTTTAGCGGTATCAGGGTTGCATGTTGGATTTATCTCACTCATATTTATTTTTTTATTTCAACGACTGAATATTTTCTTAAAATATTCATTTACAATAATAGGTTTAATTTTATTTATGATTTTAACAAATGCTCCGCCATCTGTTGTTCGTGCCACAATTATGGGCATTATAATTATATTAAGCTTAATGTCAGGTAGAAGATATAACAGTTTTAATGCAATTGCACTTGCTGCTTTTGCTATATTATTAATAAATCCTGACGAACTTTTCAATTCAGGTTTTCAGCTTTCTTTTGCAGCTGTAATATCTATTTTGATTTTTTATCCTGTATTAAGAAATTCAATTCAGCAACTAAAGATTAAATCTAATATTCTTAATAATACATTATTGTTCATAGCTTTATCATTAGCTGCACAGATAGGGACCATTCCTTTTGTTCTAATTTATTTTAATAAGTTGTCATTAATTTCATTAATTGCAAACTTGATTGTAATTCCTTTAGTTGGGATAATTATTGGTCTGGGAATTTTTACAATCATAATTTCTTTTATATCACCAGTATTATGTTCATACTATGCTTGTTCTAATGAATTGTTAACATACATTATATTTTTTGTTACTAATAAATTCGGAAACCTTAATGCTGCATATTTACCTGTTACTAATTTTTCAGTAATTGATATAATTGCTTATTACACAAGTATTGCATCAATAATTTTTTTGTGGAAAAAATTTCAATCGATAAAAGCAAAAATTATAATCGTAATTTTTATTACATGTAATTTTATTATATGGTCAAAATTAGATGATGTTAATTATTTGCCAGATAATTTGTTCTCAATAATGGCAATTGATGTCGGACAGGGGGATTCATATTTAATTAAATTTCCTAATGGGAAAACTGCTCTAATAGATGCTGGCAATGCAAATAAATTTTTTGATAATGGGAAACGAATTATTATGCCTTTGATTGAATATTTGGGAATTAAGAAAATTGATTATGCTTTAATTTCTCATGTCGATTCTGACCACTATCGTGGATTATTGTCTTTAATTAAAAATCATAAGATAAAATTTATTTATAAACCTCCTTTAGATTCTCTGAATAAAGAAGACAAAAGTTTTGAAGCTTTTTTAAATTACTTTTCAATTCCATATAAATACTATTCAAAAAATATTTTGAATATTGGCAATGTGAGAATTTATATTCTATCCGATTCATTCAATTACAAAAATTCTAATGATAGAAGCGGAGTATTAAAAATAAAATATGGGAATACATCATTTTTATTTACTGGAGATATTAGCAAAAAAGCTGAGATTGACTATGTAAAAAAATACAATAAATTTCTTAAATCAGATTTATTAAAAGTCAGTCATCATGGAAGTAAAACTGGAACCAGTAATATTTTTCTGAATTATGTCGAACCGAAATATGCTGTTATTTCAGCTGGGATATCTAATATGTTTAATCATCCAGATAAAGATGTTATTGAAAGATTAACAAAAAGAGATATTAAAATTTTTAGGACGGATAAAGAAGGAGCAATTCTTTTTCAATCAAATGGGAATAATATTCAAAATATTAATTGGAAAAAACTCGATAACAACTTTATATTTTGAATAGGAATAAAATATAATTTGTTCAGAGATAACCAAAAATGTTAAATGCAAGATTAATAAATCCTCCACGGAAATATCATTCCTTATTTCATACAAGGTAAATTCATGAATCTATATGAAAATTATTCATTAAAGCATCTCAATACTTTTAATATTGATGTTAAAGCAAAATATTTTTTAGAAGTTTTTAATGAACATGAATTGACTGAATTAATAAATGAAATTCAAGGTCAAAAGAATGTTCTAATTTTAGGAGCTGGCAGCAATATTTTATTCACAAAAGATTATGATGGATTTATAATTAAATATATAAGCAGTGAAATAAAAGTACTTTTTGAAAATGAGAATCATGTTATAATTAAAGCTGACGCCGGAGTTGTTTGGGATGATTTAGTAAGCTATACAGTTAAAAAAAATTATTATGGAATTGAAAATTTATCATTAATACCTGGAACAGCTGGAGCAGCACCTGTTCAAAATATTGGGGCCTATGGTGCTGAAATTAGTAATGTTATAGATTATGTTGAGGGTTACATTCTTGATAAAAATGAAAAGAAAATATTATACCGGGATGAATGTTTATTCAATTACAGAGATAGTATTTTTAAGAATGAGTTGAAAAATAAATTTATTATCACTTCAGTTGTATTAAGATTAAAAAAAGAAAAAGTACTGAACATAAGTTATAGAGATATTCAAAATTATTTTCAGGGAAGAGATTATCATACAATTAGTATTCAAGATGTTCGTGATGCTATAATAAACATTAGAAAAAGTAAATTGCCGGATTACACAAAACTTGGCAATGCAGGAAGTTTTTTTAAAAATCCAGAAATCGACTTTACACTTTTAGAATTAATTAAAAAAGAATATCCTGACATACCTTATCATCAAATCAATGATAAATACAAAATTCCAGCTGCTTGGCTAATTGAGAAATGTGGATACAAAGGAAAACGCCAAGGCAATACAGGCACCTATGAAAAACAGGCACTTGTAATAATTAATTATGGAAATGCAACAGGTGAAGAAATAAAAAATTTTGCTGATGAAATTAAACAGGCAGTAAAAAACAAGTTTAATATTGATTTAGGATATGAAGTTAATATTATATGAAAACAAAATGTTAGTAAATAAACATTATCCTAAAAATCATTTATATGGGTGTAAATATGGAAAGCTATAATTCGGAAAATATTCTTAAAAAGACATTTCAAGAAATTACTCAGCCTTTTAAAGATTTGCTTCATACTTCAAGAGCATTATTTGGATTAAATCTTTCATATGTTATTGAAGGAATTACATATTTCGGAATAGTGGGTTTGTTAGCAATTTATTTTAATGAATACATCAAGCTAAATGATATACATGCCGGAAATATGGTAGGAGTATTAACAGCAGGTATAACATTGAGCATGCTTTTTTTAGGTGCTACGGTTGATTGGATTGGGTTGAGGAAATCATTATTAATTGCTTTATCATTTATGCTTGCAGGCAGAATTTTATTAACAATTGCACCAAATTTTGGAGTGCCTGGATTGTGGAATTCTGCTCATATAATTGCTATGCTTGGAATTTTAGGAATTATTTTAGGTTATGGTATTTATCAGCCCGCATGTTATGCAGGTGTAAAAAAATTAACAAATGAAAAAACTGCTGCTATGGGATATGCAATGCTTTATGCATTGATGAATCTTGGTGGATTTTTGCCGGGAATAATATCGCCACCTGTTCGTAAAGCATATACAATTCTTGGTGTGTTCTGGTTATATGTAGCTTTAACAGTAGTTGGAATTCTAGTTGTTTATTTCGTTATTACGAAAAAAGCTTATGAAGAAGCAGTGGTAGAAGTAAGTAAAGATAAGTTAAACGAAGAAAAAGATGATGATACTTTAAGCAATATGACATTAAAAGAAAAAGTTAGATTTTATGTTAAAAACTTTCCTCTCAAGGATAAAAGATTTTTATACTTTATTTTCATTTTAATTCCAGTTCAAACATTGTTTGCACATAACTGGTTAACACTCCCTCTTTATACAAGCAGAGCATTTGAAGGATTTGTTCAGGATAATTTTGAATTTTTTGTAAATCTAAATCCAATTTTAATTTTCATATTAACTCCAATTGTTGCTGCATTAACCTCACAAAAAAATACTTACAATATGATGATAATAGGAACATTTGTAATGGCATCGCCAACTTTTATACTTGCATTAGGTCCAACAATAAATACTCTGATGGCATATTTAATTATTATGACAATTGGTGAAGCAATGTGGCAGCCAAGATTTTTGCAGTGGGTTGCAGAGATAGCTCCAAAAAATATGACAGGTATTTATATGGGAATTGGACAATTTCCATGGTTTCTTACAAAAATAATTACAAGTTTATATTCAGGCTGGTTTTTAATGAAGTATTGTCCAGCCAATACTCCTCCTTCACAAATGAATACAGAGTTTATGTGGTTTGTTTATGGATGTATTGCAATAATAAGTCCACTTGGTTTATTACTTGCTAAAAAATGGATGATGAAGGGATTCAAAACAAAATATGAAGAATAAATGACCAATTATTACATACACTTATTTTTAATTCTGCTAACATTGTATGGTATTGCTGTTGGAAGTTTTCCTCAATTTAGAATGAATAGAGCAACTATTGCACTTGTTGGAGCTTCGACACTTATTTTTTCTGGTGCAATTTCTCTCCAACACGCCTATGATGCAATTGATATGAATACCATACTTTTACTTTTTGCAATGATGATTATTAATGGAAATTTACGAATAGCTGGTTTCTTTAAATTAATCACAATTCATATAATCAAATTTGCAAAAACACCAAAGCAGCTTTTATGGTTAATTACATTTTCAGCTGGTTTATTATCAGCTATTTTCTTAAATGATACAATTGTGATTGTCTTTACTCCTTTAATTATAGAAGTAACAATTTCATTAAAACGAAATCCAGTTCCTTATTTAGTTGCTTTAGCTGTATCTGCAAATATTGGCTCAGCAGCAACAATCATAGGCAATCCGCAAAATATGATTATTGGAATAGCATCTGGAATTCCATTTGCAAAATATGCATTATATCAAATTGTACCATCATTAATTGGTCTTCTTATAGTAATTGTGATTATATCCATTATTTACAAAAAAGAATTTTACAAAACTATTTTTGATAAGATAGAAATTGAGGAAGTTAAACCTTATAAGCCTTTATTTATAAAAAGTATTGTAGCATCTACATTGATGATTATTGCTTTTTTTGCTGGTGTTTCAATCCCTCTTGCATCACTTGGAGGTGCAAGTATTTTATTAATTACAAGAAGACTTAAACCAGAACGTGTTTTCAAAGAAATTGATTGGTCACTACTTGTATTTTTTTCTGCACTTTTTATAGTAACAAAATCTATAGATACCTCTGGAATAGGTAAATACTTATCAATGACAATTCAACCATATTTAACTAAATCTATTTTTTCATTAGCAATTACTTCATCAATACTCAGCAATATAGTTTCTAATGTCCCAGCTGTTTTATTATTGAAACCTGTTATTCAACATATGCCAAATCCAGAACATGCCTGGTTAGTGCTTGGAATGGCAACAACTTATGCAGGTAATCTTACTCTAATAGGTTCTGTAGCAAATTTGATTGTAGCAGAATCTGCAAGAAGGCATTTTATTCATATTTCTTTTATTGAATATTTAAAATCAGGTTTCATTATAACTATTTTATCTCTAACGGCAGGTATTTTCTGGTTTAATTTAATCTTTTAACAGAATTTTTTGTGAATAAAATATTTTAAAAGCTACTTAAAAACATTTAAAATTTTTCGAATATAATATTGGAAATGTTTCAATTAGGGAATAAATATGTCAAAATTAATATCTGTTGATGAAATCCAAGACGGGATGGTACTTGCAGAACCAATTCAAAACCGTTTTGGACATACATTATTAGGTGCAAATATAAAATTGGAAGCAAAGCATGTTAAATTTCTTAAGTCATGTGGCATACAGACAATATATATTGTAGATGAAAATGAAAACAGTTCTAATAAACAATATGACAACGAAACATTGGAAAAAGCTAAAACATTATTAAGTCAAAGAGTTACATGGAGACCTAAAAATGATTATGAAAATGAATTAATTGAAATTGCTGCTCAACAAATTCTTGAAAAAATATAAATTTGTAAGAGGGTGCAATGGATGTAATTAAAAAAATTATTGATGGTGTAAATAACTTACCAACTTTACCTACTGTTTATACTCATCTTTCGCAGGCAATGGAAAATCCAAACACTACTAAAGAAGAAATAGCAAGGATTATTTCTGCTGATCAGGCAGCTACTTTTAAGATTTTAAAAGTTGCTAATTCTCCATTTTATGGATTAAGAGGAAGAATTGATACAATTACTCAGGCTTTATTATATCTTGGTTTTAATGAAGTTAAGAATATTGTATTTGCGTTGTCAATTATAAATGCATTTTCAAAGAATAAGATTTTCAAAAAATTCAAACCATTAGATTTATGGGCTCATGCAATCGGAGTTGGAGTTGCAACAAGATTAATTGGTGCGGCTGTAGGAGAAAAAAATTTAGAAAATTATTTTCTGGCAGGTATCTTTCATGATATTGGTAAGCTTGTATTTTTTGAATATGCCCCCAATGAATATGCAAAAGTTATTGAACTAGTTGAATCAAAAAAAATTCCAATTAAAGATGCAGAACTTGAAATACTTGGTTTAAATCATGCACGTGCAGGACAGTTAATTGCAGAAAAATGGAAGTTACCTCAAAGTGTTGTCAATATTGTTAGTTCTCATCATACAGGATTAATAGGGAATAATGTTAATACATTATTGGCTTCTGTTCATCTTGGCGATATTGTTGCAAGAGCTCTCGATTTAGGTTATGGTGGTGATAATTTTATTCCAGAACCAAACATTAAAGTATGGGAAATTCTTAAACTTCCAAAAGGATTTTTTTCTTCTGCAAGAAAAAAAATGAAAGATGATTATGAACGTTTAACTAAAATTATGCTTTCTGAATAATTAAAAATTTTAGAAGAATTTTTCTTCGTAATTTTATTGATATAAGTTGTAATATATCTTTTCAAAGTATATCTGTTTATCAAAGAAATACTATTTACCACTTCATTTTTTCTGCATATTTTTAAAATGTTATAATAATTTAAAATGGTTACATTTACTTAGAATTTATAAAGTTTTTGGTAAAAGGTTGGACTTTGTCAAACAATACATAATTCAATGTATTATTCATGCATCAAATAATTTGAGATTAAGTTCAGAAAAAATTGAAACTGTTGCTATCTTACGCGAAAGATTAAATAAAACTGATAATCTTGAAGAAGAAATTAAAAATTTCAAAAAGATTACAGAACTTTCTAAACTCGGAATTAAGCTAAGTGAAATATTAAATTTTCTGGAAAATAGTAAAATTGATTTCTTAAAACTTTCTGAAAAATTTAAAGAACACAGTTATTATCTTGTAAAAGAAATAAATTACTTACTTGATGTTGTCACTCCTCAAACAATGAGAAATATATTTAATCGAATTGATAATCAATCGGTAGATGTCGATTTAACAAAAAGAGAAGAGAAAAAAAATATAGAAACAGAACCTATTAAAATTCCACAAAGGTCACGTGCAGATGAATTAAAAGAAGCTTTAATTTTTGCAGAACTTTCAAAGGACAATGATTTTAGCTTTGAACGCTATGAAGAAAAAGTATTAAGACCAATTAAAGAATTAGATGCATTTTTAACGAGAGTTGCTAAGTATGATTATACTGAAAGTGAAATTAATTCATATATTAAATTAATGAATGAAAACAGTGAACTGTCGCAAAAAGTTGGATTTGAAATTATATCTAATATGCACAAAATATTTGCTCAAGGGCTCGAGGCTATTAATCAAAAGAAGATTGCACCAAGTACTTTAGTAATTGAATCATTAAGAGCTTGTTTAATTGTTATAGTTGCAGTCGTAAGAGGCAAAGAAGTCGATATAACAAATTATTTAAACAGAGCAGAAAATTTTGGTAAAATGATTTCCCAAACAAAAAGGGTAGTATAATGGAACTATTTGTTGTAATAATGGCTGGAGGAGTAGGTTCCCGCTTCTGGCCAAGAAGTAAAGAAAAAAAACCAAAACAATTAATTCGTATCTTTGGCGAAAATACAATGATACAGGATACTGTTAAACGTCTTGATGGTCTTGTTGATAAAAAAAACATTTATGTGATTACTAACAGAATTCAAAAATTAAGAGTAAAGGAACAACTACCAGATATACCTCAGCAAAATATCATTGATGAACCATTTGGAAAAAATACTGCAGCATGTATTGGATTGGCTTCAGTTTTAATTAAACAAAAAAATCCGGAAGCTGTTACTATTGTTCTTCCATCAGACCATTTAATTAAAAACGATGTAGAATTCCAAAAATGTTTATTAAAAGCAGCAGACTTCGCATATAATTCAAAAGGATTGGTTACAATTGGAATTCAACCTACAAGACCAGAAACAGGTTATGGATACATTCAATTTGATGATACTGAAATTGAAAAAAATATTCATAAAGTATTAACTTTTGCTGAAAAGCCAAATTTAGCTACTGCAATAAGATTTATTGAAAGTGGTGAATTCCTCTGGAATTCAGGTATGTTTATATGGAGAGTAGATACCATTCTTAATGAAATTAAAAAATATCTTCCTGACCTTTATGAGGGTTTAGAAAAAATTGAATCCTTTATCAATTCTGATGATTTTGATACACAATTAACTCAAGTTTATGGCCAATTAAAAAGTATTTCAATTGATTATGGAGTTATGGAAAAAGCAAATAATGTTTATGTAATCAAAGCTGATTTTTACTGGAACGATGTTGGAAGCTGGGAGGCAGTTTATGAAATATCAGATAAAAATGAAGATGGTAATGTTATTATTGGCGATGTTTATTCCCAAAAGACTTATAATTCATACATCTTTTCACCAAGAAAATTTACAGCTGTAATTGGAGTAGAAAATTTAATTATTATCAATACAAACGAAGCACTATTAATTTGCAATCGTAATTATGCACAAGATGTAAGGCAGGTTGTTGATTATCTAAAAATGAATAATAGAACAGACCTTGTATGAAAAAAGCTATAACAGAGAATGATATTCTTCTGTTAATTAAAAATGGATTAACAGAAATTCATCTTAAAAAAAATGAAATTCTTACTCCTTCTGCAATTGATAGAATTAAACAGGCAAGATTAAAAATTATTTTTGATGGTGATGAAAAAAAACATACAAAAATTTTCAGAAAAATTGTTATTGGTTCTGACCATACAGGAGTAAAAATAAAAAAGATCCTTGTAGAATATCTTAAGAATAAAAATTACGATGTACTCGATGTTGGAACTCATACAGAAGATTCTGTTGACTATCCTGATATAGCATTAAATGTTGCACAAAGAGTAGCATCAAAGGAATTTGACTGTGGTATTTTAATAGATGCAACAGGAATTCCATCTGCTATTGCAGCAAATAAAATTCCCGGAATACGAGCAGCAACTTGTTATAATGAATTTTCTGCTAAAAGTTCTCGAGAACATAATGATGCTAATATAATTTCATTAGGTGCAAAAGCCTTAGGTGAAGAATCAATAAAATCTATTGTAGAAGTGTGGTTAAATTCGAATTTCTTAGGTGAAAGACATCAAAGGAGACTGGATAAAGTTAAATCAATTGAAGAAAAATTCATGAAATGTTGAATAAAATTTTGTCATTTGTTTCTTCATCATTAAATTTGCTCACAAAAAATTCGAGATTATTTCTTGATTATTGAAAAAGCTCGCGTTATTTCTTTAAGTAAAATTTCCAGCAATTATCATTTAATAAAAGTTAATTCGCCCGTAATTGCCAGAGAAATTAAACCGGGTCAATTTTGTAATATCAAAGTTTCTGATACCGATTTCCCTTTGCTTAGAAGACCATTTAGCATTTGCGATGTTGAAAATGACAACCTAATTTTTGTTTTCGATGTTCATGGCGAAGGAACAAAAATTTTAGCTTCTAAAAAACCCGGAGACATAATTGATATTTTGGGACCGCTTGGAAACGGTTTTAATATTCAAGGCAATTACGAACTTGCAATTATAATTGGTGGTGGAATAGGAACTGCTCCTTTCCCTTATCTTATTAAAAATTTGCCAGCTAATGTTGAAATTAAAAGCTTCGTTGGCGGAAGAACAAAAGAGCATTTAATAAAATACAATCTCCAGAATATTTATATAGCAACTGATGACGGCTCAGAAGGATTTCATGGAAATGTAGTTGATTTATTTATTGAAGAATTAAAAAATTTTTTAACAGCAAATTTGAGAATATTTGCATGTGGACCAAATCCGATGTTAAAATCACTGCAAAAAATTGCAATTGAAAAAAAATATGATTGCCAGCTTTCTGTTGAATGTGCAATGGCTTGTGGATTTGGTATTTGTCAGGGTTGTCCAATAGAAAAATCAAATGGGGATGGTTATTATCTGGTTTGTAAAGATGGTCCTATTTTTAATGCTGATATGATTATACTTTAATTTATAATTTTATCTCAAACAAATTTTTAATTAAATGGAATTAGATTTAACAGTTCAAATAGGTAATCTTAAATTAAAAAATCCGATTTTACTAGCATCAGGAACTGTAGGTTATGGAAATGAAATTTCTCAATTTATTGATTTAAGTAAAATAGGTGGGATAGTAACAAAATCAATATCTCTCAAACCACGGAAGGGAAATCCGCCACAAAGAATTTGTGAAACTCCGTCAGGTATGTTGAATGCTATTGGTCTTGCTAATGTTGGACTTGAAGCATTTATAAAAGAGAAAATTCCTTTTCTAAAAAAATTAAATACAACGATTATCTGTAATATTGCTGCAGGTTCAATTGAAGAATATGTTGAATGCACAAAAATATTAAATGAAGAAGAATCAATTGCTGCATTTGAAATTAATGTTTCATGTCCTAATGTAAAAGAAGGTGGATTGGAATTTGGAAATAATCTTGATGCAGTTGCTAGAATTACAGAAAAAGTTAAATCTGTTACAAATAAAACAGTTATCATAAAATTATCTCCTAATGTTTCAAGAATTTCTGATTTTGCAAAAGTTGTTAAAGAAAATGGAGGTGATGCAGTTTCGGCAATAAATACACTTGTCGGTACTGCATTCAATATATGGACACGAAAACCAAAAATTAAAAACATTACTGGAGGCTTGTCCGGTCCTGCAATAAAACCTATAGCACTTGCAAAAGTTTTAGAAATAAGTCGTAATGTTGACATCCCAATCATAGGTATAGGCGGAATAATGAACTGGAAAGATGCTGTAGAATTTATGATTGTTGGCGCTTCGGCTGTTCAGCTTGGAACAGTTAATTTTATAAATCCTTATGCAGCTTTAGAAATCTTAGATGGTATAAAAAATTACTGTGAGAAAATGTCAATTAATAAAATAACAGAACTAACTGCTTCCTATATTTTATAAAATGAGAATTGAGTCTATTCTTCAAAAACTTTTTTCAATGCGTCAATTTCATGTTAAACTTGGTTTAGAACGTATTGAGAAATTACTAGATTATATTGGGAATCCACATAAGAAATTACAATGTTTTCATATTGCTGGTTCAAATGGTAAAGGAAGCACAGCATCTTTTCTATCAAGTATTTTGAAAGAATATGGATATAAAGTTGGTCTTTATACTTCGCCGCATTTTGTAAGATTTAATGAGAGAATTAGGATTAATGGAAAGGAAATAGATGATGATTTTATTTGCTCATTTTATAATTCAATCGAAAACATTATTGAAAGAGAAGAACCTACTTTTTTTGAAATTACTACAGCAATGGCATTTAAATATTTTTATGATAATAATGTAGATTATGCGGTAATTGAAACTGGACTTGGAGGCAGGCTTGATGCAACAAATGTTATAACTCCTTTAGCTTCTATTATTACTTCAATAAGTTTGGAACATACAAATATTCTTGGAGATACATTAGAAAAAATTGCATTTGAAAAGGCAGGAATAATTAAACCAGAGACGGTTGTAATTAGTGGTTATATGCCAAAAGAAGCAGAAAATGTTATCCGTTCCAGAGCATTGGAATTAAAATGTGAATATTATCCATTCGATAATTTTGTAATTAAAGAAAAAGATTTTGTTGAGGTTATATTAAAAGAAAAAAAATATAATCTCTACAATACACCATTAAAAGGTTATCATCAATTATTAAATTGTTCGTTAGCAGTAAAGACTTTAGATGTAGTTCTAAATTTAGAAGATTATTTGAAAATTAATTCAGGCATTAATAATGTTGTGATAAATTCAGGAATTCAGGGCAGATATGAAATATTTAGCGATAAACCAAGAATAATTTTTGACTCTGCTCATAATCCGGAAAGTATAAAAATATTTCTAGAAGAATTTGTTAAAGAATATTATTCATACTCAAAAAGGGAATTGATATTTGGAGCAATGAAGGATAAAGATATTGAAGAAATGTTGAAATTGTTAGTGCCTTTTTTCGATAATATTTATGTAACTGCTGTTGAAAATGAACGAGCAGCTTCGATTGATGAAATTAAAATGATAGCAAATAAAATAAATGTAAATGTAATACCTATGGATAAACCGGAGGATTATGTAAAAAATTTTCTTAATGAAGTAAAAGATAATTGCCTTGTTGTTCTTGGGAGTATGTATTTATTAGGAAAAATAAAATCAAAAATAAATAAGGAAAAGCTTGACAATGAGAATTAAGAAATATAATTTTCCAGTGAACCTCAGAAAAACTTCAGCGTTATTTAATAATTAATCCATAAGATCAAGTGTCAATTGATCCCCGTTTTAAAAAATAAATATCGAGGTATTTAATCACAATTTGTAGGAAGAGTTAATCATGCCAATGGATATTTCAGAATTACAATCAAAAAAAATTGTTGATCTTTACAAAATAGCAAAAGAATTTGGGCTTACAGGTTACAGTGATCTGAGAAAACAAGAACTAATCTTCAAAATCTTAGAAGCCCAATCTCAAAAAGATGGTTTAACATTTTCAAAAGGTGTTCTTGAAGTTCTGCCTGACGGCTATGGATTTTTGCGGTCGGCAGATTATAATTATTTACCTTCGCCGGATGATATTTATGTTTCACCTTCACAAATAAAAAGATTTAGCTTAAGAACTGGAGATTTCGTAAGTGGACAGGTGCGTCCTCCAAAAGAAGGTGAACGTTTCTTTGCTTTATTAAGAGTAGAAGCTGTAAATGGAAAAGACCCTGAAGCTATACGAGAAAGAACATTATTTGATAACCTGACACCAATTTATCCTACAAAAAGATTAAAATTAGAATCTGCCCCTGGCGAGTATTCAATGCGTATAGTTGATTTGATAGCACCAATTGGGAAAGGTCAAAGAGGTTTGATTGTATCACCCCCAAAAGCTGGGAAAACAATTCTGCTTCAAAAAATAGCAAACTCAATTACAAGAAACCACCCTGAAGTAAAAATTATAATGTTATTAATAGATGAAAGGCCTGAAGAAGTTACTGATATGCAAAGGTCTGTTCAAGCAGAAGTTATAAGCTCTACATTTGATGAGCCTGCCGAACGACATGTTCAGGTTGCAAATATGGTTATTGAAAAAGCAAAAAGAATGGTTGAAGCCGGCGATGATGTTGTTATTCTTCTTGATAGTATTACAAGATTAGCTCGTGCACACAATACTGTAATTCCTCATAGTGGCCGTATACTTTCCGGTGGAGTTGATGCAAATGCACTTCATAAACCCAAAAGATTTTTTGGTTCTGCAAGAAATACAGAGGACGGCGGCAGCTTGACTATAATTGCTACTGCTTTAATTGATACTGGAAGCAGAATGGATGAAGTTATATTCGAAGAGTTTAAAGGTACTGGAAATATGGAATTAGTACTCGATAGAAATCTTGCAGATAAAAGAATATTCCCGGCTATTGATATAAATAAATCAGGTACAAGAAAAGAAGAACTACTCCTCAAAGAAGAAGAATTGAACAAAGTATGGATACTTAGAAAAATTCTTTCAGACATGGATCCTACCGAAGCAATGGAATTTATTCTTGATAAGATGAAGGGAACAAAAAATAATAAAGAATTTCTGCAGAGCATGAATAGTTAATCCAATCATGAATTTCTTTATAAAGTTCATATCTCTTTTTTTATTAACATTATTTTTTGCATTCGATTCACAGGTTCTATCACAAAGCATAGAACCTGTGAATAAAAAAATTATTCATATTGAGAAAAATATTTTGCCCGCAAAAAATAATTATCTGCTTTTTATATCATATAAAATCCCATTTTCAAATCTTGTTTTTATAAAGAAAGAAGAAAAATTTTTTTCTGGTTTAGAAATTGAATTTAATTTATTTGACGGGGACAAAATTATAAATCGAAAAACCATTTCGAAAAATGTGTTTGTTGATAATTATAATGATACAAAATCAAATAATAATTTCTTAGAAGGATTTACATTTTTCGATATTGATAAAAACGATTACACAATTTTACCAATCTTACATCTTCACAATACAAATAATGAAATCATTTTCGATTCTATAAAAATTAATTTGAATAATTTTATAAAAGACAATATTTATGCACCAATAATTATTGAAGATTCGAATCAGAAATGTTTTGACTCACATTTATTTAAGCTGACAAACTATGGCAATATAATTCCTTTTGCAAGCTATGATTATTTGATGTTAATCCCGGTTCAAGATACTTCATTGAAATACCTGAATATTAAAATAGAACAGAAAGGAAAAATTTTATTTGAAAGAGAAGTAACAAAATATTATGAAAATAATTTATCTATGACTGAATGCGATAATATTATTGGCTTTCTTGAATCATACAGTAATTTCCCAATTCGATATTTTGTTATTGATAATTTTAATCATAAATTACATGAGGGTTCAGCAAAATTAATTATTACAGGGTCAAATAAAAAAGCTGAATTTGATTTACGTGTTGTATGGATAAATAAACCAAAGTCACTTATTAATCTTGAATTTGCTATTGATATATTAAATGTAATTGAAGATAAGAATGTTGTAGCAAAAATATTACAAAACTCTAAAAGTAATTTATATGATGCACTTACAAATTATTGGGATAAAAAATTTCCGGATAGAAAATATCAGTTCAATGAACTTATGAATGAATTTTATAGAAGAGTTGATTATGCAAATGAAAATTTCAGTACATTAGTTTATAAATCTGGAGCTAAAACAGACAGAGGTAAAATTTATATTAAGTATGGACAGCCAGATGAAATATTAAGAAATTATTCTGATGGTAAAGTTATTGAGATATGGATTTACAATAACATTAACAAACAATTTACGTTTGTTGATAATAGCGGATTAGGAAATTATATGCTGGAAGAATAATATGATTAGACTTGCCTTTACATGTGGAGATATTAATGGTATAGGACCAGAAATTATAATAAAAACAATAAATACAATTACATCATTGTCAGAAAAAAAAATAATTGTTTTTATTCCAAAGAAAGTTTTTGAAAATACAATAGAAATAATAAAACCCGAATTTGAATTTGAGATTACCAACAAAGAAATTACAAATGAAAATAAAAAAGTAATAATTTTTGATATTGGTAATTTCAAACAATCTATTGGAGAACCAACTTCTCAATCTGGCAAAGCTGCTTTTAAATCTATTACCGAAGCATTTAATTTTGCAAAAAATGGAAAAGTTGATGGCATAATAACAGCTCCCATTTCCAAATTCTCATTTAATCTTGCAAAGATAAATTTTTCGGGGCATACAGAATTACTTGCAGAATTAACAAGAACAAAAAATTATATGATGATGTTCTTATCAGACAAAATGATTTGCGGTCTTGTAACAATTCACCTTCCGTTAAAAAAAGTTTCAAAATTGATAACACAAAAAAAGTTAAGACACTCAATTGAGATTTTATACAACACACTAAAAAATGATTTGGGAAAAGAAAATCCAAAGATTGCAGTTCTTGGATTAAATCCTCATGCAGGTGAAGATGGTTTAATTGGAATAGAAGAAAAAGAAGTTATCAAACCTGTTATTAAAAGTTATCGTAAAAAAAATGTTGATGGTCCATTTGTGCCAGATGCATTTTTTGGCTTACACAAATATGAAAATTATGATGCTGTTCTTGGTATGTATCACGACCAGGTTCTTATTCCATTTAAAATGATGAATTTTAATCTTGGAGTAAATTATACTGCAGGATTACCAATTGTTAGAACTTCACCAGACCATGGAACTGCTTTTGATATTGCGGGATATGGAGTTGCAAATCCCTCGAGTATGATTGAAGCAGTTAAATGGGCTGAATTAATTATTCGAAAAAGAATGAAAAAATGAGCAATAAAATTTATTCTCATCTCGCATTGATTTATTCTCATCTAATGCGCTCTATCGATTATGATAGCTGGGCTGATTATTTAATAAAAATTTCCAATGAATTAAAAATAAAAAAAATAAAAGCTCTTGAAATTGCAAGCGGAACAGGCAGCCTTGCAAAAAGACTCAAAAATATTTTTGACTTTTATGTTGCTACAGATTCTTCTATCACAATGTTATTACAATTTGAAGATGAAAATATTCTGCGAGTAGTTTGTGATATGACTTCACTTCCATTCAAAAAGAAATTCAATTTTGTTTTTTCAACTTTTGATAGTATTAATTATCTTACATCAAAAGAAAAAATATTAAGATTGCTAAAATCAGTAGATGCATGTTTAACTGATGACGGAATTTTTACATTCGATGTTAGTCTGGAAAATAACAGCATCAGGTATCAGCGATATCTTAACAGAAAAGGTAACTTTGATGGAATTCATTACAAGCAAATTAGTAAATATGATAAAGAAAAAAGAATTCATTATAATATTTTTGATATTACACTAAAAGATGGAAAAAAGGTAAGAGAGATTCATAGACAAAAAATTTATGAGTTTGATGAATATTTTAAGATAATAGAAAAATCAAATTTTTATGTGATGAAATGTTATGAAGCATTTACATTCAAAAATGCAAATTCTGATTCAGAAAGAGCACAATTTATATTAAAGAAGAAAAAATAAATGTTGATAATTAATCATGTTCAGTTCAGTTATAATAATCAACCTGTATTTTATGATTTGAATCTTGAAGTTCAGCAGGGAGAATTTGTTTTTCTTATTGGTAAAAGCGGAGTAGGGAAAACAACATTACTGAAAATGATTTATATGGATTGCTTCCCTCAATCTGGTTATGTGCAGGTTGGGGAATATTCATCTGAATCAATTAAACCAAAAGAAATTCCATTGTTGAGAAGAAAGATAGGAATTATATTTCAGGATTTTCAATTGTTAACTGATAGAAATGTTTATGATAATTTAGCTTTTGTTCTGCAGGTCATTGGGACACCGAAAAGAGAAATTAAGAAAAGAATTTTTTACGCACTTTCTGAAGTTGGTTTAGCTCATAAACAAACAAATATGCCGCATGAACTTTCGGGTGGTGAAAAACAGAGAGTCGCTATTGCCCGTGCCATTATTAATGAGCCATTTTTAATATTAGCTGATGAACCCACGGGCAATCTGGACCCTGAAACTGCAGATGAAATTTTATCAATTCTCAAAAAAATAAATTCACGAGGAACAACAGTAATATTTGCTACACACAACTACGAACTTATTCGTTCTTTTGATACTAAAATTATCAAACTCGAAGATGGCAAAGCAGTAAAGGTTATTCTAAAGAAAAAAGATTAATTAGCATTTAATTTTTTTAGAATATCATTAGTAACATTTTCAATTGACTGTGTTCCATCTACCTCGATAATGTAAGCTTTGTCTTTGTAGTAATCAAAAACCGGTGATGTTGTTTCGTGATATACCTGCAGTCTTTTTTTAATTACCTCTTCATCATCATCTTTTCTTTTGATATAACTATTAATTGCTCCGCAGGTTGGACATTTAAAATATTCTGTTACTTCATCTTTATTGAGAATATTTCCGCATTGACTGCATACAAGACGGTTACTTAATCTGCTGATGATTACATTATCATCTGCATCTAACTTGATTAAATAAAGTTTTTCATTGTTTAATTCTGATAAGATTTTACTAAGAATTTCTGCTTGATTAAGGGTTCTTGGAAAACCATCAAGTATAAAACCATTTTTGCATCTTTCTTCTTTTAATGTTTCTTTTACAATTCCACCAACTATTTCATCTGGAACAAGTCCACCGCTTTGTACAATTTCTTTAGCTTTAAGACCCATTTCAGTTTCATTTTTAATTGCATCACGAAGAATATCACCAGTAGAGATATGAGCTAAATTTAATTTTGAAGCTAAGATTTTTGCTTGTGTCCCTTTTCCCACACCGGGAGCGCCAAATATTATTATCTGCATAACCTTTCTATATTTGTTTTAAAATTTTGAGTGCAAAAATAAATAGAATTGCTTTGATAGACAAAAATAGAGAATTAATTATTTGATGCTCTTTTTTGCAAAAAAAATTTTTCTAACAATGCTTTTGATTCTTCCGCATAAATTCCTGAAAATACATTTGGTTTATGATTGTATTTATTGTTTTCGATAATATTATACAAAGAACCACATGCACCAAATTTTGGTTCGTATGTTCCAAAATAAACATTTTTTATTCTTGAAAGTAGTATTGCACCTGTGCACATTATACAAGGTTCAGCAGTTACATATAAATCACATTCATTTAATCTCCAGTTCTGGAGATAGTTTGCAGCTGCTGTAATAGCAATCATTTCTGCATGAGCTGTGGGGTCTTTTAATTTTTCTGTTTGATTGTAACCGCGTGCAATAATTTTATCCTGATATACTATAACTGCGCCAATAGGAACTTCATTTTCTTCAAAAGCTCTTTGAGCTTCTTGTAATGCTGAGTACATAAATTTATAAACATATTCAGGAAATAACATAAAATTTTTTAGTTAAGTTATAGATGAATTCTCACGAAAATTAATTGAAAGAACCCTCAAAATTTTCAACTCAATTTTGTACGCCCGGAAGGACTCGAACCCTCAACCCGCAGATCCGAAGTCTGCTGCTCTATCCAGTTGAGCTACGGGCGCATAATTTTGTTACTCAAAAATATCTTTGTTTATGATTTTTTCCAAAATTTATCTGCAACATTATTTATTATTATTTAACTTTGCTTAAAAATTATATACAAATTAATGAAAGAATCCTATCACAAGTGGCACTCGCAATATTTGAATCGTGATTTAGAAATGCTTGTTTTTGGCTCTTCAGGATATCCTATAATTTTATTCCCACCAGAAAAAGGAAAATATTTTGACTGTAAGGATGCAGGTTTAATTTCTTCTGTTGAAAATTTTCTTGATAACGACAAAATAAAAATTTACTGTCCTGATACTATTGATTTAGAAAGCTGGTATAATTTTAATGTTAATCCATCAGAGCGTGTAAAAAAACATATCATTTATGAAAAAATAATTTTGAATGAAGTAATTGAATTTGCAAAATATGAGACAGAAAGAAAAGTGGTTGGTGTAGCAGGTTGCAGTTTTGGTGGTTATCATGCTTTGAATTTAGCATTTCGTCATCCTGATGTTATTAATTCAGTAATTTCAATGGGGGGATTTTATGATATTAAGCAATTTATTTTTGGTCATTATGATGATAATTGTTATTTCAATAATCCATTTGATTACATGCCTAATCTTGAAGATAATTGGTATCTCGATAAAATTAAATCAATGAAAATATTTTTAGGGGTAGGAGAATGGGATTTGGCAATTCATGAAAATAAAAGAATGAGTGAAATTTTATCTTTAAAAAATATTAATCATCAATTTGATGTTTATTCGGCTAGTGGTCATGATTGGCAGGTCTGGAAAAATATGTTTCCCATTTATATTTCAAAGATAATTGAGTAAAAAACATACAGGATTATAATGCAATCACTTGAAAACTTCCTAAATCAATTAAATAACTTAGTCTGGGGTGTTCCATTATTAATTTTACTTTTTGGCACTCACATATTTTTAACAATTAAATTAAAGTTTATTCAAAAATATTTAGTAACAGCAATTAAAATATCGTTTTCAAAAAATCAAGAAGGCAAAGGAGATATAACTCAATTTGGGGCTGTTACTACTGCTCTTGCAGCAACTATTGGAACTGGTAATATTGTTGGAGTATCAACTGCTATTGCTTCGGGTGGACCGGGTGCAGTATTGTGGATGTGGCTTACAGGAGTTTTCGGAATTGCAACAAAATATTCAGAAGCTCTTTTATCTGTTAAATACAGAATTACAACAGAAAACGGATTGATGGCTGGTGGTCCAATGTATGTTCTTGAAAAAGGAATGAACAATAAATCTCTTGCAATTTTATTTGCTGCTTTTACTTCAATTACAGCTTTTGGCATTGGTAATATGGTGCAGGCTAATTCTATTTCACATTTACTTAATGATACATTTAGTGTTCCTTCATTTATAACAGGAATTATTTTAGCTTTTTTAACAGCAGTTGTTATAATTGGCGGTATTAAATCAATTGCAAAAGTTTGTGAAAGATTAGTCCCATTTATGGCGTTCTTTTATATTATTGGATGTATGATTTTGTTAATAATAAATTATGATACAATTCCACAATCAATTTACTTAATCATAAAAAGTGCATTTACAGGTCATGCTGTCATTGGAGGATTTATTGGGGCTGGTGTTAAAGAAGCAATAAGATTTGGAATTGCAAGAGGATTATTCTCTAATGAATCAGGACTTGGCAGTGCTCCAATTGTTGCAGCAGCTGCACAAACAAAAAATCCTGTTAGGCAGGCTCTGGTTTCTTCGACTGGTACTTTCTGGGATACAGTTGTAGTTTGTGCATTTACAGGTCTCGTAATTGTTAATTCTTATGAATGGACTAAAGGTTATGACGGAGCAATTCTTACAAAACAAGCATTCTCTGATATACCTTTTATTGGTCCAATATTATTAACTGTTGGTCTATTAACTTTTGTTTTTTCTACGATTCTTGGTTGGTCATATTATGGTGAAAAAGCAATTGAATATCTCTTTGGTCAAAAATTTATTAAAACTTACCGATGGTTATGGGTAATATTTGTTTTTATTGGAAGTGTTATGACTTTGAATATAGTCTGGTCATTTGCTGATATTGCAAATGCTCTAATGGCATTGCCAAACTTGGTTTCACTAATTTTTCTAAATAAAATTATTGTAAATGAAACAAAGAAATATTTATGGGACGGAAATATTGATATGGAAGAATATTAAATAAATAAAATGAGGTTTTAACCATGAATAAAAAATTATTGTTTTTCAGATTAGGTATTATTCTGTTTTTATTATTTATTAACTTAACAGCTGAACAAAATGAAGCTCGTTTACTTCGTTTTCCAACAATTCATGGAGACAAAATTGTTTTTACTTATGCAGGTGATTTGTATTCTGTCGATTCCAAAGGAGGGGTAGCACGTAAGTTAACAAATGATATTGGTTATGAAATGTTTCCAAGATTTTCACCTGATGGCAAATATTTAGCTTTTACAGGTCAATATGACGGCAATACAGAAGTTTATTTAATGCCTTCTGATGGTGGAATTCCTAAAAGATTAACAATTACTGCTACATTAAACAGAGATGATGTTTCTGACAGAATGGGACCAAACAATATTGTTATGTGCTGGAAAGACAACGAAACAATTATTTATCGTTCAAGATGGAAAGAGTTTAATGATTTTAAAGGCCAGCTTTATGAAGTTTCAATCAATGGTGGAATGTCGATACAATTACCACTTCCAAGAGGTGGCTTTTGTTCATTTTCTCCTGACAAATCTGAATTAGCTTATAATCGAGTATTTAGAGAATTCAGAACATGGAAAAGATATCGCGGAGGTCAATCAGATGATATATGGATTTATAATTTTCAAACCAAGAAAACAATTAATATCACCAATAATCCCGCTCAAGATATTATACCAATGTGGAAGGGTGACTTAATTTATTTTATTTCTGATAGAGATAACAGATTTAATTTGTATTCATATAATGTCAAAACAAAAGAAACAAAAAAATTAACAAACTTTACCCAATATGATATTAAATTTCCTTCGCTTGGTGATAATGCTATTGTATTTGAAAATGGAGGTTACATTTATAAATTCGATTTGAAAACTCAGAAAGCAGAAAAGGTAACGATTTATTTAAATGAAGATTTTGATTCTGGAAGAGGCGGATTAATTGATGTAAGTAAAAATGTTACAAATTATGAAATCTCACCTGATGGCAAACGTGCATTATTTGGCGCAAGAGGAGAAATATTTACTGTTCCTGCAAAAAATGGTGCTACAAGAAATTTAACAAATACTTCAGGAATTCATGAAAGAAATTCAAAATGGTCTCCTGATGGGAAATGGATTGCATTCATATCTGATAAAACTGGTGAAGATGAAATTTATATTATACCTCAAGATGGCAAAGGTGAAACTATTCAGCTTACATTCAACAGCAATAATTATAAGTATGAAATCAGGTGGTCGCCAGATAGTAAGAAAATTTTATGGAATGATAGATTACAAAGATTATTCTTTGTTGATATTGAAACAAAGAAAGTAACACTTGTTGACAAATCAGATGTATGGGAAATTACAAGTTTTGCATGGTCTCCAGATAGCAGGTGGATTGCTTATGCAAAACCAGAAGATAGAGCTTTTACAAAAATTTATATTTATTCTGTTGATGAAAAAAAATATTACGAAGTAACAGACGGTTGGTATGATTCATATGGACCGGAATTTAGTGATGACGGAAAATTTTTGTATTTCATTTCTGAAAGAACATTTAATCCCAAATATGGCAGCACAGAATTTAATCATATTTATACAGATATGGCAAAAATTTATTTGATAACTTTATCGAAAGATACAAAATCACCATTTGAGCCTCAGAGTGATGAAGTAACAATTAAATCAGAAACTCAGAACAAAAAAGAAAGTGATAAAGAAAAAAAAGAAAGTAAACCTACAGAAATTAAAATTGATTTTGATGGAATAAAAGATAGAATTGCAGAAGTAACACCTGATGGTTCAACATATTTTGGATTGACCTCGGCAAATAATAAAATTTATTATATGAAAAGAGGCTCTTCAGACCGTAAAGCAAAACTTGTTATGTATGACTTTGAAAAGAAATCCGAAACAGAGCTTGGTGAGGCAGATGGTTTTGAAATTTCTGCTGACAGAAAAAAGATGATTGTAAGCAGTCAAAATTCATTTTACATAATTGACCTTCCAAATAACAAACTCGAGTTGAAAGAAAAATTATCACTTGAAGATTTAAAAATGAATCTCGATAAATATGCTGAGTGGCATCAAATATTTAATGAATGCTGGAGACAAATGCGTGATTTCTTTTTTGACCCAAATATGCATGGAGTTGACTGGGAAAAAGTAAAGAAAAATTATGAACCACTTGTTGATCATGTTAATCATCGCGCAGATTTAACTTACATCATTGGAGAAATGATAGGAGAATTGAATATTGGTCATACTTATGTAGGAGGCGGAGATTATCCTAAACCTGAAAGAATTAAATTAGGTTTGCTGGGTGCAGTGCTAATCAGAGATGAAACAACAAAATTTTATCAAATAAAAAAAATATTGAAGGGACAAAATTGGGATAAAAATCTTCGTTCACCATTGACCGAAATTGGTGTTGATGTTAAAGAAGGTGATTATATAATTGCAGTGAATGGAAAACTTACCAATCAAATGAATAATATTTATGAATCATTAATAAATACAGCAAATAAACAGGTGACTTTAACTGTAAACTCAGTACCCAAAATTGATGGAAGTCATGAAACAGTTGTTATTCCAATTGATAATGAGCAGCCGTTGTATTATTACAACTGGGTAGAAAATAATATTGAAAAAGTTAATAAAGCCACAAATGGAAGAGTTGGTTACATTCATATTCCAGATATGGGTATAGCAGGATTAAATCAATTTGCAAAACTTTATTATCCACAATTAAAAAAGGAAGCATTAATAATTGATGATAGAGGGAATGGAGGTGGAAATGTTTCACCAATGATTTTAGAAAGGCTCAATAGAAAGTTACAGATGATTACCATAGCACGAAATTCAAAACCAAATGTTGATCCTACAGGAACACATTATGGTCCAAAAGTATTATTGTTAGATGAATATTCAGCATCAGATGGAGATATCTTCCCATATCGATTTAGACAGGCTAAGCTTGGTAAATTAATTGGCAAGCGTTCATGGGGAGGAGTTGTTGGAATAAGAGGAACTTTGCCGTTAGTTGATGGTGGTTATCTCAATAAACCAGAATTTTCTCGTTATGATATTGAAGGTAAAGAATGGATTATGGAAGGATATGGAGTGGAGCCAGATATTGAAGTTGACAATGACCCTGCACTTGAATATGAAGGAATTGACCAGCAATTAAACAAAGCAATTGAAGTTATATTAGAGGAGTTGAAAAATAATCCACCAAAATTAGCACCACCACCTCCATATCCAGATAAAAGCAAATAAAATTGGTGGAAAAATGATTGTAATGTCTTGCGAATAATTATTTATAAAATTAATTTTGCGCAGCAACTTCAAAGTGCCGAAGTGGCGGAATTGGTAGACGCGCTGGACTCAAAATCCAGTGGAGCTCAAAACTCCGTGCCGGTTCGAGTCCGGCCTTCGGTACTAATTCCAATCAACATTAATTTGAACTTCACTTCAAAGAAATTATTATACTTAAAAGTATTTTCTCATTTAGCCGCAAGTTTATATTTTATTTACTAATCACACTATAAGTAAATTTTTATCAAATTTGATTGGAATAAAAATAAATTAATCTTTCAATTAACAGAACTTATAAAAAAATCGAAATTCATTATATATCTAAACTAAACAGTTTAATACAAAGTATAATTTACAACACAGTTAAAATATTGATATATCAGTTTTTGGTTCAGATTCTAGGATAACAATGATAAAATGATATTGCATTCAAGACAGATTTAGGTGAAGTCATAGTAACTGAGTTAAAAATCTATAGAAAATGAAATTATTTGGTTACAAAATCAGCTTCAAACAAAATTTGAAAAATATATAAATCCAAAATTGCAAGAACTAAATAAAATTTTCTTGAGAAAGTTAAACCAGTAAAAGCAAAAATTAGTGGGCATAGGACATTAATAGAAAATCAAAAAATAATTTTGCAAGAAAAGAAACAAGAACTTAAAAATAAATTTGGAGCAGAAAAAAGTCTTATAGAGAAAAAGTAAAAAAGTTAATTAAGTAAATAAGGATACAGATTTAATGAGAAAATAGTTTTGATAAATATTTCCAAATGGTAACCCAGTAAGAATAAGAAGCTTGGAAAAGATATTAAGCAACTTTACTTTTTGAAAATTTACTTTTATTAGATTTTTCATAAACATAATGGAATCCATTCTCATCTTCATACCCTAAAGGAGCATATTTAATCATGAATCCCATAATTATGAAAAATAATATTAAATAACCGATTAGATAAAATAAAAACATAACATACCCCAAATTTGTTAATTAATTATCGTAACAAGTGAAAAAAAGTTTAATAAGAAGTGTTAAAAAAATATTTTGAAAAAATTTTTTAAAATCGATAAAATAATTCTTGACAAAAGCAGGTATAAAAATTATATTGCAATCGTTTGCAAAATGATTATTAATAATGAGACATAGCACATTAAATGATATTGCCAGAAAGTTAGGAATTTCCGCATCTACAGTATCCCGCGCACTGAATGACCATCCTGATATTAGTATTGAAACTAAAAAGAAAGTTAAAAAAGTAGCAAAAGATTTAGACTATAAACCTAATCCGATAGCTCAAAGTCTTAAGAGTAATAGAACAACAACAATTGGTGTAATTGTCCCGGAAATTAAGCATGATTTTTTTTCTTCTGCTATAAGTGGTATTGAACAGGTGGCTTATAATTCAGGATATACAATTATTCTTTGTCAATCAAATGAAAGCTTTGAAAGGGAAGTTGTGAATACAAATTTATTAATGCATCATCGTGTGGCAGGATTAATTGTTTCAATATCACAGAATACTAAACAAGGAAATCATTTCCAAGACTTAATTGAAAAAGGAATACCACTTGTTTTTTTTGATAGAACATGTGAAGATGTAGATACTTATAAAGTAGTGATTGATGATAAGCAAAGTGCATTTAACGCAGTATCATATTTAATTCAAAAAGGTTACAAGAGAATTGCTCATTTTGCTGGTCCAGTTGGATTGGACATTTGTAAAAAAAGAATGAATGGATATATTGAAGCACTAAATAAACATGGTTTAATTATTAACAATGAATTAATTATATATGGTGGTTTGCACGAGCAAGATGGTTATGATTCGATGTCCGCTCTTTTAGAAAAAAATATTATTCCGGATGCTATTTTTGCTGTTAACGACCCAGTTGCAATAGGTGCATTTCAAAAAATTAAAGAGGCAGGATTAAGAATTCCTACTGATGTTGCTATTGTTGGCTTTTCAAATAATAAAATTACTAGTCTGGTTGATCCACCTCTGACTACTGTAAATCAACCATCATTCGAAATGGGAAAAAAGGCAGCTGAAATTTTGATTAACTTAATTGAGAAAAAAAATATAACAGAAGATAAAGAAATTGTTCTAAATGCTGATTTAATTATACGCGGTTCAGCATAATATAGTTTTTTTGTTGAATATTGCAATCGATTGCAAGTTTTTAATTGAATTACTTGATTTTTTATTGAATGAAAGTTTGATTTATTTGTTATCTAATCACAAATAAGGAATTATTTATGCCATCAATAGGACTTACACCAATCGACTGGATAATAATCCTGATTTATTTTGCCTTCGTAATAGGCATTGGAGTTTATCTACAAAAATTTACTACAAGTGAAGAAGACTTTTTTCTTGCAGGAAGAAAAAATTCTTCTTGGGTTGCAGGTCTTGCTTTTTTATCTGCAAACTTAGGAGCACTTGAGTTACTTGGAATGACTGGCAATACATTCAAATATGGTATGTATGTAGCTCATTTCTACTGGATAGGTGCAATTCCTGCTATGCTTTTTCTCGGTATCTACATGATGCCATTTTATTACAGCAGTAAAATTAAATCTATCCCCGGTTACCTTAAATTAAGATTCGATGAAAAGACAAGGGTATTAAATGGAATTTCATTCGCAATAATGACATTGCTTGTTTCTGGTATTAATCTTTATGCAATGGCATTGGTGCTTCATACATTTTTAGGTTGGAACTGGGATATTAGCATGTGGGTGAGTGCTGCTACTGTTGCAGCATATGTAACATTAAGTGGATTGATGTCTGCAATATTTACTGAAATAATTCAATTCTTTTTAATCTGGTTCGGATTATTTCTTGTATCAATTATGGGAATAATAGAAATAGGAAGTATAGACCAAATTTTAAATCGACTTCCAGAATCTATGAATACATTGTGGTCAACATCAGCAGATCCGACACAGAATGGAATGTTAATTCATTGGGCAGGTATTGTTTTAGGATTGGGATTTGTATTATCATTTGGATATTGGACTACAGATTTTCTTGTAGTTCAAAGAGCATTTTCAGCTAAAGACTTGCGAGCTGCACGAATGACTCCAATACTTGCATCATTTTTCAAAATGGCATTGCCATTTATAGTAATACTTGCTGGATTAATTGCAATTGCTTTGTATAACGACCCCAATAGCGGTTTCAAATTATTAGAAGATGGTGGACAGGTAAATTACGATTCTGCACTTCCAATGTTAATTAAAAGATATTATCCAAGTGGATTAGTAGGATTGGGTGTTACTGCATTGCTCGCGGGATTTATGGCAGGTCAGGCAGGCAACATTAGTGCATTTAATACTGTTTGGACTTATGATATTTATAAATCAGTGCTGAATAAAAACGCCAGTGATAAACATTTATTATGGATGGGAAGAGTTTCTACAGTAGTTGGTGTTATTGTTTCATTAGGCACAGCATACTGGGCAAAAAGTTTTCCTAGCATAATGGATTATATGCAGGCAATATTTTCATGGGTTAATGCTCCATTATTTGCAACCATGTTATTGGGAATGTTCGTATGGTGGATCACTCCAAATGGAGCATTCTGGGGATTGATAACGGGTATGCTTTCATCATTTTTAATGTATATGGGAGTAAAATTTCATTGGTTTAATGAAAGCTTAATAACGATGTCAAGTGTTCAGAGTGATATGGCAGCAAACTTCTGGAGAGCATGGTGGGCTTGGCTAATATGTGCTGTTGTTACAGTAATTATAAGTTTATTTACAAAGAAAAAGCCAAAAGAAGAATTGGTTGGTTTAGTTAAAGGATTGACTGAAGAAAAGTATGATGAACATTTACCTTTTGTTAAGAAACCCGAATTTGTTGCAATTATTTCATTAATTGTTTTAGTAATACTTAACATAATTTTCTGGTAATAAAGGAGAATAGAAATGACAGTCAAAGGCATGAAACCAATCTGGTATTTTGTGGGATTAATCCTCTTGATTATGGGAGGAATAATTTTTTTAGCAGGGATATATTATTTGTTAAATCCTTCGGCACGTTTCACAGTATTGAGTGAAACTCACCCCAATATTTGGTGGGGGGCAGTAATGATTACATTTGGTGGAATCTTATACATAAAAAACAGAAAGGTTACTATTTCATAAGGTGGAATTATGGCGAATGTGCAATCTATAGAAAAAAAATTTAGAGAACTCTTTAATGAAAATCCTTTAATACTTCGCTCACCCGGTAGAGTAAACATTATTGGTGAGCATACAGATTACAATATGGGTTTTGTTTTACCTGGTGCAATTGATAAAGCAATTTACTTTGCAATTGCACCTCGAACTGATAATAAATGCTTTTTATATGCATATGATATTAATGATAATTATGAATTTTCTATTGATGACGTAAAAAGGTCTGATAAAAATTGGGCTAACTATTTAATAGGTATTGTTGATCAATTGAATAAAAACGAATATAAAATAAATGGCTTTAATTGTGTTTTTGGCGGAGATATTCCAATTGGTGCGGGTCTATCTTCTTCAGCAGCTATTGAAGCTGGTTTAGCATATGCTCTCAATTATATTTTCGATTTGAAGATTGATAAACTCGATTTGGTAAAACTCTCTCAAAAGTCTGAAAATGAATTTGTCGGTGTTAAATGCGGAATCATGGACCAATACATTAATATCTTTGGTGAAGAAAATAAAGTCTTGAAAATTGATTGCCGTTCACTCGAGTATGAATATATCCCATTTGAATTCAAAAATATTTCAATAGTTCTCTTTAATACGGGAGTCTCTCATTCTCTTGCTTCTTCTGAATATAATCAAAGAAGAAAAGAATGCAAGGAAGGTGTTCAGATTATTCAAAAAGATTTTCCAGATACCCAAAGTTTGCGAGATGTTACTTTAGAGATGATTTATGATTATAAAAATAAAATGCCGGAAAAAATATTTAATCGATGTAAATATGTTGTTGAAGAAAATAACAGATTATTAAAAGCGTGCGATGCATTAAAGAAAAAAGATTTGCCAACTGTAGGAAATTTAATGTATCAAACTCATGAAGGATTAAGCAAAGATTATGAAGTAAGTTGCAAAGAATTAGATTTTCTTGTAGAACTTACAAAAAACGAAGATAGAATTTTTGGTGCAAGAATGATGGGCGGTGGATTTGGCGGCTGCACAATTAATTTAATTGAGAAAAATGATGTAAATGATATTTGTAATTTTTTTGCTGAAAGATATAAAAGAAAATTTGGTATAGAACTTAAATATTATATAACATCGATCAACAAAGGAACAAGTTTTATAAAGGTCTATGAAGATGCAACAATTTGAACTAAATAATTTTCCTCATAGAAGAAAAAATATTTTGACAGGCGAATGGATACTTGTTTCACCACATAGAACTCAAAGACCTTGGCAAGGTGAAATATCTAAAGTTGATGACGAAATTCGTCCACAATATGATCCTGATTGTTATTTATGTCCTGGCAACAAACGAGCTAACGGTGAAACAAATCCAAACTATGAAAGCACTTTTGTTTTTACAAATGATTTTTCTGCTTTACTTGAAAATATTCCTGAAAATAAATTCGATTACAATTTAATGATTGCCAAAAGTGAAAGGGGAATTTGCAGAGTTGTAAATTTTTCACCAAGACATGATTTAACATTACCTGAAATGTCAGAATCTGATATTGAAAAAGTAATTGATACTTGGATTGAAGAATTTAAAATGCTTGGCTCTAAACCTTTTATCAATTATGTTCAGATTTTTGAAAATAAAGGAACTATGATGGGTAACAGTAATCCTCACCCTCATTGCCAGATATGGGCTCAGGAAAGCATTCCAATTGAACCTGCAAAGGAATTGAAGAATTTTAAAATGTATTTCAAAAAATACAGACGAAGTTTGCTTTCGGATTATCTCAAATTAGAATTAAAATTGAAAGAAAGAATTGTTTATGAAAATAATTCTTTTGTTGTGCTTGTTCCTTTCTGGGCAATATGGCCTTATGAAACATTAATTATATCTAAAAGAAAAATTGCTAACATTACTCAACTTAAGATAGATGAAAAAAAAGAATTTGCTAATGCATTAAAAGTTATAACAACAAAATATGATAATTTATTTCAAACAAGCTTTCCTTATTCTGCTGGAATTCATCAAGCACCAACTGATGGAAAAGAACATAAAGAATGGCATTTGCATATGCATTTTTATCCGCCGCTTTTAAGGTCGGCAACAATTAAAAAATTTATGGTTGGATATGAAATGCTTGCAGAGCCGCAAAGAGATATTACTCCAGAACAAAGTGCAAAAGTTCTTTCTGAATTATCAACCATTCATTATAAACAAAAGAAATGAGATAACTATGAGAAAAAATATTTTAAAAATTGTTTTGATATTCATTTTATTAACAAATTACATTTATCCACAATTAGATTTTGACATCAATAGGTATATCGAAAATCCAAATGTGTTCGGTGAAAACAAAGAAGAACCTACTGCTATATTAATTCCCTATCAAAATATTGACAGAGCTTTGCAGAGAGATTACAATCTTTCTTCTTACTTTTTATCATTAAATGGCAACTGGAAATTCGACTATAAAATTAATCCATCATTAGCACCAAAAGATTTTTATAAAAAAGAATTTAACGACAAAGCATGGAAAGAAATTCCCGTTCCTTCAAACTGGCAGATGCAGGGATATGACCATTTAATGTATAGAAATATTCCAATGGAATTTTATCCTTACAATCCACCCTATGTGCCAGATGATATTAATCCTACTGGATTCTATAGAAAAACATTCAAAGTTCCAAATGATTGGAAAAATAGAAAAGTCTTTCTTCACTTTGATGGAATTCAATCAGCAGCATTTGTATGGCTTAATGGAAAATATGTAGGATATCACGAAGATGGAATGACCCCTGCCGAATTTGATATTACAGATAAATTAGAAAAGGGAAATAATTTACTTTCTGTTATGGTTCTTCGCTGGTGTGATGGTTCATATCTTGAAGATCAGGATATGTTCAGATTTTCCGGCATTTATAGAAATGTTTATCTCTATTCGAAACCAGAACTGACTATTCGTGATTTATTCATCAAAACGGACCTTGATGAAAAATATTTAGATGCAAATTTGATACTTGATATTACATTAAAAAATTATCAAGAAAAATCATCGAAAGTAAAAATTAGGTATACACTTTATGATTCATCCAATAAAAAAGTTTTATCAAATAATTCTGATTACATTGAGGTAAAAGATAAATTGCAAACAACTCTAACTCAAAAAGTTACATCTCCGGAAAAATGGTCTGATGAACATCCATATCTTTATAAACTTGTTCTTGAATTAATTGACCAGAATGAAAAAGTAATTGAAATTTTATGTCAAAGAGTTGGATTTCGAGAATTAGAAGTAAAAAATGGAATCGCAATGATGAACGGCATGCCAATTTATTTCAGAGGAACAAATCGTCATGAACATAATCCAGTTGGAGGAAAAACTTTAACAAAAGAATTGATGCTCGAAGATATAAAATTATTAAAGCAGTTTAATTTCAATGCTGTAAGAACAAGTCATTATCCTAACGATCCTTTATGGTATGACCTATGTGATGAATATGGAATTTTAATTCAAGATGAAGTTAATGCAGAATGTCATTACACTGAAAATACATTCCCAGCAAGAGAAGATTATTTTAATTCTTTTATGGACAGATTTGTTAGAATGGTTCAAAGGGATAAAAATCATCCAAGTGTAGTAATGTGGAGTACAGGCAATGAATGCGGATTAGATAAGCCGCATTATGCAATGGCAGAGTACATTAAAAAATTTGACCCAACTCGCTTTTTAATGCATCAATCAAATTGGCCTGATGGTGAAGCTCCTTATGTTGATATAATTGGTCCTAGATATCCTACTCCTTCAAGATTAAGACAAATTGGATTATCAACATCAAAACCAGTTGTTATGGGAGAATATGCACATGCAATGGGAAATAGTTTGGGCAACTTTGACGAGTTTTGGGAAATAATTTATCAAGTTCCAAAACTTCAAGGCGGATTTGTCTGGGATTGGGTTGACCAGGGGTTAAAAGTAAAATCAAAATTTGTTAAAGATTTTTCGCCAAACAATATTCAATGTGGTGTGATGGGAAGACCAGATATTGTAGAGGGACTTGAGGGGAAAGCTATTAAGTTGAGTGGATTGGATGATTGGATTGAAGTATATGATGACCCACGCCTTGATTTAAGAAGCAACAATTTGATAATCGAGTTTACAGTTTTTCCACAAAAATTTTATTTAGAAAATCCTTTGGTAACTAAAGCTTATCAATTTGGAGTAACTCAAATAACAGAAGACACACTGAGTTTCTACATTAATTCATACAAAAATGCACTTAAAATTAAATTGCCTGAAGATTGGTATTCAACATGGCACAAAGTAAAAGCAGTTTATAATGGAAAAGAAATGTCCTTAGCAATCGATGGAAAAATTTTGGGTTTAAAAAAGTATGATAGAAATATTAATTCTTCACATTATCCAATAAATATTGGAAGAGATGCCTTCAGAAACAATGACCAGCATTTAGGCTGGCTTTCAAATTTCATTTTTGATGAAGTTAAAATTTATGATAAACTCGAAAATGCACAACCTATTCTCTGGCTTAAGTTTGATGAAATTACTGAAGGGAAGGAATATTTAACATTTGGAATCAGTCCATTCTGCATTAATGGAATGATAACTACAGACAGAAAACCGCAGCCTGAATTATGGCAGGCAAAACACAGCATGTCGCCAGTTCGTTTTTATTCAGATAATCCAAAGAGCGGCATTTTCAAAGTTGTCAATAAATATTCTCATACGAATCTTAACAAATTTGATATAGAATGGTATTTATATAAAGATGGGAAGATTGAAAAAAGTGGAAAAATTAATTTAAGTGTAGAACCGCAATCAGAAAAAAGTTTCGCCTTACCATTAAAAGAAAATTTTGAAGATGGTGATTATGTAGTTGAACTATCTTGCAAACTAATAAATGATGAACCGTTCAAAGAAAAAGGCTTTGAAGTTAACTTTCAACAATTTGTTTTAAATGAGTATACGGGTTTTGCAAAAACATCTTTAGAGAAAAAATCTAATTCGCAAGTAATAATTGAAGAGAGTAATAATATTTGTTCTATTAAAATTAATGATGTGAGATATGAAATTGATAAGACTACAGGTTCTATGAATTTGTTTGATAAAAATAATTTTATAATAAACTCAATGAATACAAATATATGGCGTGCTCCAATTTCTAATGAGAAGTCAGATTGGGGCAAAGCTGAAGAAAGAGATTGGTATAACATGGGACTAAATGAATTTCAAAATAAAGTAGAAATATTTGAGGTGGATAAAGAGAATGCTTTAATAAAAATAAAATCATATACTACATTTTCAAGAAGCAGTGATTTATTAATTAATGATTTTATCTATCAATTTTCAGATGATGGTAGTGTTAAAATTTCACACAACATTACTCCACTTGGATATTTCAATGTGAGCTGGCTGCCATGCATTGGAATTAAATTTATGATGTCAGATAATTTCCAGAATATTATATGGTATGGCAGAGGACCTTATGAAAATTATTCTGATAGAAAGACAGGTGCGAAGTTAGGTATTCACAGTGTTCAAATTGATTCTGTAATGAATCCATACATTGAACCGCAGGAATATGGAAATTACTCTGATGTTCGATGGTTTGAAATAAAAAATAAAAATGGTAGTGGTATAAAAGTTATTGCTGAGAAACCAATAAACATTTCAGCAGTCCCGTATTTTAACTTAGATAGAGCAGAATATACTTATCAACTAATGCGGGATGGAAATCTTCATTTACAATTAAATTACAATATTAATGGAGTGGGAGATACTCCAAATCCACCAATGCCGCAATATCGAGTTTATCCCGAAGTTTATAATAGTTCATTTTCAATTATACCGTTATCGAAATAAAATTGAAAGGTTAGGTTAAATGAGGAAATTAAAAATAAAAATTATTGCAAAGGTTACCGCAAACGTTTGTAAATATTCATTAATAAAAAAGTGAATTAATTTATCGATGAGAATTAACTATGTAAGCCAGCTAAATTATCAAAATTAACTCAAAATCATCATTAAATAACTAAATCAAGGATGAGTGTTATGAAAAAAATTACACATTACTTTTTCAATCATATTATCAAAATATTAATTTTTATTTTATTGATTTTTCTGTGCAATAATATCATTTATGCACAAGAAACAGGAATAATTTCAGGTACTGTGGTCGATTCAATAACTAATGAACCACTGCCAGGTAGCAATATCATACTTAGAGGTACTACGCTTGGAACTGCTACTGATTCAAAAGGATTTTATGAAATTAGGAATGTGCAACCAGGAAATTATACCATTGTATGTAGTTTTATTGGTTACGAAGAAAAATTTCAAAATGTAACTATTACTGCTGGCCAAAAAATTACAGTTAATTTTTCTATGTCTCCATCTGCAATTTTAATTGGGAAAGAACTTGTAGTTATAGGTTATTCTACTGAACAAAGGAGAGACGTTTTAGGAGCAGTCAGTTCGGTCCGAGTTGATGATATTAAAAAATTTGGTCTGGGCAATACTCTTAATGCTCTTCAAGGGCATGCACCAGGTGTTGTTATTGAACCTTATTCAGGTCAACCAAATTCTAATCCGAATATAAAAATTCGTGGCGTTGGTACATTAAACAATAACGAACCTTTATATATTATCGATGGAGTCCCAGGTGACATCAGATTTGTTGATCCAAGTGATATTAAATCAATCGATATCTTAAAAGATGCTTCTGCAGCTGCAATTTATGGTTCAAGAGCAGCTAATGGTGTTGTGATTGTCGAAACAAGAAGAGGTGAAAGAGAACAACCAACTACCATTCAATTTTCTAGTTCTTATGGAATTCAAAGTCTTACTAAAAAATGGGAGCTCCTTAATGCAAAAGAGTGGCTACAAACTTTATCGAAGGCATATGATAATACTTTAGCATCAGATCCAAAGTATACAATTCCTGAATTTCTACGTGCATACAGAGCAAACCCGGATTCATTTTTAGCAAACAATCCAGATGTTAACTGGCAAGATGCATACTATGGTAAAAATGTTCCAGTAAGAAAATATAATCTAACACTTAGTGGCGGTGGACGGAATTATAATTACAGCATTTCAGGAAATTATTTTAGTCAAGATGGTATTGCAGCCGATACCTGGGGTAAAGTATGGTCTATTAGAGTTAATTCAGATTTAACACATGGCAAGTTTAAATTTGGCGAATCTTTATTGATTGGAAAAGAAGAAAATGAATACATTAATGGAGATGCCGGTGGACGTGCACCAGGTTTTCAAGTCTTAGCTATGGCACCCACAATTAATCCATGGGATCCAAATAACGAAGGTGGATATGGCGGACCTAAAGCAGGCTCAGGTTATTCAGATGCAACTATCAATATCTTAGCTAATAATTATTTGCGTGATGATATTTATTCCAATGACTATTTCAGAGCTATAGGATATGTAATTTATGAACCTATTTCTGGATTAAAGTTTGAATCCAGAGCTAATATTAGTATTTCAAATCCAAGAAGTTATTATTATGCACCAACATACAATTTTGGCTTTAGGTCAATTAATGCAACTGCAGATTTAAGTGAAACAATAGGAAGAACTAATTATACTGTGTGGGAAAACTTTTTATCGTATGAAGCTACAATTGATAAACACAGATTCAGTGCTTTAGCAGGTTATTCTCGCGAAAAGAATGAATATCGCTCTGTTGGTGCTTCTATTGAAAATTTTCCGGCAAATTATTTACCTGTTTTTAATTTAGGTACACTAAATCCCGGGGTAAATGGTTATCAGACAGATAGCAGATTAGAATCAATTTTCGGAAGAGCATTTTATTCTTTTGATGATAAATATTTATTGAACTTTACAATAAGACGCGATGGCTCTTCTCGTTTTGCCCCTGAAAATCGTTATGGAACATTTCCTTCTTTTTCACTTGGCTGGAGAATTAGTTCTGAACCGTTCTTTAAATCTTTATCCTTTGCTTCTGCTGTAAGTGATTTGAAATTAAGATATGCTTGGGGTAAACTTGGAAACCAAGAAATTGGTGATTATCTGTATATCCCAGGTGTAACAGTAGGTTCAACCTTTGGTAGTGGAATTAATTTGAACTACCCATTTGGTGATAACAATGTGTTAATCGGAGGTGCAATTACTACTTTCCCATCAACTGGGATTAAATGGGAAGAGACAATCACACAAGATATTGGTTTTGATTTATCATTATATCAGGACAAAATTACTGTTGGTGCAGATTATTATATCAAAAAGACAGATGGAATATTATATAACACACCAATTCCATTATCAACAGGTGTTCCCACAGGCCCTTTGACAAACCTTGCATCGATGGAGAACTCTGGCTTTGAATTATATTTTACTTATAAAGATATAATTGGGAATCTCAATTATCGAATTGCAGGAAATTTAACTACAATTAAAAATAAGGTTACAAAATTAGGGACTAAAAGTGAAGAGGTTTGGGCTGGTGCAATGGAGTGGGGACAATATCTTACAACTAAGACTGTAGTTGGTGGAGAATTAGGTGCATTTTATTTATATCAAACAGCTGGAATTTTTAAGAGCCAGGCAGAAATTGATAACTATGTAGGTCCTAATGGAAAGAAGATACAGCCTAATGCTGCTCCTGGTGATATAAAATTTGTTGACCAGAATGGTGATGGCGTCTTAGATAATAATGATAAAATCAATATGGGCAGTGCAATTCCTGATGTCGAATTTGGATTGAATTTTAGTGCTACCTATAAGAATTTTGATTTCTCCCTTAATATGGTAGGAGTGCTTGGTAAAAAAATGTTTAATGGCACAAAGTGGTTTTTAGAAAGAATGAAAGCTCCTATTAACTGGAGTAAAGCAACAATGAATGCATGGACTCCTCAAAATCCGAACACAAATATTCCAAGAGCAATCTTAAATGATCCAAATGGAAACGACAGGGAATCCGATCGCTGGCTTGAAAATGCTTCTTATTTAAGAATTACTTATATCCAGATTGGTTACACTATTCCAGCTGAATTTATTATGGGATTTGGAGCTAATAACTTAAGAATTTATTTGAGTGTTGAGAATGCTTACACATTTACAAAGTACACTGGATATGACCCTGCTGTAACTGGAACTGATTTATTTGCAAGAGGAGTCGATACAGGAATTTATCCTACAGTACGCACAATACGAACTGGCATTGAAATCAATTTTTAATAAAAATAGGAGAGTATAATAAATGAAAAAATATATCACTTTAATTTTATCATTATTTCTTTTCATTTCATGTGAAAAGAATTATCTCGATGTAACGGATCCCAATAGACTTACACCAGACAGCTATTGGAAAAATAAAGATGAAGCAATGGCAACATTAACTGCAGCTTATTCAGTTTTGCAATATCCATGGTGGGGAAGATGGGGCACAAGTGAAATAAGCTGGCCTGCACAAAATTATAAATCGGATGAATTAGTAATCCGAGATGATAGACAAGCATGGATTGACATTCACACATTTACTAATATCCCGGGTAATAACACAACAGATTTATTCTGGTTCTATTGTTATTTAGGTATTAACTATTCTAATCAATGCTTAAAATATTTCCCAAATGCAGGATTGAGTGATGCAGACTTAAGACAGTTTACAGCAGAAGCGAGATTCTTACGTGCATATCAATACTTTTTGCTTGTAAATTATTTCCGTAATGTTCCATTAATAACAAAAGTACCGGAAAGTAAAGATGAATTTTATCCCAAACAAGCAACACCACAGGAAGTATGGGCACAAATTGAAGAAGATTTAATTTATGCTAAACAAAATTTATCTCCAGTTCCACCAGCTCCTGGAAGAGTTACAAGCGGTGCTGCAGCTGCACTTTTAGGAAAAGCTTATATGCAGCAACTAAAATGGGCCGATGCTTCAGCTGCATTCCTTGAAGTAATTAATTCAGGCCGTTACAGCCTTGTTCCTGATTATCCATCATTATTTACAGGAACAAATGAAAATAGTAGTGAATCAATTTTTGAAATTCAATATAGTGCACAAAAACCAAAGGGAATTGATGAATCTCAGCCAATGCCAATGAATTATTATTCAGCTGGCTGGAATGAATGCTGGCCTGCAGATTGGCTTGTAGCTCAATATTTGAAAGATGTTACTCCATCTGGTGAATATTCACAACGAGCCTGGGGTTCGATAGCATTCGAAGACAATAATCCAAATGTTTATCCTAAACCTTTTACAAAAGAAGAGACATCGAAAAAAGCATGGTGGAAGAAATATACTTATAATGATCCGGCATGGGGTCTAGACCACTATGACAGCCCTGCAAATATTATTGTTATTAGGTATGCCGATGTATTGTTATTATATGCAGAAGCACAAAATGAACTTGGGAATACAGCAAATGCTATAGCTGCTATAAATCAAGTTCGTAATCGTGCAGGAGTTGTACCTTTACCATCAAATATGAGTCAGCAGGAAATTCGCACACATTTACGTGAATATGAACGACCCGTTGAACTTGCTATGGAAGGAATTCGCTGGCTCGATTTATTAAGATGGGATGACATGAATCCAGGTTATATAAAAGAAACTTTTCTTAGACATAACAGAAGAGCAGCAGCTAATTATTCTGATAAGTATAAATACTATCCAATACCACAGCAGGATATGAACACTAATCCTAATCTTGTTCAGAATCCAGGATATTAATTCTGTTTTGAAAAAATAACTAATTATTAGCCCGGCATATAATATTTGTCGGGCTTTATGTGACAAAATTAGAATAATTCAGAAGTCTCAAAATTATAATATTTTGTTCATACTGATTTCAAATGAACTTATAAAATGTTTTGAAAGAATAAAATTCATTCAACTTTTTCTAATTGTAAAAAGAATTGGCAATCGATAAATATTTTTTTGAAAAAAGAAAAATAGACTTGACAATAAAGAAAGCATACATTAATTTGCAATCGATTGCGGAAACGATTGAACCTTTTAATTCCTTCTTTCGCTTTTTCTCAATGTTGTTTGAAAAGAGTGGTTTGATAATATATTATTCCGAATTATGCATTAGAAAATTTTCTCTAAGAGTAACTCTATTATTTTAAATAAGTTTGACACTCAATTTTTTTAATTGCTTGGAGCAGTCAAGTTGCAATGTACTAAAAAAAGAATAAGAACTAATTCATTATGGATTAAAAATTTCAGCCAAAGGCTGATGAGCCTATGGTTCAAGGGATATTTTAATAATCTTGGTGCATAATTCGTGATGATAGAATATTCAGTTATAATCTTAAAATTTTTCAATAACAAAATATGCCTAAATTGAATTGAATAAAGTATAACAATAAAAATTTTCATGAAAATTCAACTAAAATATATAACCACAATTTTATTCTTATCTGTCTGTTTAATTACTAATGCTGAATGCAAATTAGAAGAAACTATTTCTAAGGATACAATTGCGATAGTGAATAATAAAATAATTTATCTGGACGACTTTGTGAATTTATATCGAGATAAAAAATCAAAATTAGGATTGACTGATAGCTATGATTTACGTCTTAAATATTTATTGAATTTAGTTTATGATGAATTACTTATCGCTGAAGCAAAAGCTGAAAATTTAGATAAGACTGATGACGCTAAAAAAGAATTAGAAAGAATTAAAACTCAGGAAATTTTAAATGCTTTTTCTTCAAAACATATTTCTACTAAGATTAATATTACTGATGACGAATTAATTGACCTGTTTATTAAACTAAATACAAAAATTAAAGTTCGCCATCTTTATGCACCAACAAAATCCAAAGCAGATTCTTTATATCGTGAATTAATCAATGGAAAAAGTTTTGAAGAATTGGCAAAAGAAAATTTTAATGACCCTGTCTTAAAAGAATCTGGAGGATTATTAGGTTACATTTCAATTGATGAGATGGACCCTGAATTTGAAAAAACAGCTTTCGCATTGAATGTTGGTGAAATTTCAAAACCTGTCAAAACTGTAATGGGATACAGCATAATTAAAGTTGAAGATATAAAACGTAATCCATTTACTACAGAAAATGAATTTTTGAAAGCAAAAGAAAGATTAAAAGCATTTGCAAGAAAAAGAGCTTATGAAAATTTAGCTAAAGAATTTGCTGCATCACTTCGTAAAAAATTAAATACAAAATTCAATGACAGATTACTATCAAAATTTTATGATGCAATAAATAAAGAACCTATAAGTAATTTAATTGAAAACCCTTCTCAATTTAGCCAAGCTGAACTCAAGCAAATTGTTGTCAGTTCAACATTGGAAAAATGGAATTTGAAAAAGCTTATTGATGAAATGAGTAAAGTTCCATTAAGACAAAGAAAATGGATTCACACAAAAGAAAACCTTGAAGATTTTATTGCAGGCTTAATTAATAGAAAGTATATAATACTACAAGCTAAAAAAGAAAAACTGCACGAAGAATTCTCATATAAAAAAAATGTCGAATATAACTTTGATACATACTTGTTAACAACAATTGAAAATAAACTTAGAAGTAATATAAAAATAACTGATGATTCTCTTAAATCTTATTATGAAAAAAACATTAATTACTTTAGAACAAAATTAGAAATAAGATTAAGTACAATATTGTTAAAAGATTCTACTTTAATTGATACAATTAAAAAATCTCTTGAAAATGGAATTTCATTTGAAATTCTTGCTCAAAAATATTCTATTCAAAAATTGACAGCACAAAAAGGAGGTGATGCAGGATTCTTTACAAAAGAAGAATTAGGAGAATTTGGGAATAAAATTTTCGAATTAAAGATAGGAGAGTGGATAGGCCCGTTAACTTTAGACAATAAATTTTTATTCGTTAAATGTACTGAGTTAAAAGAACCTCAATTAAAATCTTTCGAAGCTTCTAAAAAAGAAATTGAAGAAATGCTTATAACATTAAGCTGGCTTGATTATAGAAATAAATTTGTTGAATCGCTAAAAAGTAAATTTTCTTATAAGCTATTTTCAGAAAAATTAAAAGAACTAAAATTATAAACAATCATTAAATGATTATGAAGAGAAGAATATTTACAATCGGAGTAATAGTATTAATCTTTTCCAGCTTATCATATGGACAAAGTAATGGGAAGATAGCTGGAAGAGTAATAGATGCAAATACAGGCGAACCAATTGTTGGTGCTAATATTATTATTGAAGGAACAAGTTTAGGAGCTGCTACTGATTTAGATGGTCATTATATAATTGTAAAGGTTCCTTCAGGCACATATACTGTTATAGCATCATATATTGGTTACGCTAAAACTGTAATTCAAAATGTTCAGGTATTTACTGATTTAACAACAAATCTCAATTTCAAATTAACTCCTACTGCAGTTACTCTTAATCAAGAAATTGTTATTGTAGCACAAACACCAATGATTAAAAAAGATTTGACTTCAACCGAATCGAGAGTAACGGCAGATGAAATTAGACAACTACCATTACAGGATTTAACCCGATTAATAAGTATGCAGGCAGGTGTGAGCAGAGACCAGAATGGAGGTATTCATATTCGCGGGGGCCGTTCAAGTGAAGTGTCATATTTATTAAATGGAATTAGTATTACAGATGATTTCTCTCGAACACAAGCTTTGTCAATAGAGACAGAATCAGTTCAAGAACTTCAGGTTATAAGCGGTTCATTTAATGCAGAGTATGGAAATGCAATGAGTGGAGTTGTTAACATTATTACAAAAACTGGTGGATCTAAATTTCAGAGTAATTTTGAAGTATGGACTGGAGATTATTTAAGTAATCATAAAGATATTTTCTGGAATATCGACAAAATTAATCCTGTATCAAACTACAATTTTCAAGGTTCAGTTGGTGGTCCGCTTCTTACAGATAAAATCCGTTATTTCTTCTCAATGAGAAGATATTACAATGGTGGGTACATTTATGGAATAAATAAATATAATCCTCAAGGGCGCTTTAAATATGTAGATGGACAACTAATTCCCAATCCTGGCGATAGTTCTTATGTTTCAATGAACTGGAGCAGTCGATGGAGTGGTCAAGGAACTCTTGATTTTCAGATTTTTGATGGTCTAAAACTCAAAATTGATGCTTTTGGCAGTTTTGATAAAAATAGATTTTATAATCATATCTATAGATGGAATCCAAATGGTGATATGGGAGGAATTAGCAAGGGATATAGTCTTTTTGCAAATTTAACTCATTTAATTTATTTAAATACATTTCAAGAACTTACTTTGGCCTATAAATTTAATGATTATACTTCACGATTGTACGAAGACCCTTATGACCCACGTTATGTTCATCCTGATTCATTAAATGTAGCAGGTTATCACTTTTTAAGAGCAGGAACAAATTTGAATAGATTTCAACGAAATACAAAAAGTTTTATAATTAAGTGGGATTTTACAAGTCAATTAGATAAAATTAATCTTGCCAAATTAGGTTTTGAAGCACAGTTCGATAAATTGTTTTATGAAAATATTAATTTAATTCCTGAAGTTTTGCCAAACGGACAACAAGTAGTTCCATTTAGACCCTATATTCAAAGTATTGAATCACCACAACACGATAGATTCGAACGCAAGCCTTTCAAATTCAGTGCTTATATTCAGGATAAAATTGAATTTGAAAGTTTAATCATAAATATCGGATTAAGATTTGACCTCTTTAATCCCAATGGTAGAATTCCAGTCGACCCAAGTGACCCAAATATTTATAATCCATTTAAGTTAGAACACATTTACAAAGATTTAAATAACGATGGTAAAATTGGCCTTGATGAACAAAGAGATGATAATAAATTTACATTAGCAGAAAAAGAAGCATTCTGGTATAAAAAAGCTTCTATTAAAAAGCAACTTAGCCCGCGTGTTGGTATTGCTTATCCAATTACTGATAAAGGAATTATTCGATTTTCTTATGGAATATTCCAGCAAATTCCTGAATACAGTCAATTATATCTTGGCGACCAATTTAAGATGACATCTGCCCAAGGAATTCAAGGACCTTTTGGAAATAATGACCTTAAACCACAAAAGACAACAATTTATGAATTAGGACTTCAACAGCAATTCTTTGAAGATTTTGCACTAGATGTTACAGCTTTCTACCGTGATATTCGTGATTGGATTTCTTCGAGTCAACCTATTCCAACTTTTCTTGCAGGTATTTCTTATTCTCAAAGAATTAATAGAGATTTTGCAAATGTTAAAGGTATTACTTTAGCTATCAATAAAAGATTTACAAACCATTACTCGTTTGGAATTGATTACACATTTCAGGTTGCAGAAGGAACTAATTCTTCTCCCGACCAGGAATTTTTTTCTCAATTAAATGGAGCTGAACCCACAAAAATTTTAACACCACTTGATTGGGATCAAACACACACTTTTAATGCAAATATTTATGTTGGTGATATTGATTGGGGGATAAGTCTAATTTATAATTTCAATACTGGTCAACCTTATACTCCAACAGTAATTCCGGGAGCATATACTGGCAGAAATGTCTTATCGGGTTTAACTCAAAACAGCCGAAGAAAACCTGTTATCTCTCGAGTTGATTTAGAATTACATAAAGACTTCAGTTTTTCTGCTTTTAATGTTCAATTTTTCTTAAAAGTATTTAATTTGTTTGATGCTAAAAATCCTTTAATTGTATTTGGTGATACTGGTAAACCAGATTTTACACTTGAAGAAATTCAGGTTCGTGATTATGACCCTGGTTGGTTTGACTATCCAAATTTTTACAGCGAACCACGAAATATTTATTTAGGTACTAAAATATATCTTAAATAATTTCAAGGACTTATATGAAGAAGTTTATAATTTTCTTGGTATTAATATTTATTACGAACATTAATTGGGGACAGGTATTAAAACATAAACCATCAGACTTTAGGGGTGATGTAAATTACAGAAGAAATTCTAATGTTGATGGTAATAACATTAGAGCTACAATCTTTAACTCTGGGTATAGTGGAGATCCTTCAAATCGCCCAGATTATATTGATTTTGAATGGCCCAAAAATACAAATAGGATTTACATCGCTCTAATTGATATTTTATTAGGTGGCGAAGTAAAAAGTAATACAGGCGAAACAATTTATCTTGTAGAAGTTCCTCAAGGAAGAACTGATCCCACAACTGGAAATTCCTGGAATATTGAACCTGTTCCTGGATTCATTAATCCACAACAAAATGAAATTGCAAGAAGTGATAGAAAATCAACCTGGCCTACTGCAGTTCAAGGAGGCTGGAGAGATAAAAGAACTGACCCTATTGACCCAGGCTGGGTTGGTTCATGGAATGGATTTTTTGGAAAAAATATTTTTAATGCAGACCAGGAATTTTTTTATGTTACATCAGATGACCTCTACAAACGTCAACCTTATACACCTGATACTACGGATTTATCTCGAGGTGGTCTTGGTTTAATCATGGATGTTCGAACTCTTGCATGGTCTCAAATTTTAATTAATGATATTCTCTTTTTTATTCATGATATAAAAAATGATGGGACCAAAACAATTGAAAAAACATCTTTCTTGTTATTTGTTGCAGACTGGGTAGGTGGTGATGCTCCCGATGATTATCCATATGTTGATTTACAAACTGCTACTACATTTTTAACTGATGCAGATAGAATTGGAACAGAAGCATTTGGTAGTTCACCAGTTGGTGTTGCTTCAGTAAAATACATAGAAACTCCAGGCAATCAAGTTAATGGTATTGATGATGACGGTGATGCAGATGATTTGCCAAATTTGATTGCTCAAATTCAAAATCCTGATGTAAGAATTCCTCATTTTACATCTGCTGATTTTCAACCTCGATTTATCCGTCCTGGTGATAAAATTGTTTTAATCGAACCTCAAACTTATGATAGAATTATAACCACTTATCCTGCTAATGGCGGAATTGTAAAGAGTCTGAACAAAGAATATTATTTACCACCAGAAGGAATTATGGTTAATGAAGATACTCTTGCAAATGGATTTGATGAAGATTTTGATGGATTAATTGACGAAAAAGAAACACTTCATCTTTATCATATAAATGAGATAACTCAAACAACAAAACCTGTTCGATACATAAATTATTTGTCATTTTCAGTAGGGGATACAATTAAACGAGGTTTTTGTGTCGCAGGAAAAAATGCAGCATGGAATTATCAAAATGTTGCACCAATGATTGATGAATCTCGTGATGATGGTTTTGACAATGATAATGATTGGGATGCATTCCTTGATGATAATGGAATGGATGGAGTTAGAGGAACCGGAGATGAAGGTGAGGGTGATGGTAAACCAACAAGTGGAGCTGGAACTGAATTCCCCGGTGAAGCAAGTATCGATAAAACTGATGTGAGCGAAACTGATTTGATTGGTATTACAAGTGCTGTTCAAATTCAAGGACGGGTTCTTAGTTTTAATACTACTCCAGATAAAGGTCTATGGGATTTATTTATGATTCCAGGAAAAATTAATCTTGTTCGACAAATTGGTGAATATGATACTTATGTTTCTTCCGGATATTTTCCAATACTTCCTGGGCAGCGTCAAAGAATGGCGGTCTCTGTTGCAATTGCAGGTGGTGGAAACACTAAAGATGCAGATATCGAAAGTGTAATTAAAAAACAAAAGCAAGCAACTTTAGCTTACATTGCTGATTATCAATTTGCTCAGGCTCCACTTCAAGTAACTGTTACTGCTGTGCCAGGAGATGGACAAGTTACACTTTACTGGGATGATGTAGCAGAAAAATCTTTCGATAGATACATAAATAAAATTGGCGGCAATGGCCGAGACTTTGAAGGTTATCGAATTTATAGAGCAACTGATGCTGCTTTCTTAGATGCTAAAGTTATAACTGATGCATATGGTGTTAAAACTTTAATGCGTCCAATTGCGCAATTTGATTTGAAAGATGGCATAACGGGTTTGCATCCAATTGACATAAACGGTGTAAAATTCGATTTAGGTAATGATACCGGCCTTAGACATGTGTATGTTGATAAAGATGTAATTAATGGTCAAAGATACTTTTATGCTGTAACTGCATATGATTTTGGATATGAACCTGCAAGAATTCCTCCTACAGAAACTCCTATTCAAGTGAATGTTTCGACAGATGGAACAATGACTTATGGAACTAACGTTGCTGTTGTTCGACCTTCTGCAAGTGCTGCCGGTTACCTGCCTCCTGAAATTGAATATTTCAAACATGTAAGTGGTGGTGCAAGTGGAACAATTGATTTTAAAATTATTGATCCAGCAAGTATTAAAGATGGTAATGAATATGAAATCACTTTTAAAGATACAGTCTATAAAGTTGATAATAGAGACGTTGTAAAAACAGTTTCATTTTCACTTAAGAATTTAACAGAAAATAAATATTTACTTAAAGATGATAAACGTATTAACATAGGTGATGAAATACCGGTAATCGAAGGATTTCAAATGAGTTTAGAAAATGTTCAGGAAATTTCTATAAATAATATTAAAACTGGCTGGAATAATCCTGATATATATTCTTTCAACTTTGATACATTTACATACCTGACATTAAAAGGAGTTACAAATCCGAGTGATTATAAAATTATAATTGGTGATGTAGGATTATCTACATCAAAAGATACAACTATTCTTGGAAGAAAATTTCCTGCTGTGCCTGTGAATTTTAAAGTAATCAACACAACACAAAATAAAGAAATTGAATTTGTGTTTAGTGAACGTGATGGAAATGATGGCAAATTTACAATTGACCCTGTAAGCGGTAGAGCTGACGCAATTTATTTCTTAGAAAAAGATCAAACTGGAAAAGTCCGTTTTACATGGCAATTAGCTCTAAATCTTAAAGGGAAAAGAAATCCACAAGCAGGCGATACATTAAATATTGTTCTCAATAAACCATTCCTCTCTTACGATGTTTACAGATTCAAAATGAAAAGTTCTTCAATTTCGATTGACAAAGCAAAAGAAGAACTAAACAGAATCAGAGTGGTTCCTAATCCTTATGTAGCTGCAGAAACATGGGAACCGAGAAATACTTATACAAGTGGTCGGGGTCCTCGTGAAATTCATTTTATTAATTTACCAGCTAAATGTACAATTAGAATATTCAATGTGAGTGGAACTCTAATAAAAACAATTGAACATGATTCACCTTATGAAAATGGAACAGAAATTTGGGATGTACTAAGTGAAGAGAAATTTGAAATTGCTTATGGAATTTATGTCTATCATGTTGATGCACCGGGTATCGGTCAAAAAACTGGAACTTTTGCAATTATAAAATAAAAATTGAACGGCTATGAAAATGATAAAAAATAAAACCATTATAATTGTTGCTGTATTAGGCACAATTTTAATTTCCCAACTTAGCTATGCGGCTGGCGTTAATAAAATTGGAACTGCTGCTGCAACATTTTTAAGAATTCCTGTTGGTGCAAGAGCTGCTGGAATGGGAAGTTCATTTGTTTCTATGATGAATGACCCATCGTCACTTTACTGGAACCCTTCAGTCTTATCTTCAATGAATTCAAATTCTTTGATAATTGACCATTCACCATGGATGCCGGGAATTAATTTTGATTTCATCGGTGTAGTTTTACCTTTTGGTGAATATGGCACTATTGGTATTAGCACAACTTTGCTTCATACCGATGAAATGGATGTTACAACTCCAACTGCTCCAATGGGAACTGGGGAAACATTTACTGCATCAAGTTTTGCAATTGGATTTTCTTACAGCAGAGCACTTACGGATAAATTCTCAATCGGAGGAACTTTCAAATTCATTAAAGAAACAATTTATAATTCTTCTGCCTCAGGTATTGCATTCGATGTAGGAACTATTTATGAAACTCCATTTGCAGGGATTAGACTTGGTGCAAGTATTTCTAATTTCGGAACAAAGATGAGAATGTATGGAGAGGATTTAAATGTTCGAGTTGATATTGCTCCTAATCAAGAAGGCAACAATCAAAGCATTGTTGGCAAATTAAATACCGATGAATTTGATTTGCCATTAATAATGAGAATTGGAATTTCTGGTGAAGTTGTTAATACTGAAAATTTTAGGTGGACATTATCAGCAGATGGAATTAATCCCAATGATAATGCTCAGAGTGTTAATATTGGAACTGAAGTTGGTTTGCTAAACAATAAAATTTTATTCCGTGCTGGATACAAAGATTTATTTTTAGAAAATAACGAGACGGGTTTAACATTTGGTTTTAGTTTACATGATATTAACATTTTTAGTAATGTTTTAATTACAACTGAATATGCATATCAAAATTTTGTTCATCTTGGTAATTCTAATCGTTTTACTTTGATTCTAAAATTTTAATTAAGGATTAATCATGGTACCAAAAATAAATAACTTAAAACAACCACATAAATAATAAGGAGGGGAGTATGAAAGTAAAACACCATACCTTTTTTACTTTGATGTCATTTATCATATCGTTATTATTTTTTAATTCAATTGTTGCACAAACAGTAACAGTTAAAATGAGGATTAATACCTCAACCGTACTCGATACTTTGCGACCAAATCATATTGTTTTAGTTTGCGGTGAATCGCAATTGGGTACAGACCCAGCAATTACATGGGATAAAAACACTGGCATCAGAGCAGTTAATGTTGGCGGTGATTACTGGGAGGCAGAATTTAAAGCTAAACCCGGTGATGTAATAAAATACAAATTTGTGACCTACTTTAATCTTGATAATCCAACTTTCCATTGGTCAGGTTGGGAAGGTCCAATCGATGCTGGATTTAATACAGGGGATAATAGAGGATTAATTGTTGGTAATAATGATACCACCTTACAAATTCAATATGTCAATGGCTGGGAAAATAAAGTTCCTCAATATTGGAAGCCATTTGAAATAAAGAATGATTCAATTGCAATTTATTTTAGAGTAAATATGGGTGGTGCAAACTTTGACCCAGAAAAACAAGAAGTAGAAGTAAGGGGTGGAGCTCCACTTGGGACAGATAATCCCTGGATAAAAATTTGCACACTAAAACGCGAAGTTAATAGTGTAAATGGAGGCTCTTTCTGGTCTGGTGTTGCTTATGTTGCAAAATCTGCTGTAACTCCAGGAATGACTCAACAATTTAAGTTTGTAATCAAAACACCTGAAACATGGGAAAGCACTCCAAATCGTTCTTTCACTTTTACAGAGGATATAATTAAAAACGGTGAATATACTGTCCATTGGTATTATTTCAATGATGTTATGCCTCGCGGCTCTAAAGTTACTGCTAATGTTTTATTCAGATTAAGACTTGATGCACTTGAAAAAGCTAATTTATTTAATCGCGCCTTAGGTGATAAAGTTGGTGTTACTGGACCAAAGGGTTGGGCTTCAGGTAATTTTAATTTCGATACCGATCCAACTGTTCTTAAAATGACATACAATCCTGACCTCGAAGAATGGAATTTGCTTGAACCATTTACATTGTTCCCAAACGAAGTATTGAATTACAAATATTACATTGCTTGGGATTCATCACGTGTTGATCCAAACAGTCCAAATTATATCCCTGGACTAGAACTAACCAATGGCTGGGAAGAACCTGGTGTTACTGGCGGTGCTGACAGAAAATATACTTACACAGATCAAACAGAACAAATTGTGCCGGGAGATTTTGGTGCAGAATATCAATTCTTTAATAGCATTCATCCAAATGGTGTAATTAAAAATCCAATTAAACTCAAATTCAAAATTGATATGACTCCTGCTACAAATGTAGCTACAAATGCTACCAATCCTCTCTTTAGACCAGGACTTGATACTGCATATATTCAATTTGATGGTTCACTCATCCCAATTACTCAAGGCAAAACAATGTATGGTGCAGATAATCGTGTTATGTTAAGCGACCCGGATGGTGATATGATTTATACTGGAGAAATTGATTTGAATCCTCCAACATTTTATCAAGTTTGTTATCGCATTGTTTATACATCTCCTCAGGGTGAAATATGGAATGGCGGTGGAGTTCAAAAAGGAAGAAGATATTATCAATATATTTTGCCAGTAAGTATCAATCCAGTTGTATGGCCTGATACTTATGAATTAGCATTAATGCAATGGAAAGCATCAGATTTAACTGTTGAAGACCATCCAGATTTAGGTCTAGTAACAGATGTTGAAGCTGTAAACATCATACCAAGTGAATATAAGCTATATCAAAATTATCCAAATCCATTCAATCCAAGCACAGTAATTACTTATGCAATTCCTAAAGCAGAAAATATTAAATTGGAAATTTATAATGTGCTTGGTCAAAAAGTAGTAACATTGTTTGAAGGTCAGCAATTTGCTGGAACTCATAGCATTTCATGGAATGCAAAAAATAATTTTGGTCAATATGTTGCATCTGGTATTTATTTTGTAAAATTAACTGCGGGTTCGTTCTCATCAGCTAAAAAGATGATGTTAATAAGATAAATTACAACTCGTGTTTTTATGATTATGAAAATATAACTCAACCCCTTCTCTTTCGAAGAGAAGGGGTTAAAAAAATCTGATTTAACATTCCATCTTTTTTTAAGAGTTGGTTTTTGGTTGAGTTCATTAAAGAGATTAAATAAACAAAAAGCAAATTGATTTCTTTGAAAACATGAGTTCATTTTTTAGATTATTCCTCAACCAAATGGCGGACTCAGAATTAAAGAAATAGAATCATATGGTCATTCTAACTTGCCTAAGGCGAGGAAGAATCTTTTATAAAATTTATGATTGTGAGTAAATAAAGAGAGAGATTGTGGTTGAGCTTTATAAAATGTGTTGACATTTTCACACAACTTCTCGTAGAGATACAAAGAGTAAGTTCAAAAAAAATTTTAAGCATTAATAAAATTTATTAAATATTTCTAATGAATAATCAAAAATAAAATGAAAATTACTTTTCAAATATTTTTATTACTTATAATTTCATCTGCAATTGATTTATTTCCTCAGAATAATGATGAATTTATAAGAGGAGTGGACATTTCATTTACTCCTCAAATTGAAGATTTAGGTGGCAAATATAAATTAAATGGTCAGGTAAGTGATATATTAGATATACTGAAAGAAAAGGGAGTAAACTATGTAAGACTTAGAATTTGGCACACGCCAAAAGATGGTTATTGTGGCTTAGAAAAAACTATTCAATTTGCAAAACGAATAAAAGAAAAAGGATTTAAATTCTTACTCGATTTTCATTATTCAGATTCTTGGGCTGATCCCGGTAAACAAACTAAACCTGCTGTATGGACTAATCTACCTTTTGAAAATCTTAAAGATAGTGTTTATGCTTATACAAAATTTGTTTTAACCGTTCTTAAAAATCAAAATGCTTTACCAGATATGGTTCAGATAGGAAACGAAATTACCAGTGGAATGCTCTGGCCTGATGGAAAACTATACGATAAAGACCTGAACGAAAATCAGCAATGGCAAAAATTTGTTCAACTAATTAATCAAGGCATAAAAGGTATAAAAGATGTTGATTCAAATATTATAAAAATTATGATTCATATAGATAGAGGCGGTGATAATAATGGAGCTGTTTATTTTTATAACAAATTACTTGCTTTAGGTGTTAATTTCGATGTAATTGGTCTTTCATATTATCCCTGGTGGCATGGAACTTTAGACCAATTAAAATATAATTTGAATGATTTAGCTATTCGTTATAATAAAGATATTATTATTGTTGAAACAGCATATCCCTGGACAACAGGATATCAAATTGATGGACATGGCAATATAGTTGGAACAAGTACAAAATTATTACAGGGATTTCCGGCAACAGTAAAAGGTCAAAAAGATTTTCTAATTTTTCTTAAGAAAATTATAAGAGAAACAAAGAACAATAAAGGTAAAGGATTTTTCTACTGGGAGCCCGCATATATTTCAGTCCCACCAATTGGTTCTTCCTGGGAAAATTTAGCTTTATTTGGTTTTACTAATTCAAACCTCGAAGCAGAAGCACTTGATTCCTGGAATGCATTTCTTCCTGAAATAAATATTTCTACTATTAATGTTAAGATAAGAATTAATACTTCAACATTATATGATACATTAAAATCATCCGGCATAGTTCAAATTAGAGGTGAATCAAAAGGAATTAGTTCAAGTTTATTGCCGAGCGGAGAAAGAATTTCTTGGGATGACCAATCACAATTAATTTTAAAAAATGTAGATGGTGATAATTGGGAATATTCATTTCAAATGTATGAAGGAGATACTCTCGAGTATACAATTTGGACAGGTCATTCGAAAACAAAACCAACATTTTTAAGAGTAGGCTGGGAAGGTCCTGTTATACCTTTTAATGGAAGCAATAAAAATTACAGATTATTTATTGCTGACAAAAATGATACAATATTACCAATCCAATTTTATAATTCTTTAAGTACAAAGGTTAATCAATATTTTTCACCATTCGAACAAAAAAATGATTCAATTGGAATTTTGTTTCGAGTGAATCTATCCGATTTGATGAAAAAAAATTTGTTTGACCCAAATAAAAATGGTCCTGTAATTGTTCGAGGAGATTCGATTGAATCCGCTGGAGTTTTATCATGGATTAACAATAAACTAATTTTGAAAAGAGAAGAAAATAGTGTTGCCAACGGTTCATTCTGGTCAGGAATTGCTTATTTCCCTAAAAATAAAATTGCAGTAGGTTCAAAAATCAAATATAAATTTTACATTGATAATTCATCTTTTGGCGGCTGGGAATCTAATATTAGTGATAGAATATTTTATTTCCCTTCAAGTGATTCAACTTTATCATGGAAATTTTTTAATGATAAATTATTGATTAACGATGTTAAAGAATACAATACAATTCCTTTTGAAATTGAACTGCTGCAAAATTACCCTAACCCTTTTAATCCAAAAACAAAGATTACTTTTTCAATTCCTTCATTAAAAAATAATTCAACAAGTACTTACATAAAATTAAAAATCTTTGATGCACTTGGAAGAGAAATAAAAACTTTAGCAGAAGGATTTTATAAACCCGATAAATATGAAGTAGAATTTGATGGTTCCAATTTGCCTAGTGGAATTTATTTTTATTCCTTAATATCTGAAGAAAAAATAATTACAAAGAAAATGATTTTGTTGAAATAATTTGAGGGAATAGAACACAGATAAACACAGATTAAACGGATTAGCACAGATAAAAAATTATTCTGGTCAAAATTTTTTACTAACTGTTGATTAAGTATAAATGATGTTCGGGTTAGTTTATAAAAATTTCAGGAAGTAATAATATGAAAAGAGTATTAATTATTTTCTTAATTGTAATAATCAATTTTTCTTTTGTACTTTCTCAGAATAAATCAAATCATAATAATGTATTTGTCGATTCTGATGGCATGCTAAGATGGGAGGATACAAAAGAAGAAGTAAGATTATTTGGTGTAAATTACACAACACCTTTTGCTTATGCATATAGAGCTCACAAAAGACTTGGATTATCTTTGAAAAAAGCAATTGACCTTGATGTAAATCATTTAGCCCGACTTGGCTTTGATGCATTTCGAATTCATATGTGGGATAGAGAAATTTCCGACAGTATTGGAAATGTTTTACAAAACGAACACCTGAAATTGTTTGATTATTTGTTATATAAACTTGCACAAAAGGGAATTAAAACTATTATAACACCAATTGCATGGTGGGGTACTGCATGGCCTGAACCTGATTACAAAACTCCTGGTTTTTCTACTTATTATTCAAAAGTTGAAATGATTACCAATCCAAAAGCAAGAGAAGCTCAGAAAAATTACTTAAAACAAATTATAAATCATGTTAATCCATATACTAAGCTTGCTTATAAAGATGACCCATCAATCATAGCCTTAGAAATAATTAATGAACCCCATCATCCTGATGACACTTCTAAGGTAAGACAATACATTAATGAAATGTATGATGTATTACGTGAAGCAGGTTTTACAAAACCAATTTTTTATAACATAAGTGAAAACTGGAATGATGCACAAGCCCAAGCTGTTTGTAATTCAAAAGTTGAAGGAGTTTCGTTTCAATGGTATCCTACAGGATTAGTTCATAATAAAATTCTTAATGGAAATTATCTTATAAATGTTAATAAGTATAAAATACCATCAGAAAATGTTAAAGGATTTGATAAAAAAGCAAAAATGGTTTATGAATTTGATGCTGCAGATATTGGAGCTTCGTTTATGTATCCAGCAATGGCAAGAAGTTTTAGAGAAGCTGGAATACAGTTCGCAACAATGTTTGCATATGACCCTGTTCAAATTGCATGGAGTAATACAGAATATCAAACTCATTTTGTTAACTTACTATATGCTCCTTCAAAGGCGATAAGCTTAATGATTGCTTCAAAAGCATTTCATGAATTACAAGGGATGAAATCATATGGTGATTTTCCTGCTAACAACAATTTTGATGATTTTATAATTAATTATGAGAAAGATTTGTGTGAATATAATTCCTTAACAGAATTTATATATTCTAATTCTACAGATTCAAAACCTGTGTTTGTTGACAGTCTAAAAAAAATTGCTGGTGTAGGTAATTCACCAATTATTCATTATGATGGGACCGGAGCATATTTTTTTGACAAAATTAAAAATGGTATGTGGAAATTAGAAGTATATCCTGATGTTTTATGGCTATCTGACCCATTTGAACAAACAAGCATGAAAAAACAAATTTCAAAACTTTTCTGGGAAAAAAGAAAATTCAAAATTGATATTCCTGATTTAGGTTCGGATTTCCAGATTAATTCTCTCAACAAAAATTTAGTCCCATTCTATTCACAAGGGAAAGAATTTGTTGTTGAACCGGGTATTTATTTACTTGTATCGAAAAGTATTAAGAAAGAGGAAGTAAAAAATTATTTGTCTAAAAAGGAAAAATTTTTAGATGGTTTATATTTGCCTCCAGATGAATCAAATGCGTATGTGGTTAACAAAACACCTTTGTATTTAGAATCGAATAATTATAAGATGATAAAATTTCAGATTGCATCTCCAAGAAGCATTAAAGAAGCTGCAGTATATATAAAACGCTTGGGATGGAGACGTTTTGAGAAACATCTTCTTAAAAATGTTGGTGGGTTTGATTATTTAATTTCAGATTCTGCTAAAATATTGACTCCAGGTCAGATTGAATATTGTGTTGCTCTTAATATTGATAATAAAGTATATACATTCCCCGATGGAAAAGAAATATCACCAGAAGATTGGGATTTTCATTTTAATAAATTGTGGAAAACTGTTGTTGTAGATAGTAACACCTCAATTGAATTATTTAATGCATTGAGAGATTATAAAGATATTGTCTTTCCTCAATTTTCTCGTTCTACAAGATTTTTTGTGGATTATAAAAATGGCATAACAAGTGATAAGAATTCAATATTTATTAATTTAACTTCTGCAGGAGAAGATGATTATCCATTCGGATTTCAATTAAATGTTTCTAATTTTATCAATCCTATAAGTGGTTTATTACAAAATTATAAAAGCATTATTCTAAGAGCTTGTTCAGAAGATGAAAACAATTTTAAACTTGTAATCAATTTAATAACAAAAAGTGGTAATGTTTATCAATCTGAAGTAAGCTTAGATAAAGAATGGATAGAAAAAGAAATTAAGTTAAGTGATTTCCACGCGGGTGAATCTTTAATTTTACCTTTTTCATATCCAAGATTTTTACCTAAAATATGGAAAAACAAAGGTCAGAATAAAAGTGAAAAAATTAATCTTAACGAATTAGAATTCATCCAGTTTTTAATCATACCAGCAAAAGACAATAAAAAAGTTTTTAATTGCAAACTACGCATTGAATCATTGTTATTAAAATAAATAAGAAATCTGTTCATAAAAATTATTTTTGTTATTTCATAACTATTTTAATTAAACTATTAGTTATGGACTATGAAATCTGATAATCATGCAGTTTTAAAGTATCAAGTAATTGCTTTTTTTATAGCAATTTATATCTACAAAATTTTATAATCTCTCATTTAATATGTAACCTTTTTTACAATCTCATCAGAGTTTTATTTGAATTACTTTTATTCTCTAAGTATATTGGATTATAAAAATTACATTAACTTATAGAAAGGTCATAAAAATGAAAGTAATTACAAAAACTAATTTTGAAACCTTAAAATTTTTCAAAAGTGGTAAAGTCCGTGATATTTATGATCTCGGAGAGTATTACTTAATTGTATCGACCGATCGAATCTCAGCGTTTGATGTAATAATGAACGAAGGAATTCCTTTTAAAGGTGCTGTGTTAAATAAAATATCTGCTTTCTGGTTTAATTTTACAAAAGATATAATTGATAATCACCTGATAAGTATAAATGTAGAAGATTACCCGGAAGAATGTAAGCCTTATATAGATGTATTAAAAGATCGTTCGATGTTAGTAAAGAAAGCTGAATTAATTCCTCTTGAATGTATTGTAAGAGGTTATATAACTGGCTCTGGCTGGAATGATTATAAAAAAACTGGTTCTATATGTGGAATTAAATTGCCCGAAGGTTTAGTTGAATCTGAAAAACTTCCAGAACCAATTTTTACTCCTTCGACAAAAGCTGAAATAGGATTACATGACGAGAACATAGATGAAGAGCAAGCAATCTCGATAATCGGAAAAGAGACTTTTAATTACTTAAAAGAAATTTCAATAAAAATTTATAATAAAGCAGTGGAATATGCATTAAAGAAAGGAATAATAATTGCTGATACAAAAATGGAATTTGGTTATTATGATGGGAAAATAATTTTAATAGATGAATTATTAACACCTGATTCATCTAGATTCTGGCCACTTGAAGAATATGAAAAAGGCCGTTCCCAAAATAGTTTTGATAAGCAATATTTAAGAGATTATTTATTATCAATTAATTTTAATAAAAAACCACCAGCTCCACCAATACCTGAAAATGTAATAATAAACACAAGCAAAAAATATCAAGAAGCACTTTATAAACTTACGGGAGAAATTATTGAATAATGTTACCTTTTGAGATTAAGATTATCGATAAAACTTATTTATATATTAAATGGGATAATAATTTTGAAACGAAGATAAAATTAGCTGACTTGAGATATAATTGTCCTTGTGCCTTCTGTTTAGCAGAGAAAAAAGAAAGAAGTGATTCATACATTCCTATTCTTTCTGATGAACAAATTACTATTCAGGAGATAAAATTAACAGGCAATTATGCAATTAATATCATCTGGAAAGATTTTCACAATACGGGTATATATGACTTTGATTATTTAAGAAAATTGTCTATTTAATTTCAATACTTATCATGATACTCCCAAATCAGTTAACTGTTTTAAGAATTATTCTAACACCAATATTTTTATATTTATTTTTGAATGGTGAACCTTTATTCATACAAATTTCTCTGGGGGTATTCATAATTGCTGCAATTACAGACTGGTATGATGGTTGGCTTGCAAGAAAGTTTAATTACATAACAGAGTGGGGTAAATTTTTAGACCCATTGGCAGATAAAATTTTAACTTCAACTGTATTTCTTGCTTTTGTTTTTGTTGGAATTTTAGAATTATGGATGGTCATTTTAATTATTGCGAGGGATATACTTATTACATTGCTCAGAATTTATGCTGATTATAAAAAAGTTTCTTTTTCTACAAGTTATTCTGCAAAATGGAAAACTTTTTTTCAGATGTTATTTCTTTATTATTTATTGTTAATCTATACTGCTAAAACCGTAAAATGGATTTATGAAGGAAGAGAAAATCTTTTTAATATTTTATTGCATCATGAGTTAATTTACTATACAATGCTTGCTATCACTATATTTACTGTCATAACAGGCATAACTTATATTTACACAAACAGATTACTTATAAAACAACTTTTTGGAGCAAAAAATTAATTCAATAGAAAAAATACTTGGCTCTGGCTTTTATACTGGATTTTCTAAAAAAGCTACTGGCACAAAAGCAAGTTTGCTTGCGTTACTTATATTTCTAATTCCAGGTTTTGAAAATCCCACTCTTATGATTGTATTAATTAGTTTTTTTATTATTATTGGTGTTGATGTAGCAAAAAAATTTGAAAAAGTTTACGGCAATGACCCAAAAGAATTTACACTTGACGAAATAATTGGCACATGGATTTCGCTATTGTTTGTTCCAAAGAAAATATGGTTCTTATTAATAGCTTTTTTTATATGGAGATTTATGGATATTATAAAACCTTTTCCAATAAAAAAACTTGAATCAATTAAAAATGGCTGGGGAGTAGTTCTTGATGATGTTTTAGCTGGCATTTATACTTTTTTGATTATTCAATTATCAATCGATTTACTTAATAGAATATTTTAATTACTAACATAGATATAATTATGAATGCATATTTAGTTACAATTGGTGATGAAATTCTTATTGGTCAGGTAGTAAATACTAATGCAGCTTACATTGGAGAACAACTTGTCAAGAATGGAATTAAGATAATTGGCTCAAGTGTTCTTCCTGATGATGAAGATAAAATTATAAAAGAGTTTAAAAGAGTTTTTAAGATTTGTGACATAATGATTGTAACAGGTGGACTTGGCCCCACACACGATGATGTTACAAGGAAATGTGTTGTAAATTTTTTTGATACAGAACTTATAATGAATGAAGAAGTATTGAGTGATATTAAAAAATTTTTTGAAGTAAGAGGCAGGGAATTAACTAAAATTAATGAAGAACAAGCTCTAATTCCTAAAATTGCTGAACCTATAAGGAATACTCGTGGTACAGCACCGGGAATCTGGATAGAAAAGGATAATAAAATTTTTATAGCTATGCCTGGTGTTCCCTACGAAATGAAAAATATGATGGATTCATATGTAATTCCAAAATTAAAATCATTGAGCGAGAAAAATAAATCAGAAAGAAAACAAGAAAGCACTTATATTTTAACCCGAAATTTACTTACTACTGGTATTCCCGAATCAACATTATTTACTAAACTTGGAAATATTGAAGAAATATTAAATGGAGCAAAGCTTGCTTTTTTACCTAACCAATTTGGTGTTAGATTAAGAATCACGGTTGAAGAGAATAACAAAGATTTTGCTTTGTCTAAACTTGAGGAAATTGAACAAAAAATTAGAAGTATTGTTGGAAAATATATATATGGGAAAGACGATGATAATCTTGAAGGAGTTGTAGCTAAGTTATTAATTGACAGAGGTTTAAAATTGTCAGTTGCAGAATCTTGTACTGGTGGTTTAATTGCAAATCGTCTTACTAATATTAGTGGCAGCAGTTTATTTTTCGAAAGAGGAATTGTAGCATACAGTAATGCAGCTAAAGTAGAATTATTAAAAGTTGATGAGGATATAATAGCAAAATATGGTGCTGTTAGTCTGGAAGTAGCAAGACAAATGGCAGAAGGAATCAAATCTATCAGCGGAACGGATATTGGATTGTCCACTACTGGAATAATGGGACCAACGGGAGCAACTCCCAATAAACCTGTTGGTCTTGTATACATAGGAATTTGTGATGAGAAAATATGTACTGCAAAAGAATTCCGTTTCGGTGATGATAGATTATTAAATAAAGATAGAACTTCGCAAGCTGCACTTGAAATGCTAAGAAGATATTTACTTGGAATAAATTACGATGATTAGAACATTTATCGCATTAGAACTACCTGAACAAGAGTTAAAAAAAATAATAGAAATAAAAAACAACTGCATTAAAGATTATGATAAAATTAAATGGGAACCAATAAATAAATTACATCTTACATTGAAATTTCTGGGCGATACAGATGAAACATTTATTCCTGAGATTAATTCAGAGTTAGAAAAAATTTTGAAAAACTACGAAATATTTGAATTAACATTTGATAAGTTTGGTTTATTTATAAAAGATAAAAAGCCAAGAATTTTATGGATAGGATTAAAAGATAATGTTAAACTAAACAATTTAGTTCAAGAAATTGATAATGTTGTTTCACAGTTCGGTTTTGAAAAAGAAAAAAGAAAATTTACACCTCATATAACTTTGTTAAGGATTAAAGATAAAGATGAAAAATTTTATAAAGATTTTTATAAATTAACTCAAGTTGAAATACCAGAAATAAACTTTAAAGCTAATAAAATTACCTTTTTTAAAAGCACATTATTAAAAACTGGTTCTGTATATGAACCAATTAAAAATTTTTATATAAAAAATATTGGAGGAGAAAATGTCACTCGATAAAGATGCAAGATTGAAAATATTGGAAGATACTATTGCTAATATTGAAAAAACTTATGGCAAGGGAACCATTATGAAGCTTGGAGATGGAGTTATTAATAAAGTAGAAGCTATTTCAACAGGTTCATTATCGCTTGATTATGCACTTGGTATTGGAGGAGTACCCCGAGGAAGAATTATTGAAATATTTGGACCCGAATCTTCTGGTAAAACTACACTCTGCTTACATATTATTGCAGAAGCTCAAAAAAAAGGTGGACTTGCTGCATTCATTGATGCCGAACATGCTCTTGATTTAAATTATGCAAAACGACTTGGCGTTGATACTGCCAATCTATTATTATCTCAACCAGACTTCGGTGAACAAGCTCTTGAAATTGTTGACACCTTGATAAGAAGCAATGCACTCGATGTAATTGTAATTGATTCTGTTGCTGCATTGGTGCCAAGAACCGAAATTGAAGGAGACATGGGGGACCCACAAATGGCTGTTCAAGCAAGATTGATGTCCCAAGCTCTTCGTAAAATTACAGGTGCAATCAGCAAATCCAAAACATGTGTTATTTTTACAAATCAATTAAGAAGCAAAATTGGTGTTATGTTTGGAAATCCTGAAACAACTACAGGCGGAAATGCTTTGAAATTTTATGCTTCTGTTAGACTTGATATAAGAAGAGTAAATGCAATTAAAGATGGAAACAATGTTATAGGAAATAGAACAAAAGTAAAAATTGTAAAAAGCAAAGTTGCACCTCCATTCAAAGAGGTTGAATTTGATATTTTATACAATGAAGGAATCAGTAAAGTTGGCGACATAATCGACCTTGCAACTGAACATGGTATTTTGAAAAAAAGCGGCTCATGGTTTACTTACAAAGATGAAAGATATCAAGGCAGAGAGCAATTGAAACAAAAAATGCTGGAAGATCCAAAACTTTTTGAATCACTCGAAAAAGAAGTTAAAGCTGCACTTGGTATGACGAATGATGAACAACAAGAACAATCAGCCGAACAAGAAATTAAGAATAAAAAATCTAAATGATTATTGTAACTCTTAGAAAAAAAGGGAATAATGTAATCGTTCAATTTAACGATGGAAGTTCAATATTAGTTGATTATAAAATTGTTACCGATGCCGGTTTAAGAAAAAATGATGTAATTGATGAATCAAAGAAAAATGAATTATTAATTCTGAATGAAAAACTAAAAATTAAAGAAGCTGCAATAAAATTAATTTCTCGAAGATTACATTCAAAACATGAATTAATAAATAAATTAATCAAAAAAAAATTTGATAAAAAACTGATTAATGACACCATCGAAGAACTTATTTCAAAACATTATTTAAATGATTATGAATTTTGTAAAGCTTATGTTGAAGAAAGATTTTACAGAAAAAAAATTGGTATCAATAAAATCAAGGCTGAACTAATTAAAAAAGGAATTGAGAGAAATATTATTGAAGATGTTCTGTATTTGATTGATGATAATTCATCTTTTCATACAGCTTATGAACTTGCTAAAAAAAAGTTAAGCTCTTATCAATTCAAAAAACTGGATAATCAGAAAATAAAACAAAAACTATTTTCGTTTTTATCTTCACGAGGGTATCCATCAGATATAATATTCAAAGTAATGGATAAACTTAATATTCATGAAAATGAATGGACTTAAATTTTGTAGATAATTTCAATATTAGTATTTTTGCAACTAAATTTTTGTAACAAGTTCAGTCTCCTGACTATTAATCACTATTCTTAGAGGAAATAGGTGAAAGTTTTAACAAGGTGTAATAAAAATTTTATGTTAATTTTTCATTTTTAAAAATGAAAGACCACTTTGTGTGGTCTTTTTTGTTAATAAATATGACTTCAAAGAAAAAATTAATAAAATCTGGAGGATGAAATGAAAGATTCAAAAATAGAATTTGAAGGTTTGACATTTGATGATATTTTATTGATACCAGCACGTTCATCAGTTTTACCAAGAGAAACTGATATTACATCATACCTAACACGTGAAATCAAATTGAATATTCCATTTATTTCTGCAGCAATGGATACAGTTACAGAATCTCAAATGGCAATTGCAATGGCGGCTCAGGGTGGAATTGGAATTATTCATAAAAATATGTCAATAGAACGCCAGGCTGATGAAGTTGATAAAGTTAAAAGGTCTGAAAGCGGGATGATTGTTAATCCAATTACATTAACTCCAGAAAGAAAAATTTATGAAGCCGAAGAAATAATGGCTAAATATCATATCTCTGGAATTCCAATAGTTGATAAAGAAGGAAAACTAATTGGAATATTAACAAATAGGGATTTGCGTTTCGAGCACAATAGAAATCTTACAGTTGAACAATTGATGACAAAAGAAAATTTAATTACTGCACCTGTAGGTACAACACTGCATGAAGCTGAAAAAATATTACATAAAAATCGAATTGAAAAATTACCTGTTGTAGACAAAAAAGGTTATTTAAAAGGTTTGATTACTTATAAAGACATTATGAAAAAGAAAAAATTTCCCAATGCATGCAAAGATGAACTTGGAAGATTAAGAGTTGGAGCAGCAGTGGGAATTGCAAAAGACACTATTGAAAGAGTAGAAGCATTGGTAAGTGCTAATGTTGATGTTATAGTTGTTGATACTGCTCATGGCCACTCTGAAGGTGTAATTAAAATGGTAAAACAAATAAGAAAAAAATTTAAGAATTTGCAATTAATTGCCGGTAATATTGTGACAGGAGAAGCAGCATTAGAATTGGCTGCATGCGGTGTAGATGCGGTAAAGGTTGGAATTGGCCCTGCTTCAATTTGTACTACACGAGTGATTGCAGGAGTTGGTGTTCCACAAATTAGTTCTATACAAGCAGTTGCAAGAGCATTGAAAGGTAAAAATATTCCAATTATTGCTGATGGTGGAATTAAACAAACTGGTGATGTTGCTAAAGCTATTGCAGCCGGGGCCGACACTGTAATGATGGGTGCTATGTTTGCTGGATGTGATGAAGCTCCAGGTGAAAAAGTTTTATTTGAAGGCAGAAGTTTTAAAGTTTATAGAGGAATGGGTTCGTTAGGTGCAATGAAACAGGGAAGTAGTGATAGATATTTTCAAGATATGGAAGATGATATTAAAAAATTAGTGCCTGAAGGAATTGAAGGACGAGTTCCGTATAAAGGCGCACTGGCTGATACAATTTATCAGTTTGTTGGTGGACTTAGAGCTGCTATGGGCTACTGCGGTGTAAGAACAATTAAGGAATTAAAAACAAAAGCAAAATTTGTAAAAATTTCACTTGCAGGATTGCGTGAAAGTCATCCACATGATGTTATTATAACTGAAGAAGCTCCAAACTATCAAACAATAACTAAGATATAAAAAAATTGTTTTTCTTTTACTGAAGGTTTAAAATGTATAAAGCTCTTATTCTTGCTTATTATTATCCCCCAATGGGTTTAAGCGGGGTTCAAAGAACACTTAAATTTACTAAATACATGCCTCAATTTAACTGGCAGCCTGTTGTTATTACAACTGGTAATGTAGCATATTATGCACATGATTTTAGCTTATTAAAAGAAGCTGAAAATGCAGGTGGTCAGATTATTAGAACAGAAGCTTTTGATATTAATTCAATTATTGGGAAAAAAATTCAAACTGTTAATATCCCGAAGGAATTTTTGAGAAAATTATTTTCTAATTTCTCAAAAATCTTTTTTATCCCTGATAATAAAAAATCATGGGCTAAAAAAGCCTACTCAACTGCAAAAGAATTATTACAAAAAGAAAAATTTGATGTTTTATTTGTTACTGTTCCACCTTATTCAAGTTTTATTTATGCTGCAGAATTAAAAAAAGAATTTAACATTCCATTAATTGTTGATTATAGAGATTTATGGTTCGAAAATCATTTTGCATTTTATTTAACACCTTATCATAAAAGTAAAAATAAAAAGTTAGAATATAGTTCTCTCAAAGCTGCAGATAAAATTATCGTTATCAATAGAAGAATTAAAGAAAAATTATTAACTCATTATCCATTCCTTTCATTTGATGAAATAATAATAATTCCACACGGATTCGACCCCGAAGACTTCAATGTAACAGTTGAAGATGAACTTAAACCAGCAAATAAATTAAGATTTACTTATTCGGGAATGTTTTATGAAAATATCACCCCAGAATTTTTTTTGAAAGCCTTTAAAAAAATTTCAATTGAAAGACCAGATTTAGCTGCTAATATTGAATTAGAATTTATTGGTTTATTTAGAGATGAATATAAGAAATTAATTAACGAACTTAACCTAAATGAATTTGTTAAAATTCATGGATATCTTGAACATAAAGAAGCAGTAAAAAAATTATTAGCTGCAGATGTATTATGGATGATGATTGGTAATAATCTTAAGAATGCAGATACGATATCAACAAGCAAATTATTTGAATATTTTGGCTCTAGGAAACCAATCCTTGGTTGTGTTCCTGATGGGGCTGCTAAATCAGCTTTAATTGAATATGGAGCTTCATTTATTACATCACCAGATAACATTGATGAAATCAAAGATAAAATTATTGAAATACATTCTTTATATGTTAATAAAAATTTTCCTAAACCAAATGAAGAATTTATTCAAAAACATAATAGAATTTATTTAACTGAACAATTAATCACACAATTTCAATTTAGTCTAAAGGATTTATTATGAAAGTAGCAGTAATTGGTTCAGGTGGAAGAGAACATGCATTAGCATGGAAAATTTCTCAAAGTTCATTTTTAAAAGAATTGTATGTAATACCGGGAAATCCAGGAACAAAATTTCTAGGCAAAAATATTGCTATTGATATTAATGATATAAATGAAGTGGTTAAATATTGTGTCGAATTAAAAGTAGACTTAGTAGTTGTAGGACCTGAAAAGCCATTGACTGAAGGAATAGCTGATTTACTAATGGAACAGGGTGTTAAAGTTTTTGGTCCTACAAAAGCTGCTGCAAGAATTGAAGGAGAAAAATCTTTTGCCAAAAACTTAATGAAAAAATTTGGAATCCCAACAGCAGATTATCAAATATTTACAAAAGAAGAACATAAAAGTGCATTAGAATATCTAAGAAAAATTAAATATCCTGTTGTTATAAAAGCTGATGGATTAGCTGCCGGGAAAGGGGTAGTAATATGTGAAAATCTCGATGAAGCTGAAAATGCCATTAACGATTGTTTTATTAATTCAGCTTTTGGAGATGCAGGCAACAAAGTAGTAATTGAAGAATTTATGAGAGGTCAGGAGGCATCTGTTTTTGCAATCACAGATGGTGATGATTTTATTCTATTACCAGTTGCTCAAGACCACAAAAGAATTGGAGAAGGAGATACAGGCAAAAATACAGGTGGTATGGGTTCTTATGCTCCAACTCCATTTGTCAATGATGACATGGTAAAAATAATTTCAGAAACAATTGTAAGACCAACTATTAATGCAATGAAAGAGACAGGCAATAAATATATTGGTTGCCTCTATTGTGGTTTAATGTTAACAGATGAAGGTCCTAAAGTAGTAGAATTTAATTGCAGATTCGGTGACCCCGAAACACAATCTGTTTTGCCACTCTTAGATGGTGATTTTTTAAATTTATTATATTCTGCATCTTCCGGAGCACTAAATAAAAATTCTGTTTATTATAATGGCGGTTCATCGGTTTGTATAGTTATTGCTGCCAAAGGTTATCCTGAGAAGTATGAAAAAGGAAAAGAAATTACAGGATTGGATTCAATAAAAGATGATGATATAATTATTTTTCATGCGGGAACAATAGAAAAAGAAGGTAAAATTTATACAAATGGGGGGCGAGTACTAAATATTACATCTTTTATAAAAGAAAATAATTTATTGCTTGCTAAAAAAAGAAGTTACGAAGCTATTTCAAAAATATACTTTGATGGTATGTATTTCCGTAAAGACATTGCTGATAAAGCTATATACAGGTAATCAACCTGGAGGCCAGTTCATTTTTCTTCCGCCAAGCAAATGAAGATGCAAATGATAAACCTCCTGGCCTGCATCAGGTCCACAATTAATAACTATTCTATAACCTGATTCACTTATTCCTAAATCTTTTGCAATTTTATTTGCTGTATCAAATAATTCACCCAATAAGGGAGCATGAATTTTGGAATCAATATCTTTAGTTGTAGCAATATCTGTAGTTTTCGGTATAATTAAAATATGGACAGGAGCTTGAGGATTGATGTCCTTAAATGCCAATACATTATCAGTTTCATAAACAATATCTGCAGGAATTTCTTTACGAATAATTTTTGCAAAAATTGTTTCTGCCATGTTTCACCTCTTTTCTATTCCATATTTTTTGATTTTGTTATAAAGATGACTTCTTTGTATTCCAAGTATATCCGCTGTTTTGCTTATGTTCCACCCATTAGCTTCCAATTGTTTCTGGATAAATGCTTTTTCAGCTTTTTCTTTGAATTCTTGAAATGTATTAGATGTGTTTAGTATTTCATCTAAACGAGATGATGAATCAGGCAAGTATGATTTTATTTCTTTTGGTGTAATTAATGCAGAAGATTCCATTATAACTACTCTTTCAATAAAATTTCTTAATTCACGAACATTTCCTTTCCAGGGTAAATCCTGTAAAATTTTTATTGTATCTTCATGCCATGTTTTTTGAGGAAATTTATTTTTGTTGCAAATTATTTTTGAAAAGTGTTCTATTAACAAAGGAATATCTTCTTTTCTTTCTCTCAATGGAGGAATATGAATTGGAATAACATTTAATCTATGATATAAATCTTCCCTGAAATTTCCTTTTTCTATTTCTTTCAATAAATCTTTATTTGTTGCAGATATTATTCTCACATCAACTTCAATTTTATTAGAACCTCCAACTCGTTCAATTTTTCCTTCTTCAATTGCTCGAAGAACTTTAGCTTGTGCTTGAAGACTCATATCCCCAATCTCATCAAGAAAAAGATTACTCCCATCTGCTAATTCAAATTTACCAATTCGTTGTTTTATTGCTCCTGTGAAAGAACCTTTCTCATGACCAAACAATTCTGATTCAATAAGTTCTTGTGGAATTGCAGCACAATTTACTTCAATTAAATCTTTATGTGAACGATTACTCTGACGATGTATTTCTTGTGCAACAAGTTCTTTTCCTGTTCCATTCTCGCCTGTAATTAAAATTCTTGCATCTGTTTTTGCAACCTTAGTAATTGTTTCTAAGATTTTTTGAATTGCTAAGCTTTTACCAATAATTTTCTCTTCAAGCTCAGAAAACGTTTTTAGCTTTTTATTTTCTTTAATAAGATTTGATTGTTCAACAGCATTTCTAACTGAGATTAAAAGTTTTTCTCTGTCAATAGGTTTTTCGAGAAAATCAAATGCACCTAATTTTGTAGCTTGAATTGCATTCTGAATATTTGCAAAAGCAGAGATAATAATTACTTTTATATCAATATTTTTTTCATTAACAAATTTTAATATATCGAAGCCTGATTTATCAGGCATCTGTATGTCGAGTAAAAGGGCATCATAAATTCCATATTCTAATTTTTCCAATCCTTTATTAGAATCTGTAGTATAATCAACAGAATAGTCTTCATATTCAAGAGTCATTTTTATGCTTTCGCATATTTCTTTTTCATCGTCAATGATTAAAATCGATTTCATATTAAAACCTGATATATAGCAATTGATAAATTTTTAGCACGTCTGAAGGTAAAATATTTTTATTACATTTTATAAGTTTACCAAAAAGTTCACCGAGATGATTTGTTATTAAATCTCGGTTATCAAAACTCCCGTTAACAAATAAATCTCTTTCTACAACCTCTACAAAGATACCGAGAAATTTTGATAAATTAAAAAAGCTGCTATTGTACTTAAGAAAAGCATTGCCAAAAAAGTGCGATAATTTATCTTTGTCACCAAATTTATTTTCCAGTGAATCAAAATAAATTTTGGATGGAAGATTTTTTAATTTAGCTTGAAATAAACTGAAGGGCGGCGAAGGAAGAGGAACAGTGATTTTTTTATTAAATAAAAATTTTATTTCTATTTCTTTAAATGGAAGACATGCAAAAGTTAAGCAAAGCAGTGCTTCAGATTCATCCCCTCTGAAAAAATTTACAGCTCTGATATATATAGAATCTACTGCAGAATTATCGCCGGAAGTTGATTTAATTTCCTCAAATTCTTTGGATGAGATAAATTCTGATAAATAAAAAATTCCACCATAAAAATTTTTTTCATATTTACTTTGAGAAATTGATTTATTGCACGGCAAAAATATTATTAATAAAAAAAAGCAAAAATACTCTCTAAAGTCATTTAACATATAAAGTTTTTTTGTGCTATGTGTAAAAATATTATTAGGTAATAATACAAATTAGAAAGGAAATATTTGATATTATAGGTTTAATTTATTCGTATAATTTTTTTAATTCAGGGAGAAAATTTTCATTGATAAAGTCATCTGGCATTTTGAATTTAGAGTTTGAAACTGTTTGTAATTTTAGTGCGGTACTGCAAACATATTTTGTAAAATTAAAATCGATATCCAATATTTCAGAAATTTTCTCCCAATCTTCAGGTGTAGGAATAGAACCGCCAAAATCAGAACGCAGCCAATGTCCAACAGTATGTTTATATGATTTAGGTAACAATTTTTGTGAATTCACTTTTAGTGTAACCTTTTTCAATTCGTTTTTCATTTAGATAAGCAGCAACAAGTTTTTGGTCAACTGAATATAATCTTTGAAGCGAAAAATATTCATTTTCTAAAGAAGCTCGAGCACCGGGAGATGCCCCCCAATTTTTTCGAACTGTATCTTTGAATTTACCATTATAATTTTTTGTAAAATTATTTTGTACAGAGTTAATATTATTATTCTTAATTAATTCAGGATTAATTTCTTTGTTTAATTCTATTAGTGAATTTATTTCTTCTAAAATTATCGGTTTGGTTGATTTTATTTTTATATTAACATTAATTTCGTCCTGATTTTGAATTACAAATTCTTTTGTAAATGTTCCATCTTTCCATTGAACAATAACATATTTCGGGAAATCATTATTATATATTTCTAATACATCAACAATAATTCCTTCTCGTTTATTTTTACTTATGCTGTCAAATACATTGTATCCTGTAAAATTATGCTCAGACCAATTTTTATTATTATTTGATTTGGGTTTTATATTTAATTTCTCGTATTGAAATAAATAATCAACTGATTTATTATCATCTACTATCATAAATAATGGATACCAAGATTTTTCATTTTCAACTACTAATAAATTTCTAATAACCCAGCCTTTTTCATTTAATTGAGATGTTTTTACTATAAATTCTAAATCATATTCCTTGCTTCCTATAAAGCAAAGACTATTATTTAGTAATTTTTTTCTGATAGACTGATTTTCGAATTCTTTGAGGAGTCTGTAGTAATCATTTTTATTCTCTACAATTTTTATAAAACCCTTTTTGAGATTGCTGATTGAATTATATAATGGATATTTTTCAAAAAGTGATAATTGTTCTGAGTATTCAATACTATAATTTTTTATTGTGTAGTAGTAAGGAATGAAGTCATAATGCTTTATAACAAAATTGTTTTTTAATTGACATCGATTTATGATTATGTCAATATATTCTTTGCTGTATTCAATCATGTATGCATTTGCATGAGGATAATAATCTTTAACTACTTTTAATGTTGTTCCACTTCCTGCAAATGGGTCAAGTATCGAAAAATTATTTTTTACATTTACTAATTCTAAAAGTTTTTTAACTAATTTTTCAGGATAAACTGCAACATGTTTATAGGGTGTTGGTTGTAAATTTATCTTTAAGATATTCGAATAATCAGGATGTTTCTTTTTATAATCTGTAAAAATATTTTTCTTTGAAGGAGACAATACAAATACCGGTTCATATGAATTTGTAAATCGATTTTTAATACTTGAAGGCATGTGATTGGGTTTATACCAAATTATAATATCATTGAGATACCAGCCATCTTGTACCATTTCATAAGCTAATTTGAATGGAATAAAAGCCAAAGGTGATTTACCATACTTTGATAAATATTTATCGCCAACATTAAGAAAAAAAACGCCATCTTTTTTAAGCCTTGTTCTTAAAACGCTGAAAATTTGGACAAGTTTAGAAATGTATTCTTGATAAGTTTTTTCATTACCAATTTGTCCCTCAAATCCATAGTCACGCTGATTCCAATAGGGAGGTGATGTAACTGCAACATCAATTGATAGCTCTTTTAAATTTATTAATCCAGCATATACATCGCTGTTGATTATATTATATTTCATTCATTTTTAATTAAGGACTTTAATAAGTTTATTGATAGGTAAAAAACCATAGAGAACAATTATTTGTGTTACTCATACAATTTATTTTGTATAATGTATTCCTTCACTTTTTTAGGCACAAGAAAATCAATAGGCAATTTATTTTTAACTCTTTCTCGAATTTCTGTAGACGATATTTCAATTGTAGGTGTATTGAGAATAATGGCTCTTTCAAAATATTTATTTTTTACTTCTGTATCTTTATCAATTATTCTTTTCATTACAATAAGCTTTGTTAAATCAAGAATTTCATCAGGTTTATGCCATTTATCGAACACTATTAAATTGTCATAACCAATTATTAGCTCGATATAATGATAGGTCTTCTTAAGCTCTAAAATTGTGTCATAAGTATAGGAAATATTTCCTTTTCGAATTTCATAATCACTTAATTCAAAATAAGGGATTCCTTCGATTGCTAATCTTAACATATTTAATCGATGAACAGGATTAGATGAATTCTGATTTGTTTTATGCGGTGAAATGTAACAGGGTATAAAAATTATTTTATCAAGTTTTCTTTGTTCAAGCACAAATTGAGTAGTAATCAAATGTCCAATATGCACAGGGTCAAATGTACCGCCAAATATTCCTATTTTTTCCTGTTTTGAAATCATAAATAAATTGTTAATCTAATTTTTGATAAGCTAATAATGTTTTTATTAAATCTCGTTTTTTTTCAACTTCATTTTCATAAAATAATTTTTGCATGCCTTCCGAGCTTTTGTATTGCATTTTGTTAAATGCCAAAGCAATAGCTGTCCTAAAATATTTTTTTCTTATTTCTTCATTTATCCAGCCTTTTTGAAATCTTACATTGGAACTAATTATGTCAATGTGTTCAGGTGGAATTATATTTAATTTACTTTCTTCATAAAGTTCATTTTTTATAATTAATTTTTCTTTATTAATCGAATAAATAAAAACTTTTATGTAAAATATTATTAATAATATCATAAATAAAAAACCCAGATAAAATGTTTTTTCGTTGCTTACAGATAAATTCCATGTAAAATGAATCATTATAGCTATCAGGATTCCTGATGTAAGAAAAATATATTTCATTTTTTTAGGAGAAAATTTTGAGATTCCTAAAAATGCACCTACAATTGATGTTGCAATACAATGCATAATAGCTGATGATAAAGAACGCAATATTACTAATGTTATCCAGGTTTTAAAGGATATACCAAATGATAAAAAGTAAATAAAGTTTTCTGTCATTCCAAAACCTAAACCAATTGCACCACCATAAACAAGCCCATCTGTAATATTATCAAACTTTTTTGAATTAACACTTAAAAGAATAAATACGCCTTTTGATATTTCTTCAGAGATAGGTGCAGCTATTAAATTTGAAATTAGATTCTCTGGTAAATTCGAAATTAATAGTGAAGAAAAAAATTTTATTGATTTTATTATAAACACATTTCCTAATATCCCAAAAATAACTGCTCCAAAAGCACCCCACAAAAAATGAATAATAACAAAAAATAATGGCTCTCTCTCATATTTATCCATATACCAGAGAATTAATAAGTATAAAGTCATTGGAATTACTGATGCAACAAATGAAAAAAACAGAAACATTTTAAAACCATTTTATATAATAGAATAAAATTTATAACTTTCCGTTGAACAAAAATGAAAATAGCATTTCTTGATTATGAAAATCATCATAACTATATTTTGAACCAATTTTTTGCTCTTTGTTAAAATGATAATAAAATATACAAATTTTTCAGACGGTATACATCAGATAAATTTTGTTGAGCCAGTAGAATCATTAGGTTTAGAAGAATCATTTTTTGGAAATGTTGTGGTCAACTGTAGAATGGATAAATCTGCACATCAAATTGTGATTGATTTTGATGTTGAAGCAAATTCTCATTTAATTTGCGATAGGTGTAACTCACAATACGATGCAAAGTTAATAAATCATTTTCAGCTTAGTTATTTATTTGTAAAAGATGCTGCCCGACTAGAAGAATATGATGTTAAATATTTATCTCCTGATGAAGACAAAATAAATATTGACCAAGATGTTTTTGATTATGTAGAATTGTCAATACCAATGAAAAAATTATGCAGAGAAGATTGTAAAGGATTATGCCCTAAATGTGGAACTAATTTGAATGAATCACAATGCAATTGTAACTTGGATATAAACAATGATATATGGGAACCATTAAAAAAATTGAAATTCTAAAACTAATAAAGGGTTAAACGATGCCTAATCCAAAACGAAAGATGTCCAAGAGCAGAAGAGATAAGCGTAGAACACATTATAAAGCAACAGTTCCTACCCTAAGTCGCTGTTCTAACTGCGGAGAATTAAAGCTGAGTCATAGAGCATGTCCAAACTGCGGGTATTATGCCGGCAGGTCTATGTTCGTACCAGAATCATAACATTAAAAAATTAAATGGCAGAAAATCAGTCAGACATCAAATGTAGAATTGCAGTTGATGCTATGGGGGGCGATTACGCCCCTTTGAATGTTATACTTGGTGCTCTTCAGGCTTATAATGAATCTTCTGACTTTGAACTGATTCTCGTTGGCAACAAAGAAGAAATCCTTAAAGTAGCAAGACATCAAAATATCGACATTGATGAAAAATTTATCTATCATGCACCTGATGTAATTGGTATGGATGAAGTTCCAGTGGTAGCAATAAAATCCAAACCTGATTCTTCAATTGTGATTGGTGCAAAATTAGTAAAAGAAAAAAAAGCCGATGCATTTGTCAGTGCTGGTAATACCGGTGCAGTAATGGCAGTTTCCACTCTAATAATGGGAAGAATAAAAGGAATTAGCAGACCAACCATAGGTGCTACTTTCCCAACAGAAAAAGATAAATATTGCATTGTATTCGATGCCGGTTCAAGTGTTGACAGCAAACCTCAACATCTTTATGAATATGCAGTCCTCGGTTCTATCTTTGCAAAAGAAATTTATGGAATTGAAAATCCTTCGGTAGGAATTTTAAGCGTTGGCGAAGAAGAATCAAAAGGTAATGAACTTGTATTTTCTACCTATAAATTATTGAAAGAATCTAATCTTAATTTTTATGGAAATGTTGAGGGAAGAGATATTTTGAAAGGCACAGTCGATATAGTTGTATGTGATGGTTTTGTTGGAAATATAATTCTAAAATTTGGAGAAAGTGTTCTATCATTACTGAAAACAAAAATTAAAAAGTATGCAAAAAGAGGAATATTAAATAAACTAAAAGCATTAATTGTAAAAAATGTTTTGAAAGTTGCATTAAAAGATATGGATTATCAAACTTATGGTGGAGTTCCACTTCTTGGTGTAAATGGTATTAGTATAATTGGACATGGTTCAAGCACTCCACTTGCTATTAAAAATATGATTTTAAGAGCAAAAGAAATGTACGAAAAAAAACTTATTCAAAAATTTGAGGAGGCTCTTTCTAAAAATGCAACCATCCAGAAAAATTCTTAATGCTACTATTACTGCAGTTGGAATGTATGTTCCAGATAAAATCCTGGACAATAAATATTTCGAATCAATTGTTGATACAACAGATGAGTGGATTACAACAAGAACCGGAATAAAAGAAAGAAGAATTTTGGAAAAAGGAGCTACAAGTGACTTAGCTGTTGAAGCTGTAAAAGATTTAATGAAAAATTCTAATCTTAAACCAGAAGAAATAGATATTATAATAGTTGCTACAATAACACCGGATATGTTTTTCCCATCCACTGCTTGTCTTGTGCAGGAAAAGATTGGAGCGAAAAATGCGTGGGGATTTGATTTATCAGCGGCATGCTCTGGTTTTCTTTTTGCACTTCAAACTGCTGCAAGTTTTATTGAAAGCGGCAAATACAAAAAAGTATTGGTGATTGGTGCAGATAAAATGAGCAGTATTACTGATTATACCGATAGAAACAATTGTATTTTATTTGGGGATGCAGCTTCTGCGGTACTACTAGAACCAACCGAAGATTTAAATTATGGAATAAAAGATTCTCTGCTTTTTTGCGATGGTTCGGGTAAAGATAGTCTTTATATGAAAGCTGGTGGTAGTTTATATCCAGCTACAATTGAAACAGTACAAAATAAATGGCATTATATATATCAAGACGGTAAAACAGTCTTTAAAGTTGCTGTTAAAGGAATGGCAGATGTTTCGTACGAGATTATGAACAAAAATAATTTGAAAGCCGATGATATTGCTTATCTTGTACCTCATCAAGCTAATTTGAGAATTATTAATGCTACTGCGGAAAGAATGGGTTTATCTTTAGATAAAGTTATGATAAATATTCATAAATATGGAAACACTACTGCAGCTACTATCCCATTGTGTTTAACTGAATATTATAGAGAAGGTAAATTGAAAAAAGGAGATAACCTTATACTTGCAGCTTTTGGAGCAGGCTTTACCTGGGGTGCTATTTATTTAACTTGGAGTATAGAGTGATGGGAAAAAAAGCTTTTGTATTTCCCGGTCAGGGTTCTCAATATGTTGGAATGGCAAAAGATATTTTTGAGAACTCAATAGAAGCTAAGGAAATGATTCAGACAGCTGAAGAAGCTACTGGAATTCCTTTATCTCAAATTATGTTTTATGGTCCAGAAGAAAAATTAAAACAAACTGATATAACTCAATTATCTATATTTTTACATAGTGCAGTGTTAGTTAGTATTATTCGAACATTGCAGCCCGATACGGTTGCAGGGCATTCACTTGGTGAATACTCCGCTTTGTTGACTGCAAATTCAATTCAATTTTATGATGCTGTTAAACTTGTTCATGCACGCGGTCAAGCTATGGCTCAAGCGGGAATGGAACAAAAAGGAACGATGGCTGCAATCATTGGATTATCGGAAGAACAACTTGTAAAAATTTGTAATGAGGCATCAATTGAAGGTATTGTTCAATGTGCGAATTTTAATTCACCTGGACAGATTGTAATTTCTGGTTCTGTTAATGGTGTTAAAAAAGCTATGGAATTAGCAAAAACAGCAGGAGCTAAACTTGTCAAAGAACTTGTCGTAAGTGGTGCCTTTCACTCTCAATTAATGAAGAGCGCACAAAATAATTTTAGCAATTCTCTTAATTCCACAAACTTTTATGATGCTAGAATACCTGTTTATGCAAATGTAACTGCACGCCCGGTTCAAAATAAAGATGAAATAAAAAAATTATTATTCGAACAAATTGTTAATCCAGTAAGATGGCAAGAAACAATTTTAAATATGATTAATGATGGAGTTGATGAATTTTATGAAATAGGACCCGGCAAAGTTTTACAAGGTCTAATTAAAAGAATTAACCCTGATGTTAAAATTTTTGGCATCGATAAATACACCGAAGTTGAAAGGTATCTTTAATGGAAAATAAATTTGAAAAGAAAATTAATGGTCTTTATATTGACCCATTAATTTTTACACATAAATTTGTAAAGGGTTGTGACATTTGTATATGTTCTGGTGAATGCTGTTACTACGGAGTATATGCAGATAAGAAGGAATATGAAAAAATTATTTCAATCAAAGATATAATTATTGCTGAGATGGATGATTCCCAATGTAAAGATCCTGATAAATGGTTTGAAGAACCTGAAAAAGATAATGATTTTGAATCTGGAATAGCCATCGGAACCCAAGTATATAATGGTAAGTGTGTATTTCTTGACAAAAATGGATTTTGCATACTTCAAAAAATAGCTCTTAAAAATGGCCAATACAAATGGAAATATAAACCTTTGTATTGCATATTATTTCCATTAGTTATTTATGAAGGAGTACTTACAATTGATGACGACCATCTAGGAAGAATGCATTATTGTAATAAAATTCAAAATCAAGTTACAACTGTTTTTGATGCATGTAAAAATGAACTCATTCATCTTTTAGGCGAAAAAGGTTATGAAGAATTACTTGAATATCGTAATCAATATTTCTCTCAAATAAAAAAAGAAGGAATAAAAGATGAGATTATTAAATAAAAAAGCTATTGTAACTGGAGGCTCAAGAGGAATTGGAAGAGCCATTGTAGAACAATTGGCAAAAGATGGCTGCAGTGTTGTATTTACTTATTATGCGCCTACTGACGAGTTATTAAAAATTGAAACAGAAAATGCAAAAAAAGTAGAAGAAGAATTAAACAATGACAATGTAAAAGTTTATGGTTATGTTGCAGATGCATCATCATTCAATGCAGCTCAACAAACAGTTAATTTTGCTTTGGAAAAATTAGGCGGCGTTGATATTTTAGTCAATAATGTTGGAATTACTAAGGATAATTTATTGCTCAGAATGAGCGAAGAAGATTTTGATCTTGTGCTGAACATAAATTTAAAAAGTGTCTTTAACTACACAAAAGCTGTAATTAAAAATATGATTGCACAGAAATATGGTAAAATCGTAAATATTAGTTCTGTGGTTGGAATAATTGGCAATGCAGGTCAGGCAAATTATGTGGCTTCAAAAGCAGGAATAATTGGACTTACAAAATCTAATGCAAAAGAATTTGCTTCACGAAATATTAATGTAAATGCAGTTGCCCCAGGTTTTATAGAAACAGATATGACAAGCAAATTAACAGAGCAACAAAGAGAAGCTTATATGAATTTTGTTCCATTGAAGAGATTTGGCAAACCGGAAGATGTAGCAAAAGTTGTTGCATTTTTATGCAGTGATGATGCAAATTACATTACTGGACAGGTTATTCCTGTAGATGGTGGAATGGTTATGTAATAAATGTTTACTTTAATAAATCTAATTAACATTATTTAATAACATAAAAGGAGATATAAATGGATATCGAAGCAAAAGTAAAAGAAATTATTATGGATAAACTCGGTGTTGAAGAATCTCAAATAACACCGGAAGCCTCCTTTACAAAAGATCTTGGTGCAGATTCTCTCGACATTGTTGAATTAGTAATGGGTTTCGAATCTGCCTTTGATATTTCTATTCCTGATGAAGATGCTGAAAAAATTTCTACAGTTGGTGATGCTATAAAATATTTAAAGGAAAAAGTTAGCTGATTTTTTATACGAGGCTGTCAATTAGTTTTCTAATATTTATTAATTTATTCATTTATTTTTTAGACAGCCTCTCTCTGTCTTAAAAAAATTCAATAATAAAAAGGGCAGAATATGAATAAAAGAAGAGTCGTTATTACAGGTATGGGCGCTGTAACGCCAATAGGAAATAATGTCCAAGAATTGTGGGAAGGATTAATTACAGGACGTAACGGTGCAGGCAAAATCACAAAGTTTGATGCTTCAATTTTTGCTACTCAATTTGCCTGTGAAGTGAAAAATTTTGATCCAGCTGTTTACATAGATAAAAAAGAATTAAAAAGAATGGATATATATTCACATTTTGCTCTTGCTTCTGCAGCTATGGCTATTGAAGATTCTAAACTTGATTTATCAAAAATTAACTTAAACATGGTTGGTGTAGTTTTCGGTAGCGGTATTGGCGGCATTTTGACTTTTGAAGAACAACATAGCTTATTTATGCAAGGAGGACCAAAAAGAGTAAGCCCATTCTTTGTCCCCATGATGATACCTGATATTGCTGCTGGTCATATTTCAATTAGATATGGATTTAAAGGACCTAACTATGCTACAGTTTCTGCATGTGCAACTTCATCACATGCAATTGCTGATGCATTTATTCTGATTCAGAGAGGTTCTGCAGATATAATGATATGCGGTGGCTCAGAAGCTCCAATTACTCAAATGTCAATCGCTGGATTCAATGCAGCTCGTGCCCTTTCAACCTGGAACGACAGATATCTCGAAGCTTCAAGGCCATTTGACAAAGACAGAAATGGATTCGTAATGGGAGAGGGTGGAGGTGTTTTAATACTTGAAGAATTAGAACATGCATTAAATAGAGGCGCAAAAATTTATGCTGAGATTGTTGGTGTTGGCTTAACTGCAGATGCTTATCATATCACTGCTCCAGCCCCAGAAGGAGAAGGAGCTGTTCGTTCTATGAAAGAAGCTTTACGCGATGCTAATGTTGAACCAGAAGTCGTTGATTATATTAATGCTCATGGAACATCAACAGAATTAAATGATGTTAACGAAACTAAAGCCATCAAAACAGTTTTTGGCGAACATGCTTATAAACTTGCAGTAAGTTCAACTAAATCTATGACAGGACATTTGCTTGGAGCAGCAGGTGCTGTTGAAGCAATTATTACTGTGCTTGCAATTGTTAATAGCACAATACCTCCAACAATTAATTTAGATGAACCTGATCCTGAATGTGACCTAAACTATACACCCAAAGTACCTGTCAAAAAAGAAATTAAATATGCTTTGAGTAATACATTTGGTTTTGGTGGTCATAACGCTACAATATTGTTCAAAAAGTTTGAAGAATAATTTTTCTCTTAAGTGTGTTAAAGAAATTTTTTAAGAACGACAACATTAAGATATTATTCAAGCATTTAATTGATAAAAAATCACTTGAATCATTGCTTGGATTCAAAATTAAAAACAAAAATATTTACTTAAAAGCACTTACTCATACATCTTTTCTCGAATTACATCCAGAATTAGAAAAATCAAATGAACGTCTGGAATTTCTGGGTGACTCTGTATTAAATCTAATAGTTGCAAAATATCTTTTTGAAAATTACAGCGATGCGGGCGAAGGCTTTTTAACTAAAGCAAGAGCCTCGCTTGTTAATCGTAATAGATTGTATGAAGTTTCAGAAAGAATAGGATTAAAAAATTTCCTTTTATACAACGAAAAATATATAGGCGATAGTGAAGAAGGTTTCAAGACAATTCTTGCAGATACAATTGAAGCCCTAATTGGTGCTATTTTTATAGATAAAGGATTTAAAGAAGCAAATAAATTTATTCTAAAGAATATTATTCTTCCTTACGAAAAAAATCATGAATACTTAGTTGATACTAATTATAAAGGACAATTACTTGAATTTACACACGCAAATAAATTAGATACCCCTAAATATGTTGTAATCAGCGAAGAAGGTCCTGAACATAAAAAAGAATTTACAGTTGATGTTTATATAGGTTCTGAAAAATTTGGAACAGGAAAAGGGAAAAATAAAAAAACTGCAGAACAAAATGCTTCTAAAATTGCTTTATCTAAATTAAGTCACCTCTTAAATAAATCCTGAATAATATTATCACATCATCATGAATTAGTTTTTCCAATCTTTAATCATTTAATAAAGTTTCGTTCACAATTAAGCTATAATAATGTTTATTTTGTATTCAACCTAATTAGCTATATTTGAAGTATTGAATTATTTAAAAAAGGTTTATTTATGAAAAATATTTCATTTTATGACAAATTCGTCGATAGACATATTGGTCCAAGCGACGAAGATATTCAAAAGATGTGTGATGTAATTGGTGTAAGTTCACTTGACGAATTAATTGACAAAACAATTCCTGCTTCAATAAGATTAAACCAAAAATTACAACTTGATGAACCATTAACAGAACACCAATTAATTGCACGATTAAAAGAAATTGCAGCTAAAAACAAAATTTTCAAAAACTATATTGGTTTAGGTTATTACCCAACAATTACACCGGGAGTAATTAAAAGAAATATTCTTGAAAATCCAGGCTGGTATACTCAGTATACTCCATATCAAGCGGAAATTTCTCAAGGCAGACTTGAAGCATTACTAAATTTTCAAACTATGGTAATTGATTTAACTAAAATGCAAATTGCTAATGCTTCACTTCTCGATGAAGGTACTGCAGCTGCCGAGGCAATGTCGATGCTTTTTAATTCAAGAAAGTCAAATAAAAAAAATTCTAATGTGTTCTTTGTTTCTGATGAAGTATTTCCACAGACAATTGATGTCCTTAAAACCCGCAGTGCACCTTTAGGTATAGAATTAAAAATTGGCAATATTCATGAAATTGAATTAACAGATAATATTTTTGGAATTCTTGTTCAATATCCAGCTGTAGATGGCGAAGTCTATGATTATTCAAAACTTTTTGAAGAAGCAGAATCAAAAGGAATTTATAAGGTAGTTGCAGCAGATTTACTAAGTCTTGCTATTCTTACACCTCCCGGAGAATTTGGTGCTGATGCTGTTGTAGGTTCTACCCAAAGATTTGGTGTACCAATGGGATTTGGAGGACCACATGCTGCTTATTTTGCAGCCAAAGAAGAATTTAAGAGACAAATTCCTGGAAGAATTATTGGTGTATCAATAGATTCACATGGTAAAGCTGCATTAAGAATGGCACTTCAAACAAGAGAACAGCATATCAAAAGAGAACATGCAACAAGCAATATATGTACTGCTCAAGTCTTGCTGGCAATAATGGCTGGAATGTATGCTGCCTATCATGGTCCGAAAGGCATTAAAGCAATAGCAGAAAGAATTCATAAGCTTGCATCGTTACTTGATAGTGGTTTATTCAAATTAGGGATTAATCAGGTTAACAAAAATTATTTTGATACATTGAAAATTATTTTAAAATCTGCTGAAGAATTAGAAAGAGTAAAAACATTAGCACTAAAAAATAAAATCAACTTTAGATACATCAACCCTGTAACAATAGGAATCTCTTTTAGTGAAGTTGATACCTTTGAAGATGTTAAAATAATTTTAAAAATCTTTTCTGAAGCATTAAATAAAAAATATCACGATGATATTCTTGATTTAGATTATTACAAAGAATTCCCGGAAACTTTAAAAAGAAAAAGTTCTTATCTGACCCATCCAGTATTTAATTCTTATTACTCAGAAACTGAAATGATGCGCTATATTAAAAATCTCGAAAGAAAAGATTTATCATTAACAACTTCAATGATATCACTTGGTTCATGCACAATGAAATTAAATGCTGCTTCAGAATTATTTGCAATCTCATGGGATGAATTTTCAAATCTTCATCCATTTGCACCCTTAAATCAAGCCGAAGGATATTTACAAATATTTAAAGAACTTGAAGAAGATTTGAAAAAAATCACTGGTTTTGATGCAGTTTCACTTCAACCTAATTCAGGTGCACAGGGTGAATTTACTGGTTTGATGGTAATTCGAGCATATCATCACAGTCGAGGAGATACAAACAGAAATGTTGTTCTTATACCATCTTCGGCACATGGAACAAATCCTGCAAGCGCTGTAATGGCAGGAAATAAAGTTGTTGTTGTAAAATGTGATGAAAATGGAAATATTGATGTGAATGATTTAAAACAAAAAGCAGAACAATACAAAGAAAATTTATCTGCTCTAATGGTAACTTATCCTTCAACTCATGGAGTATTTGAAGAACATATTAAGGAAATATGTGAAATAATTCATAAAAATGGTGGACTTGTTTATATGGACGGTGCAAATTTAAATGCGCAGGTTGGTTTAACAAATCCAGCATTTATTGGCGCTGATGTTTGTCACTTAAATCTACACAAAACTTTTGCAATACCTCACGGAGGGGGCGGACCAGGAGCTGGACCGATTGCTGTTGCGAAACATCTTGAACCATTTTTACCAGGTCATCCCTTAGTAAAAGTTGGCGGAGAGAAATCCATTACAGCTGTAGCTTCAGCTCCATGGGGTAGTGCAAATATTCTTTTAATATCATATGCTTACATAAAAATGATGGGAGCAGAAGGACTTACAAAAGCATCCAAGGTTGCAATTCTAAATGCAAATTACATCAAAGCAAAATTAGAAAATTTATATCCCGTACTATACAAAGGGAAAAACGGTTATGTAGCTCATGAACTAATTTTTGATACAAGAAAATTTAAGCAAACTGCAAATATTGATGTCGATGATATTGCTAAACGATTAATGGATTATGGTTATCATGCTCCTACTGTTTCTTTCCCAGTCCCGGGTACATTAATGGTAGAACCAACAGAAAGTGAATCATTAAAAGAACTCGATAGATTTTGTGATGCTCTGATTTCAATAAAATATGAAATAGAAGAAATCGAAAATGGAATTTATGATAAAACTGATAATGTTCTTAAAAATGCACCACATATTGCAGAAGATGTTGTCAGTGATAATTGGAATCATTCATATTCAAGAATGAAAGCAGCTTTTCCTGCTAATTACTTGATAGGAAATAAATTCTGGCCTTCAGTTGGAAGAATTAATAATGCTTATGGCGATCGAAATTTAGTGTGTAGTTGCCTGCCAATTAGTGAATTTGAAAAAAATGTAGCTTAATTATGAATGATGAACTAATAAGTATTTGTAAACTTCTCAAATATTCTAAAAGGATTGCGGTAATTGGATTATCCCGCAATCCTGATAAAATTAGCAGAATAATAGCTGAATTTCTTATAAAAAAAGGTTATGAAGTTTATGGTGTAAATCCAAATTTTAATGAAGCAGATGGAATAAAAGTATTTCCCAGATTGATTGATATACCTTATGATATTGATATTGTCAATGTATTCAGAAAATCCGAAGATATTCCTGAAATTATTTTGGATGTAATTGAAAAAAATCCTAAGTCTTTATGGCTTCAACAAGGCATTCGTAATGATAAGGCTGTTCAGCCAGTAATAGAAAAAGGAATTTTTACTGTTCAAGATAAATGCATTATGGTTTATTATAACATTTGCAAAAATTCTAATTTATTATAAATCAAATTCTTTTCAGAATTCAATGTCTAAAAATAAAAGTCTTGATAACTCAACAAATAATTTTTTCTCTGATATTGAACTGTATTATTCGACTCATTTAACTGATAATGAAATTTTTATTTCTGGTGAAGAACTTCATCATATTAAAAATGTAATGAGGCATAAAACTGGGGATGAAATTTTTGTTACTGATGGGGAAGGAAAAATTTTTAGAAGCAGAATTGAATTTTTATCAAAAGAAGCTGCCAAATGTTTAATTAAAGAGAAATATTTATATGAAAACAAATTTTCGAACTATGTATTCTGTTTACCTCGATTAAAAAACAATGATAGAATTGAATTTGCTATCGAAAAATGTGTTGAGCTTGGAATTACAAATTTTTTATTCTTTGAATCTGAAAGAACTATTGCAAAAGGATTTAAGGTTGAGAGAATAAAAAAATTATTATTATCGTCAATGAAACAATCTCTTCAAGCCTGGCTACCAAAAGCAAATTTTATAAAAAACATTACTGATTTAAAAAATTACGAGGGGGATAAAATTTTGTTTGAGCAAAAATCTGAAATGTTGTTTAAAGATTTTTTAATTGATAAAAAAAATTTATTACCAAATAACAAAATCTACTTTATATTCGGTCCAGAGGGTGGTTTTTCTGAAAATGAAATCACAAAGATTCAACCTACAGCTTTATTAAGAATAACAAAAAATCGATTGAGAAGTGAAACAGCAATTATAACAGTGGCTTCACTTTTATCTACATTAATTCAATAGACTTTTTAATCAACTTCTCAAATTTATTTTTTACCTTCTCAGCAGTATCCATTACTTCTTGATGTGAAAGTTTATTTGGTGATAATCCAGCAGCAAAATTTGTAATGCATGAAATTGCAGCAACTTTTAGTTTCATATAATGAGCATAAAAAGCTTCGTGAACTGTTGACATTCCTACTGCATCTCCCCCATATTTAGCAATCATTCTTATCTCTGCGGGAGTTTCATAACTAGGTCCTTTTGTAAACCAGTAAGTGCCTTCACACAAATTTATTTTTTCTTCAAGTGCAGCTTTTATTATTAAATTATTTAATTCTTCGGATGGAAAATCAATCATTGAATTTCTCAATTCAAGAGAAGACAGACCAATAAGATTGGTAATTTCTTTTTTGATATTTAGTGCTACAAATGAACGAATAAGCATTAAATCACCTGGTGCAAAATTTGGATTAATTCCACCTGCTGCATTAGTCAATAAAATTTTTTTGCAATTTAGTTTAGCTGCTAAATGTACGGGCAAAACACAATCAGAAATTTTATATCCTTCATAAAAATGAATTCTTCCTTGAACAATAAATAATTTTTTATTTGCATATTTAGAAAAATGAAGATTACCATTATGACCCTGAACAGTAGAAAGGGGATAAGAAGGTAAACTCGATGTTGAAATTGATTTTATAGTTTCTACTTTATTAGCAAAATCACCTAAACCGCTGCCAAGTATGATGCAAATCTCTGGTTCAAAGGGAATTTCATCTTTTATAGCTTCAATAATATTTCTGTATTTAGCATTAATATTTATCATCAATAAAGAATTCCTGCAAGAGTTGCTGTCATTAAATTTGCTAATGTTCCTCCAATTACTGCTCGAATGCCTAATTTGGCTAAATCACTTCTTCGATTTGGTGCTAAAGGTGAAATCCCACCAATTTGAATTGCAATTGAACTAAAATTTGCAAAACCACATAATGCATAAGTTGCCATTAAAATTGCTTTATCATTTATAAGAGTTTTTGCTTCAATCAATTTGCTCATATCGAGATATGCCACAAATTCGTTCAATACAATTTTAGTTCCAATTAAGCTTCCGAAATTATAAGCGCTATCCCACGGAACACCTATACCAAAAGCAAGAAATTGAAGTATTGAACCAAAAATTAATTGAAGACTTAGTGGATTTCCAAATTTTGAAATTAAGAATTGATTAATACCAATTGTGTTTCCAAACCAGCCAAGAAAATAATTTATCATTGCTATTAGTGCTATAAATGCAATTAACATTGCCGCTACATTTAGAGCTAAAGTTAAACCATCAGAAGCCCCTGCAGCTGCAGCTTCTATAATGTTTGATGCATTTTTTTCTACTTTTACTTTTACTGTTCCTTTTGTTTCAGGTTCTTCAACTTCTGGAAACATTATTTTTGAAATTAATAAAGATGCTGGAGCTGCCATCACACTTGCACCAAGAAGATGAGTTGCAAAAATTATTTGTGCTTCCTGCAGAGGAATATTATTAGCTAAAGAAAAAGCTGTGCCAAGCATTTGAATATAAGCAGCCATGACGCCCCCGGCAATTGTTGCCATTCCACCAACCATTATTGTTAACAATTCACTTTGTGTCATCCCTTTCAAATACGGTTTAATCATTAATGGAGCTTCGGTTTGGCCAACAAAAATGTTTGCTGTGCAGGAAAGTGATTCAGCACCGCTTGTTCCCATTAATCTTGCCATTAACCAAGCCATTGCCTGCACAATCTTTTGCATAATTCCAAGGTAATATAGAACCGACATCAAACTTGCAAAAAAAACTATTGTAGGAAGAACCTGAAAAGCAAAAAATACTCCCAAACTTCCTTCGTTGCCTGGGCCTAAACCTAAATTACCAAAAACAAATTTTGCGCCTTCAGTTGTGAAATTTAGAATTAACACAAAAAAGCTGCTAATAAACCTGAAAAAATCTTTTGGAAAACCTAATGGTAAAAAGAATTTTCTTAAATCATCTCCTTTGAGAATTAAAATAGCAAAAGTGATTTGAATGATTAATCCGCTTAAAACAAGTCGCCAGTTAATTTTTCTTTTATTATTAGAAATTAAAAATGCTATTCCAATAATTAGAGATAGTCCAATAATTCCACGAATTAGAGAGATTATATTCATAATGATTCTCAGATTTATTCAGGGATGAAATGGCATTTTCGACATCGAGCTTCATAACTTTCTGCAGCCCCAATAAGTACTCTTTCTGAAGATGGAATTTTTCTTTGAGTCTTATCAGCAGGATTTCCACATACAACACAAATAGCTAAGGTTTTTGTAATATATTCTGCTACAGCTAATAATTGAGGCATTGGTTCAAATGGTTTGCCCGTATAATCTTGATCCAGACCTGCGACAATAACTCTTTTACCTTCATTTGCTAATTGATTGCACACATCTACTAAATCGAGGTCAAAAAATTGAGCTTCGTCAATTCCAATTACTTGAGCATCTTCTGAGTATTGTAAAATTTCTTTAGCAGATTCAACTAGAATTGAAGGCATTGATTGTTCACTGTGAGATACAATTTCACTCTTTGAATATCGAATATCAATCTTAGGCTTAAATATTTTTACTTTTTGTTTAGCAATTTCAGCTCTACGAAGTCTTCTTATTAATTCTTCAGTTTTTCCACTGAACATACATCCAGCTATTACTTCTATCCAGCCAGTATTTTTTGGCATTAAATGAGGTGAATGTTCAATCATTTCAAAAATTCTCCACTAAATGAATGTGGTATTAGTTCTTTTAATAAAAAAGTTTTCAATTCATTTTTTTTATTAACTAAAATTACTTCGAGTTCTTTGCCGCATAAATCTAAGAGAACCTGACGACATGCACCACAAGGAGGACAAAAATCTTCTGCATCACTTGCAATCGCAATTGACTTAAATTTTCTTTCACCATTAATAATAGCTTGGAACACCGCAGTTCTTTCTGCACATATTGTTAAGCTATAAGATGAGGTTTCGATGTTTGCACCAAGATAAATTTTCCCGGATTCAGCTAGTAATGCAGCTCCAACATGAAAATTCGAATAGGTAGGTAAACCTTTTGATTTTGCTTCAACAGCTTTTTGTGCAAGTTCTTCAGAAGTCAACATTCTTTCCATTATTTTTATCTCTAAAATAAGTGATAAACTTTAGAAAAAAAATTTTATTGTATATAAATCAGTTTGCCTAAAAATTTTTTTAGGTCCTGATTGTGTGATAGTAAAATGATAAAGTAGAACTAAATTAAAATCCACAAAATAATTTTACCAGATTTATAAATAATCAAACTGCATTTTTCATTTGCTGAATATTTCCGATTTCAAGTATTCGCATGTATTTGCACTGATTTTAGTTGCAAACTTAAAATACAAAAAAGTCTAAATCAAAGAATTAAAAGAGCTTAATTCCTTGTTTTAATTAGAAAAACATTAGAGTTTTTTCTCACTCATAAGAAAATGTAATTGCGATTTCGTTTAAAAAATCAACAATTTTAATAGAAAATGAGCCGTCGAAGTCTTAATTATTCTGGCATATATTCTGTAATAATCTTATAAACAAAATTAAAGTGAGTCTGGAATGCATAATCATATCATTCAAAAATATCCTAAAAACGATAGAAGCAATTTAATTGCATTATTGCAGGATATACAGGAAATCTATGGATATCTTCCTGAAGAAGCTATAAAAGATATTTCAGAGCATTTAAATATTCCTGTAAGCAGTGTTTATGGAGTTGCAACATTTTATAATCAATTTAGATTAACTCCGCTCGGTAAAAATGTAATTAGAGTTTGTCGTGGGACTGCATGCCATGTTAAAAATTCTGCTAACCTACTCTTAGCCCTTGAAACAGAACTGGGAATTACAGCAGGGAAAACAACAAGAGACAAACTTTTTACACTTGAAACTGTTGCCTGTATAGGGGCATGCAGTATTGCACCTGTTATTAATATTAATGATGAATACTACGGAAGAATATCTGTAAAAGAAATTCCCAAGATATTAAATAAATATCGAAGGGAAGCAATTGCAAAAAGTAAACAAGAACAAACTGAGAGTGTAGAATGAAAAGTTTTATTGAAAAATGTTGTGAACAATGCTGGCATAGTGCCGAGACACCATGCGAACAATTTATTGCATGTTGTATAGATGGTCCACTTTGTCATAAAGATGAAAAATGTAAAGAACAATTCAAAAAATTAAATTCAGTATTAAAATACTCTGAGCATGATATCCCTTTAATATTTATTGGAATGGGAACATGCGGATTGGCATCTGGCGCTGATAAAGTAAAAAGAGCAATAGAAGAAGAATTAATTAAAAATAACATCAAAGCTAAAATTATTCCCACTGGTTGTATTGGTTATTGTGCTAAAGAACCAATAGTTGATATTAAATTACCCGGCAAAGATAGAATTTCTTATTGCGAAATTTTTCCTAAAGATGTTCATGAATTAATTAAAACCACAATAATTGATAAAAATGTTTATAAGAAAAAAGTATTGGGAACATATGGCAAAGGAAGTGATTCGATTCCAAATATTAATGAAGTACCGTTTTTCAAAAGACAATTAAAAGTAGTTCTTGAAAATTGCGGTGTAATTAATCCAACTTCAATTGATGAGTATATTTCATCTGGTGGCTTTAAAGCATTAGACAAATCACTTCGATTATTAACTCCTGAAAAAGTAATCCAGACAGTAAAAGAAAGTGGATTGAGAGGGAGAGGAGGAGCAGGTTTCTTAACCGGATTAAAATGGGAACTTGCATACAAAAAAGAATCTGATACCAAATACATAATCTGCAATGCTGATGAAGGAGACCCAGGTGCTTTCATGGATCGTTCTGTTCTTGAAAGTGACCCATTCAGAGTAATTGAAGGAATGATAATAGGTGCATATGCAATAGGCGCTTCCTATGGTTATATCTATTGCCGTGCAGAATATCCGCTTGCTATTGAAAGGTTACAAAATGCTATTGAAAAATGTAAAGAGTATGGTCTTCTTGGCAAAAATATTTTGAATAGTGATTTTGACTTTGAACTAAAAATTAAAAAAGGTGCTGGTGCATTTGTCTGCGGTGAAGAAACTGCTCTAATCGCTTCAATTGAAGGGAAAAGAGGAATGCCTCGGCCCCGTCCTCCATATCCAGTTGAAGCAGGTTTATGGGGCAAACCTACAGTAATTAATAATGTTGAAACATTTGCTAATGTCCCTTCAATCATCAATCGAGGACAGGAATGGTTTGCATCAATTGGAACAAAGAGCAGTAAAGGAACAAAGGTATTTGCACTCAGTGGTAAAGTTGTTAATGGTGGCCTTGTTGAAGTACCAATGGGAATAACACTAAGAGAAGTTGTATTTGATATTGGTGGTGGAATACCAAACGATAAAAAATTCAAAGCAATACAAATTGGAGGTCCTTCCGGTGGATGCTTGCCTGAATCTGTTTTAGATACTGTGGTTGATTATGAATCATTAAGAGAAGTAGGAGCAATGATGGGTTCTGGTGGATTTGTTGTTATGGATGAAGATACATGCATGGTAGATGTAGCAAAATTTTTCTTAACATTTATTCAAAATGAATCATGTGGAAAATGTGTTCCATGCCGTGAAGGAACAAAAAGAATGCTTGAAATTATTGAAAGAATTCCTGTTAGATATGGTAATAATGGAAATAAAACCGAACAATTACAAAGATTCAAAGGAATAATTCATTTACAAAGATTAGCTGATGTAATAAAAGATACATCACTTTGTGGATTGGGACAAAGTGCTCCAAATCCTGTACTTTCTGGTTTAAGATATTTCAGAGAAGAATATGAAGAACATTTATTCGAAAGAAAATGTAAAGCTAAAGTATGTAAAGAACTTCTTACTTACGAAATAGATCCGGAATTATGCAACGGTTGTGGTGTTTGTCTTAGAAATTGTTCTGCTGATGCAATTATTGGAGATAAGAGGCAACCACATCAAATTATTCAGATTAAGTGTACAAAATGCGGTATGTGCTTTGAATCCTGCCGCTTTGAAGCTGTTAAAGTTTACTAAACTTTTTATGGAGAACTAAAATGGTTGAATTAACAATTAATGATATAAAAGTAAAAGCAGAAGAAGGAATGACAATTCTTGAAGCAGCCAAATCAGTTGGAATTCATATTCCTACACTTTGCCATATGAAAAATTTGTTCCCAACTGGTGCCTGTAGAATTTGTGTTGTAGAAGTTGAAGGCATGCGAGGATTAACTCCAAGTTGTGCTTATCCTGTAGTTCAGGGAATGAAAGTTCAAACTAATTCACCTCGTGTTAGAGTTGCAAGGAAAACAATTATTGAATTATTAATAGAAAATCATCCGCAAGAATGTCTTATTTGTGTTAGAAATAAAAATTGTGAATTACAAGATTTAGCTGAAAGATATAATATACGGGAACATAGATATGTTGGAGAAAAGAAAAGTCATGCTATTGATATTTCTAGCCCATCAATGGAAAGAGACCCTGCAAAGTGCATATTATGTGGACGATGTGTAAGAACATGCAGTGAAATTCAAAAAATTGGAGCTATTGATTTCACTAACCGTGGATTTAAGAGTAATGTTACAACTCCTTTTAACAAAGGCTTAAATGTAAGTGATTGTATTCTTTGTGGTCAATGTATTCTTGTTTGTCCAACAGCTGCATTAAGAGAAAAAAGTCATGCTAAAGAAGTGGTTGCTGCTTTAAACGATAAAAATAAATTTACAATTGCACAAATAGCTCCAGCAGTTCGAGCTACACTTGGCGAAGAATACAATTTACCTTTAGGTACAAATGTAACTGGACAGATTATAACAGGTTTAAGAAGATTAGGATTCAAAAAAGTATTTGATACAAATTTTGGTGCGGATTTAACAATAATGGAAGAAGCTACAGAATTAATACACAGGATTTCAAATAATCAAACATTGCCAATGTTTACAAGCTGCTGTCCAGGATGGATAAAATATGCAGAACAAAATTATCCTCATTTATTAAATCATATTTCTACTTGCAAATCGCCTCATGAAATGGAAGGTGCAATCTTAAAGACTTACTATGCAAAGAAAATGGGAATTGACCCGAAAGATATTTTTGTGGTCTCAATAATGCCATGCACTGTTAAAAAATTTGAATCGAATAGACCAGAACTATCAGAAAAACATTTACCAGATGTTGATGCAGTCTTAACTACACGAGAACTGGTAAGATTATTCAAAGTAGCTGGAATTGATTTTAACGATTTACCAGAAGACAATTTTGACAATCCATTAGGAGAATCAACAGGTGCTGCTGCAATATTTGGAACAAGTGGTGGAGTAATGGAAGCTGCATTAAGAACAGCATATTACAAAATTACAGGGAAAGAACTTGAACAAGTTGAATTAACTGATGTAAGAGGAATGGCTGGTATAAAAGAAAGTTCAATAAATATAAATGGAATGACTTTAAATGTTGCAATAGTAAATGGAATTGGTAATATTAAAAAAATATTAGAAGAAGTAGAAAAAGGGGAATCTAAATATCATTTCATCGAAGTTATGGCATGTCCAGGTGGATGTATTAATGGTGGAGGTCAACCAATACATCAAAATCCTGATAAAGTAAAAAAACGTGCTCAAGCATTATATGAAATTGATGCCAAAATGAAAAATAGACGTTCTCACGAAAATGAATCAGTGAAAAAATTATACAAAGAATTCTTAGGTGAACCATATGGTCATATATCACATGAAATTTTACACACTACTTATATAAATAGAAAAAAGATTCTGGAAGAAGTATAATTTATGTTTAATAAATTTTTATAGATTTATATGTCACTAGGAATAGTCACGACAATAGGACAAAAATGCAAAAGATGTTACTCTTGTATAAGAGAATGTCCTGCTCGTGCTATTCGTGTAATAAATGGTCAAGCAGTTGTTATAGAAGAAAGATGTATTACATGTGGATACTGTGTTAAAGTTTGTTCACAAAATGCTAAACAGGTTCTAAATGATAAAGATATTGTTAATAATTATTTATTGAATTATAAAACATATGCAATAATTGCACCTTCTTTTCCTGCTACATTTCCAAATTTAGAAGGGAAATTTATATCAGCATTAAGAAAACTTGGATTTCATTACGTTGGCGAAGCAGCTTTTGGCGCAGATTTAATCAGCAGTTATTATATAAAATACTTGGAAAAAACTGATAACAAAACAATCATCAGCAGTCCATGTCCAGCAATTTATAACTGGATTGAAAAATATTATGTAGATATTGTTGATAATCTTGCAAATGTTGTATCTCCAATGATTGCAATGGGAAGATATTTGAAGAAAAACTTTGGCTCAGATATTAGAGTTGTTTTTATTGGTCCATGTATTGCAAAAAAAAGTGAATATCGAGATGAAAATGTTTCTGATGCAATTGATGCTGTGTTAACATTTAAGGAACTAAAAGAATTATTTGCAGAAAATAATATAAAACTTGATGAACTTGAAAACTCATACTTTGACCCACCTTATGCTTACATGGGAAAAGCTTATCCTCTAACAGGAGGCTTATTAAAAACAACTAATAGACATGGAGATATTCTTGAAAAAGAAATAATTATTGTAGAGGGGAAAGATAGGGTTGCAGAAATATTACAAGAAATTGCTGACAAAAAAATTCAATCTAAATTTGTAGATATTTTATTTTGTGAAGGCTGTATAAATGGTCCCGCAATTGATTCTAAATTAAACTATTATTCTAAAAGAGAAAAAGTAATTTCATATATTGAAGAAAACATAAATACATTTGATAAAAGAATCTGGAAAAGCACACTTTATAATAATCGTGATTTAGACTTAAGCAGAAAATTTAAACCTAAAAATCAAAGAAGACCTGAACCTTCAGAAGAACAAATAATATCGATTCTTGCAAAAACTAACAAGCATACTAAGTCAGATGAATTAAATTGTGGAGCTTGTGGATATCCTACTTGCCGAGAATATGCAATTGCCATTGCAAAAGGACTTGCAGAAGAAGATATGTGTTTGCCTTATTTAATTGATAAACTTGAAATGGCAAACAAAGAAATTAGAGAAACTCAAGAACAATTAGCTAATGCAGAAAAGTTAGCTTCAATTGGTCAATTAGCTGCCGGAGTAGCTCATGAAATAAATAATCCTCTCGGCTCAATTATGATTTATGCTTCTTTACTAAAGAAAAAAATTGAAAAAGCTTTTAATGACCAACAAAGTTCAGAAGACTTAAAACTAATTATAGACGAAGCCAATCGTTGCAAAAATATTGTATCTAATCTTTTGAATTTTGCACGACAGGGTAAATTAAGATTAAGCAAAGTAAATATTCGTGAACTAATTGGTGATATAATAAAATTAGTGAGAGTAAAGCCAGAATTTTCAAATGTATTGATTTCTGAAAATTTTGATACAGAAAAAACAATAATTGAAGGAGATGCTGACCAACTCAAACAAGCTTTGTTAAATATAATAATTAATGCATGTGAATCAGTAGAATCGAAAGATGATAAGCAGATTATAATTTATATTTCAAAAAATGATGAGAAACTAATTATTAAAATATCTGATAATGGAATTGGAATTCCTCCAGAAAATTTAAGCAAAATTTTTACACCTTTTTTTACAACAAAAAAAATTGGGAAAGGAACTGGTTTAGGATTGGCTATTACTTATGGAATAATTAAAATGCATAAAGGTGATATAAAAGTTCAAAGTGAATTAGGAAAAGGAACAACCTTTATTATTTCATTACCATTAATACAAAATTATTCGACATAGAATTAAAAAGGGAAATGCAAAAATGGACACAACAAAAATCAAGAAAATATTATTAGTTGATGATGACATCGATTTACTCGAACAAAACAAAGTACTTCTTGAAAACAAGGGTTTTTCAGTAATTACTGCCGAAAATAGTGAAGATGGCTGGAAAAAATTCCTACAGGAAAAACCAGATGTTGCAATTATAGATTTGATAATGGAAGAAATGGATTCTGGTTTTATACTTTGTTATAAAATTAAAAAGACTGAACACGGGAAAAAAATTCCTGTATTCATTCTTACTTCCGCAACTTATGATACTGGATTTAAATTTAGTACTTCTACACCTGAAGAAAAAGAATGGATAAAATGCGACGGCATTATAAATAAACCTGTAGTAATTGAAGAATTGTTAGCAAAAATTGAAAATTTCTATTAAAATTTTACAATGAATGATAAATATAAAATATTAATTGTAGACGACGAGAGAGGATTGCGAATTGGAACCCAGAGACTGCTCGAAGATGAAGGGTATGATGTTGTTGCTGTAGATTGCGGTGAAGAAGGAATTCGAGTTGGAACAGAAAAGGACTTTGATATTGCAATAATTGATTTAAAAATGCCGGATTATGATGGATTGGAAGTCTTAAAGAGAATTAAAAATTCTCGACCCAATACTATTTGCTTTATTGCTACAGCATTTGCAAGCTATGATACTGCAATTCAATCAACAAGACTAGGAGCTTTCGGTTATATTCCTAAACCTTTTACTCCTGAGGAATTTTTATACCAAATTGAACAGGGGATAAATCAGAGAAAATTAATTTTAGAATCGGAGAGATTAAAAAAAGAAAGAGAAGAAAATCTCCTGGAATTAGCTTCTGAAAAATCAAGACTTAATGCAATTATTAAATCTATTAGTGATGGCGTTCTAGTAATTAATAAAAATGGAGAACTTGCATATTATAATTATGCTGCTTTGAAATTTCTTGACCTGCATGAAATTATAATTGGCGATAAAATACTTCCTCTTCTTAATAAAAATATTACTGAATTAGTAGAAAAAATTTTTTCTTCTGAGACCATTTTACTAAAAAGTTATGCAACTCAAATAGAACTAAAACCAAACAATGAATTAATTGTTGAAGCTGCAGCAACTCCAATACCTCATCCTGATGGTTCACTTGCAGGTGTTGTAATTGTTTTAAGTAATATTACAGAATTTAAGAAAATTGAATTAATTAAATCACAATTTGTCTCGATGGTTGCTCATGAATTAAAAGCACCGCTTGCAGCTGTTCAAGGTTATTTAAATATATTAGCAGATGAAAAAATAAATCTGCCCAAAGAAAAAAGACAGGATTACTTAACACGCTCGATTGTAAGATTAAAAAGCTTAAGTGACCTTGTTAATGATTTACTCGATATCTCGAGAATGGAATTAAAAACTAAACATCGTGAAATTGAAGATATTAACATCAATGAAATCATTAAGAACACATTGCAGCTATTTGAAATTGAATTGAAGAAGAAAGAAATTCAAGTAGAATTTAAAACCGAAGATAACATACCTACAATAAAAGCAGACTATAATGAAATTCAAAGATTAATTACCAATCTTATAAGCAATGCAATAAAGTATAACAAAGAAAAAGGAAAAATTATTATAAATGTATCATCGTCAACAAATTATTTACAAATAAAAATAGCCGATACTGGTATCGGTATGAAACCCGAGGAAAAAGCAAAATTGTTCAATGAATTTTTCAGAGCAAAAAATGAAAAAACTCGAGGCATTAGTGGTACTGGATTAGGGCTGAGTATTGTTAAAAAAATAGTAGACTCATATTACGGTAAGATTGATGTTGATTCCGAATTTGATAAAGGAACAACTTTCACAATCAATTTACCAATAAATATAAAATAACAAATAAAGGAGATGAAATATGGCTCTAATCGCAATCATTGACGATGATCCAGATATTATTGATGCAAGCAGCCTGGTTCTAAAGTCGAAAGGGCATTCTATAATTTCTGCTTCTAATCCAGATGATGGTTATAAGATTGTAAAGGAACTGAAACCCGATTTAATAATTCTTGATGTTATGATGGATGAACCTGATGATGGTTTCTATTTAGCACAAAAATTTCGTAAAGAAGGAATTAACACTCCAATTTTAATGTACACCTCAGTTGCAAAAGCTACCGGTTTAGAATTTGAGAAAAACGAAATGGTTCCCGTTGATGATTTTGTTGAAAAACCCATTTCACCCGATGAACTTATTCAAAAAGTAGATAATTTATTAAAGAAGGAGGTGAAGTAAAATGTTAATACTGGAAAAAAATGAATTAACAGAAGAAATAGAACAACTTGTAACAAAATATGGAAAAGATAAATCTTCATTACTTCCTATTCTTCAGGCTGTACAGAGAAAACATAAACATATACCAGATTTTGCTCAGCAGGAAATAGCTCGATTACTTGATATTCATCCTGTAGAAGTCTACAGTGTAATATCTTTCTATTCTTTTTTAAGTACAGAACCAAAAGGGAAATATATAATTCGTTTATGCAAAACAATATCTTGTGACATGCAAGGAAAAGATTCTGTTGCAAAAGCAATTCAAAGAGAACTTGGAATTAATTTTGGGGAAACAACAAAAGACAAAAAATTTACTCTCGAATACACAAATTGCGTAGGTATGTGTGATCAGGGACCAGCAATGATAATTAATGAAAGAGTTTATACAAAATTAACTCCTGAAAAAGCAATTCAAATACTTAGTGAATTGAAGTGAGGTGACATATGGAAAAGAATAGGAAAGGAATACTTATTTTTTCTGAATATAATCGCGGGGAAGGAATTAAAAAAGCTATTGAAAAATCTCGCGAAGATATATTATTCGAATTGCGTGAATCAAAATTAAAAGGTAGAGGTGGAGCTGGTTTTCCAACCGCAACTAAATGGACACTTGTTGCTGCAGCATCCGCAGACCAAAAATATGTTATATGCAATGCAGACGAAGGAGAACCAGGAACATTTAAAGACAGAGTTCTTCTAATGGAGTACCCAGAATTAGTGTTTGATGGAATGGTTATAGCTGGTTATACAATTGGGGCAACAAAAGGAATTGTTTATCTGCGCGGTGAATATGAATATATGCTTAATTCACTTGAAGACTATCTCGAACATATGAGAAAAGATAATTTACTTGGAAAAAATATTCTTGGTAAAGAAGGATTTAATTTTGATATAACAATAAGACTTGGTTCTGGTGCATATGTCTGTGGAGAAGAAACTGCATTAATTGAATCTCTCGAAGGAAATCGAGGAGAAGCACGCAATCGTCCACCTTATCCTGTCAATACAGGATTCATGGGCAAACCAACAGTAGTTAACAATGTTGAAACATTAGCTTCCGTTCCTCATATAGTAATCAAAGGTGGCAGTTGGTTTAGAAAATATGGTACTGATAAATCTACTGGTTCAAAATTATTTTCTGTATCTGGAGATTGTGAAAGACCGGGAGTTTATGAATTACCATGGGGCATAAAAATTTCTGAATTATTAGATATTGTAGGTGCTAAAAATACAAAGGCTGTTCAAGTTGGTGGTGCATCTGGCATATGTATTCCTAAATCCCAATTTGACAGAACTTTAGCTTATGAGGATGCGGCAACTGGAGGCTCAATTATGATATTCAACGAAAGTAGAAACATGCTTCATGTATTAAAAAATTTCATGGAATTTTTTGTAGAAGAATCATGTGGCCAATGCACACCCTGCAGAATAGGAAATGTAAAATTATTAGAAGGTGTAGAGATGATTGAAAAAGGTGAATATACATTTGCTTACATTAATCAACTAAAAGAATTAGGACGAACAATGCAGGTAGCATCAAAATGTGGACTAGGACAGTCAAGCCCAAATTCATTTATTTCTATTTTAGAAAATTTTAAAGAAGAAATTTTTAACGGAAACGGAGGTAAAAATGGAAAGTAAAGGAGATTTCAGAGCACCCGCAAGTCAAACTGCTCATACAGTTGAAATTCCAAAAGATACAAGTACAATTGGTGGAACTGTTACAGTTGAAATCAATGAGAAGAAAGTCTCCGTACCGTTAGGAACTACAATCTTAGAAGCATGCAAAAAAGTTGGAATTTCAATACCTACATTATGCCATCATGAAGATTTGTGCATAGCTGGAGTCTGCAGAATATGCGTTGTTGAGGTTGAGGGAATGAGAACATTACAGGCAAGTTGTTCATTTCCAATTACTTCACCAATAAAGATTAAAACATCTACACCTATGGTAAGAAAGGCAAGACGTCACATTCTTGATTTAATGTTAAGCGAACACTATGGAGAATGCTATTCATGTTTTAGAAATGGTAAATGCGAATTACAAAACCTTGCTAAAGAATACGGCGTGGACACTTATACATTTGGTCATGTTGATAAGCCAAGATACGAAGTAGATAAATCTTCCTATTCTGTAATAAGAGATATGAGTAAATGTATTTTATGTAAAAGATGTGTAAGAACATGTATTGATTTACAGGAAGTTGGTGTTCTTGAAGCTATTGGCAGAGGGGACAATACACATATAGGAACATTTTTAGATAAGCCACTTGCTGATGTAATTTGTATTAATTGTGGGCAATGTATCAATCGTTGTCCAACCGCAGCTTTAAGAGCCAATGACCCATCAGATGAGATTTGGGCAGCAATTGACGACCCAACAAAACACGTAGTTATACAAACCGCTCCATCTCCTCGTGCTGCTATCGGTGAAGAATTTGGTTTACCCGCAGGTACTTCAATGACAAGAGAATTAAATACAGCATTAAGAAGAATTGGTTTTGATAAAGTATTTGATACAAACTTTACTGCTGATTTAACTATAATTGAAGAAGGCACTGAATTAATTCTCCGGCTTTATAGAGCACTTGTTAAAAAGGAACCTGTTGCATTACCACAATTTACATCATGTTCGCCAGGTTGGGTAAAATATCTCGAGCATTTTTATCCTGAATATATTGATAACTTAAGTTCTGCAAAATCACCTCAACAGATGTTTGGAGCTTTAATCAAAACATTCTATGCAAAACAAGCTGGAATAGACCCTGCAAATATTGTTTCTGTTGCTGTGATGCCATGTTCTGCAAAAAAATTCGAGTGCAATAGACCAGAGATGAATTCAAGCGGGTATAAAGATGTAGATTATGGTTTAACTACTCGCGAATTAGCTCGAATGATAAAAGAAGCAGGAATTAATTTGCCAGAAATGCCTAAGAGTGATTTTGACTCTCCATTTGGTGAAGCTTCTGGTGCTGGATTAATTTTTGGGGCAACAGGTGGAGTTATGGAAGCTGCATTAAGAACTGTTGTTGAATTTGTTACAGGAAATAAAACTGAAGATATATTTGATAAAGCTAACATTATACCATTGCGTGGATTTGAAGGAATTAGATATATGGAAATTCCAATTGGAAATAAAGTCGGTCCTGTTCCAGACTTAATTAAACATTTAGTGCCTGATTGGAATTGGTTAAAAGGAGTAACCTTAAAAGTAGCAGTAGCTCATGGTACAGCCAATGCAAAGAAAATAATGGAAGATATTAAAGCTGGTGGTAAATTTTCTGAATGTCACTTTATTGAATTTATGGCTTGTCCAGGTGGATGTCTTGGTGGCGGTGGTCAACCAATTCCAACTAATCCAGAAATTAGAAAGAAACGTGCAGAAGCTATTTATGCAGAAGATGAATCATTAACAATTAGAAAATCCCATGAGAATCCAAATGTAATTAGACTTTATCAAGAATTTCTAACTGAAGGTCCATGCAGTCATTTATCGCATAAACTTTTGCACACTCATTACATAAAACGCGGAAAATATATCGCTTAATCATAAGAGGCTGTCTTTAAGACAGCCTCTTTCGTTTACTTTCATTTAACATATTCTTATTTTTCAACTGAACAACTTATTAAATTTATCATAACATGTTATCACTTCTTCCTGATTGGGCTAAAAATTATGGAGAATTCTGGAGAGCCATCCGTGTTAGAAATTTATGGTTTATTAAATTAAGATATATCGTTGTTGTTTTACTTGTTTTATTTTTAATGGCAGGGCAACTATTATTCAACTTTAATTTAACAAAAACACAATTCATAGCAATTTTATTAATTACATTTACTATTCTTGTTTATAATATAATTATACATGTTTCTAGAAAGTATGTTGGTTGTTCTCCAGATAAATTCAATAGCCTTCATCTTTCTTTAATACAGATGATTTTAGACCTGATAGCATTAATGTTATTAGTATATTATACAGGATTAATTGAATCACCACTTTATATTTTTTTCATTTTCCACATGATAATTGGAAGCCTTATTCTTCCTGGATATATAGTTTATATTATGGCTGGAACAATTAGCTTAATCTTTTCATTGTTGAATGCTTTTGCAAAATTAGGATTTATTGAAATTTACCTAATTAATGGTATATATAATGCGCCAATCTCTCATACATTATTATATGACATACTATCAATAGCATCTTTTACATTAATGCTTTTTGCAAGTGTATATCTTGCAAATAATATTGCAAGACAATTGTATCATAGAGAACAGCTTTTAAGAACCTCACTGCAAAGGATTGATGATGCAGAAAAATCAAAGCAAAAATATATTATTGGAATAGTTCATGAAGTTAAAACGCCTGTAACTGCAATAAAATCTATAATCGACTTGGTTTTACAGCAATATGTTGGACCAATAAGTAAAGAAGTAGAAGCTAAATTAATGCGGGCAAAGATTAGAACAGAAGAAACATTACATTTATTAAACAATGTACTTCGTATTTCCAGACTTAAGTTATTAGATATTCGTTCGGCTGAAGAAATCGATATAAATTTATTTATTAGGAATATACTCGAGAAACAATTAGATAACATAAAATCAAAGAATATTAAACTAAAATTTGAGGATAGAAGATTAGAAAAAAAATTTATTAAATCTGACATGATACTTTTAGAACTCGCTCTGTCAAATATCATTGGAAATTCTATAAAATATGTAAATGAAAATGGGGAAATAGAAGTTATAGTTGAAGATGTAAACGATAAAATTTCTATTGAAGTATGTGATGATGGGATTGGGATACCTAAAGAGGATTTACAAAAAATATTTGAGCAATTCTATAGAGCATCAAATATTGACAAAGCCAAACATGAAGGAAGTGGAATGGGTTTAACAATTACCCGTGAAATTATTGAAAGGTTGGGAGGTGAGATTACTGTGCAAAGTCCATCAAGACTTTCTCATAATAATCATTTAGGGAGTTGCTTTAAAATTTTATTGCCTTATCACTTTAAACCTACTTCATATGACATTTTTGAAGTTAATCCTGAGGATTATTTATCCAGCAAAAGTATTCAGGAGGAAAACATTCCTTAACTTTTTCTATTTTATCTATGCTATCAAAAAATCCAAAAACAGTAGAACCTGTTCCACTCATCGAAGCATATATTGCTCCTTCTGCATATAAAATTTCTTTTATGTTTTTTATCTCCGGATATTTTTGAAAAACTACTTCCTCAAAATCATTAATAATTTTTTCTCTCATTAATGAATAATTGAATTTATTATTCTGAATTATTTCTTTGTAATCATAATACTCATGTTTAGGTTTTATTAACTGATAAATTTCTCTTGTAGGTATAGAAATATTTGGAATAACAATTAAAATGGGCAATGCATTTTCGATTTCTATATGCTCTAAAATTTCCCCTCTTGATTTACCAATTGCAGGAAGTGCTTTTATAAAGAAGGGGACATCTGAACCCAACTCTAATGCTATTGATAAAAGTTGTTCATAGTGTAATTCTAGTTTAAATAATTCATTTAAAGAAATTAATGTTGCAGCAGCATCTGAACTTCCACCTCCAAGGCCGCTACCTGCAGGAATTCTTTTAATCAAATTAATTTTTACATTGAAATTTTTATTGAAAATTCTTTCAAGCATTCTTTTGGACTTAATAATAAGATTATCTTCATCATTTTCTGTTACTTTTAAATTGCTATTAAATTCAAAATTATCTGATATTTCAAAAGTTATAGTGTCATATAAGTCTTTGATTGGATAGAACAATGTGTAAATATTATGATATCCATCAGTTCTTTTTTCTAAAACTCTTAATCCAATATTAATTTTTGCGGGCGCTTTAATTTCAATAAATTTCATTTAACAATTCCTTTATAGCTTTAGTATGTTCGGGATTAGAACCACAGCACGAACCAATAAAAATTGGATTAAATGGAAGTAATTGTTTTGTGATTTTAGCATAATGCTTTGGAGTAATGCCACAAGTTATAAATTCATCTGAATAATTTCCTGCACCACAATTAAAATAAAAACCCCATCTTTCTGGTAAAGAATATTTTTCGATATACTTAAAGAATGTTTCTGGTTTTACACAATTAAATCCTACTGCTATTGCATCATGAGAATTAATATAATTTACAACATCTACTAAATTTTCACCACTTAGAATTTTTAGATTGTCATCAAAAAATAAGCTTACAATAAATGGAATATTATTATCTGAACAATATTTACAAATTATTTCTATCTCATCCATATGGCTTTGTGTTTCATTCCAAATTATATCAACAGAATTATCCCAGAGAATTTTAATATGAGTTTTATGATTGTACTCTAATTCACTTTTTGATATAGTTCGTTCTTTTTGATAACAATCTTCTGCAGGGGCATTAGAACCTGCTATAATTATTTTTTTATAATTCCTTGCATCTTTAGCTAATTGAATGGCAGATTTTACAAATTCATATATATCAATATTTTCATTGGATTTTTTTACAGATATTGGATTAGTCCTAAATGTATTTGTTGTTATTATATCTGCACCGCTGTTTATGTATTCTAAATGAATTGATTTAACTGTACCTGGATTTTCAAGATTCGATAATGAAGTCCATAACACCGGGTGATTTTTAATACCTTTCTCGATAAGCAGGCTTCCCATAGCACCGTCAAGTATCAATGGTCTTTTTAACTGATTGTATAAATCAATTAAATTAATTTTTTCTTTCATTCTTTCTATTGTCAAAATATTTTATTGTTTCTTGAATTATTTTTTCTAAATCAATCATTTGAATACATTCAAGATTATATGGGCATTCTTTTTTCCAGCATGGTGCACAAAATAAACCTTCAGGATATAATTTTACACCTCTATCATAAAGGTCAATTTCATTCCAGCAACTTAATCCAAACCAGGCAATAACATACTTTTTTAATGCAATGGCAAGATGCATTCCGAATGAATCACCTGTAATAACAACATGAGGTATACTTTCATAACATGCTCCTTTTCTTATTCCTTCAGTAGTGGGTGTATTTATCACCTGGTTTTTAAATAACTCGCTTATAATTTTATTTCTTTCTGTATCTTCTGGTCCACCGAGTAACATAATTTTGAATCGATTATAAGAAAGGAATTTTTCAATTAATATTATATGCTGTTCAATTGTCATTTTTTTATTTGGGTATAATTGGGAGCAGCCTGTATTGAACCCAATAATTTCATCATTATCAGTAATTCCAATAATTTTTTTGTATGATTCAATAAATTCTTTTTCATCATCTGTAAATTCAAAAATGTATTCATCTCTTTTGTATTCTAAATTAAAAGTTTCTGCAAGTATTTCCTGCCCAGTTTTTTTGTTGATTTTGAACTTAAGATTATCATCAAGTCCCAATTTATAATTATATATGGCTCCATTATTTAATGGTATTATTTGAAAATTATTATTAAGGCCAAAACCAAGTTTTTCCTTTGCTTTAAGTGAATTAACAATAGCACCAGCTTTAACTGATTTATCTGAATTCATTATAATATCAAATTCAACAGCACTCAAAATGTTCATATTTTCAAAATCATAAACAAATAATTTGTCAATGAAAGGATTGTTTTTAAGAATATCAGCAGAATTTTTAAGAGTTAACCAGTAAATTGTTGATTCAGGATATTTCCTTTTTATTGCAGGAAGCTGTGCAGTAGTCATCAATACACTTCCCATTGCTTCTAAAGCTATAATTAAAATCTTTAAACCAATTTTTTTTTGTTCTTTACAACCATTTTCTAAACAATTATAATTAGGAAAGCAAGGTTTATAGCCTGAAAAATTTTTGCAATCGGGGATATTTAATTTTTCCATAATAACTTCTCTAAGAATGGTTTTAATTTATTTATAGTATCTTCTAATTTTACATTTTTTAGTGTGGGTTGCTCCGTAATTATACACTCAAATTCTGTATTATATGGGTTCCATATCATATCATTTGTATTATATTTAACATATAAACCAAATACTGGAACATTAAATGCTGAAGCAATATGGACAATTGATGTATCAGGTGTTATTAATAAATTCAATTTGCTTATCATTGCTGAAAATTTTTCAAATGATTTATCATAAAATACTGGTATTAGGTTTTCGGATATTTCCTCTGCTTTGTGTATATCTTGTGGAGAACATAAAATTATAATTTTAGTATTTGGGTATCTCTTAATTTCTTTGATTAATCCCTTGTAATTTTCTATTCCCCAGAATCTTGCTTCGCTTCCTGCAGATATGTTAATCCCAATTTTATAATATTCTTCTAATTTATTGTTTGTTAAATAGTTATTAATATTTTTTAAACAATTTTCTTCTATTTTATAATATACTTTTATTTCTTCCTTGTTATAGGTAATATTAAAAATTTTTGCAAACTGCATTATTCGTTCAATTATATGTGTTTTTGATGAATCAGGCTTTTCTATTAAATAATTGTACAATTTTCTATTAAACTTATTAAATCCAACTTTATATTTTGATTTTGATAATGCTAAAATCAAGCTAACTGTAGTTGATACATCATCATGCAAATCTACAATTAAATCAGGTTTTAACTTATTAATAATATTAATTAATTTGAAAATAGTAACCTTTTTTTTATCATAGGTAATTACATTATTTACAATTTCTGGAGAAAAAATAAAATGGTTATAATTACTTGCCACAACATTGATTTTATATTTTGTTTTATTTCTAAGTAAATATAAAAGAGGTGTAGTAACTAGTGCATCACCGATTCTATTTAATCTTATAAATATAATCACAGAATTTTCATTTAATGTTATATCGCTTACTAAATTTTTTTGTGGAATAAAAAGCAATAATAATTTAAGAAGTAGCTTCCTAATATATATTTCAAAACGCTTCAAATTATTTTGATATCCTATTTTTATTTAATATAATATCAAATTTATTTAATACTATTTCTGCATTTAAATTTGTAAAACATTCATGGTTTTTAGGACAGTTTAGCAAATTGCACATAATACAATCAAGATGATCTAAAATAATAAATTCATGTTTATCCCCAAAAGGACCTTGATGATAAGGATTAGTTGGACCATGTAAACTTATAACAGGGGTGCCAATTGCAGTAGAAATATGCATTGGTCCGCTGTCATTCGCAATAAGAACATCACACTTTTTAATTAATGCTCCCAATTGGTTAATATTACTTTCGGGAGCAATTATTGAGTCTGGGACTAATTCATTTATTAACAAAGCATCATTAAAATCACCTGGACCCCATAAAATCAATATTTCACATTTATATTTATTTTTAAGCGAAACTGCTATTTCAGCAAATTTTTCAGGGTCACACTTTTTAGACTTCCATCCGCCAGAGGGAGATATACCCACAACAAATTTATTGGTAAGATTTTGGGAATTAAAAAAAGTCTCGGCAAATTTTATATCATCATCTGAAATGTAAAAATAAAGATTTTTATATGGTGTATCTATACCAATGTTTTCTAATGTTTTTAGGTGTAAAATTGCTGAATGATATTTCCCACGCTCAGATGGACCGAACAAATTATATGCATATTTCCTTCCACGGTAGGGAAACCCAACTCTAAATTTTGCTTTGCTTAAATATGTAATCAATGCTGTAGATGGATTAGAGAAATAGTCTAGAACTAAATCATATTTCTTACGAAATATTTTATAAATAAGTTTTATTCTTTCTAAAAAAGAATCTTTTGGGAAGGTAATTACTGAATTTACTTGAGGAAGTCCATCAACAACTGGTTTTGAAGATAAGTCTGTTAAATAATCAATTTGTGCATCAGGGAAATATTGTTTAAGATTATCAAGCACAATTGTTGATAAAACAACATCGCCAATTCCTCTTAGTTTAATAATCAAAATACTTTTAATGTTTTTGTCAATCATATTATTATTCAGGAATTAATTCAGCATCTTTAGGAATTTCTGGTTTTACAAGAATGACTTCTTCTTTCAATAATGCAACCTGACCAGGTTCCATCCCTTTTCTTTTAACTACATACTTTTTTAATGTATAACTTACTGGAGCTAATTTTGATGTTTTTGCTTTACTGTAATATGCTGCAATTGAGGCAACTTTTTCTATTATTTTCTTTGGTATGGATTCTTTGCTATTCTCAATTCTTAAAATTGCATGAGACCCTTTAACAGCTCTTGCATGGAACCAGTAATCATTTTGCTTCGCAAATTTCAAGGTAAGTTCATCATTATTATGGCTATCTTTACCAACATAGACATGATATTTTTTATCAATTATAAAATGTCTGAAATTTGGTTTTGAGTTATCGTCATTTTTTTTCGAAAGAATATTTTTAATCTTCAATTCAGCTTTAATATTTATTAATTCATCATCTGTTAAATTATTTTCCAGCATTAATTTTACTTTTTTTAAATGTTCATAACGATTAATTAGCTCATTGTACAAAATTCTTGATTTTTCATATTGTATTTTTTCTGCTCTTGCTTTAGTAAAATATTCATCAATATTTTGATGAGGAGATAATTTTTCATCAAGCGGTATTTCAATTATTTTATTTTCTTCATCAATTAATTCTACTACCTTCATCCCTTTTTTTAATTTATTTATATTTATTAATAATAGATTGCCAATTTTTACATAGTAATTTTCTTTCGATTCGTTTTCAAGTAATACTTTCAAATTGTTTATTTTATTCGAAACTTTTTCCAGTTCATTATCTAAATATTTCTTTATTTCAGAATAAATTAATTTTCGTTTTTTTAATTTATTTGTTTGAACAAAATATTCACCAACTGCTTCAAAATATTTTTTATGATAGCTTAATATAGTATAATTTTCAGGGAGATAGAATTTAGATGGCTCAAATCTAACTTTACCTTCATTTTGAGAAATAGATATTCTAATATCATCATTAAATATCTCTTCCAAAATATCTATTAATTTTATATCCTTACGAATATTGAGCTGAGAGGTTATTGATTTATCGATAAACTTATAAGAATTCAAAATTTCTTCATCAGATTTATTGGTAAAGTCTTTATATAGTTCTTTGTGTGTTTCTATAAAGTAATTAGAAATTAATTCGTCATAAATTTGGCTTTTATTTTCTTCATTTATTTTTTTAAAACTCATAATTTTTTTTTCATTATCAATTAAATAAACATTTGTCATATGGCCTCTAATACAAAAGAAAAGTGAACAGGTGGATAAAGAAAATTTAATGATTCTATCACCAAATGCAATCTCAATTTTTTTTATTTCAGCAGGTAAGTATTCTTCGAAAAAACTTAATACATTCTTTTTAGCCTTGTGATGCTCATGTTTTATCATTAAAAACGGGTATTGTGGATTAACAGAAATTATAAGGTGAAAATTATCATAATTTTTTAGTAGGATATTTATAAATAATTTATCTTTTTCTTGAGTGTATATATCATAAACTTTCTGATTAAGAAGCAAATCTCTTAATTCATATATACTCCTTAACAGGTATAAGTAATTTTTATACATAAATCAAAATTTTCTTTCACTCTCAGTTAATTCAAAAATTTTTTTCAATAAATTAATGTCATTTTCTGTCAAATACACATTTCTTCTTGATGCAACAATTTTAGCTACTTCAATAGCTTTGTCAATTTTATATTCATCAAAATTATTAACTCCGCCCCATGTAAATGATGGTATATATTTGGGCGGAAATCCATGACCAAATATATTGCATGATATGCCAACTACAGTTCCAGTATTAAATACAGTTCCAATTGCTGTTTTTGAATAATCACCCATAAATAATCCAATAAATCTATTACCTGTTTTAATTTTTTCATTATTAACAAAAACATCTACAATCCCATAATCATTTTTAAGGTCACTATTTGTGGTGCCAGCACCAAGATTTACCCAGCTACCAATATAAGAATGGCCAATAAAACCTTCATGTTGCTTATTTGAGAAAGAATGAAATATTGAATTTTCTATTTCCCCGCCAATCTTGCATACTTCACCTATTGTAGTATTATGATATATCGATGTATGAGCTTTTATTAAAGAATTTTTCCCAATAAAAGCAGGACCTTTTATTGTTGTATGTGACATAATATGAACATTTTCATCAATAAAAATTGGTCCTTCAGAAGCATCCAATAAAACAAAAGGTTCTATTTTAGTTCCTTTGCAAATTACTATGTTTTTTTTGTTAATTGTTTCTACTGATTTATAATTTACTTTTGATTTTTTTTCTCTATAATTTTTTATAATTAATTTATAATCATTTACGATTTCTTCACAATTATAATTAACTAAATCCCAGAGATAATTAATTAATTTTGCATTTGTATTTTCTTTTGATAAATTATTAATATCAAAAGATAAAGAGCCGTCATCATTAAATTTCACATAATTAAAATTATTGCCCTTAATTTTAACAGCAACAATCTGGTTGTCGTTTGATAAAATAATTCCTTCTTTTAGATTTTTTATTTTGTCTGCTACTTCTTTATTTATTAACAAACGACCATTAACAAAAAGAATAGAGTTCCCTTTAAAATCATTAACTAATGACTTTTGATATTTTTCTTTAATTGTATTTTCTAAGTATGGCCGGCAATGAAAAATTATTTTGCTGTCCAGAAAAAATAGTTCAAGTTTTTGTTTTAATGTTAATATTCCACATTTTAGTTCATAAACGGGTCTTAAAAATGTTAATGGTAATAAATTTTTAAATCCAGTATCTTCATAAATCATTACAACAGATTTCATGTAGAACCTTTATTATTTTATAATTAAACTAACTAAAATTTTTTTTAATGCAAAAATATTCATAATAAAGTTTATTATTTTTACAATTACAAAATCAAAGAATTACTATGAGTATCATTTCAAAAAAATTTTTAACTAAAGTTGCTATATATGGAATATCTTTTATTGTTACAATTATCATTATAGATTCGATAGTACTTCCTTATTATGTAAGCAGCAACGAATTAAAAGTTCCAAATGTCATTGGTAAACACAAAGATGAAGCAATAAGAATTCTAAGAGAATTAAATCTGAATCCAATTATTAATACTTCACGCTACGATGAAAAATATGATAAAGATTATGTTATATTTCAGAAACCACTACCAAATACTTATGTGAAAGAAAATCGAAAAATATATTTAACAATTAGTGGGGGATTACAAACAGTTAAAATGCCATATTTGATTAATAAGTCCGTGAGGGATGCTCAAATAATACTTCAAAAACTTGGCTTGACGATAGATTCATTAGAACAGATAACTTCAGATTTTTCTCCAAATACAATAGCTGAACAACAATATCCTGAAGGAAAAGATTTGCCTGTTGGTACCAAAGTTAGATTAAAAGTAAGCATAGGGCCTCAATTAGGAAAAATTAAAGTTCCAAATTTAATTGGTAAATCACTAATAGAAGCAGAAAAAATATTGCGAAATTATTCTTTAACTATTGGATTAAAAACTTATATATATTCAAAATCTCTTTTGCCAAATACAATTGTTGACCAGCAGCCCAGTGAAAATACTCTTGTTAATGCTGGTGATAGTATCAATGTAGTAATTACACTTAATAAGTGAGTTCATATGGTTACAAAAAAATTATTAGCACCATCAATACTTTCAGCTGATTTCTCAAATTTATCACAGCAAATAAGATTAGTTGAAATCGGCGGAGCAGATTTAATTCACTGTGATATAATGGACGGAAGATTCGTCCCAAATTTAACATTTGGACCTATGGTCATTTCGTCAATTCGAAATATTACCAATTTACCTATTGATGCTCATCTAATGGTAGAAAATCCTGAAAACTTAATTGATAGTTTTATTGAAGCTGGAGTAAATTATTTAACTGTTCATCAAGAAGCAGTGGTTCATTTACATCGAACTGTAGATTACATAAAAAGTAAAGGTGTTAAAGCAGGAGTTTCAATTAATCCAGCTACACCTATTCATTTCTTAAATGAAATTTTAGAATTTGTTGATTTAGTTCTCATTATGTCTGTTAATCCGGGTTTTGGTGGACAAAAATTTATTCACAGCAGTCTGCGTAAAATCAAAGAACTCTCTAAAATAAGAGAAGAGATGGGTTACAATTTCTTGATTGAAGTAGATGGAGGTTTAACAAAAGACAATATTAAAGATGTTTCAAATGCAGGGTGTAATATATTTGTTGTTGGTTGGTCAATATTTGGAAACGATAATAAAACTGCTGCAACTACAGAGTTTAAAAATCTAATTAATAACAACAACTAACAATCAGGGATAAACACTTTGACTAACAATCTGATTATTCAACTTATTAATATTAATTATCCCGAAGTATTTAAAAGATATAGCATAAAATACAATATCTATCGTGAATTGTATGAAAAAGATTTATATGGATTAGAAATTCGTAATCTTGATACCAAATTAGGTCAAAGAATAAAAAAAATAATTTTAGCCAATAAAGAAATTTGCTACCTTGTTGATAATAAAAACCAATCCATTGATTTATTAGCATTAGGAACATTCTCGGTTTTTAAAGAATTAGCAAAAGAAATAATTGCAATTGGAAATGAAGATATTGGTTTTAAGGTTAATAAAGTTATTCAAAACATTATTGATTATGATAATAAGTCCATACAAATTGGTAATAAAATATTTGATATGGACAAAGCACACATAGTAGGCATATTAAATGTCACACCTGATTCATTTTCAGATGGTGGAAAATTTTTTGAGAAAAATGCTGCTGTTGAACATGCACTAAAACTTATTGAAGAGGGAGCAGAAATAATTGATATCGGCGGTGAATCAAGCCGTCCAGGAGCTAAACCTATTGAAGAAGAAGAAGAAATACGAAGAGTAATTCCGGTTGCCGAAGAAATTTTGAAATTAAAACCGGATGCTATTTTATCAATTGACACAACAAAAAGTAGAGTAGCTGAGATTGCTTTATCTTTAGGTGTAAAAATAGTAAACGACATAAGCTCGTTCAGTTTTGATTATAGAATCTTAGATATAGCAAAAAAATATAATGCTTCATATGTTCTTATGCATATGAAAGGAAGTCCTGAAACAATGCAAAATAATCCTTACTATGAAGATGTAGTTTCTGAGTTATATGATTTTTTCATAGAAAAAACATTGGAAGTACAAAAATATAATTTGAAAAATATATTTATTGATCCAGGAATTGGATTTGGAAAAAGAGTAATGGATAATTATGAATTAATAAAAAGATTGAACGAGTTCAAAGGTTTAGGATTCCCAATTTATATAGGTGTTTCAAGAAAATCCTTTTTGGGGAAAGCACTAAATTTAACAATCGATGAAAGAGAAGACGCCACTTTAGTTGCAGAAACTATTGCAATAAAAAATGGGGCAAGATTTATCAGGACCCATAATGTCAAAAAAACAAAATACGCTTCGCTTATAAATTTATTCATAGAAAAACCAGAATTACTACAAAATGTTTGAAATCATAAAAATTGGATTTATTACAATAAATTTTACTGATGTTTTGGATATTGCATTAGTATCTTTCATATTTTATAAATTATACAGCACCATTAAAGGAACTATTGCTGCTCAAATTTTTTATGGCTTGTTAATAGTTTTATTTTTATCATTTATTGCTCAGGTAGCAAATTTTAAAGCAACCGGCTGGTTATTGAAATTAATTTCTGATATCTGGGTAATTGCTTTTATTATTTTATTTCAGCCAGAAATTAGAAGATTACTGGTTCTTGTTGGGAGAAGTCCACTTTTACGATTTTTTATCAAAACAGACCAGCATAATATTGCTGAGATTATTGCTGATACAGCTTTTGAATTAGCACAGCATCAACATGGTGCTTTAATTGTAATAGTAAAATCTGTAGGAATCAGAGGTATTGTTGAAACTGGAGAAATAATTAATTCACGAGTAACAAAAAATCTTCTTCGTTCAATATTTTATCCACGTTCACCTTTGCATGATGGAGCTGTAATAATTAATAATGGAATTATTGAAGCTGCAAGGTGTACTTTACCACTTTCAAGTGTTACACAAATAGATGGAATACCTTTAGGCATGAGACACCGAGCGGGATTAGGGATTTCTGAGCAAGCTGATGTAATATGTGTAATTGTATCTGAAGAATCCGCAAGTATTTCAATTGCAGAGAATGGTAATTTAATAAGAGGTTTATCAAAAGAATCATTGAAAAATTATTTATTGAAAAATCTAAGTTCTCGTAAAACAAAACGTACTGAAAAAAATTCAAACAATTAATTTATATTTGATGAATAATTTTTAAACAAAATAAAAGGAGAGTGACATGAAATTAAAATATTTTTCACACTCTGCTTTTCAGTTTACTTCTAACAGCGGAAAAAAAATTTTAGTTGACCCATTTTTTGATGGCAATCCAACTTCACCAGTTAAATCTGATGAAGTATCTGCAGATTATATAATCCTGACTCATGGACATGGAGACCATCTTGGCGATGCTTTCAAAATTGCAAAGAGATGTAATTCAATGTTCATTTGTGTTAATGAATTAGCTAATTATTGCATCAGTAAAGGTTTTAATGCTCATAATATGCATATTGGGGGTTCATATAATTTTGAATTTGGCAGAGTGAAATTTACAATTGCTCATCATGGCTCTATGACACCTGATAATTATTATGCCGGAGAACCTTCTGGAGTAATTCTTTCTATTGATGGCATAAATGTTTATCATACAGGAGATACAGGTTTATTTTATGACATGAAATTAATCGGCGAAATGACACCATTAGATTATATGCTTCTTCCAATTGGAGATAATTTTACAATGGGCATTACTGATGCACTAAAAGCTGTTGAATTGGCTAATCCCAAAATAGCAATACCAATGCACTATAATACTTTCCCTGTAATAAAAGCAGACCCTTACGAGTTTAAAAATCAAGTTGAACAAATGGGAAAGAAATGTATTGTGCTTGAATATGGTCAAGAAATAGAACTCTAATTCAAATAAATTATGGCTAAAAAAATTGTTATAGCAAATCAAAAAGGTGGGGTTGGAAAAACCACCACTGCAATTAATCTTTCTGCGTCTATTGCAGCTGCTGAATTTAAAACTCTTTTAATTGACATTGACCCTCAGGCGAATTCTACTTCAGGAATTGGCACTAACAAACCTGAAAAAACTATTTATGAAGTTCTTGTAGGTATTAATAAAATTGAAGAGAGCATCTTAAATACTTATATGCCATTTCTGGATATTCTTCCATCTACAATTAACTTAGTTGGTGCAGAAGTAGAATTAGTCTCACTAGAAGGAAGAGAATTTTTACTTAAAAATGCTGTTGCATCAATTGATGATAAATACGATTTTATATTTATAGATTGTCCACCTTCACTTGGTTTACTTACTCTGAATGCACTTGTATGTGCTGATTCGGTATTAATTCCTGTTCAATGTGAATATTTTGCTCTGGAAGGTTTGGGACAACTTCTTAACACAATCAATATTGTTAGAAAAAACTTTAATGAGAATTTGACAATTGAAGGTGTTCTCCTTACAATGTTCGATAAGAGATTGCGTCTATCGCTACAAGTTGTTGAGGAAGTTAGAAAATACTTTGGCACAAAAGTGTATAATACAATAATTCATCGTAATGTTCGTTTATCCGAATCGCCGAGCTATGCGAAACCAGTAATTTTATATGATGCAAGTTCTGTCGGAGCGCAAAACTATATTTCTCTTGCTTCCGAAATTTTAGAAAGAAATAATTTACAAATTCGAAAAGAGAGGGAAGGAGAAAAATGAAATCAGCTCTGGGAAGAGGATTGGATGCATTAATTAATCCACAATTAAAAGATAAAATTGATGCTCCTGTTGCAATTTCAAGTAAAGAATTACCTAAAGACGACGGAAAATCTTTCGACATCCTTACAAAAATTCCAGTTAATCAAATTAGTCCAAATCCTTATCAACCTCGAACTGTATTTGAACCTGAAGCACTTGAAGAATTGAAAAAATCAATTCTTGAAAATGGTTTAATTCAACCTATAACTGTTCGAAGGGTTGACAAAGAAAAATATGAATTGATATCAGGAGAAAGAAGACTCAGGGCTTGCAAAGAAATTGGAATTAAAGAAATTCCTGCTTATATCATCAAGGTTGATACTAAAGAAGCTATGCTCGCTTTGTCTTTGATTGAAAATATTCAAAGAGAAAAATTAAATCCTATTGAAGTTGCAAATGCATATAAAAGATTAATGGATGAATGTAATTTATCACAGGAAGAAATTGCTAAAAGAGTAGGTAAAGATCGTACTACAATTACAAATTTTATTCGATTGCTTAAGCTTCCTGAACCAATTCAAAAAAGCTTGATTGAAAATAAAATTACAACTGGACATGCAAGAGCATTAATTAATTTGCCAAGCGAAGCAGTTCAACTGGAAATTCATGAAAAAATTATTAAGAAAAGTCTCTCCGTTAGAAAAGTTGAAGAACTAGTAAGAAAATATTTAGAATCAAGAAATGGGCAGAATAAAAAGAAATCCTTAAGTCTTCGTGTTGACTTAGCTAATGCATCTCAAAGAAACCTTGAAGAAAAGTTGCAAAGTATTCTTGGAACAAAAGTTCATTGTAAAATCAATAATTCTGGTGCTGGACAAATTGTTATTGAATTTTATTCTCAAGATGAATTGGAAAGATTATTAGAACTTTTTGAAATTATCAATGCGAATATTCATTAATATTTTTCTAATTTTGACAACTTCAGTATCTATTAATTTTGCTCAAGCAGATACTATTAAAAATGTTACTTCTCAAATAGATACAAATAAATTCGTAATGAAAAAATCTCCAGTTGGTGCTGTTATAAGAAGTGCAATACTTCCAGGATTAGGACAATTTTATAATGAATCATACTGGAAAATTCCAATTATCTGGGGCGCTTTAGGTTATTTAAGTTACAACTGGATAAATCAGAATGATGAATTTAAAAATTATCGTGATTTATATTCTCAAAGTATTTCTTCATCAAATCCAGAAGGAAACTTAAGATTCAGAAATTTACGCGAATTTTATAGAGACCAACGCGATTTAACTGCAGTATTTATTGGACTTGCTTATTTACTAAACATAATTGATGCTTATGTTGATGCTCATCTTTTTGATTTTGATGTATCTCCATCACCTTTGGAAAAGAATATTAATTTTTCACTGAGGATAAGATTTTGAAAAATATTACAGTATGTAAAAATTGCGGAAGTGAAAATCCATTCTATTCATTAATTTGTTCGAATTGCAAAGCTTACCTAAGAACAAGAATCCCAAATATTGATTTGTGGTTTACAATTGGAAAAGTCATCGAATCACCAATTGAAGCTATTAAAAATATTATTTATGCTGAACATAAAAATTTTACAATATTTTTATTAATACTTTCTGCAATCAAAATAGCTATCAATTCTCTCATTATTAATAATGCCATTAAATTAAAAAGCATTCAGAATGAAAATATATTAAATGCAATTTTATTTACTGGTGTATTCTTTATCATCACATTTACTGTAGCAATATTTTTTATTTATTTAATTAATAATTTATTTCATATAAAGAATAGAATTAAAGATAACTTTTCGATTTACACATACTCCTTAATACCAATAATATTTGCATTAATAATTCTTACTCCTGTTGAATATGCTTTATTTGGACATTACTGGTTTACTTTTAACCCATCTCCATTTATTATAAAAACAACAGAAAGTTACATATTAATTATCATTGAAGTTATTTTTTTATTATGGAGCTTAATCTTGTTTATTATATCTACTTATGTTCAATCAAAAAATATAATTTATTCGTTTATAACAGGAATTATACTTTTTATTTTAATATTTATTAGCCCTTTTATTTTTCTTTATTACTTTGTTTAATTTCTTTAATGTAATCTATAATAATTCCATATCTTAAACCTTTATTGCTTACAGTAATTTTATTTAGTTCTAATATTTCCATAAATGACATTAAAATCAAAGTTCCTGTAAATAAAACATCTTCACGTCCTTCGACAACCTGACCAAATTGATTTCTGATTTGTTCTGCTGTCATATTTGAAAGTTTTAAAGCTATTTCGTTAATATCTTCAAAGGTTATTAGAGAATTATCAACTAAATTCTCATCATACACTTTTATATTTTGTTTTATGCAGGATAGGGTAGTGGGAGTTCCAGCAACAGCAATTGTAAATGTTCTGCAAGGAATAAAATTAGTAAGTTCATTAAAAATTTTTCTTAAATCTTTTTTAATATTCTCAATTTCGTCGAAATTCGGTAAATGATTTTTAAAATATTTTTCTGTAAAAGATACAACTCCAACAGGAAAGCTATTTTTATAAATAATTTTTTCTTCTGATCCATAAACTATCTCAGTACTGCCTCCACCAATATCGATTACAACTTTTTCATGGTTAGTGAAATTATATGTGGCTCCCAAAAATGAAAGTCTTGCTTCTTCATGTCCATCAATAATTTTCAAATCCCAATTAAATTTTTTCTTAATCATATTTGAAATTTCTTTTGCATTAGAAGCAATACGCAAAGCATTTGTAGCAATTAGAAAAATTTTCTCACATCCATAATTTTCAGTAATAATTTTATATTCAGAAAGAACATTCATCAGTTCAAAAATTTTATCTTCACTAATTCTACTCCCTAAAATTAAACCTTTTGAAATTCTCGGTGCTCGATAATAATTTTTAACAGTTTCAATAAAATTATTATTATCGAAAATTCGGGCTATAAGTAATAAAACTGTATTTGAACCTATATCAATCGAAGCAACAATCATAATTTTTTTTTATTTTTTGATTAAAAATATAATGCATATGGAAAACTTAACCAAAATATCTAAAGTCTTTCTCTACTTTACATTACTGTTTTTTATTCTGTGGTTTGGAGGATATGTAGCACGCCATTTAACTATTTATCAATTTTTTGAACCAGAAAATCTTGAACTAAGAACAATATTTGATAGAATAACATTACAAAGTCATTTATATTTAATATTGCCATTAATTGTTTTTAATATTATTACTTATATCTTTTTCTTAATTTTCTTTATAATATTTTTATTCATCTCAAAAGTAAATTTAAAATTGGAAGGTTGGCTTTTAATAATAACACTAATCATTTTTGTTACAGCTCCATTTGAAATATTTTTATTAATAAAGGATTACGAAATTGCTAAAAGTATATTCTATAATTTAAGTGACGCTAATTCTATAATTAACATGCTTCGGGATAGAATTACAATTTTAAGTAGTTTTTCATTAATAGAAATCTTTTCTTATTGTGGGGTCTTATTTTTAATTATATTTCAACCATTAAGAAAAGTAAAATGAAAATTAAAGAGAAAGATTTTGAAAATATTTTACAGGATTTAAAACAGCTTGCAAATCAAATGGGAGCAAAAGTTCGTTTTGAGAGGGGAGATTTTAAGGGAGGGTATTGTATAATCAAAGAAAATAAAATTATTGTAATTAATAAACTTTCACCGCTTCAAAAGAAAGTTTTAATATTATCATCTGCACTTAAAGAACTTGGAATAGATGATATTTACCTTACACCAAAAATGAGAGAAATTATTGAAGAATTAAGTGAGAACTCATGAAATTTCTAATAATTAACGGACCCAATTTAAATTTACTTAAACTAAGAAATCCCGATTTTTATGGAGTTACAGATTTAAATTCAATTCAGGAAAATATTAAAAACACATTTCCTGATATTGAATTTACTTTTATTCAATCCTCAAATGAAAGTGAGATAGTAAAAATTATAAATGAAGTTGAAAATAATTATGATGGACTTTTAATAAATCCAGGAGGATTCTCTCATACAAGTGTAGCAATTAGAGATGCACTCGAAATTTGTAAAATACCAAAGGTGGAGGTACATTTATCCAATATTCAATCAAGAGATAAATTTAGAACAATTTCCCTAACAGCCTCAGTTTGTGATGGTTATGTAAGTGGATTTAAATCTTTAAGTTATATACTTGGAGTTCATGCGTTAATTGCTCTTACAAAAAATAATTTCAAATAATAGTTAATGTTGCTAATTAATGATAATTAATTTATTTTACTTCAAGTAAGTAAAAAGGTAATTGCATGAAGGACTTTGGCCTTAAAAAGTTATATTATTCAATTAGCGAGGTAAGCAAATTAACAGGACTTGAGCAATACATACTTCGATATTGGGAAACAGAATTTGAACAATTAAAGCCAAGTAAAAATAGGGCAGGTAATAGAATTTATACAAATAAGGATATTAAGCTTATTTTACAGATAAAGAAATTACTTCGTGACGAGAAATATACTATAGAAGGAGCAAAGAAAATTTTAGCAGGAATGAATTTTAGCTCAGACCAAACATCAAATAAAATAGAAGAACCAACTTCTATAAAAGAACCACCATCTCTCAAAAAGGATCTTGAGGAAATCAAACAAGTTTTAATCCAAATTTATAATACATTATAATCGGAACGTAGCGCAGCCCGGTAGCGCACTTGAATGGGGTTCAAGGGGTCGCGGGTTCAAATCCCGCCGTTCCGACAAATTATTTGATTTATGAAATTATTTTAAGCTTATTAATTTTATATAACCGAGATAATAATTTCGATTTTTACACGCTTAAATTGAATTTTTATTTTGATATTTTTATTTCCAATACGCAATAATTTTTAATTCAATCAACAAACCATAATATTAATTGTTTCTTTTTATCATTAATATTCACAACCTCATAAACTAAATTCATATCATTCCAATTGATAAATAACTTATTATTATTTATTATTGAATAGTAATTCATTATTAATTTGTAATTTAATGAGACGAAAAGAAGGAAATAAAGAACAAGATATAATCAATGCAGCGATTGAAATCTTTGCAAAAGATGGTTATCACGAAGCAAAGATTTCTAAAATTGCTGAGCTTGCAAATGTTGCAACCGGAAGTGTTTATCTTTACTTCGAAAGTAAAGAAGATCTGCTCGTTAAAATTTTCAGTGATTTATGGATTAAACTTATCTCGCTGGTTAAAACAATTAATGAAAGAGATGATTTGAGCTCGACGGAAAAACTGGAAGGTTTTATTGACACTGTCTTTGATGTTTTTACAGCAAATTCTAAACTTGCTCTGCTGTTTGTTAAAGAACAGCCGCATTTCCTGCAAGAGAAAGATAATAAACTTAATATCCTTTATAATAATTTTCTCGAAATTGGTGAGAAAATTCTTGATGACGGTGTTAACAACAATTCGTTTAACAAAAATCTTGATAAAAAGATAACCAAGAATTTTATTTATGGTGGAGTTCGACACCTTCTTCATCTATGGGCTTTAAGTCCGGATGAATATCCACTTAATAAAGTGCGTCAGGATATTAAATACATAGTTAAAAAAGGAATAAGAGTATAAAATTTTTTGCAATTTTTATGAACCGTTATTCATTTATGGAGTCTTTTATGAAAAAATTAATAATTATTCTGATTTTGATTAATACATTAATCTTCAGCCAATCAATTCAGCTTGAAGATGCAATTGATTTTGCATTAAAGAATAATCCGCAGATTAAGCAGTATGAAGCAAAATTAAATCAGAAAGAATATCAGAATCTTGAAGCACTTGGAAATTTTTTTCCACAAATAAATTTTAATTATTCTTACACTCATCTAAATAATCCAATAGGAATTGATTTAGAACCTATCCGGCAGGCGATGATTCAGCTTCAGGCAAAGAATCAGGTTGAATATGCAAATATTTATAATCTGCTTCAGGGAAATCCTCAACTAAGTGAGGCACAGCGTGGCATTTTATTCAATCAATATAGTAATCATTTGAATTCCTTAATTCCGCCGTTTACCAAAGAGTTAAAGAAGCAGGATTATAAAACAGCAACATTAGTGGGACTACAGCCAATCTTCATGGGAGGAAAACTCCTAGCTGCAAAGAAATATGCTTCACTGGATGAAGCTTCAGCTCAAAAGGAATTAAAACAAATTAAAGATGAAGTAACAAAAGAAGTAATTAAAAAATATCTCGCAGTTGTGTTGTTGAATGATGTAATTAAAATAAGAGAGCAGGTTGTCGAATCGGTTAAGAAACATCGTGATCGGGCAGATAAAATGCTGAAACAAGGAATTATTGCAAATCATAATTTACTTCGTGCCGAAGTTGCTTTGGCTGATGCTGAAAAAAATCTTTTTGAAGAAAAGAACAAACTCGAGCTTGCTTATCTGGCTTTGAAAAATGAAATGGGAATGGATCTGAATGAACAAATTACAGTTGATGACTCATTATTATTTAACGAGTTTAATGATTCCATCGAATCATTACTAAACCAGGCGAAGAATGAAAATAATATTTTGCAGCTGATTGAATTAAAGAAACAACAGGCAGAACAAAAATATAATGTTGAACGAAGTTCGTTTTTACCAACAATAGCAGCTTTTGGTAAGTATGAACTTTATCCTGAATATTTATCAGCTCTTGAACCTCGCTGGGCTGTTGGATTAACAATGAACTTAAACTTATTCAATGGATTGCGTGATTACGCGAAACTTCAGGCAGCAAATTATCTTATTGAAGAAGTGAACTCTCTTCAGAAAAATATTGAAGATAAAATTTCATTGATTGTGAATAAGAATTATAAAGACATTCTGAATGCGAAGGAAAATTTTCTTAGAAATAATCCAACTATTAGTCTGGCTGCAGAAAATCTTAGACTAAACGAAAAAAGATTTGAAACCGGTTTAGGAACATCGCTTGAAGTTGTTGATGCAAATCTAGCTTATGAAAAAGCATTGATTGATTCCAAATCATATTTGTTTGATTACTATTCAAATCTTACTGACTTATACACAACTGTTGGAAATCCACAAAAAGTAATTTCGATTTTGAAAAATAAGGAGAACTAAAAATGAAATTCAGAAAATACATTATCGTATTACCATTTATACTTGCACTTATCTCTGTGATTGTTATCTTAGTTCAATCCACCAAAAGCGAAGAAAAAGTTGTTACCGGATTAATCGAAACAACTACTGTAAATGTTGCTTCAAAAATTCCGGGAAGAGTTGAAGAAATATTCGTAAAAGAAGGCGATTTTGTTTCTAAAGGGCAAATACTTGCGCGACTCGAAAGCAAAGAGATGAATGCAAAAGTTGAACAGGCAAAAGGTCAGCTTGAAGCAGCAAAATTCAAATATCAAATGGCATTGAATGGCGCTCGTCCTGAAGAAAAAGAAGCGACTGAAAAATTATATCTCCAGGCAAAACATCAGTTTGAACTTGCGCAGAAAACTTATGAAAGGATGATGAATCTTTATCGCGATAGTTTAATTTCTGCTCAGGAAAAAGATGTGTATGAGTTTCAGTATAAAGCAGCTTTTGAGCAAATGAGTGCTGCAAAGTCAAAATATGAAATGGTTGTTAAGGGTGCGCGATATGAAGAAATCGAAATGGCAAAAGGTCTTTACTATCAGGCAGAAAATGGTTACAAGGAAGCTTTGGCTTATCAGCAGGAACTTGAAATAAAAAGTCCAATTGATGGTGAATTACAGAAGAAACTTGTTAATCAGGGCGAAATTATTTCAAGCGGCTATCCTGTGTTCTCAATTATTGATTCAAATGATTATTGGGTTACAATTCAGCTTAAGGAAGATGAAATGAACGGAATTAAAATCGGTGATGAATTTCTCGGAAAAATTAAAGCACTTGCTGACAGGAAAGTAAAATTTAAAGTCTACTACATTTCTCCAATTGGTGATTTCGCTAATTGGCGACCGACAAATCAAAAAGATGAATTTGATATCAGAACATTTGAAATCAGATTGAAGCCAACAGATCGAATAAAAGAACTTCGACCTGGAATGACAGTAAACATAATTCTAAACCAATAATAAACTCATACAAGATTCTCTGAAAAAATTTAGAGTTGATTTTGAAACTAAATAATTAAGAATAAAAAAATGTTAAAAGCTATTCTAAATATTGCAAAGAATGAATTAAATCAGATAAGAAACAGCAGAATAACCGTTTTTCTTTATTCAATATTTCCATTAATAATATTTCTTTGCTACTCGATAGTTTATCAGAATGAAATTATAAGAGAAATTCCTGTTGCAATCGTAGATGAAGACAAATCTGATTTATCAAGAACAATAATTCAGTTCATCGAATCTTCGCCATCAATGAAAATAGTTAGCTATTGCAATAATCAGGACGAAATGAAAGAGGAATTTCTCAAAGGTGAAATTCACGGTGCGTTTTACTTTCCTGCTGATTTCAGCTATAAAATAAAATCCGGAAAACAATCAGATGTAATAATGTTTATCAATGCAAGTAATTTGCTTATAAGCAACAGCATACTGAATGATGGCACAAAAATTCTCAAAACTGTTAATGCCGGAATTTTGCTGAAAAAATTTAAATCGAATGGAATGACTGAAAAACAAGCAATGAATCTTGTCAATCCGATTAAAGTTGAATCAAATATTTTATATAATTCAAACTATAGCTACATAACTTATCTGATTCCGGGATTAACAACTTTTATTCTGATGATGATTGTTATGATGGGAGCTGTTCCGATTATCAATCACAAATTGACGGAAAGTGAATTTCAGAATGAACTTTCAATAACGAATAATAAAATTTTCCCGTTACTTGTTGGGAAATCAATTCCGCACTTGCTTTTTCATTTTGCAAATGCTCTAATTCTTGTTGGAATTATATTTCCGCTGTTTCATATAAATGTAAAATCGTCGCAGTTTATTTTAATAATTTATTTATTCTTCTTTATCGTTGTAAGCTTCAGCTTTGGAATAATGTTATCATCCCTAATTCCCAAAAGATCATTTGCAACTGAAGTTGCACTTTTTGTTCTGACTCCTGCTTTCATTTACAGCGGATTAACATTTCCTCTTTGGGCAATGCCGGAGTTTCATCAGATAATTGCCAAGTTAATTCCATATACATATTTCCTTTCCGGCTTCATAAAACTTTATGAAATGGGTACAGGCATAATTTACCTCAAGAAAGAAATTATTGTATTATCAATTTTCTTATTCATTTCATTTGTTATCACAATGATTTCAATAAAAGTCAGATTAAATATTTTAAGAGAAAAATCAGATGAAAAAGATTAACTCAATCTTCGTAATAATTAAAAGAGAAATTGACTGGATAATTACTGATTTAGATTTGATTGCAATGCTTATTGTAGCACCATTGTTCTATTCTTTTTTCTATGGAACAATGTATATGAATAAAATTGAAACAGAAGTTCCGGTTGCAGTTTATGATGAAGATCGTTCTTTTGATTCTTATGAGTTTGTTGAAGACCTGAATGCTAATGCGCTGATAGATGTTAAATTCAACATTAACAATCCCGATGAGATTAAAGACAAGTTAATAAATGAAGAAGTTCAGGGTGTGATTTTCATTCCTAAGAATTTCGCCTCTGATTTGAAGTATAACAGAAGTGTAACTGTAAAAACTTTTCTGAACACACATCGTTTTCTTCATTCGAATGATTTGAATAAAGCGATAAATGAAGTTGCCTTAAATAAAGGTGAACAGATACGAATTCAGTATCTCAATTCAAAAAGTTTTAGTAATGATCAGGCAAAACAATTATCAACACCATTGAAAGATGAAACAAGATTGTTATTCAATCCCTCGGAATCTTATGGAGATTTTTTAATTCCGGCAATTCTTGTACTTGTTTTCCAGCAGACATTGTTTATGGGTTTAGGTCAGTCAATGGCAAAAGAAAATGAATTAAAGAAATTAAATGAACTTAAAACAATTTCAGCTTCTAATTCTGTTAATTCAATAATTGGTAAAGCCGGATTTTATTTAATCCTTTATCTTTCTTATGCTTTACTATTTTTTTCTGTTCATTTGGCAGTTTTCAAAATACCTTTTAACGGAAGTTATATTGCTTTTCTCGTAATGACATTGTTGTTGCTGATTTCGATTTCTTCAATTGCGATAATAATCGGAAGTTTCTTTACCAAAAAAGTTCACGCCTTAATTTTGATTTCATTTACTACTTATCCACTTTTCTTTTTCACAGGATATTCCTGGCCAAAATTTTCGATGCCGCTCATTGCACAGATGATTGGATATTTAATTCCCACAACGCCATATCTGCAGTCGTTAAATCGTATTGTGTTAATGGGATCTAAAATTGAACATATAATTCCAGAAATAATAAATATATTTTTGTTGACTTTGTTATATTTTTCAATCGCGTATTATGTAATAAAAAAGAAATTCTTAACTTTATATAATCTTCATTAACACATAATAAATCTATTTATTATGCTTTATAATTTCTCTACAAATAAAATTACGAATTATAAATTTTCATAAATGATTAAAAAATAATTTCATAATTCTTTCAATCTTAATTTCATATATTTTTAGTTCATTTTTATATAATCCACATTAAATTTATATTTCAAAACAAAAAATATTTTTTTATTATGAATGATAAACCTAAATGTTTTTGTGGTGTATTTGGTATTTTTGGTTGCAATGATGCAGCAATTAAAACCTATTATGGTCTTCATGCTTTACAACATCGCGGGCAAGAAGCTACTGGGATTGTAACAGCAGATATAAATGAAAAGGGAAGGAAAGTTTTTAATGTCCATAAAAATTTTGGACTTGTATCTGAAGTCTATAATCAAGAAATTTTCGAAAATTTATTAACCGGCAATGCTGCTATAGGACACAATAGATATTCTACAACAGGAGCAGCTGATTCTAAAAAAAATATTCAACCATTTGTTGTAAATTATAAATCAGGTAATATTGCAATTGCACATAATGGTAATTTAACAAATGCTAAAGCATTAAGAGAAAAACTTGTAGGAGATGGGGCAATATTTCAAACAACGAGTGATACAGAAGTTATACTCCATCTTATAGCAAGAAGCAAATTAGAAAATCAAACTGAGCAGATTATCGAAGCACTTCGGCAAATTGAAGGTGCTTATAGTCTGGTGATATTAACTGATGATAAATTAATAGCAGCTCGTGATCCTCAGGGTTTTCGTCCTCTTTCAATAGGGAAATTGAATGGTTCTTATATTGTTGCTTCGGAAACTTGTGCTTTTGATATCATTTCTGCTGATTATATTTGTGATGTAAAACCTAATGAATTGGTGGTAATTGACAACGAAACCTTGATAAATGGAAATATTAAATCGTATAAAATTCATTTTGAAAATAGGGAAATCAAACACTGTATATTTGAGTATATTTATTTTTCCAGACCAGATAGTAAAATATTTGGAGCAAGTGTTGATAAATTAAGAAGGAAACTCGGTAAAGTTTTGGCAGAAAAACATCCTGTAATTGATAAAGACGGAGATAAAGTAATTGTTATTAGTGTCCCTGATAGCTCAAATACTGCAGCAATTGGTTATCAAACTCAATTAGCAAAGCAGGGGATACCATCAAGATTAGAAATTGGTTTAATTAGAAGCCACTATATTGGAAGAACTTTTATATTGCCAGGACAAAAAGCAAGAGAGATTGGAGTAAAAATTAAATTTAATACCGTTAAAGGTGTACTTGAAGATAAAACAGTAGTTATTGTAGATGATTCTATTGTGCGTGGAACTACTTCAAAACAATTAGTTAAATTGCTTAGGGAAGCTAAACCTAAAGAAATACATCTAAGGATTTCTTCTCCTCCAATTATTAGTCCATGCTACTATGGAATGGATTTCCCATCTGCTAATGAATTAATTGCCAACAAATTTAACGGCGATATTGAAGCAATAAGACAGTATTTAGAAGTCGATAGCCTTGAATACTTAACAATTGATGAAATGCTTGAAGCAATGGTAGACCATTCAAAAGATAATTTTTGTACAGCATGTTTTTCAGGAAATTATCCCGTTCCAGTAGAATTAGGTTTGACAAAAGAAGAATATGATAATTAACTATGAACTTATTTCCCAAATATTTTTTTGAAAATATAATTAACATCCCAAATACTCTAAGTTTTTTCAGGTTATTATTATCAATACCAGCTTTTTATTTTCTTCAAAACTTAAACACAAGTCCTATTAATCGTAAATTAATTTTAGTAATCATTATCATTGCATATATCAGTGATTTCTTAGATGGCTACATTGCACGTAAAAAAAATTGCATTACTGAATTTGGAAAAATTATCGACCCATTAGCAGATAAACTTTTTATTATAATTATTGCTATTCAACTTTATCTTCAAAATGAAATTGTATCTATTTATTTCTGGATAATTTTTTTAAGAGATTTAATTATTTTTCTAGGTGGAATTTATGTAAGCAAAAAAATTGGGAAAGTTCTACCTTCAAATATGCTTGGAAAGATAACAGTTCTAACGATAGGTATTTTTTTATTCTTAACAATTCTTGGAGTAAATAAAATATTTTGGCTTTATAAAGTATTTTTTTATTTAAGTACTGCTTTAAGCATATTATCTGTAATAGGTTACTCATTAAGAGCTTATGAAACTATTAAACAGGTATCAAAATGAAATTATTTGGAAATATAAATTTCAAAAAACTAAAAGAAGGTTTAACAAAGACTCGCAATAACATATTCAATAAAATAACAGAGACAATTACAAGAAAAGCTGTTATTGATGAATCAACTTTAGAAGAAATCGAGGAAATTCTTATTTCAAGTGATATTGGAATTTCAACTACAGAAAAAATAATAAAAAAAGCTCGAACCCTATTACTTAAAGAATCCGAAAGAGATTTTGATAAGCTTAAAGATATTATAAAATCAGAACTATTGTCATTAATTAACATTAATAATAATGAACAATATGAAATAGAAAAATATAAGCCATTTGTAATTTTAATAATAGGTGTAAATGGTTCAGGTAAAACTACTACAATAGGAAAGTTAGCATACAACTTTAGGAACTCAGGGCTAAAGGTTACAATTGGTTCAGCTGATACTTTTAGAGCTGCTGCAAATGAACAATTAGAAATATGGGCTAAAAGAGCGGGAGTTGAGATAATTAGTTCTGAAACAAAAGACCCTTCTGCAGTAGCCTTTGATACTATAAAAGCTGCACAAAATAATCTTTCTGATATTGTTATTATTGACACCGCAGGCAGATTGCACACACATAAAAATTTAATGGAAGAACTTGGTAAAATTAAAAGAGTGATAAATAACTTATTACCTTACGCACCAAATGAAATTTTTTTAGTTATAGATGGCACTTCTGGACAAAATGCTTTATATCAAGTTAATGAATTTGAAAAATATTCAAAAATAACTGGCTTGATAATTACAAAATTAGATGGAACTGCTAAAGGTGGTATTGTTTTCCGAATAGCTTCCGAAAAAAATATTCCTATAAAATATATTGGAGTAGGCGAGGGGATTGAAGATTTACAAACATTCTCTCCTAAAGATTTTGTAGAAGCAATAATGAATTGAAAAATGAATAGAATTGGTGAAAAAAGTTATTTAATTCTTATTAATCCTGCTGCTGGTAACTGGCGTGGAGCAAAAGTAATTGATACAATCAAAAAATATTTGGCTAAAAAAAGAATAAATCATCATATAGAAATATCACAATCTCCTGGCCATATTAGTGAAATAGTAAGGAAATTATCAAAAAGCTTTACACACCTTATATCAGTTGGAGGGGATGGCACTTTAAATGAATTAATAAATGGGATAGATATTACTTCATTAAATACTATAGGCTTGCTCCCGATAGGGACAGGAAATGACTTCGCAAGAAATCTTAATTTATATAATGATATAAATCATAACTTAGATTTAATATTTAACAGTACTAAACATTATTCTTTTGATATTGGACAAAGTGTTATTTATGAAAATGGAAGCTCGATAAAAAAATCACATAGATTTATTAATAGTCTCGGAATTGGGTTCGATGCTTTAGTAGCTATGATTAATCAGAAATCAAAGCATTTATCTGGTTTAATTTCTTATCTTTACGCAGTTATATTAGCATTAATTAAAAGAAAAGATATTAATGTAGAAATTGAATTAGATAATAATAAAAAACTTTGTGGGAAAAAATTATTGGTAGCAATTGGCAATGGATTTACTACTGGTGGAGGTTTTTATTTAACTCCAGATGCTAAAATTAATGATAACAAATTAGATATTTGTATTATTGATTCTGTATCTACATTAAAAATATTAAATTCTCTTCCTAAGGCTTTGTTTAACAAATTAGATGAAGTAAAAGAAGCATCTTTATTAAAATTCACAAATGCAAAAATATTAATACAAGAACCTGCATTAATTCATACAGATGGTGAAATTATTTCAGAAAATGCTGAAAAAGTAGAAATCTCTATATTAAATAATGAGTTAAAAATAATATCAAATTAATATGTTAATGAAAAGACCAAAACCAAAAGAATTTGAGTATATCCCAAGATATTATGACCCTGATAAAGATCCAGAAGAACGACTACGACGAAGATTAGGATTTCAAAGAAAAAGAAGACATCGAATAAAAGGGAGGAGCCCAATATTCTGGTTGGTTTTATTATTGATAATTATTTATTTGTATTTAAAATTCGGTGGTGTTATTTAATAAACTATTAATTAGTTTACATAATATACATTATGTGCGTTTTTTATGTATCAACTTCAAATGAAAGGCAACATTTAAGCTTTCCACATGGACCACTTAATTTTCCCATACTTGAAAGTAAATTTTGTTCTGTCGCTAACTGAGTTGTGATTCTTTTGAAGCTGTTTAAGAATGCCGAGCAACAAAATTCACGGCCGCAAGTTCCTATGCCACCAATTTTCTTTGCTTCATCACGAACCCCAATTTGTCTTAATTCTATTCTTGTCTTAAACTCTGCAGCTAAATCTTTTGCTAATTCTCTAAAGTCAACTCTGCCGTCAGCTGTATAAAAGAAAAATAATTTTTTTCTATCAAACTGGAAATGAACATTAATTAGCTTCATCTCAAGATTATGTTTTTCAATTGATTTTTGAAATATTGGAATAGCTCTTTCTTCATCCGACAAATTTTTTCTTACTTTTTCTAAGTCATCAGAAGTACATTTTCTTACAACTTCAGGCAAAGGTTCATCTATTAATCCTAAAGAACTTCTTTTGAGTCTGACAATTTCACCTAATAACTTAACCTGTGCAATTTCTAAGCAATCGTCTTGTTTCACAATTATAAAATCTTCTGGATACAAATCTTCAGAAAATTCAGGTGGAACCATACAAAAATTACAACTTAATAAACCATTACATTTAACTTCAATAATATTTCTTTTATCAAATGGGACTTTTTGTTCTAATACATTATTACAATAAAAACAACTGCTGACATTAGCATTGAAATCATAAAGTTTCTTTATTATTAAAGATTGGTAGCTATTATGATTTTTCTTATCATTAAGATTTTTTTCTTTAATAAGAGTTATATTTTCTGAATTAGGTAAATTTATATGAGACACCATTAATTCCCAATTGATAATGAAGCTAATTCAAATATAAGATTAAGCGATAATACATTCAAGTTTAGATTTTTATCGCAGTTTTCTTCGAGTAATTCTAATTTATTATATAATTCAATTATGTTTGCATTCCCAAATTTCAGATTAAATTTATCAATTGTATCTCTATAATCTTTGAAATAATAATTATTATTTTGAAATTTCCCTTTCATTACATCATCAAGCCATACTTTTATCAAACTAATTATAATTTTCAATTCCTCGTGAGAATTATAAGACATAGAAGCAAGTAATTCCTGATAAGCTGTTGAATATCTTTTCCCAATGCTATATCTAAGAATTGAGATTACTTTTTCTAACAATGTATCAAAGTCTTTTTCAATTAATAAAAGTGCTTTTTGAACTGAACCATCAGAAAAATGTGCGGCTTTCTTTGAAGTATCGACATCAATATTAAAATAATCAGTTAATATTTTTTCTACAGCTATCTCACTTAATGGATTAAAATTAATTATCCAGCATCTCGATTGAATAGTTGGAAGTAATTTATCAATGTTAGAAGTTATTATGAAAAAAATTATACCATCTGGTGGTTCTTCTAAATTTTTCAATAATGCATTTTGAGTTTGTTCATTCATTAAATCTGCATCCAGAATAAAAATAAATCTTAATGGTGCATCTTCATATTCATATTCAATAAATTTTTTTATTTCTCTAATGCTGTTTATCTTAATTGTATTAGCATCTTCCAAATAAATTTTATAATAAGGATTTAGAATTTTTTTACTTAATTCTGTTTGAATTAATTCTATTTGTTCTTTTGTTAATTTATCTATTGAAGAATCTTCGGATGTTTCTCCTTTGGCTCGTGGTAAAGGAAAAATTAATTTAACAAATGGTTCTTGGAGGTTTTCTATTTTTTTTATTGCATTTAACTTAATAGACTCAGGGTAACTTGAATATAATATTTGAGCATACTGAAGTGCTGTAAAATATTTTCCAATTCCTTCCAAGCCATTAAAAATCAAGGCGTGTGGTACACGCCTTGATTCGAAGAAGTTAATTAATATTTCTTTAGCCTGACTTTGCTCTATTACATTACCCCAGTCGTAATTCATAATTATGATTTGAATTCATCATCGTCTGTGTAGAAGAAATCTTCGTCGCTGGGATAGTCAGGCCAGATATCTTCAATTGATTCGTAAGGTTCATCAGAATCCTCCAATTCCTGGAGGTTTTCAATTACTTCAATTGGAGCACCAATACGTTCTGCATAATCTATTAATTCTTCTTTTGTTGCAGGCCATGGAGCGTCATCTAAATAAGAAGCTAATTCGACGGTCCAGATCATAGTTTTAATCCCTCCTTATTTTTTTACAATATCAAAAAGATTAACATCTTCTAAAATAAAATTCAATGGATTAAGAGCAATTCCATCGTGTCGAACCTCATAATGCAAATGTGGTCCTGTAGTCAGAAATCCAGAATTGCCAGTCTTAGCAATTATATCACCACGGCTAATTTTTTGTCCTAATTTTACTTTTACACTTGATAAATGCGCATAAATTGTTCTATATCCAAAACCATGGTCGATTTCCAGGGTTAAACCAAAACCGCTTCTGTTTCCAATAAAATCTACAACCCCAGCACCTGGAGCATAAACATTTGTCCCTACATCTGTAATTATGTCTATTCCATTATGCATTCTTCTAATTTTTAGAATTGGATGAACCCTCATACCAAAATCATCAGCAATTGTTCCCGAACAAGGTTTTATCGCAGGTATTGATTCAAATAATTTTTCATTTTCTTTAAATTTATTAGAAATTTCTTCGTAATTATCTTTTTCTAATTTAATTTTTAAAGATACTTTATTAATATAAGAATCAAGTTTATCAAGGAAAGCAGAAAGTTCGCTTGGACTATTACTAGTTAATGGTGTAAATGAAGACCCTCCAGTACCATAAATTTCTTTATCATAAACTATTGGTTCTAGATTAGCAGCCAATCTTAAATCATGGCTCATTTCTGAAAGTTTAGATAAACGTTCATCTAAACTTTTATAACGCTCTACCATCTGGTAAAGTTTTTCTTTAAGCTCTTTGTTTGTCCTTTTTAATGCTCTGATTTCTGAATCTGGATTTAGAAACTCATTAAAAACAAAGTAAGTTCCAAACAAAAAAAATGAAATCAGAACAGAAAAAAAGACAACAAGAAATACAAACTTTTTATAAAAGTTCTGTATTTCTACAAATTTGAGCTTTGATTTTGAAAAGTAGTAAAATTTTTTCATATCTAAACTTGTGGTGCGAAAATAATAAATGAATATCTGTGTGTCAATAAATAATTTTATTAAATTTTATTCAAAATCATGTTCAAAATATTGAACTGTCCTGTCAAAATTTTCTCCTTTTTGTTTAATTAGAGTTACTAATCTCTCGTGAAAAACTTTAGCTGCATCGTATCCATAATGCTTTAACAAATAATTAATTGCAATTATTTCTGAGATTACAGTAATATTTTTCCCGGGAATAATTGGTAGTTTGATATAAGGTATTTCTACATCAAGTATTTTCATATAATTATCATCCAGACCAGTTCTTGTATAATCCTCTTTTTCATTCCAGATTTCAAGTTCAACTATTATTTCTAATCTTTTCTGAAATCTAATAGCTCTTACTCCAAACATACTTCTTACATCTACAATACCAATCCCACGTAACTCCATAAAATGTTTTACCAGTTCTGTACCTGAACCCATTAAAATTCCTTCTCCTTTTTTTGTAAGAATTACAACATCATCAGCTACAAGTCTATGACCTCTTTCCACTAAGTCTAAAGCTACTTCGCTTTTGCCTATTCCAGACTTTCCAGTAAATAAAATTCCAACTCCATAAACATCAACAAAGGAACCGTGAATGGTTATTCTTGGGGCAAATTGGTCATCTAAGAAATCTCCAATCAAATAAATTAATTTTGTAGTTGAATAATCTGAACCAAATATTGGAATTTTATACTGATTTGCTAATTCAAGCATTTCGGGAGGTGGTAAATTGCCATTTGTAATAATCACACAAGGGATATTAAACTTAAAAATATTTTCAAGCGATTTTCTTTTTTCTTCTGTTTTCAGATTATGAAGATAACTCATCTCGGTATTGCCGAATATCTGAATCCTGTTGTAAGCAAATAAATCTAAAAATCCTGCAAGTGGTAAACCAGGACGATGAAGATTCTGGTCTTTAATTAATCTATCAAAACCAACCTCTTCATTAAGAAGCCGTAATTTAAATCTGTCTTTTGTATTCTTAAAGAAAAAGTCGACAGTAATACTTTCTTTTCTTGTGATATTTCTATCATCAAGTTTCATGACCTTTTCCTGGCTATTCTTTTTGTTTTCACCTTTTCAAGTTGTCTAACTAATTTATCAACAGCACCACTAACAGACTTTTCAAAATCATCACTAGATTGAGCCACTGAGATTGTCTTGTGTGGAATTTGTAAAATTATTTCTGCAGTTTTTATACTATCCTCAGGTTTTGTATAACTTAGAATTACATCAACATCAAGAATTTGATCATTGAATTTTTCTAAGGATTTAATTTCTTCCTTGATAAAATTTTTTAATGATTCTTTAGCTCTGAATTTTCGTGATGTAATTTTAATATTCATAACTACTCCTTTAATGATTTTGGATGGGCTTGTTTATATATTTTTTTAAGCCGTTCTATACTAACATGAGTATAAATTTGTGTTGTTGATAAATTTTCATGACCAAGAATTTCTTTGACTGCTAATAAATCTGCATCTCTATCCAGCATATGTGTAGCAGCACTATGTCGAAGTATATGCGGACTTTTCCTTTTTATTTCAATTTCTTTTAAAAAATACTTAACCAATCTATAAACAAAAAAACGATTTATTCTCCTCCCTTCATCGTCCACAAATAAAGCATTATTATTATTATCATTTCGAGAATTAATGTAATCCCGAATTATTGGAAGTGATTTAGTTCCCAAAGGAACTATTCTTACTTTAGAACCTTTTCCCAAGATTCTTATATTCATTTTTTTAATATCAACATCTTCGATATTCAGATTGCATAATTCTGAAACACGTAATGCACATCCATACAACAGTTCAAATATAGCTTTATTTCTTTTCCTCTGCTCTGGATTTTTAATTTTCTTTTCTATTGTAATTAAAATTTCTTCATAAAAATTACTGCTTATTGTTTCTGGGAGTTTTCTCTGAATTTTTGGATTAGAAATTTTTTTTACAGGATTACTATTAATTATATCATTTTTTATACCGAAATCAAATAATTTTCGAAGTGCTGATAATTTTCTGGCAACCGAGCTTTTTGAATACTTCTTTTCATTTAAAATCATTAAGTAAGATTTAATATGTCGTTCATTAATCTGGTTTATAGATGTTATTTCACATTCATTACAAAATTGAACAAAATCATTCAGGTCACTTTTGTAAGCTGTAAGTGTGTTTTCTGAAACTCGTGCAACACCAGAGAGTTCAGTTAAAAAATTTTCAATTATTTTTGAAATGTTATTTGTCATTTAAGCCACTATAAATTAAATAAATTCTTCCTCTTCTGAAATTACTTCGTTTTCAGATTTTGGAAGTTTCCATGTGGCATAATCGCAATCAGGGTATCTACTGCAGCTATAGAATAATCTTCCCTTTTTTGTTTTACGAGCAGTTAATTCTCCTTCTTTGCATTTTGGACATTGAATGCCAGTAGTAATTACTTTTGTATAATCACACTCAGGATATTTTTCACAGCCAATAAATCTTCCAAATTTACCTTCTCGGAAAACTGTTCTTGAACCACATTTGGGACATGTCTCGCCAGTAAATTTAGGTTCATTATTTTCGTTATTCAATTCTTTTAAGGATTTAATGTTTTTGCACTCAGGATAATTTGTACATGCTAAAAATTTTCCATATCTGCCTATTTTCAATTCCATATCAGAGCCGCATTTATCGCATTTTATTTTTTCTAAATTTGCTTCTACTTTACTTAATGTTTCCGAAAAAGGTTTATAAAAATCATTCAAGACTTTGATATAATCAATTTCTCCTTCTGCTATTGAATCTAATTCTTCTTCCATCTTAGCTGTAAATCCAACATCGAAAATGTTTGGGAAATTTTTTATTAAAATATCATTGACTTTTCTACCAAGCGGTGTAGGAATCAATTTTCTATCAACCTGTTCAACATAATTTCTATCAATTATTGTACTTACAATTAAAGCATATGTACTTGGTCTTCCAATTCCATTGCTTTCAAGTTCTTTAATTAATGAACTTTCTGTATATCGTGCAGGTGGTTTTGTAAAATGTTGATTAGGTGTAATCTCAATTAGATTTAATGATTGATTTACATTTAATTTAGCTGGAATCTTATATCCATTTCCATTTTCATCTGTTGCATCTTCTTTCGATTCATCATAAAGTTTAAGAAATCCATCAAACAAGACTGTAGTACCCGAAGCTCTAAACAAATATTCATTAGCTTTTATGTTAACTGTTGTACTTTCAATTCTTGCTGATTCCATTTGTGATGCAATGAATCTTTTCCATATTAATTCATATAATTTATATTGCGATTCATCTAAATAAGGTTTAACATATTCGGGAGTGTATTTAAGAGAAGTTGGGCGAATAGCTTCGTGTGCATCTTGAACATTTTTCTTTTTTGATTCATATGTTCTTGCCTTTTCAGGAAGATATTCTTCACCAAAATTTTCTTTAATAAAAATTCTTGCATCATTTAGAATTTCATCACTCAAACGAGTAGAATCTGTTCTCATATAAGTAATTAAACCTGTTAAACCATCGCTTCCAATTTCAACACCTTCATAAAGTTGCTGAGCAATCATCATTGTTCTGCGGGGACGAAATCTTAGCTGTCTTGAAGCTTCAACTTGCAATGTACTTGTAATAAACGGCGGATAGGGATTTTTTCGAAATTCTTTTTTATTAACATCGGCAATAATATATTGATTAATATTTCTAATTTTATTTACGATTTCTTCAGCTAAATCTTTCTTGGTTATTGCAAAATTAGTTTTCAAAAATTCATTCCATTCATCCTCTGTCATCTCTGGTTTAGGAGGAATTTTAATTTGTTTCCCATCTACCTCAAAAAGTTTTGCTTTAATTTCTTCTCCTGATTCTGTAGTGAATACTGCTGTGATTGACCAGTATTCTGTTGGGATAAACTTCTCTATCTCCTCTTCCCTTTCACAAATTAATCTAAGTGCAACAGATTGAACTCTTCCAGCAGATAATGAACTACCGTATGAATCTATGACAGCTTTCCAGAGAAATGGACTTACTTTATAGCCAATGATTCTATCCATCACTCTACGAGCCCTTTGAGAACTTACAAGTTTAGCATCAATCTTTAGTGGATTTTGAAGTGCTTCGTTAACAGCTTTTTTTGTAATCTCATTAAAAAGTACTCGATGAATTTTTTCTTTGTTTTTTCCATCTAGAATATCTGCAACATCTTGAGCAATTGCTTCTCCTTCTCTATCAGGGTCTGTAGCAATAAATATTTTATTTGACTTATCAGCAAGACTTTTAATTTTTTTTATTATATCGCTTTTGCCACGAATTACGACAAGATTAGGTTGAAAATTATTTTCAATGTCTATGCCTAATTTTGTTTTAGGCAAATTTTTAATATGCCCAACCGTAGCTTCGACAATATATTTATTTCCAACATACTTATTTATAGTTTTTGCTTTGGAGGGAGACTCCACAACAATTAAGTCTTTGCCCATTATTTTCACCATTAATTGACTGAATCGGAAGTATATAAAAGAACCCTGCTGCCAGGTGGAACTATCATGTGATTATCTATAATCGATAACAGAACTAACCAATTAATATCATTTTTTGTTATTTGGTTTTCAGGGAATAAAAAAATCTGGTCAAGTATCTCTTCCATTGTTTCAGAATTAATTAAACCTACATTATAAAGATGCAATAGATAATTATAATTGTCAGTTCCTAAGATTTCTTTTTCTTCTTCTGTTAAAAATCTTACCCCGGTTTTATTCCTGGATTCATTTTCTAATTTACTTTTTTCAAACGTAATTTTATCAAAAAGTAAGCTGAATGCAATACTTAAAGTTTGCTTATCATATTTTTTCTTTTTCATAAAATTTTGATTCAATTCTTCAATTGTATAACCCTGTCCAATGCCTTCAAGTATTTTTGTTAATATGTCAACAATTTTTGAATTCATACTATTTAGTTAATTCTCCTAATTTTTTTGTCCTTTTAACAAGTAAATCTTCTATCTGTTTCATTTTTTTTCTTTGTGATGTTTTAATATCATCATAACCTATCAAATGCAATATCCCGTGAATAATCAATCTTCTTAATTCATCTTCATATTTCACTTTATAAATTTTAGCATTTTCTTTTGCTGCTTCACAACATATAAATATCTCTGCATCTAAATTATAATTTTCATCTGAATAATTAAAGGAAATAACATCGGTCAAATAATCATGGTTCAAATAATTTTTGTTAATAGTTAAAATTGTATCTGGTTTTACAAAGTTTATTTCCAAATTTTTTATAGAAAGATTGAATTCATTTTTGATAAAATGCACTAATCTATGAACGGCTTTTTTATTTATTAAAATATTTTTTTCTTTATTTACATATAAACTTTTAATCAAAATTTCACCTTATCATTTCTTCAGCTTCTTTAAAATGTTGAATTGCTTTTTGAAACTGTCTATCACTCATTAAGATAACTGAATACCAGCCTTCATCTCTATATATATCTCTTGCAACAAATGCTTTTAATCTTGTTTTTGTAATTTCTTTATCTTTCAGATAATCATCATAATTAAATTTTATTTTCTGTTCTTTAACAAAATCGATAAATGTTTTCATATCATCTTCTGAAAAATTAAATTCACGAATAAACTTTTGCATATCATGCTTATATATTTGTCTTAAAACTTCTCCTTTTTTATCCATATATTTTCTTACATAAAGATAGTAGAGATTATTTTTCCTTAGTTCTATTGAGAATTCAGAATCCTTATAATTTTCTACAATATAGTCAGGTGTGATTCCATTCCCGGCATGTACTTTTCGTCCATTTTTTGTTTTATATATTTCTTTCGAATTATTCTTTTCAAGAGAATGGTCAACATTATTTGAATCAAATTCAACTCTTTCATAAAGTTCTTTGTAATAATTTTTTTTGTCTTTATAACTTCTTTGTATAGCTCTGCCTGAAGGAGTATAATATTTTGCTATTGTGATTCTAACTGCTGAATTATCTGGCAAAACAATTTGACGCTGAACCAAGCCTTTGCCAAAAGTTGTTTCGCCAACAATTAATCCTCTATCCCAATCTTGAATTGCACCTGCTACAATTTCACTTGCAGAAGCAGAACCACGATTAACAAGAACTATCAAAGGAATTTTTTCATATGGATATTCTTTTTCTGCTCGATATTCTTCATTGAATTCATCTAATCTTCCTTTTGTGTAAACAATTAATTTTTTATCATCAATAAATAAATCAGCTATTTGAACTGCTTGTTCAAGATATCCACCAGGATTATTTCTTAAATCGAGAACGAGTTTTTTCATTCCGGATGAATATAATTTTTTCAATGCATCAATCATTTCTTTTGTTGAAGTTTCGGCAAATCTGTTTAAGCTTATGTATCCAATATCTTTATTATAAATTAGGGATGCATTGACCGAGTAGATATTTATAGTATCTCTCACAATACTAAAATTTATTTGCTTTCCAACTGAGGGACGATATACCGTAACTTCAACTTTTGTTCCTTTTTTACCTCTAAGTGATTTAATCACTTGTTCATTGGTAAAACCAATGCAACTTTTACCATTTATTTTTATAATTCTGTCGCCTGAAAGTATTCCGACTAATTCACTCGGTCCTCCTGTAATTGGTGAAACTACAACAACAGTATCTTTAATTATCTGAAACTCTATACCAATACCTTCAAAGTTTCCGCGAAATTCTTCTTCTGATACTTGTTGTTCTTGAGGCGAAATATAAACTGTATGCGGGTCAAGATTACTGAACATTCCTTCAATAGCATCTTCAACAAGTTTTTCTCTTTTAAGTGTATCAATGTAAAAGCTCTCGGTATATCTTAAAACATTTTCTAATTTCTTGATTTGTAAATTTTGTCTGGTTGTCAAAAATCTATTAAGCTGCAAACCAATATAAATTCCAAGAAGTAATGTAATGATTACAGCTGGTGAATATTTCAATAAATTTTTTTTCATCTTATTTATTTTTCTGGCTTCATTTGTGGAAATAAAATTACATCACGAATTGATGGTTGATTCGTAAGCAGCATTACCAATCTATCAATTCCTATTCCTAAACCAGCAGTCGGGGGCATTCCATATTCAAGAGCTCTTAAAAAATCTTCATCTATCTGATGTGCCTCTTCATCGCCAGCTTCTCTCATCTTAGCCTGTTCTTCAAATCTCTTTCTCTGGTCAATTGGATCATTCAATTCGCTGAATGCATTGCAAATTTCTCTTCCAAGCACAAAACCTTCAAATCGTTCAACAAGACCTTCTTTACTTCGATGTTTTTTTGCAAGGGGGGAAAGTTCAATTGGATAATCCATAACAAAAGTTGGTTGAATTAGCTGCGGTTGAATTGTTACTTCAAATAGTTCATCAATTAATTTACCTTTGCTTTCACCACCTTTAATTTCAATTCCTCTTTGCTTAACAGCTTTTACTAATTCTTCATATGATGCAGTCAGAACATCAATACCTGTATAATTTTTTAATTCATCAACCATAGAAATTCTTTTCCAAGGAGGATTAAAATTTATATTATTGCCTTCAATTTCAAATTCTGTTTTTCCAAAAACATTTACACAAACAGCAGAAATCATCTTTTCAACAAAATCCATCATCCAGAAGTAATCTTTATATGCAACATATAATTCAAGCATTGTAAATTCTGGATTATGAGTTTTGTCCATTCCTTCATTTCGGAAATCCTTAGAAATTTCATAAACACCATCAAAACCACCAACAATTAATCTTTTAAGATAAAGTTCATCTGCAATTCTCAAATAAAGGTCAATATCAAGAGCATTGTGATGAGTTATAAATGGTCTTGCAGTTGCTCCGCCATACAAAGGTTGAAGGACAGGAGTCTCCACTTCAAGAATATTATTACTGTCTAAAAATTTTCTTAATTCAGTAATAATTTTAGCTCTTGTAATAAAAACTTTTTTAACATCCGGATTAACAATCAAATCAACATATCGCTGTCTGTAGCGGAGTTCTTTATCTGCAAACTGATCGTAAATAATTTTATTTCCATTTTCATCTATTACCTCTTTAGCAATTGGAATTGGTCTTAATGATTTAGCAAGCAATTGATATGATTTGCAATGGACAGAAATTTCTCCTGTTTTTGTTTTAAAAACATATCCTTCAACACCGATTATATCGCCAATATCAAGAAGTTTAAAGATATCATAAATATCACCGAGGTCATCTTTTTTCAAGTAGATTTGTATTCTTCCTTCATTATCCTGAATGTGAGCAAATGTAGCTTTCCCCATTCTTCTTAAAGTCATGATTCTGCCTGCAATTCTAACATCCTTGCCTTCATAATTCACATAATTATTTTTAATATTCATTGAATAATTATTTACATCATAACTATAAGCATAAGGAAGAATGCCTTTTGAAATAAGTTCGTTTAGTTCTTCATAACGTCTTTGAATTAATGAATTATACTCTTGTTCAAAATTGAAGTTTTCCAAATTATCCTCCATTAATTTCTTACAAAATTTGCCAATTTATTGCAGATATTATCTTGAATGTAGTTTACCAGGCTTGAAGGTGATAAAAAATTGTTGATTAGTATAGAAAATGCTAAATATTCTCCTGAAACTGTTTTAACATAACCAGAGAGAGAAGAACTGTAAGCACTAAATCCAGCTTTAGCTCTAACATTATTTTGAGCAGCTGTTTTTATCATTCTATCAGAAAGAGTTCCATCAACCCCTGCAATTGGAAGTGAATCATAAAAGTAGTTAAAAACATTTGATTTATACATGTAACTCAACAGATTTACAATTTGACGAGGTGTAACAAGATTTAATTGCGATAAACCTGAGCCATCAACCATAACAAGATTATCTATGTTAATTCCAATCTGGTTAAATAAATCTTTGCATGCTTTAATTCCATTTTCGGATGTTCCATAACCATAAATTTCTAAACCAATAGTTTTTAATATTTGCTCTGCATAAAAATTATTACTGTTTTTATTCAATTCTTTAATAATCATTCTTAATGGGACTGATTGATGGTTGATTAATGGGATTAGATTCTGATAGATAATAATTTTTTCTGAAGTATTAACACTACCAATTTTACCTTTAACAATAATCCCTTTTTTCTCAAGAACTTCTTTAAAGACTGTCAAAAAAAACATAGTTGGATCTGAAATAGAAATATTTTCGACAACTGGCTTAGAATTTTTCTTAATCTTTCCTGTTATGCTTATTAAGTTTGTTCCTCTCAGTCTTGATACTTTAATAGTTTGTTCTTCTGAATTACTAACAGTTAATACTTTGCTGATTACAGTAACATATTTTGTATCAGGATTAATTTTAATATTTGCTGGAAAATTTAATTCTCCTGGAGTAATTGTGATTTCAATTGAATTATCATTAAAGCTGAGAGCACCCGAAGGAGCAGAAAACCAGAAAGATTCATAATCCGATAACCAGCCTTTCCCCAGTCCAATATTATCGAAATATGAATCATCCCCAAAAATATTTCCTTCAATTTGAGTAATTCCTTTTGCAAGCAAACTATCAGCCCATTGTTCAAATATATTTGTAGTATTTCCCGGAAAAAAGCGATTAGAAATTGTTGGGTCACCTGTTCCCTGAATTATTAAATCTCCTTGCAGCACACCATTTTTAATAATTCCATTCGCATATAGATTAGTTTCATAAACATAATTATATCCTAAAAGAATTAGTGCTGCCGAAGAAGTAAATAATTTCATATTTGATGCAGGTACAAAAAGTTTATCTGCATTTCTTTTATAGATTACATCGCCGGTTTTTAATGAGCGAATATATGCACCACAAAAAGAATTATTAAAACTTGGGTCATTAAAAGAATCATCTAATTGTTCTCGAAGTTCATTTAATGAATAAAAATTAGAAGTATTCTTTTTATCTAAAGTATCTTTTTGAGCAAAAGCGAATGTTGCAAATAAAAATGTAATTAATAATACCTTATCTACCATAAGTTTTATACACATTCTGAATTTCTGTAAAGCTTAATTTTCTATAACTTCCTCTTGGAAGATTTTGAAGTGTAAAAGTTCCAAATCGAATGCGTTCAAGTTCTTCGACATGATAACCTAATGCACCAAACATTCTTTTCACAAAACGATTTCTCCCTTCAACTGTAGTAACTTTGATTTTTTTATAATCCCCTTTTCGAAAAAAATTGATTTCTTCAAATTTGCTTTTTCTTTTGTCGAGATAAATTCCTGTTAATAATTTTTCTTTGTCCTTAACTTCTAAATCTCGATTCAATAATACCTTGTATTCTCTTGGAATTTGATTTGAAGGGTGAGTTAAAAAGTTTGCAAAATCACCGTCATTAGTTAAAATTAAAACGCCGGTAGTATCGTAATCGAGACGACCAACTGGAAATATTTTATGCTGAGTGTTAATTAAATCAGTTACTTTTTTTCTTTTCTTTTCATCACTTGTTGTTGTGATATAACCTTTAGGTTTATTCAATAAAAAATAAACTTTCTTTTCTAATTTTAATTTTTCACCGTCGAGTGTAACAATATCATTATCTGTATCAATAACGAACGAAAGCTGATTTACAGATTTACCATTAACAGCAACTCGTCCTTCAAGAATAAAACTTTCAGATTTTCTTCTCGAAGCTATACCACATTCTGCAATAAATTTATTCAAACGCATTTTCATTTTCTTCATCACCTTCAGAATCTGAATGAGAATCTTCTTCTAAGTTTTCTTCTACTTCGTTCATCATAATTCTTCTTTTTTGTTCCTGAAAATCTTCATCTTTCATAATCTCTTCAATTTCTCGGGGTTTGGGCAAATCAGAAATATTTCTTAAGCCAAAATATTTCAGGAATTCATCTGTTGTAACATAAAGAAGAGGTCTTCCAACAGTATCGGCTCTTCCCTGAATTGTAATTAAATTTTTTTCGAGCAATGTATTCAATGTATAATCTGAGTTTACTCCTCTAATTAATTCAAGTTCTGGTTTTGTAATTGGTTGTTTATAAGCAATGATAGCCAGTGTTTCCAGTGCAGCTTGACTTAATCTTCTTTTGCTTTTTTCTGTAGATAAATACCCGACATATTTTGCATGGTCTGGTTTTGTAGCATAAACATATCCGTTAGCAATTTTAAGAATAACAAAAGCATTTCCGTTTTGGTTATATTTTTCATTTAATTGGTCTACAGTTTTTTCCACATCTTCTTCTGTAATTTCAATATCAGCTCCATCAATTTCTTTAATTGCATTAATAATTTCTTTAGCAGGAATTGGATCGTCTGCTGCAAAAATCAATGCTTCTACAACTGATATGTATGCATTATCCATTGTTTAATCCATAGATTATGAAATCATTAAATCCCGAAGATTCTTTCAAACCTATTTGACCAGATTTTACCATCTCTAACATGGCAATGAATGTTACAATTATTCTGATTTTATTTTTCATTTCTTTCATCAGTTCATGAAAAGTGATTTGTGTTTTTTCTTTAAGTTTTTTTGAAATGTAATCCATTTGTTCTTCAATTGTAACATTCCACTTTTGGATTTGATGAACAGGTTGTTCGACTCTATCGAGTAGAACTTTTTTAAATGCTTTCATTAAATCATATATTGTAATATTCCTTAATAATGTTTCATAATTTGTTGCTGATTCTTTGCTGTCATATTCAAAATTTCCTCTAAAGTTATAATTTCTCATATTAGATTCCATAAAGCTCAATTCTTCAGACATTTCTTTATAACGTTTATATTCGAGCAAAGCTTTTACCAAATCGGCACGAGGGTCAATTTCTTCTCCTTTCTCATCAACTTCTTTAGGCAAAAGCATCTTTACTTTTATTTGCATTAAAGTTGCAGCCATGAGAATAAAATCACCTGCAATTTCAAGGTCGAGCTGTTCCAGCATTTTAAGATAATCCATAAAATCCTTTGTAATCTTAGAAATAGGAATATCATAAATATTCAGCTCGTCTCTCTTAATAAAAAATAAGAGAAGGTCAAGCGGTCCTTCGAAATGTGAAAGTTTGATTTTATACACTTTAACCCAACTTCATTTTTGAACGAACTTCTTCCATAGTTGCCGAAGCAGTCACTTTAGCTTTTCTTTCACCTTCAGTTAAAATTTCTTTAACCTGTTCAATATTATTTTCATAAAATTTTCTTTTTTCGATTATTGGTTCTAAGAATAAATTTATTTTATCTGCACATTTAGATTTACATTCAACACAACCAAGAGAACCACTGCGACAATTTTTTTCAATTTCATCTGTTTCTTCTGGATTAAATTTTTTATGATAAGTAAAAACAAGACAAATTTCTGGCCTGCCCGGATCATTTTTTCTAACCTTCAATGGGTCCGTAACAGCCTTTCTTAATTTTTGATTAACTGTATCAGGTTCATCGGAAAGTAAAATAGTATTTCCAAGAGATTTGCTCATTTTTGCATTTCCATCTAAACCTGGGAGTCTGGCAAAATTCGAAAGCAAAGCTTCTGGTTCAGGAAAAACTTCGCCATATTGATTATTAAAACGTCGTGCAATTTCTCTTGTAATTTCAATGTGAGGAACCTGATCTTCACCAACTGGAACGGCTTCCCCTTTATACAATAAAATATCAGCAGCCTGTAAAACTGGATAACCTAAATGCCCATAAACAATATTTTCAATATTTAAATCTCTTACCTGTTCTTTCAGTGTTGGATTTCTTTCAAGTCTTGCTTTTGTTATTAACATGGAAAAAATAAGAAATAATTCTGCATGTTCTTTAATTTGAGACTGTCTGAAAAATGGACTTTTATTTGGGTCTAATCCACAAGCCAACCAATCTATAACCATTTCAATAGTATTATTATAAATATCATCAGTAGATAAATCCGTAGTAAGAACATGATAGTCAGCTATTAAATGATAGCTATCATATTCATCCTGTAATTTAATCCAGTTTTCAAGAGCACCTACATAGTGACCGAGATGAAGCTTTCCAGTAGGTCTCATGCCGCTTAAAATTCTCTTTTTTGCCATATATTATTGGAAATATTAATTAATGTGGTTACAAAAATAATGAAAAAAAAGTTACTTATGCTTATTGAAATAGGTAAGGCTTCCAGGTTTCTTCTATTCTACTTACTGTAGATTTAATAAACATTATATGATTTGGAGCATAAGGTTTAATGCGAAGTTTCATTCCTGCTTCTTCCGGGGTTCTATCCCCTTTCTTATTATTGCAAGGAAGACATGCAGCTACAAGATTTTCCCAGCTGTCATCCCCGCCTTTTGATTTAGGAATTACATGGTCAATGGTTAATGGTAAATCTCCTCTGCCGCAATAAGCACATTTGTGTCCATCTCTTTTTAAAATGTTTCTTCGAGTAAGTATAATTTTTTTATAAGGAACTTTTACGAAGTCATTTAATCTGATAACACTGGGCCATGGATATGTTCTGGAAACTGTATGAATTTTTTTGCGTTCGTTATCTGCTACTAATTCAGCTTTGCCTAAAAGAATTAATATAATTGCCTTTTTTACATTGCATATAGTTAAAGGCTCGTAACTTTGGTTGAGCAATAAAACTCTTGCATTAAGCGAACCGTTTGAATTGAATTTCCGTTCGAAGATTTTCCTCCGAATTTATATATAATTTTTAATGTATTAATAATATTTCCTTTTCTTTGTTACAAATATCGTAAACTGAACTAAATAATGAAAGAGCAAAAAACTAGTTATTGGAAATTACACCTCCTGCAAGTAAATATCCTTTGCCATCATAAAGAACTAAAGATTGACCAGGTGTTACGGCATTTTTAGGGTCAATAAATCTCACATGAATTTTATTTTGGTCTGAATAAATTACTTCTGCTGCCGTTGCTTTGTCGGAGTATCTAATTTTACCAAAAACTATTTCTCCTTTTTTAAGTTCTGCTCTACTAACATAATTTACATCAAGTGCTTTTACATCTTTTTGAAGTAATTCTTCTTTATCTCCAATTTCTATAATGTTCAAAGTAGAATCAACTTTTTTTACATAAACAGGTTTTCCAACTGCAACTCCTAATCCTCTTCTTTGACCAACAGTGTAAAATGGGATACCTTTATGTTTTCCAATAATTTTCCCATGATAAATTATATCTCCTTCTTGAAGATTATTAATTACATCAGGGATTTTTTCTCTCAAAAATCTTTCGTAATTGTTATCAGCTACAAAACATATTTCCTGACTATCCGGTTTAGCAGCTGTTTTAAGACCCAATTCTTCTGCTAATTTTCTAACTTCAGTTTTCTTCATATTTCCGAGAGGAAAAATTGTTCTGCTTAAGCTTTCTTGAGTTAAACCCCATAGAGCATAAGTTTGGTCTTTAGGATTATCTTCAGAATGTTTTAATGTATATCTTCTTTCTTTTTCATTGTATTCGATTATAGCATAATGTCCTGTGGCAACAAATTTTGCATCGAGAGAATCCGCTTTCTTAAGTAGTTCTTCCCATTTTATTTTTCTATTGCAAACAACACAGGGATTTGGTGTTCTTCCAGATAAATATTCTTCCACAAAATTATCTATAACAGATTTTTCAAATGCCTTAGTAAAGTCAACTGTATAATGAGGAATATCAAGAACATCAGCTACATTTTTAGCATCAAAAATTGCATCAAGGGAACAGCAGCCCGATTCAAATTTTGGTGCACCACCTACTTCCATAAAGCCCCATGTTTTCATAGTTATTCCAATAACATCATAACCCTGCTTTTTGAGCAGAGCTGCTGCAACCGATGAATCCACACCTCCACTCATTGCAACTATTACTCTTTTATCGTTCACGATTAATCCTTTCTAATTTTTTTCATTTAACAACAAAAATATAAAATAAGTTTAGAATGAGAACATATAAAAATTCATTGGGGAATTATGAATTGTTTTACTGTGAAAATTTTTGAGATAAAACAGCAACACAAGTTACATAATTATCCGAATGGCTCATTGATATGTGCAAAAGTTTGTCTTGACCAAGAAAATCTTTTAATCTTCCATGAAATTTTACTGTAGGAATTCCGTTTATTTGATTATTGATTTCAATATCTCTCCAGTTGAATGTTTTATTAAACGGAGAAATTGCTTTTATGATTGCTTCTTTTGCTGCAAAACGTGCAGCAAGATGTTGATATTTATTTTTTTTGTTTAATGAATACTCTAATTCAGTTTTTGTAAAAATTCTGTTTAAAAATTTATCACCGTAATTGTCAACACTCTTTTTTATTCTATCGATTTCAATTATGTCAATTCCAAGTCCAAGTATCATAATAATAAATCGTTGATTAATTAAAACAAATCAATTTTTGCATCGACTTTAATTCCACTTGATTTTAATTGTTCCAATAAGAGTATTGATAAATCTTTAAGTTGCTTGATAGATAATTTAAGGTCTTCTATCATTTCCTTATCGTTAAGTGCTTTGCCTAAATTATTTTCCGATTTATTTGTTCTATCAATAAACTCATTCACACTTGAAATTAACTTTTGTGAATTGTCCAGTGTTTGTTTTAATAAACTAATTGTTACTTTTAATGAATCTTTATTTACAGTCATAAAATCATTTACTGATTTAGTAAGTTCAGTGCCTTCGTTCAATAAATCAGCGATTTTATTTTTATTGTTTAGAATGAGAGTATTTAGATTATTTGTTAAGTTATTCAAGTTCGTTAACGAATTTTTAAGTTCATTATTGAATTGGGAATCTGCAAAAGTTTTATTAATGAGAGTAAGAGAAATTTTAACTTCTCTAATTACATCCACAAGGTCACTTTCAACAGTACCTAAAACTGCCATTGCTGTAGAAATATCACCAAGAAATTCTCCTTTATGAGGTGCATTATAGTCAATAATATTTTTTGAAATTCCTGGATTAATCTCAATTTTTTTGCCACCCATTAAATCAAGCATCATAACATAAAATTTTGCATCTTCTTTAAGTTCTATATCTGAATCAAGATTTAATAATACTTCAACTTTAGAATTGGAAATTTTTATATTGTCTACATAACCTTTTCTTACTCCATTAACTGTGACCGGGTCTCCAATCTCAAGTCCTGCAACCGAGTTAAATTCAATTGTCATTTTTTTTCGGTCCGCGTTTATTGTAATATTTTTTGCCCAACCGTAAATCCAGAGTAAAATAATTATTCCAATAAATACTGTAATTCCAACTTTAATTTCTGTTTTTCTTTGATCTTTCATTTTCTATTGTAAGTTTTTTAAGATTATTAAATTCAATTGAATCTACTTTATTATCTTCGATAATAATTTTCACATAGTCAATCATTGATTGAAATCTATTCATAGCAATTTCAAAGTTTTGCTTTTTCAAATCTTCGGTTTTTGTTTCAATAAATAATTTTAAAGAATCATTATAAATGCCTTCATCCATTTTACTAAGTTTTTCATTCAATTTATTTAATGTGATATCCATAATTTTTTCTTTACCATAATCTTCTAATTTATATCCATATTTTTTATAAAGGTATATACCGCTACTAATCAACACTGTCAACAAAACAACAATAGTTAGAAAGCATCCTTTTTTCATGGATTATCTTCTTGTTGTGAAAGTTTTTCTATAAGAACTTTTCTGATTCTTTTATTCGAAATTTCTTTGACAGTAAATTTATAGTTATTAAAAGTAAAATGAAAACCTTGAGAAGGTATAATACCAGCTTGATTTAAAATAAACCCTCCAACAGTATCATAATCTTTATTTTCTGAAGAAAAATTAAAATCTAGTAAATCATTTAACTCGTCTATTGACAGTTTACCACTGACAAGATATTCATTTTCAGAAAGTTTTATGATTTGTGATTCTTCTTTATCATATTCATCACGAATATCACCAACTATTTCTTCAAGAATATCTTCGAGAGAAATTAATCCTGCAGTGCCACCATATTCATCAACCACAATACCCAAATGGAGTTTCTTTTCCTGAAAATCATGAAGTAAATCGTTAATATGCTTAGTTTCAGGGACAAAAAGAGCTTCTCTTGCAATTTTTTTGAGAGATAATGTTCTACGAAGTTCAGGGTTTTTCAAGTAAGGAAGCAAATCTTTTGCATAAATTATTCCTTGAATGTCATCTAAACTTTTTCCGTAAAGTGGTATTCTGCTGTGTCCTGATTCTGTTATCGTTTTCATTAATTCTTCAAAAGTAGCATTTAATGGGACAGCAATTATATCTACACGAGGAGTCATAATTTCTCTTACTGTAACACTTCGGAATGAAACGATTCCCTGAATTAATTCCTGTTCATCCTGTTCTATTGTTCCTTTTTCAAGACTTAAATCGGCTAGTTCACTAATTTCTGTGCTATGCAATGCAGTTTTTAATTTATTTGCCTTAAGTTTCGAAGTACTGATTCTTAATACATCTGTCAAAATTTTAGCTACTGGAAAAAATATTACGCTAATCCAGTAAAGTGGAATTGATACAATCTTTGCAAATTGAACAGGATATCTATTAGCCCATAGTTTTGGGGTTATTTCACCAATCAAAAGAATAACTATTGTAAGTAAAATTATTTGAACACTTAAAGCTATTTCTTTTGAAATATTATAAATTCTTGCTATATCAATTGCAATCAGGACAGATGTAATTGATGCAGCAATATTTACAATTGTATTTCCTAATAAGATTGTTACAAGAAGTCTTCGGGGATTTTCAATTAATAAATTAATATACCCTCCCATTAAGCCATGCTCTTTTCTGATTTCTTGCACTTTCTTTTTATCAATTGAAAAAAGTGCAACTTCTGAACCAGAAAAGAAAGCAGATAAAATTAAACATATAATCAAAACTATAATGCGTAATAACCAATCAAAATCCAATGAGATAATAATCCTAACTTATTCTACATACTAATTAAAAAGGTAAATCATCATCTGGTGAAGACGAACCAGAATTAAAATCTGGAGAAACACTATTTTCACCTTCAACATTAACATCGCTCTTAGTTGCTGCAGTATCAGAATTAGATTCAACCTGCTCTCTGGCATCAAGAGGAATTATTTGTTCAGCAACAATTTCTGTCACATACCTTTTTTCATCTTTAATTGAATATTCTCTTTTATTTATTCTTCCTTCAATATAAAATCTTTTCCCTTTTTTGAGAGCTTGTTTGTAAAAATCTGATAAATTAAAACATACAATATTATGCCAGGTAGTTTCACTTACCCATTCATTATTCTGATTTTTGTAACTCCTTGATGTAGCAAGAGGAAATGTTGTTATAGCTACATTGTTTGTTGTAAATCTTGTCTCGGCATCAGCGCCTAAATTTCCAATTAACATTACTTTATTAAGTGAGAATGCCAATTTGCTCACCTTTATTTTGTTATACTTTGCTTTATAAATTTATTATTATTAAATGACATTATCAAAAAATGAGAGTAATATCTATAATTTGCTTTTTAATCAGATATATCAGTTACTTTAATCAGCCAAATCTCGAGTTCTTAAATAAACAGAATACTCTGTATCTCCTAAAAATAAGAGATACAGAGCATTAAATAATCTCGTTAATTATAATGAATATGCTAAATTAACCCCGAACAGATGAGCAGTATTTGAATATGTTCCATTAAATCCAAATTTGGAATTAGATACTTTTCTATCAGAGAATAAAAGCAATAAATACGAAATATCAAGATGCAGATTTTCTGTTAACTTTGCTCCATAACCAATATTCAATCCTACTCTATCAGCATCAGGTAAAGTTGGCTCAACATATTCAGTTTTAACTGGATTTCTATCATAGAATATTCCGCCTCTTAATTTGAAAGCAGAGTTTACATCATATTCAAACCCAGCTCTGACTATAAAAGTATTTTCATAATTTCTTTCGACAGAAGAAACATTTTGTTTTCCATTAAGAGGATTCAAATCAAGGTCATAATTTTCAAAAGTAATTTCTAATTTGTCATAACTTGACCACCCAACATATTGAAAGTCAGCTGTTAAAACTACATTATCAGCGGCTTTATATGCAATTCCAATAGTAGCATTTTGAGGAGTAGTTAATGGAGCAGTAATATTTCCATTTGGGAATGGTAAATCACCAAGTTGAGGATGTTTAAAAGTAGCGGGTTCACTTGTAGCTGTTCCTTCAAGGTCAAAACTTACTTCGCTTCTATAACTTAAACCAACTGATAATTTTGGTAATGGTTTATATAAAATTCCAGCTGCAAATCCAAAAGCAGTTCCATCACCTTCTAGTGTTAAAGTAAAATCACCTCCTACAGGAGAAGGAGACTTTCTTTGTATCTTAACATCAGCCCATGCAAAAGTACCACCAACACTTAATGATAAATTATCTAATAATTGATAGGCAACAACAGGAGTTATAAAAAATGTTTTAAGTTGTGTATCAAGTGCTAAATATTTTCCTACCCATGTTGAGGGCCATGTTGTTCCCAATCCATAAGGATTATTTACTGCTATACCTGCATAAAACTTATCTGTAATTTCTTGAGTTACATAAAAATTAATTGGAGTAAACACATTAGTTTTTTGTTCATATTCAAGTTTTGTTTCACCAGGTACTTTATATGCTCCTAATGGAGCTATAAGAGTAGAACCTAAATAAAACTGAGTACCTTTTAATTGTGTAATACCAGCTGGATTAAAAAATATTGCTGAAGGGTCATTTGCAAGACCAGTAAAAGCACCGCCCATTGCCATAGCACGAGCACCATGTTCATTAAGCTGAAATCCACCAGCAAATGCACTGGTAGCAAATAAAGTAATAAATAATAAAATTGGTAATACTTTTTTCACACGACCTCCTCTATGTTTGTTAAGAATTCAGTGAAAATATAGTTATTTGTTTTCTAAAAGCAAAAAGAATTATTTTGTAATTTATTGAAATTCGACAATTGTAATACCATCACCACCGTATTCAATATTTGCGTAATAAAAATTTTTTACTCCCTTATAATTTGTTAGAATGCTTTTGACAAGTTGTTTTAAAGCTCCTGTTCCTTTTCCATGTAAAATTTCTACTTTATCCAGACCCTGCATATTTGCATTGTCAAGAAATTTAATTATTTCAAGTTCTGCTTCGTCAGCTCTTTTGCCACGAATATCCAGTCTAAAATTAATATTGTCTGTAATGATATCGAATTTTTTAGCTTGGTAATCTTCAATTTCTGATTTTTTTGCTGGTACTAATTCAGAATATTTTGCTTTGATTTTTATAGAACCTATAGTTAATAATGCTTTATCTTTTTCTTTATCCATTTCTTCAATTATTCCAACAGAAGTTGTTCCCTTTATCGAAGCGTAATCCCCTACTTTTAATTCATATTGACTTTCTTCTTTTACCTGATGCAAAAATATTTTCTTTATTTCTTTTTTTGTAATCTCAATTTCTTGCTTTTCTCTTTTAATTACATCACGGGCTGCATTTGATTCTTTAATATTTTTAATTGCATTCTCTAGCTTTTTATTTATTGTCCCCAAAATCTCATCTGCTTTTCTTTTTGTATCCGCAAGAATTTCTTTTTTTTGTTTTTCGAGTTTATCAATTTTTTCTTGATAAAGATTCGATAAACTTTTAAGTCTTAGGTTTTCCAATTCGAGTTTATGCAGTTGTTCCCTTAATGCTTTAGATTTTTTCTCAAGACTTATAAGAAATTCTTCAATTTTAATTTTATCTGTTTCAAGAAATTCTTTTGCAAGATTTATAAATTTTTCATCCAATCCAATTCTTTGAGCAACTTCAAAAGCATAACTTGAACCAGGCATTCCTTGATTAAAAATATAAGTCGGTTTCAATTCATTGGTGTCAAATTCCATAGACGCATTTTGAAAACCCTCAAGTTGATTTGCAATAACTTTAAGAGAGCCATGGTGTGTTGTTGCAAGAACTATTGCTCCTTTATCTCTCAAGGTTACTAAAACTCCAGATGCAATTGCAGCCCCTTCAGTTGGGTCTGTTCCAGTTCCAATCTCATCAATTAATACAAGTGTTTTTTTCGATGCTTCTTCAATTATATTTTTAATATTTGTTAAATGTGAGCTGAATGTGCTTAAATCATCTTCAATTGATTGAGCATCTCCAATATCTACAAGAACTTTTTCAAAATAATGGAAATTAGAATCTGGATTGGCAGGAATAGGAATTCCTGATTGAGCCATTAAAACAAGAATCCCCATTGTTTTAAGTGCAACCGTTTTACCTCCTGCATTCGGACCAGTTATAACAATTACTTTTTCTTTATCTATTTTTAAATTGAGTGGAACAGTATTGTTAATTCCAATCTTTTTAATCAACAAAGGATGTCTGCCATCAATAATTTGAAATGATTTGGATTCATCAAAAGATGGAAACGAACCAATAATTTCAATTGAGTATTTTGCTCGAGCAAAAATAGAATCAAGTTCTGCAATTGTATCAAGTGACTTTAATAACTCATTACATTGATTTCCAATTCTCAAAGTCAACGTTTTCAAAATTTTTTCTATCTCTCTTTTTTCAGCAAACTTTAATGAAAGAATTTCATTATTTAACTCCAAAGTTTCTTCTGGTTCAATGTAAACTGTTTGTCCTGTTGATGATTCAGAATGAATAAATCCGCGAACATGACGTTTGTGCTCTGCTTTCACTGGTAGAACAATTCGTCCATCTCGTTGCGTGATATATTCTTCCTGAACAAGATATGATTCACTTAATTGCTTTAGTAATTTATTAACTAATTTCTGGAGCAAAAATTCTTTTTCTTTAATTTCATTTCGAATTGACCTTAATTCATTGCTTGCATCATCTCTTATTTCTCCACTTTCTGTAAATACTTTACTTATCTGATGTTCAAACACTTTGTCTACAAACAAAAAGTTTCTTAATTCCAATAATTCATTATGTTCATTGTCTTTTGGCTTCAAAAACTGATATAATTTGCGAGATACTTCTGCAAGTTTTAGTACCTCCAATATTTGTTTAGAACCAAGAATAACACCTTCAATTCTACTGCGATATAAAGTTTCTGTTAAATCAGGCAAATAATCAATTGGAGGAAAGTCATTTTGAATAAGAATTTCTTTAGCTTGATTTACTTTATTACCTTCACTTATTACTTCTTTTAATGAATCTAAAGGTTTTAGTGAAAGAATTTTACTTTTCCCTTTTTCAGTAACACAGTATTTAGAAATGTGAGATAATATTTTAGAGAATTCTAATTTTTCTAATGTATCTAAGCTTATCATTTTGTTATGATAGAATCTATGGGTGGAGTTTTAATTGTATCTTTATTTTCGATAAAATTCTTAATCAAATCAGCTGCTTTTGATTGATGACCAATTATTAAATCAATTGATTTGGGTATTATATCAGATACATATGAATACATTAAAGATTCTTTTTTTGTTATTTCATTTGGAAATCCAATAATATCCAGTAATAAGAAAATTCCACTCAAGAAAAAAAATATTTGAACAGTGCCAATTAATCCACCAATAAACTGATTTAGAAATTTATTTAATTTATCAACAGGATGAATTATTCGTTTCAATATTGAAGCAATAAGGATTACTATTAAAAATATTAGAATACCAGATATGACATTTGAAAGATAATCATCATTATTAAAGAAAGGATTTAAGTATTTCCCCAAAGTTTGAGAATATTCAAAAGCTAAAAAGAAAGCTAACACTAATCCAATTAATCCAATTATTTTTCTTACTAGACCATCTTTAAACCCAAGAATAAATCCTATTGCAGCAATTACAATTATTAAATAATCTATGTAATTCAATTTGTGCTCAAAAATTTTTCTACAATTTCTTTTATAACTTTTCCATCGGCTCTGCCTTTTAATGTCTTAGCAGCTAAAGGCATTAATCGTGGAAAATCACTTTTATCTTTTGCATCAATTTCAGCTGCAAGTTTTTTTACTTCTTCTAAAATTTCTTCATTTGACAACTGCTTAGGAAGATATTCTTCTATAATCTTCAATTCATTTTCTTCCTTTTCTGCAAGTTCAGGTCGATTAGCATTTTGATATTGTTCTATAGCTTCTTTTCTTTTTTTAGCTGCAGCAGTAAGAATACGGATTTCTTCTTCAGGTGTTAATTCTTTGTTAGAACCGCTTTTTTCAAACTCAAGTATTAAAGCACGGATTGACCTTATTGTTTCAAGCCGTATTTTATCTCCGGCTTTCATTGCTTCTTTTAAGTCATTATTAATTTTATCTTTCAAGTTCATATATACCTCAAAAAAAAAGGCAGGCCATTTTCAAGAATAACCTGCCTCTTATTTTTTATAAATCTATGTTTATATTTTCAGCATAGCTGAATAGTTTATTCGCAAGCATGATGCTTTTCTAAGTTCCTGCTGTATATCAGTAACTATGCCCATTTCAGAATTTTTATCAATCCTTAAAGATACAATTATATTAGGCAGTGCTAATCTTTTTGCATACATAATTTTTTGAACATCTTCCAACTTTACAATGCTATCGTTTAATTGAATTCTACCATCGTAACCTACCCATATGTAAGATATTAACCTTTTGTTTTCAATTTTTTCAATAGCTTTTGCTTCTGGTAATCTGAATTTTACCAGTACATCAACTTCGCGTAATGTTGTAGTAACCATAAAGAACAAAAGCAGCATGAACACAATATCTGGCAGTGATGCAGTTGGAATCTGCTGCTTTACAGAAGCTCTCTTTTTCTGAAATTTCATCTATCAACCTCAAAATTATTTTTTTACGGTTTCTGGTTCTGCAATACTTATTGTTATAGGTATCTTTTCTTTAATTTCTTTCATTTCTTCACTTCGGTCATCAATATCAATCAAACGTTTTCCAAATCTTGAACGAGCATATTCCTCACGCACCTGAAAATAAGCTTCTTTGATTTGGTCTAACGCTTGTATATACAAATTATAATTTGTCTTTCTATCAGTTTTTATTGATACCACAAGTTTTTTATTTGCAGGTAAATCAATCTTACTTTCAATTCTTGGTTTTAATACTTTTGATATTTGAGGAATTGCAATAATTTCATTATTAAGTAGTACATCACCATTTTCATTTACCAGTACTGCTGCAAGTCTGTCTTTAGATATTGGTACTAATTCCTGTTCTCCTGGTGGAACATATTCAGGTAAAACCAGACCTATACCAGTGTCAACATCAATTACAGTAGAAACCAAGAAGAACAGCAGAAGCAAGAATGATATATCTGCCATAGAACTTGTTGGTATTTCTGCTTCTGGAAGTTTTCTTTTCTTTAGCTTAACCATTTTATAGTTCTCAAATTAATTAAACTTGTTTTTTAGTTTTCAATTCATAGAGAGCATCAATCAATTCAATTGAGCTTTCTTCCATATCAGCTACTAATTTATCGATACGGGAAACAAAATAGTTATAGAATACCTGCAAAATCATTGCAACAACAAGACCAAACAATGTTGTTAACAAAGCTACAGAGATACCACCTGCAACGATACTTGGAGAAATTTGAGCAGCTTCTTTAATAGCATCAAATGCTTGAATCATACCCTGAACTGTTCCAGTAAAACCAAGCATAGGTGCAATAGCAATAAATGTTGAAATCCAGATTAAACCTTTTTCGAGGAAGCCCATTTCAATTGCTCCATAAGCCATAATAGCTTTTTCAGCAGCATCGAGACCTTCATTAGCTCTTAGTAAACCAGCATGGAATACAGAAGCAATTGAACCTCTTGTATTTTCGCATAATTTTATTGCTTCTTCTACGCCACCATTTTTTAATGCATCTTTTACCTGAACAATAAATTTCTTTGTATTGATTGTTGCTCGTGATAATGTCCAGAGACGTTCAAAAGCAAAACCTAATCCAATAACTAAGCAGCCGAGTATTGGCCACATAAAGAATCCACCTTCTATAAATTTTTGTTGCAAATATCCGACTAAGCTTGGTTCTTGGACCTGGGCTAAAATTGTCATCATAAATCCTGAGATATGTGTTAGTTCCATATAGGAAAACCTCCAATTGTGTTAATTAATAAAAATAATTTTCAAAAATTGTGTGGCTAACATTAAATAAATGAGCCAAAAAAGTCAATAAATTATTTATTGACAAAACAAAATTAATCAATTTTCTATCAATTCAAAAAGTGAAATTATATTTCCATTAAAAATTTCCCAATCATCAAAAATTTTTTGAACCACTTTACAAATTTTTTCTGGTGGAATTAACTTTGTTTTATCTTTCATCCATTCTCTATTCTCGGGAGTATCAATTATGTAAGGTGCTATAGCATTGGCAGTCATCTTAATTAATTTGCCTTCAACAGCTAAACTTTTTACTAAATAATTTAATGCACTTTTTGAAACGCCATAAGCCGCAATGTTCGGTTCATTAATAAAACTTGAATAAGCACTTGTAAAACAAATTGAACCGCCTTTACTCTTTTCGATTAGAATCATAAAATATTTCGCTATAAGAAATGAAGTGGTGAGATTAATGTCCAATAACTTTTTCCATTCATCATAAGGGGTCTCTGAAATACTTTTTCCTCCCCAGTAAGTTCCTATTGTATCAAATAAAAATAATAATGAATTATCAGGAACATTTACTTTCGAAAAAGCATCTTTAACATTTTGTTCATCAGTTAAATCGTTGATGTAAACAATTTCTATATTCTTTGATTCATACTTTTTTTCTAATGGTTTTCTTGTAAATAAGTAATATTTATCATAATCTTGATTTAAAAAATATTCAATTGCAGTGCTTCCAAGATGTCCCGATGAACCAAATAATAAAAATATTTTATTCATAATTATTTCCTTTCTTTTATAAAATAAAATTTTGCACCTACTGGATAATGGTCACTAAATCCACCTATATATTTATTACCTGAATAAGTTGGAATTGGTGCTCCAATTTTTTCTCCTGACTTCTGAACCATATATGAAGGTTGAATTATTTCAAAACTGTCACATATATAATCTAAATTCATTCTATCGAACAAAGATGATGAAACAATAATCTGATCAAGCATATTCCAGTCACTTCCATAAAGATATGTTCCTTTTCCAGATAGAAAACTTTGATACGTCAGATTAATTAATTCCTTTGGTTGAATATTTGTCGATTCACAATTAAATTCTTTTGCATTTAGTATTTCTTTTATTGAAGTATTATCGGGTTCGTCATTAAAATCACCAAGAATTATAATTTGCTCTTTATCATTAATTGAAAATAATGAATCAACTTTTCCTCTTAATACTTTAGCAGCTGTAATTCTATTTGGTTCAGATTTTACCTGACCACCCAATCTTGAAGGCCAATGATTAACAAATATTTGCAGAGTTGTATTACTTAATTTGTGATTTAATGTAACATGCAATATATATCTTGTTTTTGCCCCATTGGGCAAATTTACTTTTAATGTATCAGCTGAAATAATTTTGAAAATATCTCTATCGTAAATTAATGTAACATCAATTCCCCTTTCATCAGGTGATTCTCGATAAACAGTAACATAATCTCGATACGGCAGTTTATATAGAAGCTTTTTTACTACATTAATATTTTCTACTTCCTCAAGAGCAAGAATATCTGGTCCACATCCATCATTCATGAAATTAATAACTCTAACAAGATTTGAAAGCTTTTGCTCGAGTTTATCATCAGTCCATTGCTTTTTACTTGCAGGAAGGAACTCCGAATCATTTTTGATTGGGTCATCTTCTGTATCAAATAAATTTTCCACATTCCATGCTGCAATGAATATTGTATCGTTGTGCTGATTATTCTGACAGCTAACAGAGAAAGGCAGAAGTAAAAATAAAATTAATAGTAGATTAATTATTTTTTTCATAGTGTATTGTATGGTTATTAATTGTTCTAATTTTTATTTTCCATAGAGAATATAAAAAAATAATTAAGTGATAAAAAGAAATTATTATGAAAGAAAGCAAAAAGAAATTTGTAATCATTGATGCAATGGCTCTTGCCTATAAAGGATATTACGCTTTTATATCAAGACCATTGATGACTTCCAAAGGTGAACCAACATCGGCAGTCTATGGTTTTGTAAGTCAGCTATTAAAAATTATTGAAGATACAAAACCAGATTATATTGCAGTAGCATTTGATTCAAAAGAAAAAACATTCAGACATGAGAAATATGAAAATTACAAATCATCACGCGAAGAAATGCCGGAAGACATGATTCAACAAATAAATAGAATTAAAGAAATAATTGAAGCATTCAAAATTCCAATTTACATACTCCCTGGATATGAAGCAGACGACCTTATTGGAACAGCTGTAAAAAAAGCTTCAAAAGCAGGATTGACATGTTATGCAATTACGCCTGATAAAGATTTTATTCAACTTGTCTCTGATAATGTAAAACTTATTAAACCAGGGAAAACAACAGATGAAATTGTAATAATTGATGAAGATAAGGTTCGAGAAGAATACGGCTTTGAACCAAAACAAATGACAGATTATTTAGCCCTTGTCGGTGATTCATCTGACGATATTCCCGGAGTTGCAGGTATTGGACCAAAAACTGCTTTACCATTAATTCAAAAATTTAAGACACTTGAAAACATTTATAAAAATTTAGATAAAATTGAAAAGCAAAGCATTGCCAACAAACTTCTCGAAAATAAAGAAAATGCTTTTTTATCTAAGGAACTTGCAACAATTAATACAGAAGTCCCATTTGAAATAAATTTTGAAGTAGCAAAATTACAACAACCTGATTTAGAAAAATTATTGAAGATTTTTAATGAGTTGGAATTCAAAACTTTTGCATCAAGAATTAAAAAAATGTATTCCGAAAAAGCTTCAGAAATTAAAACTGAAGAGATAATTGAAAAAATACCGGAGAATGAAAATATTCAGGTTTATGACAAAAGCAAGGTAAGATATCACTTAATCACAAAAAAGGAAGAAGCAAAAAATCTTGCTGAAAAATTATTATCTCATGATTTATTTGTTTTTGATACCGAAACAGATTCGTTAAATACTTTCACAGCAAATTTAGCAGGCTGTTCTTTTTCTGTAAAACCAAAAGAAGCATGGTTTGTTGCAGTTAATCCACAAAGAGTAACTGATGGATTATTTACAGCCAATTTATCTGAAAGATTACCTATTGAAGATTTTATAAATATTTTCAAGCCAATTTTTGAAAATAAAAAAATCAAAAAAGTATGTCAGAACGGTAAATATGATATATCGATTTTGAAAAGATACAATATTGATGTAGAAAATTTTTACTTCGATACAATGCTTGCAAGTTATGTTATTGACCCTGACCAAAAACATGGAATGGATGAACTTTCAGAAAAATATTTGAACTACAAACCAATTCCAATTTTAGAATTAATTGGTTCTAAAAAAACACCAGAAAAAATATTCGAAGTAGATGTTGAAAGGTTATCAGATTATTCGTGTGAAGATGCAGATATTACTTTTAGATTATATGAAATACTTGATAAGATTCTAAAAAAAGAAGGCTTGGAAAAGATTGCATACGAAATTGAATTTCCACTTGTTCCGGTTCTAGAAGATATGGAAAGAACTGGCGTACGGATTGACACAAAAATTTTAAAAGATTTCAGCAAAGATTTACAAATTCTTCTTGATAATTATTCTAATGAAATTTACAGATTAGCTGGAGAAACTTTTAACATTAATTCAACTCAACAATTACAAAAAATTTTATTCGAAAAACTAAAGCTGCCAGAAACAAGTAAAACCAAAACAGGATTTTCAACAGATGCACGTGCACTTGAATCTCTCAAAGGCACTCACCCGATTATTGATATCATTATGGATTATAGACAAGTATCAAAATTAAAATCAACTTATGCTGATGCTCTCCCGGATTTAATAAATCCATTAACAGGAAGAATTCATACAACATACAATCAAACAGCAGCATCTACCGGAAGATTATCAAGCAACGACCCAAATCTCCAAAATATTCCAATTAGGACTGAACTTGGCAAAGAAATTCGCAGGGCTTTTGTTCCTCGAGATAAAAATTTTGTTATTCTAAGTGCTGATTACAGCCAAATTGAATTAAGAATAATGGCAAGTATTTGCGGTGACGAAACTTTAATAAAGGCATTTAAAAATGGAGAAGATATTCACAGAAGAACAGCTGCACTTGTGTTCAAAGTTAATCCTGAAGAAGTAACACCCGAAATGAGAAGAAAAGCAAAGGAAGTCAATTTTGGTATTTTATATGGTCTTGGTCCTTTTGGATTAAAAACAAGATTAGGAATTTCTCAATCTCATGCAAAAGAAATTTTTGATAATTACTTCAATTCATTCAAGAATGTAAAAAAGTTTATGGAAGATTCAATCAAAAAAGCACAACAAAAAGGTTATGCAGAAACTTTAATGGGCAGAAGAAGATATTTAAGAAATATTAACAGCAAAAATAAAGTTGTTCGTCAGTTTGAGGAACGTGTAGCTATCAATATGCCAATTCAAGGAACAGCCGCAGATATGATTAAATTAGCTATGATAAAAATCTACAAAGAACTTAAGAAAAGAAAAGCCCAGACAAAAATGATTCTTCAGGTACACGATGAATTGGTTTTTGATGCTCATAAAAGTGAAGTTGATGAGTTAAAATTTGTAATTAAAGAATTAATGGAGAATGCTTTGCCACTTAATCTGCCTGTTGTTGTTGATATTGGTATTGGAGATAACTGGCTGGATGCACACTAATTATTCAAGTAAAAATTTGTAAATCAAATAACCAAAATTTATCTGCAATAAACCAAATGCAATTCCACTGTAAAGATCCAAGCGATTTACTCTTTTTAATATTTCTTTATCACCAGTTGATAAATATTCGTCATACTTTTTATCTGCATTAATTTTAAAATATGCAGCCGTTGCTCCAAGAACTGCCGAAGTTCCAATTAATATCTTGAGCCAATTCGATTCAGATAATTCGTTTTTCTGAAAATTGTTTATTCCCGCTATTGAATTTTCATACAAAATATTTTTAATGCTTTTTGATTCTTGCAAATGAAATGTAAAATTGTAATGATAGTTACATTCTCTAATCCGAATTGTATCAATAAATTCGCTACCATTCCATTTATTTAAAAATTCTTTGATATAAATCTCATAAAAGCCGGTATCAAGTTCTGTTATTATATTTCCTTTCCCCGCATAATTATTATTAATAAAAATGTATGCATCAATTTTGTTTGTGTTGATTGTAACAATACTTTTACAATTCTGTGCATTCAAATAATTTAGTGTTAAAAATAGTATTAAAATTACTTTAATAAACTTCATCTTAATTCTCTATGAAAGTTTTGTAAGCAAAAATTTGTCCTCTGTCTGCACCAAATAAAATTAAACCATTGTAATAAACTGGTGAGAGCTTTACTCTTGTATCAAATTCTAAGGTCTTTTTGATTTCTCCATTTTCTGGATTAATGAAGTAAATTTTTTTATTAAAGTCTGGCTGAATTAAAAAGTTATTTAGAAGCAATGGAGTAGAATTAATAATACCTTTTGTATCAATGCTCCATTTTAATTTTCCATCACTTTTGAAAATAGAAAATATTTTCCCGGAAAGATTGCCAATAAAAATATTTTTAGAATTAAAGACAGGCAGAGTTACAACATTTGATTTGCTATTGAAAACCCAATTAATCTTTTTCGTCTGAATATTAAAAGAAAATAACTTGCCGCTGCTATCACAAAAATAAGCAGTGTCATTATCTAGAGTTATTCCGTTAATATTATCTTCAGAAATTTTTTCTCTGAACAATATTTTGCCATCGCTTGATGATACAATAAATAATTCTCCCCTGTCATTACCAAATATTATTATACTTTCATCAGATGCAGTAATTGAATGTGTGGACACTTTTGTTTCAATTGACCAGATTTTTATTCCTGCATAGTTAAATTTAATTAGTTCTCCCCTGTCGCTTAAAACAACAATTCCATCTTTCAATTTGAGCATTTCGCTATTTATGCTTCCTCTAATTTTTGTTTCACTTAAAGTTTTAGCATTATTTATATCTTTCATAACAAACAAAGAATAATTTTCTGTTTTAAGATTAACTGCAAAATAAATTCTTAATTTGTTAATAATTGGGGCAACAGTAATTGAACCAGAATATTTGTAGAAACCATATGATTTTCCTGATTTAATATTAAAACCATAAATTCTTCCCGATAAATCACTCACAAAAAGAAAATCATTATTAATTATAAATGAAGTATTCGATTGGCTACCGTTTGTTTCTGCTTTCCAGATTAATTCTAATGAATCGGTAATTGAAACATCTTCATAAAAATTTCTCTGAGGAATTTTACCAAACATTAAAATTCCTGAATCACTGAAATGAAAATTTTTTATTATCAAATCATGAGAACATGATGTTAAGAAAATAGAAGTTATAAGAAATATTTTAATATTTCGAAAAATCAAAAATCCCATCCAAAGAAAAATTGATAAAATAATTTTGGTTGAAACCTATTAAAGTTGTTTTCAATTTTCTTTCCAATATCATAACGCAGAGCAATAGCATTGAACAAATTAATTCTAAAACCAAAGCCAATACTTCCAAGAGTTTCTTTGTAAGATTTATCCCATGCTGAACCTGCATCAAAAAATAGAGCTCCTCGAATATTGAAAAAGCTTAATCCTAAAAATGGAAAGTTAATCTGAATTTTATCAATCAAGGGAAATCTTAATTCAACAGAAGAAAGCCACAATTTTTGACCTCTAATGCTCCAGCGGGGCCAGCCTCTTAAATCCCAGCTGCCGCCTGCAAAATATCTTCTTGCTTCTTTTCCGTTATTCACAAATAGAGCAGCCCTTGTTGCAATTGCGCTTCTTAATCCTAATCTATAATATTTTCTATAATCAATAATAAATGAGTAATAATTTACATTGCTATATTTTACATCGCTTGTGTAACCGAGTAATATTCGAAAACGAGAGCCATCAATCGGACCTGTTGGTGACCAAATAGAATTATCATGAACAAAAGAAAGTGAATTTGATACTAGCACTGATTTTCTTGAAATAATATCCCCAATTAATTCTTTATCTGAATTTGCAATGCTGACATCTGCTTCAATTCTTTGAAAACTCGAAAATGGATAATGAAGTTCGAAGTAACTGCCAAAAACTCTTTCATAGAAAAATTCATCCGATTCAGTGATATCATATCTTCTGCCTGCATAATGAAAAATGCCATAACCGAAATTTGTTCTCCGTTTCAAGCTAATTCTGCTTATTGCAACATTGAAATTTTTTAATATTTCGCTTTGGACTTCTGCAGTATTATAAACATAAAAGATATACCTATCATCACCAAGTAAATCACTTAAAGAAAATAAAGCTCCTCCACGAGAACCATAAATTGGGTCAGTAGATAATTGGCCAACAGCATAATCAAGTGTGTATTCGTTTTCATATTTTAATTTGTCCTGCTCAGAAGGAATGATAATCTCTTTAGCAAGCCACAAATTTCTTGTTTTCATTAAGTCAAAAGGGACTGTTGAATATGAAAAATGTTTATTTAAAGTAAGATTATAAAATTGGAATGAATATTTCTCGAAAGCTGATGTAATCAATGTGCTGTCGTTTACAAATGTAAAACTATAAACACTTGTTAAAAATTTTGTAACCTGAAAAATTTTATTCTCGTTCTTATTTACATAATCTAATTTCCAGATGTTAAAAGTTCCGTCATAATCACAATTAAAATAGAGTTCTGTATAATCAGAATTAAATTGCGGAGAGGAAATATTTGCATTAACATAAGTGAGATAATAGATGGAATTATCTTTCAGGTCATATTCAAATAAATTATACTTTTGTTGAAATTCTCCTGCAGTTCTATCCGAAGCAAAAATTATTTTCGTATTATCTTTATTAAAAATCGGGTCAATATCTGAATAATAATCATTTGTAATTCTTACTAATTCTTCATTTTCAAAATTATAAACATAAATATCAGTATAACCTTTTTTATCTGCTGCTGTAAAAAGAAGCAATTTACCATCACTTGAAAAAGAAGGTGAACGAATTGTTATTAGACTTGTTGGAGAAATTTGATTATCTAAATTATTGAATCGAAGCGTCTTAATAATTTTGTTTTCTTTGATGGAATAAATATGAATCACATCACTATAAAGCGATTTTGTTACAAATGCTATTTTGCCATCTCTAGAGACATCAAGAGTTTTTTCAAGCAGGTGAAAAGATTCAAAATCAGATTCTCTTTCCCCTTCAATCATTATTTCAGGTTTTTGAATTTCATCACTTTGAAAATCATATTTCATTTTAAATACCGAAGAATATCCATTATGATTACCAATAAAATAAATTTCTTTTACACCATTATTTTCATAAAATCTTGGTTCGAAATTAAATCCTTCATCAGTCAATTTTTTTGATTTTATAAAATGCGGATAATTATTTTGAAGAAGAGGAAAATATTTCTGCTGAAGAAAATAATACCATTTATTTCCAATGTCTTTAATTGATTCTCCAATAGTGAATTCAAGATTTTCTTTGAACGTATTAAAACGCCAGAAATTTTCCATTAGTTGAAGAATTTTTTCTTCACCATAATTTTTTGAAATAAATTCTAAAAAACTTTGACCTTCCTTATAAATTATGTATCCTGATGCAGCATCAAGTTCTTCAAGCGGGATAAAAAAATTGTTCAGTACAAAATCCCGCATAACCATTTCTGATTGAGTATCCCAATCGAATGACCAGTATTCTGCAAGACCTTCAACAAACCAGAGAGGCGGCATTCTTTCGGTTTCAATCCGATGGTCACGCAATACATTGAATATTTTATTTGTCATAAACACATGAACAAGTTCATGACGAATAACATGTTTAAAACTACTCAGCGAACCAAGATATGGAATTACAACACGTCCTTTCATAAATTCAAAAAATCCACCTACTCCTTCTGGAATGAAGTAAGGTGTAACATTAGTTTGTTGAAAATGAATATGTGTATTATAAAAGATGAGAGGAATTTTTGTCGTTACATAATGATTAAATTTAACTTTGTATTCCTCAAATGCTTCTTCAGCAAACTGAGCACCAATTTTTGCAATTTGTTCGAAATCATCATAGTAATAAATATTAAAATGCTCTGTTTTGAGAACTTTCCAATTAAATTTTTCATATTGAACTTTGTTGCGCCCGAAGAAATAAAATTGTGCAAAAGCAATTTGAGGGATTAATAAAATCAAAAAAATATATTTTGAAGTTTTATTGTGAGCTGTCCAAAAAGGAAAAAAAGAAGCTAAGGCATTTTTAAGAACATTTATACTTTTCTTAAAACTGAAGAAAGAAATTTTCTGAATAAAAAAATTACTTTTTGGACAGCTGCATCTCAAAGACGTTCCTTAAGATAATTTATGTTATCAATTGTAGTTGGGTCATATCCTCTAATAATGGCAAAGTAATATGTAGTCCAATCACCAAAATAAATTAAATCAATCAATCTCAATTTATAATTTGGTTCCGTGCTTTTTAAGTCAATTATTTCGCAGCCGGATTTTTTAATAACTTCAGAAGTAATTTCCAATCTTTTCTTAACCTGAGGATGATAATCATCATCCCAGATATTGATAAGTTTTATATTCATTTGCTGTGGATTGTATCCTTCCCAACCCATTATTTCATTATGATCAAGTTCAGGGAAATACGAGAAAAAAGCATGATGTTTTGAATTTTCGTTGAACTGTCCCTTAAATCTTGTCCCAACAACAGAAGTATAATCAGCAACAGAATAAATTAATGGAACATAACCCACAAGATTTTCAGCTAAATTGAGAGCGTCATTTTTTTCTTTTGAGTATTCCTCGCCTTTTCTTTTTAACAAATCAATAACCTGTATAACATTTTCACTTTGATCTGGTATGAGATTTAATGAATTAAAAACATTTAGAACAGCATAGAAATTAATCCATAAAGCAAAGCGTGGTTGATAACCTTTTAGAAGTTTTGCAAGTGGAAGATTATTTTGTTTTGCAATATCTTCCATTTTGCCGCCTGTTGTAACACAAACAATCTGGCATTTCTTTTCAAGTGCTTGATTTAATGCAGAAAGAGTTTCCTCTGTATTTCCTGAATATGAAGAAGCAATTATTAATGTATTTTCATCAGCAAACAAAGGAAGCTCATAATTTCGGTTAACAAAATAAGGGTATTTTAATTCGGTTCTGAAATAATTTTGAATAAGTTCACCTCCAATAGCAGAACCGCCTAAACCAGTAAGGATGATATTTTTAATTTTCGATTTGTCAATTGACGATAAATCAATTTTGAGATTCCATGAATATTCAACTTGAGTATAAGAATCTTTTAATACCTGAAATTGATTTGATGCATCATACTTTTTAATCATTTCTGAAATATCCATTTTATACCTCAATATAAGTTTTGAATTTTATCCTGAATTTTGTTATTGAAAAACTCATGTAATTTTTGATTTATTTCTTTTTCAGAATTTAGTTGAAGACATTCTTCTGCTAATTTTTTCATCTCTTCAAATTTTAGGCTACGGATAATTTTTTTATGAAATGGAATTCCTGCAGCTGACAAACTCAATGAGTCCAGCCCAAGTCCAATTAATAAAGGAACAGCTATAGGGTCGGCTGCCATTTCTCCACACATACTTACAATCCTGTTTGATTTTTTTGCTTCTGTAATTATATGATGTAAAGTTCTTACAACTGCAGGATGAAATTCCTGATATTGACTTGATACGATGTCATTACCTCTATCAACTGCTAATAAATATTGAATTAAATCATTTGTGCCAATACTTAGAAACTGCACTTCCTGTGCAAATTCTTTTGTTAGAACAGCAGCTGAAGGGACTTCAATCATGATTCCTACAGGCATATGTTTATCAAAGGTTTTGCCTTCTTTCTGAAGTTCTTTTTTGCATTCTTCAATTAATTTTTTGGAATTGATTACTTCCTGTAAAGAAGAAATCATAGGCAGCATAAACCAGACATTTTTATGGGCACTTGCACGCAACACTGCACGAATTTGAGTTTTGAATAAAGCAGGATTATCAAGAAGAAGACGAATTCCGCGCCATCCCAGCATTGGATTTGGTTCATGCAAATCAACAGGCAATACTTTATCTCCTCCAATATCAAATGCTCTAACAATTACTATCTTGGGGTAAATTTGTTCTGCAATTTCTTTATAAACTTCATATTGTTTATCTTCATCAGGAAAAACTTCATACTCTTCAAATAATTGTTCAGTTCTTACAAGTCCAATTCCATTGGCACAATTGTGAATAATAAAAGTCATTTCCTCAGATAAATCAAGATTTGCAAAAAGACTTATTTCTTTACCATCAAGAGTTTGAGCAGGAAGTTCTCTTAATTTTAATAACTCTTCGTCATATTGTGTTAGTCGTTCAATTTTTTTTCTGTATTCGGCAATATGTTTTTCATCTGGATTAATATAAACCTGTCCATGAAAGCCATCTACAATCAACAAATCGTTATCTTTAATTTTATTTGTAGCTTCATGAAGTCCAACCACAGCAGGAATATTTAATGAACGAGCTACAATAGCAGCATGAGAAGTTAATCCTCCGAAATCAGTTACATATCCTTTTACATTAACTCGAGAAAATAATACTGTATCTGAAGGTGATAGATTAGAAGTAACAACAATAACATCACTTGTAATTTTTGATTTCCATTTTTTCTTTTTAAGATTTCGAATAATTCTATTTTTAATATCTTCTATATCGTGAGAACGTTCTTTCATATAAGGTTCATTGGAAGCACTCATAATTCTTGTATACTTAGAAATTTCATCATCAACTATAAATTCAGGCAATTTTTTTTCTTTTTTAATTCTTTCTTTAATTGTGTTAATTAAAATCGGGTCATCAAGAATCATTATTTGTGCTTCAAAAATTGCTGCGCGTTTATCTCCAAGTTTATCAACAGCAAGGTTAAAAATCTTTCTTAATTCTTTTTTTGATTGTTCTAAGGCATTATCCAAATTTTGGAGTGCTTCTTCTACATTATCTACATAATCATCAGAAACGGATTCTTTTTCCTTTGCATACAAAAATGCATGAGCAATTGCAATACCTGGAGCTGCAGCTATTCCCTTAAGAACATTTTCTTGTTTTTTATCCATATTAAATCTCGTCAAATCCTCTGTTAAAATAATCAATTATTTCTGCTGCTGCTTGTTCTTCATCTTCACCATCGAATATTAATGTTATCTCAGAACCTTTTTCTGCAGCAAGTGTCATAACTCCAATAATACTTTTGCCATTAATTTGCATTCCATCTTTAAGCAAATAAAAATCACTTTTATATTTTGAAGCTAATTTAACAAGAGTTGCAGCAGGACGTGTGTGCAAACCAGCATTATTTATAATTTTTACCTTCTTTTCAATCATTATTTCATTCTGCCTATTAATAAATTTGCTATCCAGTTCATTAATTGACTTCCTTCTTGATCAGGAAGTTTTGATAAATTCTTTAATGCAAGATTAGTATAATAAATAATTTCATTTTTAGCATCTTCTAAAATATTGTATTTGTCATAAATAGTTTTATACAAATCTACTTCTTCAGGTGATATTCCTTTATTCTTTATTACTTTAAGTAACTTCTTTTTATCTATGCCATCTGATTTTTCTAATGCTTTTAAGAATAGATAAGTTTTTTTCCCTTCAATTAAATCACTTCCTATTTTTTTACCAAACTTTTTTTCGTCACCTGTTATATCAAGTAAATCATCCTGAATTTGAAAAGCCATACCAAGATTTTTCCCATAATTTTCAACAATATTAATAAAATTCTTATCTGCATTGCAAATTCTTGCACCTATAGAACAGCTCATTTGAATAAGAGCAGCAGTTTTTTTGTAAATCATAATTTTATATTCATCAATTGTTACATCACCTCGCAATTCAAATTCTTTATCAAGACTTTGTCCTTCGCATACTTCTATAATTCCTTTTGTAAATGCAGAAACAATTTCTCCTGTATTGCCTTTGCAATCTTTAAGCAAATTATCATATGCAAGAGCAATTAAATTATCACCAGTTAGAATAGCCGTACTTATATCAAATTTTTTATGAACAGTCGGCCTTCCACGTCGTAAATCAGAATTATCCATAATGTCATCATGCACTAGAGTAAAATTGTGAACCAGTTCAACGGCAATAGCAGCATTATAAACCTGATTAAATTTTCCTCCCACAGCTTTTGCCGAAATTAGAACCAAAAATGGTCTAATTCTCTTTCCACCTCCTGTTATTGAATATTCACAAGGTTCATACAACGAACGCGGATTTCTTTTTGATAATAACTTTTTCAACCTGCGTTCAATATAATTTAATTCCTTTTGATAAATTTTTTGATAAATATTTTCCTGAATTTTTGATTTCAATATAGTTCCGATTTTTTTATAAGTTTTACTTTTTTTAACTCACCAATATTTTGTGCACCTGTCAAATACATTACTTTTTTCAATTCATCAATCCATAATTCAAGTAACTTCACAGTATCTTCAATGCTATTCACAACAGATTTTAGAATTAACCTTGCAATGCCAACTATGTCGGCTCCAAGAGTTAAAGATTTTGCAATATCAATTCCATTAGCTATTCCGCCTGAAGAAATTAATAAAAAATTATAATCTTTTTTGAGTTCGCTTACAGTTCTCAAGCAATATGAAGTAGGTAAACCCCAATCTCTAAAAATGCTTTTTTGACCATTTCTTAATAATTCAACAGCTGCCCAGCTTGTGCCTCCTGCACCTGCCACATCAATTCCTTTAACGCCAGCATCAAGCAATTTTTTTGCTGCGGTCTTACTTATTCCGCATCCAACTTCCTTGACTACAAAAGGTAATCTAATTTTTGATGTTAGCTTTTCAATATTTTTAAGAAGCCCTTTAAAATTTGGTTCTCCTTCTTTTTGTAAAATTTCTTGCAATGGATTTAAATGAATAATCATTGCATCGGCTTCAATTAAATCAATTAAATAATTAATCTCCTCTACAACATTTTTTGAATTTGCAACCTGATAAGCACCAATATTGCCTACCAATGGAACATTTCCACAATTTTTTCGAAATACTTTATATGATTCTAAATATTTTTTGTTATCTAAAGACTGTCTTTGACTTCCAACACCAATTGGTATATTAAAAGTCTTTGCAACAATTGCCAATCGTTCATTTATTTTTTCTGATTCTTTAGTTCCACCAGTCATTGAAGATATAAGAATTGGATAAAAAATTTTTTTTGAAAAAAATTTTGTGGTTAAATCAATTTTATCAAACTCCACTTCAGTAATTGCATAATGTTCAAATTCATAATTATCAAAACCATTCGATTTTGTCAAAAAATTAACATCTTCATTCAAGCAGATGTTTATGTGTTCCTTTTTCCGTTTAACTACTTTAGAATTTGACATCAATAAATTCTCGAATTTAACATTGAAAATAAAAAATTTTTTTGAATTAGATTTTTTACAAATGCAGGTTAATCGGGCATTCTGTTAATCTCTACCTGAACAACATAATCTCCCATAAATTTTTGTCTGGAATTTTTAAAATCAATCAAAGAAATCTGAATATATCTTTTCACATCACTTTTTATTTCAGAAATTAAAGTGCCTTTAATTTTATAATCATCATTTTTTTGCCAGTCTTTTGATTGCATTTTCCAATTTTTGCTCAAACAATTTTTTATGCTGCTAATTAATTCCCGTAATATTTTTTCAGCTACTTTTAAATCATTCCCTTCATAAAATTTTGCAATGTATGAACCATCATTCTCATCAATAAAAGCATCAACCGAACCATTAAGTTTTACAAACGACTGTTTTGAATTTATAGGTGTTTCAAGTAATAAAAAGTATGCTTTTGAATGTGCAAGCAAAAAATTGAGTGTTGTACAAAAATCTGAATTTTGTGGAAGTGATATAGAATTGACTGCTGCAACTGCCAATTGTAATGTGTAACTTCCAAGCGATGTAGAATCTCCAACCACATATAAAATCCATTCACCGCTGACAGGAATTTTTGTAATTATTGTAGCAATATTCTTTTTTTCAGCTAATGTTTCCTTAAAAACTTTTCCTTCAGGATTTACAAAAACTAAACGTGGTGTAAATTTATCTGAATAAACAAGAAAGTTTACTTCTTCCCCTTCATAAAGTTGAATTTCATATCCATCATATCTTCCAAAATTTTTTTGATACTTATCAGATTTTTCTAATGAACCTTCAATCTTGTTAAATTCTACTTCAAACTGTGCAAAAAGAGATATGTTTAAATATAGAACGAAAAGGAATAGAAAACTTATTTTAATTTTTTTCATGTCTTTTCCCTCAAATAATTTTGTTTGTTTTCTTTAGTAAAACTTCACAACCTAAAGAAATGAATTCACTTAACAGTGGAATATCAGGAACTTTAATAGTAGGCAATCCAAATCTTATACTGTAAATAGGTCTGAAGAGATACAAATCTTTTTTGACTTTCTGGAAATTATATTCCTTAGATAATCTTTCAAATTCTCTGATTGTGCATCCTGTAGAAAAATGAAGTTTAATCTCACCAATAAAATCTTCTCTTTCATTTAACATTCTTGCAACAGGTTTAATAATGTATTCCGGGAGTAAATGCAAATAAGGAATTGCTTTCAAAAAACTTTTACCAATTTGTTGGTGTCCAGCAAATGGAGAATATTTTGGAGGGAAGCTAATAAATAAGAATCCATTTTCATTCAATAACCTATTTAAGTTTTCGAAAGCTGCATTTTTATTTTTAATATGTTCAATAACTTCTCTCATAATTATAAAATCAAAACCTGAAGTAAAAACTAAGTGATTAGAAATTTTTTCTATCAATTTAGAATCAGTTATATCTCCAACAAAAATTTTTAGCGCAGGATTTTTTCTATGTGCAATCTCTACTCTTTTTTCATCAAGTTCAATTCCAGCTGCATCTATTCCTATAGAAATTAATTCTTCAATTAATCCACCTTCTGCACAACCAACTTCCAGTACCTTCAGTTTTTTAAAATCAGGAATATGTTTTTGAAAAAAAGGTATCAAATAATTTCTTGTAAATTCTTTTTGTTCGTAATAATGTTTTTCTGCCATAATTTTTTTATAATTCTTGAGTTCCAATTTAAACAAAGTTTGATAGCTCTCAAATAAGAGTTGAAAATTTTTTCAAAATGAATTTGGATAAAGTAAAATTCTTGCATTTATTTGTCATTAAAAATAAATTTTGTTCGCTTTTTTTTAATTATGATAGAAAATTTTGAAGAAAAGAACATCACTGTTAACCGTAAAGCTCAGCATGAGTATTTTATAAAACAAAAATACGAAGCTGGGATTGTCCTTGTAGGAACTGAAGTAAAAGCTTTACGGCAAAACAAAGCAAGTTTGGTTGACAGTTATGCTGTTATACAAAATGATGAAGTATGGTTGATTAATGCAAATATTTCTGTGTATGACCAGGGAAGTTATAATAATCATGACCCATTAAGAAAAAGAAAATTATTATTGAAAAAGAATGAGATTAGAAAATTAAAAAGAGCAATTGAAGAAAAAGGAAACACATTAATACCATTAAGAATGTATTTCAAAAATGGAAAGGTAAAAGTTGAATTAGCACTTGCAACAGGTAAAAAGAAATACGATAAACGAGAGGACATAGCAAAAAGAGATTTTAATAGAGAAATGCAGAGAAAATTCAGACAGAAATAAAGGAGAAAATGTTGGAGAAAAAAATTTCCTTCCCCCCAATAAATGAACAAATGGATATAATCAAACGAGGAGTATCAGAAATAATCCCGGAAGAAGAATTAGTAGAAAAACTTGAAAAATCATTAAAAGAAAATAAACCACTTAATATAAAACTTGGCTGCGACCCAACACGACCTGATTTACACCTTGGTCATTCTGTAGTTCTAAGAAAGCTTGCACAATTTCAGCAACTTGGTCATACTGCAATTTTAATCATAGGTGATTTTACAGGGATGATAGGCGATCCATCTGGAAGAAATTCTGCACGTCCACCTTTATCATTTGAAGAAGCAAGAGAAAATGGCAAAACATATTTTGAACAGGCTTCTAAAATTCTTGATAAAGAAAAAACAAAAATCGTTTATAATTCTGAATGGCTTGGAAAAATGACTTTTGCCGATGTAATTAAGTTAGCTTCAAAGTATACAGTTGCTAGAATGCTTGAAAGAGATGATTTTACAAAAAGATACAAAAATGGTATTCCTATCAGCATACACGAAATTTTATATCCACTTGCTCAGGCTATGGATTCGGTAGCTATTCAAAGTGATGTGGAACTTGGTGGCACAGACCAGAAATTTAATTTACTTGTTGGAAGAGATATCCAAAGAGAATTTGGTTTATCACCTCAGGTAATTCTAACAATGCCTTTGCTTGTAGGTACGGATGGCGTAGAAAAGATGAGCAAGTCACTGGATAATTATATTGGGATTAATGAATCACCAAAAGAAATTTATGGTAAAACACTCTCAATTCCTGATGAATTAATTTATACTTATTTTGAATTAACAACTGATATATCTAACGAAGAGTTGAGAGCAATCAAGCAACAACTTGAAAATTTAGAAGTTAACCCTCGAGATATCAAACGAGCCTTAGCACGTAAACTTGTAACAATGTATCATTCAGAAGAAGCAGCTTACGAAGCTGAAAGAGAATTTGATAATATATTTGTAAAAAAAGGTCTTCCTGATGAAATTCCAGAATTCAAAGTTGAAAACAATTTAAAGGAAATTGAGATACTGGATTTAATTGTCAAAGTAGGATTTGCTCCTTCAAGAAGTGAAGCAAGACGCCTTATAATTCAAGGTGGTGTTTCAATTGATGGAGAAAAAATTTCTGATATTAAACAAATAATTAAATTAAATAAGCCAATGATTTTAAAAGTTGGTAAAAGAAATTTTATTAGATTAACTTATGATTAAATTATGGAGGTAAACAAAGTGTACGTTCCAACTAAAATCTTTTTTACAAAAGGCGTTGGAAAGCATAAAGAATACTTAGCTTCATTCGAATTGGCTCTTCGCAGCGCTGGTATCGAAATTTGTAATCTTGTGTCAGTCAGTAGTATTTTCCCTGTTGGTTGCAAAATAATCCCACGCAGTCAAGGTCTAAAATTATTAAAGCCAGGTCAGATAACGCATTGTGTGATAGCAAGAAATTCTACTAATGAACCAAACAGATTAATTGCTTCTTCAATCGGAGTGGCTATTCCTGCAGATAAAAATATGTATGGATACCTTTCAGAACATCATCCATATGGACAAACGGAAAAAATTGCTGGTGATTATGCAGAAGATTTAGCAGCTACAATGCTTGCCACAACTCTTGGGATTGAATTTGACGCTGAAAAGGCCTGGAACGAACGTGAACAGGTCTATAAGATGTCTGGTAAAATCGTTCGAACTTTCAATATTACACAATCAGCACAAGGAGATAAAAATGGACTCTGGACAACAGTAATTGCTGTTGGAGTTCTTTTACCATAATTTATGATACACGGACATTTCTTATTCTGGGTTATATTTTCTGTATTAGTTGCAGTAATGTTTTACATTGACCTTTATGTCACTGATCATAGAAAAGATAAAATAGGTATAAGGTCAAGTTTGATTTGGAGCGGTATATGGATATTTACCGCTCTATTTTTTAACCTGCTTATTTATATATTCCTTGAAGACGGGCATCATAAAGCATTGGAATTTCTTGCAGGCTATTTAATAGAAAAATCGCTATCTGTTGATAATCTCTTTGTCTTTTTGATGATATTCAATGTAATGAATATTAAAGATTTACACCAACCTCATATTCTTAAATGGGGAATTTTAAGTGCAATTATAATGAGAATTATTTTTATTCTTGCTGGTGTTGCATTAATAAAATTATTTCATCCAATCATTTACATATTTGGAATTCTCCTTTTCTACGCAGCATACAAAATGGCTTTTCAAAAAGAAGAAAAAATTGATTATGAAAAAAATCCTGCAATAAAGTTCATCACAAAAAAATTTAGAATATTAACACAATACGAAGGTGGAAAATTTTTCGTCAAAAAAAATGGAAAGATTTTTCTTACACCACTCTTTCTTACACTTATTTTAATTGAATCTTCAGATATTGTTTTTGCAATTGATTCTATCCCGGCTGTAATAGCAATTACACGTGACCCTTTTATTATAATCACATCGAATATATTTGCTATTCTTGGTCTTAGAGCACTTTATTTTGCTCTGGCAGGCATAGTTGATTTGTTTATTTACTTGAAATATGGCGTAGCAATAATTTTAGCTTATGTTGGTGTTAAAATGTTAATTTCTGATTTCTTTACAATACCAGTGGCAATTTCTTTATTATTCATTATTATTTGCTTAGCTATATCAATTATATTATCACTTATTAAAAGAAAACATTCTGCCTGAGTTTTTTACTCCAATAAGATGAACAATTAACGAAGTAACTAATCCCACTACCATTGGTTCTATTTCTTTCAGCCATTCGATTGAAATATTATGTTTGATAATGAACCATATGAAACTTGATATTACTCCTAAAATTAGTTCAGCAATAGCATAATTTTCTGATACTTTGATTTTTTCATAGTAAGCACCAAAAATTAATATTATTATTCCAGGAATACATATACTCCCAATTAAATACCATAACGATATAACTGATTGAATATTATATGCGAGAATTACTGAAAGAACTGCTGATACAAAAATACCCGAACGTGTATACATTGGAATTTTATCTTCTCTTTTTTCTTTTTTTAACTTATAAATGAAATCTCTACCGAATGTCGTTCCACTTAAAAATAAAAAACTATTAGATGTCGAAATAATAGTTGCAAATAAAGCTGCATAAAAAATTCCTTTGAGTCCAGACCCTAATACTTTTTCCGCATATAATGGAAATGATAAGACAGGATTTTTTAATTCAGGTATTAATGCACGACTATAAAGTCCAGTTGAAGTAGTTAAAAAATCGAATAATATCCAGAATATAACAGAGATTAAAATTCCATGCTTAGCTATTTTCCCGTTTTTAGCTGCATAACACCTTTGATGAAATCCCGGATCAGCAAATGTCCATAAAGCAATAAGAAACCAAACTATAACATATACAATTGAAGCATCACCTGTTAATTTGAGATGTGTTGCTGGAAGATTATTTCTTAAAAAATTGTAATCTCCTACTTTCAAATAAGAAATTACTACAATTAAAATAAAGCCAATGAACATTATAAAAAACTGAACCGCATCGGTATAAAGGTCAGATTTATATCCTCCTTTCATTAAGTATATAGATGAAAAAAATGCAGCAGCAATTAATGACCAGAACAAGTCAATTCCAAAAACCAATTGAATTAAATTTCCAATCATTAAAATGTATGGTGCGGGCGAAACCAGTATGAATATTAAGAATGAAGAAATTATTCCTGCTTTTTTTCCATAAGTTATTTCAATTTTATCTGGGATTGTAAATAGAGTTGCATTTCGTATTTTCTCTGCAAAGAAAAAAGCAAAGATTATTGCAAAAATGTAATATGGCAACCCTTGAGTAAACCAGCTTAACAAACCACTTCGATAAGTAAATTCACCTACTCCAAGAATTCCACCATACCAGGTGGAAACATTGGTTAAAACAAAAAGCCACAAACCAACTTTTCTACCTGAAAGCAGATATTCTGAAGCGTCCCCCTCTTTTTCTCTGGCTGGTATTAAACCAATAATTAGAATTACAAGAAAGAACAAACTTATTATTAATATATCCAGAGAACTAAAAGAGACCATATTTTCTCATCATTTCAAAATCACGAATCATGAATACTTTGCCGTTTTTTATATGAAGTTCAACTGATTTCCCAATAGCAACATTACTTGTGCTTTCTCGTTTGCCAAATGGAAGCGAAATATTTTTCAATGGATATTTTAAGCCAGATGATTTTATTCTTGTTACTCCATCAAAACCATAAATTGAAATTATTTCACCTGGATAAGTTTGTAATTTTATTTTACCTGTTACAGCTTCAAGTATAGATTTTTTATGAATTACCCTAATTTTAATTTTGCCAAAAAATTTCAAAACGATGCCAAGATTACAGAATGAATGGTCTAATCTATCTCCTGTTGCTCCAATTAAAATTGCTTCATAAAATTCTTGTTTAATTGCATACTTCAAACATTTTTCTACATCCGTATCATTCTGACTTTTCATTTTTATAATTTTACATTTATCATAATAAAAATCGTAAGTCTCAGGCAAAATTGAATCTAAGTCACCTATTATGACATCGGGAACCAAATCATATTTTAATGCGGAGTTGGAGCCTCCGTCAGCACAAATCAAAGTTGAATAACCTTTGCTATCTAAAAAATTAATGACTGATTTTTTCGGAGGCTCACCATTAGCAAGAATTATGCATTTTTTCATAAACTTAATTTAACTCCAAATAAATAATTTCTTTCAGCAGCTGGGAAAAATTCTTTGCCAATACCATAAGCTGCATAGAGATTATCAAAAATATTATTTATCTGCACATAAAACTTAATATTTTTCAAATAAGAATTTACAAATAAATTATAACTTGCATAAAAGTTAGCAACAAAATATGCATCCACTTTATTGTCGGTATAATCAGCTGCCTTAGAATAAATTTTCAAATAATCAGCAAGTTTGGTGTCGTAATTGTCAGTAAAGAATGAACCAACATATTTGCCAGTTAATTGAACCAACAAATTTTCGTAATTCATTTTCAATATTGCATTGAAAGTTATATCAGGGAATCCACTAATTCGATTACCTGATAAATCTAATTTAATAGTTGAAGCAGTTTTCTTGTCATAAAAATAAGCAGCCCCGCTGCTAATATAATTTTTACTCAAAGAACCATTTAGTGTTAGTTCAATAATTTCATTATGTTTAAGTGAAAATGTTCCTTCAAATCCATAATGAATAGTTCTTTCCATATTCCCTGTAATTGGCTGACCAAATCTATCAACCTGACCACGCTTAACAATTTCATCTTTGAACAACATATAAAACAAATTAAATGATGCCATAAAATTTTCTTTAGAATAAGAAGAACCTAACTCAAAATTATTCATTGTTTCTGGTTTAACAAGTGGTTTTGAAAAATCATAAGTACCATCAGGTTTAGTTTCAAATTGAGGAACTGCCCCGCCACTCGATTCAGCAGCATCGTAATAATTTTTAAGTCTTGGTTCTCGTGTTACTCTTGCAAAAGAAAAATACAAATTCCAATCAGATGAATAACGATAATTAATTCCAAATCTTGGATTAAAATAAAGGTCATCAATACTAAAATTATTATTCACATATCTTTCATTTTTTATTTTATATTTATGATAAGATAATTGAGCTTCAGCAAGTATGTTGATATTTGAAGTAAGCTGATAATTTTCATTTACAAAAAAACTCAGTATGTCTTTTCCACCTTCATAGTAATAATAACGGAAATCTTTAGTTAGACCTTTCGGCAAATTTTCACCATAATTAATACTTCCCCAGTGAATAGAGTTATGTAATCGAAGTTCTCCGCCTAATATCAATTCACCATTATTATGTTTAATACTTGCTCGAGGGATCCAACCCCATTGTTTATTTTCAACCATTGCACGAATCAAAACATTCCCGGGATTTTCAGTTGGATAAAATCCATTTTCTTTTGTTAATCTGAAATAAGTAGTATCTGCCCATGAACCATCATAATCAAAAAATCCATTGCCCAAAACTAAAAACAAAGCAGAGTTAAATGTTACATTATCATTCAGTTTAAACTCATTTAATAGTTCAAAATGAGGTTGTGAGAAATTTTCAATTTCATCTGGTCGTCTTTCGAGTGTGTAAGTATAATTTTTTTCATCTGCTTCCCAGTAAGAATAATTTGCTTTACGAAGATTTCTATCTTTTATGGCAAATTTTGGTAAGCCTGTATATGCAAGACCATCAGCAATTGGTCCACCAAAAATATTGATCTGTGTAATTAGATTGTCATCGTAACGAACCGCAGATAAATGATAAGATTTTAAATCAACCCAGCTCGAATTGCGATATCCACTGCTCAAAGTTTGAGAAAGCTTAGCATAAATTGAATATTTGTTATTAATTAATCCACTTGAAACAGCGGCAGAATATTTTCTTGTATTAAAACTTCCAATTGAAGAAGAGAATTCCACACGAGGCTGGTCGGAGTAAGTTGATGTAATAATGTTAATAGCACCACCAATTGCAGCATAACCTGCTATACCAGAACCTGCTCCTCTTTGCACTTGAATTAATTCTGTGCTTTCAAGTAAATCTGGGAAATCAATCCAGTAAACATTATGATCTTCCGGGTCATTTTGTGGAATTCCATTAATAGAGACTGAAATTCTGCGCTGGTCAAATCCTCTAATACTCAAATAATTATATCCAAGCCCATTTCCATTTTCTGAATAAAAAGTTGCTGATGGAGTATAACTTAATATTTCTGGTATGTCTTGATAAGTATATGTATCGGCAATTTTGCTGCGTTCAAGTTTAGTAAAACTTATCGGTGTTATACCAGATTTAGCAATTGTTCCTTTTACAAGAACAGTTTGACTAGTTATTAATTTACTTTCAAGGAATATATTTTTATCTGTTAGTTTTAATAGTTCTTCAATTGAGATTTCCTTTGGTTCATAACCAAGATACGAAATCAATAATTTATCAGAACTTTTGAATTCTCCTTTAAGAATAAATTTTCCATTTTCATCTGTACTTGTGCCGATATGTGTACCTTTAACTATAACATTTGCTAAATATAAAGGTTGTTTACTAGAAGAGCTGAAAACTCTTCCATTTATTATAGTTTGTGCATAAATATTATTTAATAAAAACAAAAAAAGAATAATTAAGTTTTTCATTTTTATTCCTCCTTCCCTTGCAAATGCAAGATTTTTAGAAATAAAAAAGCCGTTTTTGAGGAAAACGGCGTAACTTAATTATTCTTTGTTACCGTTTCCCTACGCTGGCATTACCCAGATCAGGTTCGAGGGTATAATCTCAGCCCCATTTAATGGAGCACCCCTAACGACTTTTTTATTTTTAAGAACTAATTAGTTAAATAAATTTTCAGTGCAAATGTAATCAATTATTCTTTTATTTTCTAATCTTAAGAACCTGGCCAATTTTTACTTTGTCACTTTTAAGATTATTCCATGAAATTATATCAGCAACAAGAACTTTGTAAAGTTTTGCAATTGTCCAGAGCGATTCACCTTCTCTAACTTTGTGAATCTGAACTTTTTCAGTAGTATTATTTTTTGCAATAAGATCTTTATTTGTTGACTTAACTTTTGATTTGGTATCTACTTCACTATCCGAGTAAAGTATCAATGTTTTTCCAGCAACAATATTATTATTTTTTAAGTTGTTCCATCTCTTAATATCATTTATAGTAACATTAAAGTTCTGTGCAATCTTACCAATTGAATCCCCTTTCCTGACAACATATTTAACAACATTTGAATTTCTTTTAACAGTGTTATCACCATATGAACGAATGTCTTCATTGCCATGAACAGTTAAGACTTGTCCTAATCTAACTGAATTTGATTTTAAGTTATTCCACTTTTTAAGCTGAGCTATTGTAACTCCAAATTTTGTTGCAATTTCGCTTAATGAATCTCCTTTACGAACTTTATATTTTGTTGTTGTTTTATTTGATGCAGAATTCAATGACATATTTCTTGTGTTACCAGAATAAACAACCAATTTTTTCCCTTTATAAATATTATTGCTTTTCAGATTATTCCATTCTTTCAATTGAGCTACTGTTACTCCATATTTAGCAGCAATACTTGATAATGATTCTCCGCTTCTTATTTTATGCTCAATCCATGTTTCATCAGAGTTTACAAATAAAATTTCGCTCTTTTCTTTTTCGCTCATTTCGTTAATTCTGGAATAATAATCAACTTTGTCTTTTGGAACATAAATAGTCAATTCCTGACCTACTTTTACTGTGCTTGTATATGGAAGATTATTCCAGTTTCTTATGTCCGATACTCTTACATCAAATAAATCAGCAATATCAACAAGATTATCTTTACTTTTCACAATATAGTTAACTGGAATTTTTCCTTCAGGAACTATAAACTCGACGGAATCTTCCAACATAGCTGAATAAAGCTGAGCATACTTATCATCATTTGTAGAAGTTGTAATTTGAAGTTTGTAAGAAGGGTTATTATCAAGTGAAGTAATTTCTTCTTCAATAGCTGGAAGCATATCGGTATTTATTGGGAGGTCATCAACATCGATATTAGATTTAGGAATTTTTAATTCAATACCTGGAGTCAACTTTTTTCGTGAAGAAATTCCATTAAATTCTGCAAGTTGAGAAATACTCACATCATATAAATTAGCAATTTTATATAAAGTTTCTCCTGCTTGAACAGTATGAATAACATATTGACGTTTTGCATCGTCGGGTAAATTTTTAAGATTTTGAGCAAATACATCATAAACTTTAGAAGGAATTTTTAATGGATAGCCGCCATCATAATTAGGCGGGGTAACATTTTGTGTTAATTCAGGATTCATATCACGTAGTAAATCAACACTAATTCCTGCACATTTTGCAAGAACATTCAAATCGATAGACTCATTAATTCTATAGACTGCATAATCATGAGGTTTTTCATACTGAACATCAGTAAAACCATATTTTTCAGGTTGACTTGCAATCAATGTTACAGCAATATATTGCGGCACATAATTTCTTGTCTCTCGTGGTAAATAAGGAAGTATTTTCCAGAAATCACTTGACCCAGCTCTTCTCATTGCTTTACGTACTCTTCCTTCACCGCTGTTATAAGCTGCAAGTGCTAAATACCAATCTCCCAAAGAATAATATAAATCGCGAAGATGCCGTGCCGCAGCCCGAGTTGCTTTTTCAGGGTCTTTTCGTTCATCAATATAAAAATTAATTTCCAGGTCATAAAGTCTGGCAGTACCTTTCATAAACTGCCATATTCCAACAGCTCTTGCCCAGGAACGAGCAATTGGATTTAATCCACTTTCAGGCATGCTAAGAAAAATTAACTGCTGCGGAACTTTTTCTTCTGCAAATATTTTTGCCATCATTGGGAAAAATTTACCAGAACGAGAAAGCCATGTTTCTATATATCTTCTCCCTCTTCCAGTAAAATATTCAATATACTTTTCAACATATTTATTTATTTCTAAAGGAAAATCCCCAACTATTACTGTAGTATAATTATCATCAATTACTGCAACAGAATCTTCAAGCATTGGAATTTCAGGAATTCTTTTATTCATCCATTCTTCAAGTGCACTTATCGATGTATTTTCTGGCAATTCTTCTAAACTTTCAACATAACTTTGATAATCATCTACTATTGCATTCTCTAACTGTATGAAAGTAGAATTTTCTTCGATATTAGGATAATAACTAAGTTTGTTAATTGTCGATAATGCAGATTCATAATAATTCAAAGCTTCAACCTTAAAACCCAATCTTTGTTTATAAAGAGCTTTCACATAATCCCTGCGTGCATTTTCTAGCATTTCGTTTACAATTGATTGAATTCCCGATGTTTTAACGGTATCTGAAATTGTTCGGCTTGTTTTTGTTGTTGAGTTAAGTGAACCGCATGCATTAATAAGTAGAACAATAATCGGTAGGAATAGTATTTTTTTCACACACACTCCGTATTTGAATTTTGTTTGCAATTTAATGTCTTATGAAAATTTTGTCAAGTAAATACTTAAAAAGTTTTATTATTTATTTCAACAAAAACAACTTAAAATGAAAATTGTCTAAAAATGTAATTAAACAATTAAATCGGAAAACATATTTGAATAGTCAAGTGATTTGTAAATATTGATTATTTCTTCTCTTACTTTAATAAATTCATACGAGTTAAAAATTGAAAAATCTTTTTCGCTCCCAAAATTGGTTTCAATTGATTTTATTATTTCACCTGGATTTTTTTTCATTAAATAAATTTTATCGGAAAGAAATATTGCTTCGTTTATGTTTGTTGTTGTTAAAAGAAATGAAACTTCAAATTCATGTTTAACTTCTTTAATTAAGATTAAAATTTCACCACGGCTTTGTGCATCCATAATTGTAAATGGTTCATCTAGTAAAATTAAGGATGAATTACGAATAAGAGCTTGCGCTAATAAAATTCTAAATCTAAATCCATAACTTCGATTATTCGGTATATGAAATTCATAACCATCTAATCCAACAAATTCTATAATCTTTTTTACTTTATTTTCATCATATTTTTTTATTCCAAACAAGATATTTTCTTTTACTGTAAGCCATGGAAAGGATGCTGGTTTAGAGGGGATTAAAAAAATTTGACTTTTAAAATCATTGATAATATTTCCATTGAAATTTTTTTCAATACCTTTTATGATTTTTAATAAAGAAGATTTACCGGCACCAACAGGTGCTAGGACAGATGTAAACTCTTTATCGCCAATATTAAACGAAAGATTTCTGAATAAAATATTTTTTACTCCATATTCATCCACAAATTCTTTAGATAAATTTTTTACTTCAATCATTTATAATTCCCAGAAAAAATATTTTTTTTGAATAAATTTTAGTAATGAACTCCCAAGCCAGATAAGTAATGTTATAATTAATGTCAAAGCAAAAATTCCAGCAAAATCATTATATAATAATATTTTTCTGTAAGCTCCCCCGAAACCATTTCCATCAATATATTCATAAATTAAAATAATTATCCATAATGAATAATGAATTTGAATTAATTTTTGAAATAGTGACGGTTCGAGTGACTTAAAAATTACTTTTTGAAAAATTTCTTTTTCACTCAATCCTAAGTTTTTTGCAGCTATGTAATATTCTTCTTTAATATTTTTCATCTCATCAAACAATGAAATTTTTAATAATGCGGCAACAAAGATAAATCCAAAAATAAATTCGGCAATGATGGAATCATTAAACCAGAAAATAAAAATGACAACGAGGAATAATGAAGGTATATATTTATAAAATGCAATGGTATTATAAATTTCCTTAAATAAATTTATATAATAAAGTAAATGTTTGAAGATAACAAAGACAAAAACTGAAGCTAAAGTTAAAGAGAAATAAACGCAAGTAGTTGTTAATGCCATTGAAGCTAATAAATTATAATCTGCCCAAATTGAAGAAAAAGATTCAATTAGCAGAGATGGTTTAGGTAATATTTTATTGATTGGAAGAATTAATTCAAAAAGTAATATGTATATAAACAGAAGTGTAAATAAAAAGTAAAATTGATTTTTTAAGTTATTCGTCTTCATTTTTATAATTATGTCACATAATTGTAATCAAGAATGATTTCAATGGAAAATTATTTATAAAAAAAACTTAAATCAAATTATAAATTCGTCAAGTAAGAATTAAATTGTTTTTCATTACCAATAGAAGATTCATCTTCGTGACCTGGAAATATAATTACATCATCAGGCAGTGTTAAAAGTTTTGTTTTGATAGAGTTCATCAAAATTTCATAATCACCGCCCCATAAATCAGTTCTGCCAATACTTCCTTTGAAAAGAACATCGCCAGTAAAACAAATTTTTTCCGATTCTAAATAAACACAAAATTCACCTGGCGAATGGCCTGGTGTGAAAAGAAATTTTACATCACAATTCCCGAATTTCAATATTTTATCTTCAGATATAAATTCGTCTGGCAGTGGAGATTGGTTGAATTTGATTCCAAAATAATTCGATTGCTCTTTCATAATATCAAGAAGGAAAATATCTTTTTCTGGCATTAATAATAAAGGATTATAATTTTTTTTAACAAATAAATTCCCAAGAATATGGTCGATATGGCAATGAGTATTGATTATAAATTTCGGGACTAAATTATTATTCTCTATAAAATGTGCTAATAACTTTTGTTCGTTCTTGTTAGAACAACCGGGGTCAATAACAATTGTTTCTTTTGAATTATTGTCCCAAACAATATAGGTATTTTCAAGAAATGGATTGAAGATAAATTTCTGAACTTTAATCATTATATAGCAAAATTCTTTTTAATTCTTGAAAAATATTTTTTCATATAGTTCGAATAATTATCTTTAACTTCTTCAATCGAATCACCACCGAATTTTTGAAGAAAAAGCTTTGCGATTGTCCATGCAGCCATTGATTCTGCTATTACTGCACATGCAGGAACAGCAACAAAATCACTTCTTTCTCTTCTTGCTTCTATGGTTTTCATTTTTGATAGGTCAATAGATTGAATTGGCGACATTAATGTTGCAATTGGCTTCATAGCAGCTCTAATTATTAAAGGCAATCCTGTTGAGATACCGCCTTCAATTCCGCCTGCTCGGTTTGTTTTTCGTGAAAATGTTTCACCTTTCAAAATAATTTCATCATGGACTTCAGAACCGAAAAGCTCAGCTGATTTAAATCCAAGGCCAATTTCGACTCCCTTTACTGCTTGTATTGACATAATTGCAAGCGAAAGTTCAGCTTCCAATCTTGTATTATATTCAACAAAACTCCCGATTCCTGGAGGTAAACCAGTTACAATAACATAAAATGTTCCGCCTAAAGTATCTCCTCTTTTCTTAGTTAATTTAATTTTTCGAATAATTTTTTCTTCCTGATTTTTATCCAGAACACGAACTGAACTTTTATCTGACAGTTTATTTAATTTTTCTGCTGAATAATTATGTGAAAGTTTATTTAGTAAAAATTTTTCTGCAATATTTTCTTTTGAATATATTCCACCTATACTTTCAACAAAACTGCCAATATGAATTCCAAATTCACTTAAAAATTTTCTTGCAATTGAACAACCGGCAACTCTAGCAGCAGTTTCTCTTGCACTTGAACGTTCTATTGAATTTCTAATATCATCAAAATTATATTTTGTAACTCCAACTAAATCTGCATGCCCAGGTCTGGGGATTGTAACTTTATCAATTTTTTTATCAACTGGTTCTGCACTCATTGATTCTTTCCAGTTTTCCCAGTCTTTATTCCAAATAATCATAGAAATCGGGGAACCAAGAGTTTTGCCATGTCGAATGCCTGAAATAATTTCAACCTGGTCTGTTTCTATTTTCATTCTAAGTCCTCTTCCATATCCTGCCTGACGTCTTTGTAATTGTTCATTAATATAATCTCGGGAGATTTCAAGATTGGCTGGGAATCCAGTAACAATTGTTGTTAAACCTTTTCCGTGTGATTCACCTGCAGTAATTAATTTTATCATTTCTTTCTCTCAAATTATAGTTTTGCAAATATAAAAAAAGCGTCCATAATAAGGACGCTTTTTCATTTCTCTACATGAAATAATTTTTACTTAGGTATTTCTAAACCCACCAATCTTGAATTTCCTTGATCATCAACCAGTTTAAGCAAAACAGCTTCTCCTTTTTTACTTTCAATTATTGATTTCAATTCCGAAACATTGTGTATTTCTTTTTTATCTGCTGCTGTGATTATCAAACCTTCTCCAATTCTTTGATTGTATGCTTTGCTAAATCTTTTAACATCAGTAATCAAAACCCCGTTTTCAACTTTATAATCTTTCAATTCATCTTTGGTCATATTTCGGACTGTAAAACCAAGTTCTTCAAAATTATATTCTTTGATATCTTTTTCTTCTTTTGAATTATCTTTCTTTGAAACAGTTGTAGATTTTTTGCTTGCATCTTCATCGCGTGGCTTTAATGTAACATATCTTTCAATTTCCTTACCATTTCTAAATATTGTTAATTTTACTTCTGTTCCTGCACGTTTTGATGCAACATAAGATTGCAATTCATTTGGTTGATTAATTTCTTTATCATCTATTTTAAGAATTACATCGCCTTCTTTTATATCAGATTTTTCAGCTGCCCCACCTTTTACAATATCCTGAACAAGAACACCCTTTGGCTCTTTCAATCCAATTGCTTTTGCAGTTTGAGCATCAACTTCAGAAATACTTACACCAATATAACCACGATTAACCCTCCCATTTTCAATTAAATCCCTTGCAACAGATTTTGCAAGATTAATTGGAATTGCAAAACCGTAACCAATGTAGCTTTGTGTCATTCCATTTGTAGCAATTGCAGAGTTAATACCAATTACGGCTCCGTTTAAATCAACAAGTGCGCCACCGCTATTTCCTGGATTAATTGCTGCATCTGTTTGAATGAAATTTTCTACAGCATATTGGTCTCTTATAATATTAATGTTTCTGCTTTTAGCACTAATAATTCCTGCTGTAACAGTTGAAGTTAAAGATAATGGATTACCGATTGCCATAACCCATTGTCCCACTCTAATTTTATCTGAATCACCGAGATATGCTACCGGTAAATTTTTAGCGTCTATCTTTATTACTGCTAAATCTGTTAATGGGTCTGTTCCAATAATTTCAGCATCGAATTGTCTTTTGTCGTGTAAAGTTACAGTCACCTGCTTTGCATCTTCAACCACATGATTATTAGTTAAGATATATCCATCATCAGAAATTATAATGCCGCTACCTCCACCCTGTTGTTCTTTTGGAATATCATCTTTGAATGGGAAGAAGAAGTGAAATTCCTGTGGAAATTTATTTTTAACAGTTGTAACAACTGTGATTTGTACAATTGATGGGGTAACTTTTTCTGCGGCAAGAATAAATGCATTGTTAAAAGCTTCTGCTTGTGGGTCTAATTTTTCGACTGGTGGTTTTGCAGCACCTATTTGAATATCTGCATAACTTGGTTTTACCCAGCCAAAGTTAGAAACAAGCACCGCCCCAAAAATTACTCCGAATAAAATTAACGATAATGTTCCAAGAATATTTTTACTTTTCATTTATAAATCCTCCTACTAACTTAATTCTAATGATTTTAAACCCTGGAATTCATGTATATGATATTTTATAAACTTTTCAAGCAAACGAATGATTGTGTTCAGGTCATCATCTTTGTATTTAATATTATTAATTTTGCTGCTTAGACATTTTAATAAATTGAAAAGTTCCTCTGTAAAGTTGAAGTGAATTATTCTATCTTCACGGCATTCATCACACAAAATTCCTGTTTCATAATTATAAGAAACTTGTGAACCATTAATCAATTCTTTTCTGCACACTGAACAGTGAGTAGTTGGGAATTCATAACCAATTTCTTTAATAAAGAATAAAAAATACTTTGCAAAGTAATATTTAGCATCTTTTTCTTTGTCATTCAATAAATCAAATATTCTAACAGAACCATTAAACAATCTAAAATTATGGTCATGTTCTATTGTTAAATTTAAGAGAAGTTCAATTACAGCCGAAGCATATTTTAATCTTTCAAAATCTTCTTTGATATTTGAAAAATGCTGAAGTAAATCTGCATCGCTTATAAGCTGAACATCTCTTGTTTCTTTTCGATAAAGAACTATTTGAAGAAGATTAAATGTATCTACTATCATCCCAATTTTGGATTTTGACGAACGCGCTCCTTTAATGATAGCAGAAAGTTTTCCAAAATCTTCTGTATAAAATTGAGCTATCTTACTTGTATCACCATAATCAATTTTTCTTAAAACAATTGCTCTTGTTTTAACTAATTCAGACATTGCTAAAATCAAATGGTGGTAAATGCAAGGTTTTTTCAGTAATTATTCCTGAAATTAATTCGTTTGGAGTAACATCAAAAGCAGGAGAGAAAACTTCAAACTCTTCGGACGTTATTTGATAATTATTAAAATAAATTAATTCTTTTTTATCTCTCATTTCAATCTTAATTTCGCTTCCGTTAAAACAATTTTTATCTATTGTTGAAGAAGGTGCAGCGACATAAAATGGAATATTATGATATCTGCAAAGGACCGCCAGGTTGTAAGTTCCAATTTTATTTGCAACATCTCCATTTACAGCAATTCTATCTGCTCCAACAATTACCAAATCAACTTTATGTTCTTTCATTAAAACTGCAGCAGATGCATCTGTGTTAATTGAAAATGGGATTCCCATTTTCTTTAATTCCCAGGCAGTTAATCTTGAACCCTGAAGTAATGGTCGAGTTTCATCAACATGAACAAATTCTACTAAATTATTTTCATATGCTAATCTTATCACATTAACTGCTGTTCCATTACCACCAGTTGCAAGAGCTCCTGCATTGCAATGTGTAAGAACACGAGATTTTTTCTTAAAAATTTTTAATCCATTTTCAGCAATTGCATTACACATTTTAATATCATCTTTATGTATCTGAACTGCTCGTTCTACTAACCTGTGATAAATATCAGAATCGTTTTTATGATTATCATAAATTTTTTTTATTTCATTTAATCCATAAAATAAATTAACAGCTGTAGGTCGTGTTGAAGATAAACGATTATAAGCATTTATAAAAATTTGCTCGATATTATTTTTTATATTTTTTATCGACAATGCCAGACCATAAGCTGCTGCAATACCAATTGCAGGAGCACCTCTAACTTCTAATCTCTCAATAGCAAGAGCGATTCTTTCAAAATTATCTGTAATAATATATTCTTCAGTCAGTGGGAGTTTTGTCTGATTAAGTATTATAAGTTTATCATCTTTGAATTCTATTGCTTTTGGAATATTCATCTTAAGAAAAGCTTGATAATTCTCGAAACTCATAAAATCTATTTTGAATTTCTAAGTAGCTTAAATCTTCAAGACCCTTAGTGCTGAACTTTTCAACACAAAAAGAAGCCATAATACTTCCATAAATGACAGCTCGTTTCAAATTTTCGAAGGATAAATCTCTAGTTTTATGTAAATAACCTGTAAATCCTCCGGCGAATGCATCACCTGCACCAGTTGGGTCGTAAATATTTTCCATCGGATAAGCAGGAGCAGAAAATATCATATCTTCACCAAAAAGCAGTGCACCATGTTCCCCTTTCTTGATTATTAAATATTTTGGACCCATTGCAGAAATAATTTTTGCTGCTTTAATTAAATTTGGTTCTTGAGATAACAAACGCGCTTCTGAATCATTTATAATTAATACATCTACTCGTTTCAAAACTTTTAATAAATCTTCTTTAGCTCCTTCAATCCAGAAATTCATAGTATCGCAAACTATAAATTTAGGATTTTCAAGCTGGTCAAGAACATTCAATTGCAGTTGCGGTGAAATATTGCCAAGTACTATGAACGGATATTTTCTTTTTTTCTCAGGTATTATTGGATTAAAACGCTCAAAAACATTTAAATGAGTAAAGAGTGAATCACGAACATTCAAATCATAATGATAACGACATCCATATCTGAAAGTTTTTTCTCCTTTTACAATTTGTAAACCTTCAAGGTCAATATTGTGGTCCTCAAGCATTTTAATATGCTTATGGTCAAAATCTTCTCCAACTATACCAACAATACTGACCGGTCCAGTAAAATAACTTGCTGCAAGTGAAATGTAAGTTACTGAACCACCCAGTGCATTTTCTACTTTATCGAATGGTGTTTCAATATCATCAAAACCAATTGAACCAACAATTAATAGACCCACTTTAATACCTATTTTTAATTTTTTCTTAAAACTAATATAAATAATTACATATCATTTTTTATTGTTATTGAGTTTTATTTCAATAAATTCATCTTCTTTTTCTCTTTTTATAAAAAAATTATAAATAATATCAATTGACTTACGCTGACCATCCCATGCAACTAATTTTTTTGCTTTGTTCTTTTTAACCCATCTGAATTCTGTATGTTCTCTTGAAATTTTTATTTCTTTATTTTTTTCAATGAGTGCAACAAATACTGGTATTAAATTCAGTTCATTATTCTTTCTGTTATAGAAAGAATTAACATTTGGCACAATCCATAATTTTTCAGGGATTAAATCTGTTTCTTCATGAATTTCTCTTATCACAGTTTGATAAGCATTTTCTCCTTTTTCAATACTGCCTGTTACCATCTGCCACAGATTTGGATATTTTACTTTCCCTGAACGTTTAAGAAGTAAAAACTCGATGCTGTTTTTTGTTCTTCTTATTATATGTGCTTCAATTAAATTAACTGATATCTTCATATTAAAATTTAGAAAAAAGCTCTTGCTTCTGCATTCATTGTATGAATTACTTTATTTCTGCCAAGTAATCTTGCATCATAACTTAAAGAAGTTTGAAAATTGCTGCCAATTCTATAATCAAAGAATGCTCTCCAAAAATAATTTTTCCCTATAACATTTCCCCTTGTTATTTCAAATGGAATATTTGAAATTGAGGTATTGGCAGTTAATTCTAATCTTTCTGTTTCAATTCGAATTCTTCCAGCATTTGTAATTGAATAATTAACACGAATTAAAAATGAATTCATATCAACCGTTGCAGGAATTTTAGGATATGAATCTTTACTTCTGCCCGTTTGAATTTTAAAACCAACTTCTAAATTATTCATTGGCCTGTAGGAAAAATCAGTTGATAAATCATTCTTGTCAATTTTTCTTGCTCGATTAGAAATTGCAGTTGGCAAAAGATTATCAACCTGATTAATAAAATCGGTTTGATTGTTTAATTCTTTAACAAGACGAAATCTTAGACGAATACTTCTTTCCTTAAAAAATCCTCTTTCCACTCCTCCGCTAAATTGATTAAGACTTTTTCTCTGAAAGTATCTCATTCTTACTGAAAATTTTGAATTATTTTTGAAAAAATAAAAATCCTGCTGAAAAAGCTGTGAACCCCTTAAAGTTGTTGAATCATTTAAGAATTTTGATAACTTCATCAAATAAATTTCTTTTGTGACCTTATCTTTGCTGTTTTCTTCGATGCGTAAAAAGGTTTCCAATGATAAATTTTTTAGTAAAGAAGCAAACAAATTTTTTCCGCTAATAATTTTTTCAAAATCGGTTATCCATCTAACGTAAGATTTCAAATCGATAACAGGAAAGAGTTGTTCTGTTGGAACAGTAATCAAAATATATTCACCGTCATAAGAAGTAAGCTCAAATTCATTTTCATCAGCAATTCCATTATTGTTTATGTCTCCGATATAAACATAATTACCACTCCCTTTAGGAACTTTCATAAAAACTTTTTCCAATTTAGAAGTTTGTTCTGTAGCTGCTTGATAATATAAATCACCATAAATAAAGTTTTGGAACAGGCTAAATCTACTTTGAGACAAAAGTAAAATTGTTTCGTTATTCGAAAAACCCATTTTTACAAATTTATCTGTGTAATATTTTTTTCTAAACGTAAAACTTAACGAAGATGAAAATTCCTTAAACTTATTAAAACCAATTTGAATTTGTGTAATGTTTGCATCTGATTGCTTTGCCAAAAAATTATTAATCGGGGAATATTCTTCTCTAAATGAATAACTAAATCTAAAATTTAGATAAGATGAATTTAGTTGCATTGAAGGAATTAATTCAAAATATTTATAACTGCTAAAGAGCAGACTATCATATTTTTTTTCTTCTTTATTTTCAAATAAAAATTCGAAACCTGGTTTTATCATTCCAAAAGAATAAAAATTAGAAGAATTTTGTCTGTTCCATTTTGTGGAAATATTTTCATTTTTTGATTTAACATAATCCAGTTTATAATAAAAATTATAGTTCTTATTATCACTAAATTTAATTTCATTAAAATATCTATCAGATGAAAAATTATTTCCATTTTTCAAATAACCATATTGAGAAAAAATTGAAAGAGCTTCAAAAGGAAAATAAGTTAAACCAATTTCTCGAAGTGTTTGATTATCATTTTGTAAATCTGAAATGTTATAGTATCTATTAAATTCAACAGAATTTATTCTATCGAGTGAAGTATATCTACTTTGAATAAACCTATCTTTATAGTTTATTCCTGCTTTGCCAAAATTTATAGTTCCTATTTTAATTTTTTGGGGTTCAATTTCAAATAATAATTTTCTTGCATAACCAAAATTATCGTTATCATCAATTGCCGAAAATCTATTTTTATCCCAGATGCTACCAGAAAATTCGCCACTTAATTTAATTCCTTTAGAAAGATCGGCGTTTATATATATATTCGTTGTTTGTTTTAATTCAGGCAATGGAAGAAAGACTACAGGGAGATAATTCCCTTTACCAATTCCAACAAATTTATAATTGCCAAGACTTTCTTTTACATAATCTCCCTTTCCTTCTCCCGCATAACTAAAAGAAATATTATAAATTGAATTTACACTGCCGGGAGAATAAAGATAATATGAAAATAATTTCGAGTTAATTACAGTATCAATCTTTGTATAGAATCCTCTTATATTGTTAGAAGAATCCAATTGAGCTAATGAAACACCAGACTTAACTGCAGAATTTCGATTATCGCCAGCTTCTCGTAGTATTTTCAAATCATTATCACTCAAAGTAAGACTTACTGGATTATTCTCATCATCACCTTCTCGATAATAATTGATTCCAAACTTAATTTTGTCTTCATAAAATTGATTGGAAAAATTAACTCCAAAAAAATTTCTCGAGTAGTTCTGGTCGGTATATTCAAAATCAACTGAAATTCTGCTAAATGAAGTAATTAATCTTTTAGGAGTAAAAGTTAATTCTGCGTTTGAATAATCAATTGTGTAATCATTGTTTTCCCCGCGTTTCATCAATTGGCCATCAAGATAAACTCTTTCACTGCCAGCAATTATAATAATTGCGCGTTCATTATTTACACCGTATAATCTATAAGGACCCTGATTGCCATCTTTACCAAAAAATTGGATGGAATTAAATTTGCCTCTCGAGCTTGCAATAACAATGGTTCCTTTAGTTTTTTGTAAATCAAATTCTCCTTTTAATCCCTGAAGTTTTTTTGTAAGCTTTGAAAATTCTGATTGATTATCAATGAAATCAAAATCTCCAAAAGTTCCAGTTGCATACTTATGGCGCAGTTCAATAAATACTTTATCCAATTCTTGAAGAGTTTCTGTATTTCCTTCCGGTTGAATTGGAGTATTCTCATCTGTTAATGCAGCAATCAATTCAATATCATCAGAAATTTTTCCATTTAATTGAAGTCGTAGTCCACTATTTAATGTAAAATCTCGATTTGTACCAATTGTAAATCCTCGAATTATGGCACCACTTTTTTGCATATTTTTTCCAAAAATAGATTCACCTGTTAGTATATTTCTTAAGGGTCTCGAAATTTTAATTGAATCTCTTGAAAGTGTATCATAAACTGTGATTATATTTCTTCGCTTATATTCATGTCTCAAGTTTATCTTTAAGCTCTGGTATACAATTATAATTGTATCGTTTATATTTAGTTTATCACTTTCATTAAATGAAAAAGTACCTGTCTCATAAAAAATTTTATATTGATTTTTATTAATCAACATTTTTGATATAAAAATTTTTTCGCTGAATGGAATGATATGAAGAGACTTTATTTTATATTGATTTTCTTTGTTTACTAAAAAAGTATCGCTCACACTTATAATTTGAGCATAGTTGAGGGATAGTTGATATATATTGAAGATTAGAATTAAGAAATAAATCTTTTTCAATTAACTTTTCAAATTGTTCTGTAAAGATAAATCAATTAATCCTTACAATTTTATAAAAGATTATTCATAACGAAGAGCTTCTATTGGATCAAGATTAGCAGCTTTTAGAGCAGGATAAACACCAAATACAACTCCAACAAATGTAGTAACTAATAAACCAATTATAATCCATTCAACAGGGATGTAAACAGGGACACCAAGTTGAACAGCAACAATATTCCCTCCAATTAATCCAAAGAAAATTCCAATCAAGCCACCAATCCAGCTCAATGCTGTTGCTTCGATTACAAATTGAGTAAGAATAGTTTTCTTTTTGGCTCCAACAGCTTTTCTAATTCCTATTTCCCTGGTTCTTTCAGTTACGCTTACAAGCATAATATTCATAATTCCGATTCCTGCTGCAATAATAGCTATAAAAGCGATCACACCTGCTCCAAGTTTAAAATATTTTGTCAGGTCATTAAATTGCTGAATAAGCTGGTCATTAGTTACAATTTCAAAATCATTTTCCTGAGAGGCTTCAACTTTTCTAATTTTTCTCAGAGCACCAATAACTTCATCTTTTGTTTCTTCAAACAAGTCTTTATTTTTTGCCATAATTAAAAAGAATGCACTTCTTTCTTCTCCAAAATATTTTTGAAATACGGTCAATGGAATACAAACAAATCCATCTTGTGATCTTCCTAAAACTGAACCTCTTTTAGCAAAAACACCAATCACCTGAAAATTGAAATTATCAATCTTAATTGTTTGTCCAATTGGATTTAAATTTTTGAATAATTTTTCTGCTACATCTGCTCCCAGTACAGCAACTGGACGCCCAAGATCTTCATCAGATTTTGAATAAATTCTTCCTTCAGCAATTTTCATATCGAGTGCAACAAAATAATCTGCATTAGTTCCAGAAATAATTACATCAGGATTTGTCTTTTCATTTCCAAATTTTACAACTTTTCCACCAATATTAAGACCTATTCCAACAGCAACAGGAAGTTCTGTCATCTCACGCAGTTTTTCCCCTTCTTCAACTGTTAAATCTTTTCGATTTCTATATTGTCTTCTTGCATGAGGTCCGCCTGCTTGAAAAGCCGGATATTTCTGAATGAAAAAATTGTTCGTACCGATTGAATTAAATACATCCTCTATATTCTGCTGAATTGCACTAATAGCAGTCATAACAATAATTATTGAAAACAATCCAATAGCAATTCCAAGAAGTGTAAGAATTGAGCGAAGCTTACTTCCCATAATTGAATGATAAGCCAATTTTATACTTTCAATTACCTGCATTATTCATACCTCAATGAATCAACCGGGTTTAAACGAGATGCTTTCCATGCTGGAACAAAACCGGAAATAACTCCGACAAAAGCGGAAATCATTAAAGATAAAATCACAATGTTTAATGGTAATGCTGTAGGTAAAAATTGATTTATAATCAAACTTAACGGGAATGAAATCATAATACCAATAATTCCACCTATCATACAAATAAGTGCTGCTTCAATAAGAAATTGCAAGAGAATTGACCATGTTTTGGCCCCCACAGCTTTTCTGATTCCAATTTCTTTTGTTCTTTCTGTAACAGAAACAAACATTATATTCATAATTCCAATTGCACCAACAAACAATGACAATGCTGTAATCACAATTCCTGCAATAGCAATCACTCCAATTGTCTGGTCATACATTTGCTTAAAAGCTTCCTGTTGATTAATTGCAAAATCATCTGGTTTATCTGGCGGAACTTTTCTAATAATTCTCATTGCTGCTCTTATTTCTTCTTTAGCATCTTCAAGTCTTGTAATATCACCAATTTTAATATCGATTCTCATTCTATTACGAGCTTCACCAATTATTGATTCAAAAGTTTTTAGAGGAATAATAATCTGGCCATCCATACTGAAAGAACCAAGAAATCCACTCCCCTGTTTTTCCAGAATTCCAATAACTCTAACAGGTACATTATTAATACGAATTTCTTTACCGATTGGATTTTCTGATGGAAAAAGTTCATTTTGAATATCTTTCCCGATAATGCAGACTCTTCTTGCTGATTTCACTTCAAGTTCGTTTAAAAATCTTCCTTCTTCCAGTACCAATTGACTGGTTCTTTGATATTCATCAGTAGTTCCAATTATTAATGCTGCTTGAACAGCTCTGTCTTTTCTTTTAACAGATGCATTAAAAGTCCTTTTAGTAGGAGCCATAGCTTCATAATTTTTTAGCATTAATTTGAGTTTTTCATATTGTTCTATTGTAATATCTTTTCTATTTCTATATTGGTCCCATCTATCCATAGCAAACCATGGAAATTTATCTACATAAAGTACATCACTGCCAAGAGAAGAAATTGAGTTCATAAATGCTTCTCTTAATCCCACAATTGCTGTAGACATAGTTGTCACAGCTACTATCCCGATAATAATCCCGAGTGTAGTAAGTACGGAACGTAATTTATTTGCCCTTATAGCCTGAAAAGCAATTAATAAAATTTCTCTAAACTCGATAAAGAAGTTTTTCATCACATTATGGATTATGAATAATGCAATATAAATTATTCAGTGAAAAATAAAAAATCTAGTTAATGTTTAAATTGGAAGTTCAAGCAGGATTATTTTACAATGTGATAAAAAAACAGAAATATTATTCATATCTGAGTGATTCTATAGGATCAAGATTAGCAGCTTTATAAGCAGGATAAGTTCCAAAACCAACTCCAATAAATATACAAAGCAAAACGCCAATAACTACCCAATCAATTGGAATAACTGCTGTAGCGTTTAGGTATGAGCCGGCAATATTTCCAGCAATAATACCAAGTATAATTCCAATTAATCCTCCAATTAAAGAAAGAGTTATAGCTTCTATCACGAACTGAGTAAGAATATTTATTTTTTTTGCTCCAACAGCTTTTCTAATACCAATTTCCTTTGTTCGCTCCGTTACGGAAACAAGCATTATATTCATTATTCCAACTCCAGCTGCAAGTAAAGCTATTGCAGCAACAACAATAGAACCAATTCTTACCCCTGATGTAATTTCATTTATTCTTGTTAATAATTGTTCATTAGACCAGATATCAAAATCATTTTCTTGGCCCGGAGGAACTTTTCTTATTGCTCTAAAATGTCCTTCAGCTTCTTCAATTAAATCATTATAAGAAGTTCTATCGAAGGACATTACAGTTATATTTATACTATGATTTCTTTTACCGTATAATGATTGGAATGTAGTTATCGGGAGTATTACAAAGTTATCGCGGCTTTGACCGAAAAATTCTCCCTGTGATTCAAGAATTCCAATTACTCTAAACTTATGACCTTCCAATGTAATAAATTGATTTAATGGGTTAGAAGTTGGAAAAAGTTTTTTTGCAATATCAACTCCAATAACTACAAAATTTTCATATCGCTGAACATCACGTTCATTTATTGCTCTTCCTTCATCAACTATCCATTGATTATTTGGAAAAGCTTCGGGTGTAACACCAGCTACCATTACATTTGGATTTGTTTCTATATTTCCTACTTTTAGTAATTTACCATACTCCCACTCTTCAGCGGCAACATATTTAGCTTTGTTCAATTTTTCTTTCAAGCTATAAAATTGTTCTAAAGTTATGTCAGCACGATTGCGATATTTTAAGCCGGAACCAGGACCCCCTGTTTGGACAGCAGGCCATTTCTGAATTTGAAATGTATTCTGTCCCAGCATAGCGGTGCCTTTTTCAATACTTGTTTGCATCATTTCAATTATTGTACTTACAGCTATTATTGAAAATATCCCTACTACAATTCCAACAATTGTAAGTATTGACCTTAACTTATTTGCTTTAAGAGAATTAATAGCAACTTTTAAAATTTCTAATATTCCCATTATTCATACCTCAATGCTTCTACAGGGTCTAATTTGGCTGCTGTATATGCAGGTGCAAATCCAGAAACTATACCAGTAACAATTGAAATAGAAATTGCAAGAATTATAGTTTCTGCTTGAACAGATGTTGGTAAAAATTGATTAACAATTTTGCTTAGCAGTATTGCAATGAACAATCCAATCAATCCACCAATCAAGCAAATAATAGCTGCTTCTGTGATGAATTGGCTTAATATAGTTCTTCTTTTTGCTCCGATTGCTTTTCTTATTCCGATTTCTTTAGTTCTTTCTTTCACAGAAACAAACATAATATTCATAATTCCAACGGCACCAACAAACAATGATAAACCAGTTATAAATAAACCTGCAATTTGAATTACACCTACAGTTTGATTAATATTTTTTAATAATCCTTCCTGTTGATTAATTGAAAAATCATCTTCCTGATTGTATTTCAAACCACGAATCTTTCTCATTATACTAATTGCTTCTTCTTTGGTCTGTTCAACCATCTGATTATTCTTTGCTTTTACAGTAATTGTAATTGTTTTATTATTTTCGTTAGCAAAGTATTTAAAAATATTTTGTATCGGAATAATTATTTGTTTATCTGGATTGAATTCCCCCATTATCCAGCTACCTTGTTCTGCAAGAACTCCAACAACAACAAACTTATGACCTTTTATTCTAATTTCTTCTCCAATTGCATTAGTATTATTAAATAAATTTTTTGCAATTTCACTTCCAAGCACTGCAACATTTCTTCCACCATTGCTCTCCAATTCATTAAAAAATCTTCCCTCTCCTAAAACTAAATTTGTTGCTCTAACATAATCGCTATTTGTTCCACGAACAACAACAGCTTCCACAGTTTTATTTTTGTATTTAACTGTTTGAGCAGTCCATGTATCTGGTGCTACAGCAGCTGGTAATTTAGCCAGCTCCTTAAATTGTTCGTAATCTTTCATTGTTATATTTCTTCTATTCCTTAATTCCCACCAGGGTTTATCATTACTAAACCACTCCCATTTATCAATATAAAGATTATCAGACCCTAGAGAAGACATTCCTGTTTGAAAGGCATTATCAATTCCATTAATTGCTGTTGACATCAAAACTACAGATGTAACACCAATAACAATTCCAAGTGTTGTTAAAATTGACCTGATTTTATTGCTTCGAATTGCATGAAATGAAATTAATAAACCTTCTTTTAATTCATATAAAAATGTTTTCATTTTTATTCCTAAAGTTTTGAAGCACCATTTTTTTGTGGGATAAATCGATTTACAACTTTTTCATCATTTTCAATTAAACCATCACGAATTCGAATAATTCTTTCTGCATGTTCTGCAATATATTCTTCATGAGTTACAAGAATTATGGTATTCCCCTGTTCATATATTTCATTGAATAATGCCATTATATCTTCGCCTGTTTTAGTATCAAGATTTCCAGTTGGCTCATCTGCAAGAATGATAGAAGGATTTGTAACGAGAGCTCTTGCAATTGCTACTCTTTGACGCTGTCCTCCTGAAAGTTCATTAGGTTTGTGATAAATTCTATCTCCTAGTCCAACATGTTCTAATGCCAATCTTGCTCTTTCTTTTCTTTCTGAGGCAGGAACACCGGCATAAATTAAAGGCAGTTCAACATTATGAAGTGCATTTGAACGTGGAAGCAAATTAAATGTTTGAAAAACAAATCCAATTTCTTTATTACGAATTTTTGCTAGTTCATTATCATTCATCTGGCTTACATTGACTCCCTTAAATTCATATAAACCATGAGTTGGAGTATCAAGACAGCCGAGTATATTCATTAAAGTTGATTTACCAGAACCGGAAGGTCCCATAATGGCAACATATTCACCTTTATTTATCCTTAGTGATACATCTCTTAAAGCATGAACTTCTTCGCTTCCTACCTGATAAATTTTTGCAACATGTTCAATGTTTATAATATTCATATTGTTACCATTCATTTTATTTCATATTTCTTTTAGTTGAAGTTATGGAAATTTTTTTGCCATTTTCTAATTCTCTTGATACTGCTCTATAAGGACCACTAATAACCTCTTCATCTCCTTTAAGACCTTCGATTATTTCAATATAATTATCATCGCTTATGCCTGTTTTTACCTCAACCATTTTTGCTTTTCCGTTATCTACTATAAATACTACTTCTTTAGGTTTATTTCGTTTTCCATTCTTTGAATTATTTTCAGGATTATCTTCTTTGTTTTGAGATGGATTTGGTTTTTCTTCTAATCTTGCTGTAACACTTTGAATTGGTACAGCAATGACATTATATTTTGTTTCAGTTTCTATATCAGCATCGCAGGACATTCCCGGTCTAATCTTATTATCAACATCGAGCAATTTAATTTTTACTTCGAAATTTACAACTTCTTCTTGTGTTCCTAATCCAGTTGTTTTTGCACTATTACCAATTTGTGATACTACACCTTTAAAAACTTTATCACCAAAAGCATCAATATGAATTCTTGCAGTATCACCAATTGAAACAAGAACTACATCATTTTCATCAACATCTACAGTAGCTTCCATATTACTCAAATCTGCAACTGTCAACAACTCAGTTCCTGTAAATGCACTACCAATAACTCTTTCACCTAATTCCACAGAAAGTTTGCTAATAGTTCCATTCATTGGAGAATAAACATAAGTTTTATTCAAAGTTTCAATTGCTTCTTTTAATGCCGCTTCGGATTGTGATACAATTGACTTTTGAGATTCATAATTACCAAGAGTTTGAAGATAAGCTGATTTAGCAGCTTCGAGGTCTGCATCACTTGCAAGTCCTTTTTGAGCCAAACCCTGAACGCGTTTATATTCAGATTCTACTTTTTCGAGTAAAGCTTTTGTGGCATTCAAAGTAGCTTTTGCTTGAGCAAGACGTGCTTCGGCACTATTTTTTTGTGCTTCATAGATATCAGGTTTGATTCTTAATAATAATTGACCTTTTTTAACTTCATCCCCTTCACGAACAGCCAGATAAACAATTTCACCTGTTGCTTCTGCAATAATTTTAACCTGATATTCTGGATTAATTTTACCCGTCGCAGTCACAACTTGTGTAATAGTTCTTCGTGTAACTTTTTCTGTCTGGACAGAAATTACTTCTTCTTTATTACCGCTGAAAGCAACAAGTAAAATCAAAATAAGAAGTAATAATCCAAGTCCACCAAATATGAAAAGCTTTTTCTTTGATTTCTTTTTGCCATTAGCCATTTTATTTAACTCCCTGAAATATTTTATTCATATTTTTTGTATTCGAGTTTACCAAGTGAATTACTGAGTTTATCGCGTTTAGTATAAAAATCATAAAGTGCATTAATTTTACTTCTTAATGCTTCGGTATAATCTCTGTCTGCCTGCAAAACATCAAGTATTGTCCCCGAACCAAGATTATATCTTTCCTGATTGATTTTTCTGTTTTCTTCGGCTGCAACAACATTCTTAGTTGCAACATCAAGACTTTTCTTAGCAGCTACTAAATCAAGATAACCTTGCTTAATTTCTATTTTTATTTGTCTTTCAAGAGCAAGCAAGTCTTCCTGAGCATTCATGTAATTTACTTGAGCAAGTTGAATTTGATTTTCTGTAGCCCAATTAGAAAAGATTGGAAAACTTAATGTCATACCAACATAAAATATTTTTCGATTAAAGAGTTTATTCATCTCAACTGCTGAAGTTGACCAGGAATAACTTCCAGAAAGCGAAGGATATAATCCTGAGCGTGCTATTGATAAACCTTTCTTTGCAGCGTTAACCGTTAATTCTTGACTTTTGAAGTCAAATCGATTATCAAGAGCAACACTCACCATAGTTTGAATATCTTCAAAATCTTTCATATAAGAATCGGTATCAACAGCTCTCTGACCACCAAATGGGTCAACAAGAACATAATCATCGAGAACATTTAAACCGAGATAGTTAAGCAAATTACTCATGGCTGTCTCATAAGCATTTTGAGCTTGAATTAAAAGAAGTTCTGCATTCCCAAGTTGAACTTGAGCTGTATAAACATCAGCTTTTGCAACTGAACCTAATTTATTTCTCTCTTGAACTGTTTCATAAAATTTTTGATAATATTTCACATTATCTTCACGAACTCTTTTTAATTCTTCTGCATTCAATACCTGATAATACAGGTCTGTAGTTTGATAAACTACATTTTGTTTAGCTTTTTCAAGATAAAATTCAGCAGCTTTTAAACTATACTCTTTCTGATTGATATAAGAAATATTTGCAAGCCCATCAAAAAGTGTAATTCCACCCCCAAATCCAAGAGAATAACTTCTACTATCAGTTTGTGAAGGCGGAATAGTCACAATGTTGCCAAAATAATCGCGTTGTGTACCTCCTGCATCATTAACTCTCTGCCAGTTCCATTGAGCCTGAGCATTTAATGTAGGAAGTAATTCTCCATAAGCATTTTTTAATTGGGATTGATTTGTTAACAAATTATTTTTTGTTTTAATAAGCGCTGTGTTTCTCTGAAGTGCTATTGAAATTGCATCTTCTAATGTTAATTTTTTTTGTGCAAACAATGGTGATATTAAAATCAAAAATAACAATACTATTTTTTTCATTGCAGCTCCTTTTTGTGCATTAACATTTAGCACTTTTTATTTTCTGGTTATTGAGACGAAATTAATTATACGAAAGTTACAAAATATTTTTCCCTCATTGTAATTTATTTTCAGCAAGATATTTATCTTTGATTGAAAGAAAATACTCATAAGCATCTTCATAAGTGTTTGGGATTTTACCATCAAGTATAGCTTCTTCAATAGCTTTTTTAATTTTTCCTACTAATTTAGAAGGAGGAATGTTACAAACTCTCATTATTTCATCACCACGCACTGGAGACTGAAAAGCTCTTAATCTATCTTTTTCCTGAACTTCTCTAACTTTTTGCATAACAATATTATAGTTTTCAAGATACTGATTAACTTTGACAATATTTTTGCTGGTTACATCTGCACGACACAAAGTTATTAAATCATCTAGATCTTCCCCCGCAGCTGCAGCAAGTCTTCTTATTGCTGAATCTGTTACATTTTCATCAACAAGTGCAATAGGTCTTAAATGTAAACGAACTAATTTTTCAACATAAGGAAGTTTATTAAAAGGTAATTTCATTTTAGTAAAAATTCCTTTCATCATTCGTGCACCAATTTCTTCATGTCCATGAAATGTCCAACCGATACCTTCAACAAACTTTTTAGTTAATGGTTTAGCAATATCGTGAACTAATGCAGCAAATCTTAGCCATAAATTATCACTTACTGCTGCAACATTATCTACAACAATACAGGTATGATAAAAAACATCTTTATGATGATAATCCTGTCTTTGTTCTACACCACCTAAATTATGTATTTCTGGAAAAATTACTTTCATAATTTCATTTTCATACAACAATTTTAATCCAATTGAAGGTTGTGGAGCAGATAAAATTTTCAAAAACTCATCTGTTATTCTTTCCTGAGCAACTATTTTAAGACGTTCTTTCATTTCTTTTGCAGCACGCAAAGTATTTTCTTCAATATTAAACTCTAATTGTGCAGCAAATCTAAAAGCACGCATTATTCTCAATGGGTCATCGTCAAAAGTTTTATATGGATCTAAAGGAGTTTTAATTATTTTATTATGAATATCTTCAATGCCATTAAACTTATCTAATAGTTCTCCAAATGAATTTTCATTCAAAGATATTGCAAGTGTATTGATTGTAAAATCTCTTCTGCTTATATCATCATCAAGAGTGCCTGGCTGAACAACAGGATTTCGGCTGTTTCTTTTATAAGATTCTTTTCGTGCCCCAACAAATTCAAGCGATATATTTTTGTATTTGAAATGTGCTGTCCCAAAATTTTTGTAAATGACTATATCTTCTATTCCTAATTGATTGGCAAATTCTTTTGCAAAAGCAGGGCCATCACCAACTATCAAGAAATCAAGTTCATCCCTTTTTCGATTAAGAATTATATCACGAACAAAACCGCCTACAAGATAAATTTCTTCTTTTCTATTCCTTGCAATTTCGGAAGCTGTTTTTATAAAATCATATTTATTTATTATTTCTTTGAAGTCCATATTTCATCTTTATAAAATTATTAAGACCGAATAAATTTTTTATTCCAAATTATTTACCCAATTAATAATTTTTAGATTGTTAACAAGTGTTTCATAAAAAAATTCATCAGCTTTATAGCTTAATGATTTAATAGCAAATTCTTTTGCGGTTTTATAATCTCCTATCACTAATGCAGCATTAGACAATTTAAAGCCAGCATAACAAGAAAAGAAATCATTCACTGTAAGCTTATCCTTAAAAAAATTTACTACTCTTTTAAGTTTAGTATAATCCGTTTTGCTTAATTCTAAAATATATGGTACAGTAAAATAAATAATATCTTTTTGATTTAAGTCCAATAGATAATTTATTTTATCATCGTATTTCATTTTCAAGAAAATTTTTAATTTTTCAACCTCACTCTTTATTATCATTTTTCTTATCAATGCATGATTAACATATTCTATATGGGGATTCTGAGTAATCAGACTATCTAATAATTTTTCTGCTGATTCAACTTTATTATTAATCAAATAAATATCAGATAATGTTAATTCTAAATTATAAAAGTAAGAACTACCCTTAAATTTATTTATCTCTTTTGCAAGAAGTTCTTCTGCTTCTATATTTTTATTTTGCTTCACTAGAGAATTAACCAAACCTGATAATGATTCATAAGTTCCTGCATAGTTATAAATTTTTGAAAAAAGTTTTTCTGATTGATTGAAATTTCCCTTCTTATAATAATTCATTGCTCGCTTTGTTTCTTCTGCTGCTGTTCTTGGACAAATTTTTTTGAATATAGGTTTATCTCCAAAATATAACTGTGCTTTACTTAGATTCTTCTTAATATTTAATTTACTTAGAAATCTGAAATATTCATTTTCTAAATCATCAACATTTTTTTTGAATGATGCATTGAAATCAGAATTTTTATAGAACTGTTTAACATTTTCAATTCCATAATTATCAATCAGATATCTAACAAATGAACCTGCATACACATACGATATTGTTGAATAATTAGAAAAAAAATTAATACCACTGAATAATTTTTTTAACTGAACTTTTATGCCTGAATCATAAGCAATTTTAGCAGCATAATGAATTGGATAATCATCAAAATTATTTTCGATTGCCATAGCAATTCCTTCAATAATAGAAGGATTGAAATTTTTGTTTATCTTAAAAATTGTAGCTCCAAATTCAGAAGCTAAGGCATGAACCATTTCGTGTTTGAGTGCACGAGTATAAGAATTAAAATCTACATAAATTTGATTGAGCCATGGTTTTGAAACATTAGCTTTGGCAGAACCGAATAATTTTCTTTTTTCTTCTTCATCATAAAAAATAAATGAAATAATTTTTCGATTGCTTTTTAGTTTTAATTCATCTTTAATTTGTTCATAAAAGTAATCGTGCATTATTCCCAAAAGTTTTATCTGATTTTCATCTTTAATTTTGCTTGAATAAAAAATAATTGAGTGTTCTGTGGTTAGAGATTTCCCTAAATTTTTTATTAGCGAACTATAAGTAGTTGAATAATGCAAAGCAGGTTTAATTAATATGAAGAGTAAAGTAAAGACCAGTACAATAAACAGAAAAATATTTTTAGTAATTCTTTTCTTTGTTAATAAAAAATCAGATACAAATGCGAGTAAAGAAAAAAAAATAATGTTAAGCAATCGATAAGATATCAGTAAAAAGTTTACTGAAATTTCTTCATCATAAATTGTCCCTGAAAAATATCCGAAGATAGGATTAAAGAAAAATAACTGTGGATTAAAATAAAATTCAAGGAATGGTATTAATAGAATAAATAAAAAAGAAATAATAAAAATTATGTATCTGAATTTTTCAAAAATTACACATATAAACTTACCAGTAACAATTCCAAAAAATGCAGCGGGAATTGTTATAATAAAATAAAATATCAATCCGTTCCATACAGGACAAACAGAAAAAAACAAGGAAGATATTAATCCAATTGCAAAGGGAATAAAACAGATAACTATTAAATAATTTTTAATGCTTTTTAATACTTGAAGAAAACCTGCACTATTATATGCATTAATATTCCAGATAGTTAATAATCCACCTGCAACAAAAAGAAGAATTGAATTAGCAACTGAATATTCATAATTAAATGTTTTTAGAAGCGGTATATTAATTAACAAAAGATTAACAAAAAATATTGTAACTATAATTATTGATGGGAATGAATTAATATTCTTCAGTTTGAACTCTTTCAATATCGGCCCCCAAAGCTCTCAATTTTTCTTCAATTCTTTGATACCCTCTGTCAAGATGATAAACTCTTAAAACTTCAGTTGTATTTTCTGCAGCTAATCCTGCTAAAACAAGACATGCACTTGCTCTCAAATCTGTTGACATTACTTTTGCTCCCTTTAGATTTTTAACACCTCTTACTATAGCACTATTATTTATCACTTCAATATTTGCTCCAAGTCTATTCAACTCTGGGACATGATTAAATCTATCAGGATAAATCGTATCGGTTATTGTAGAAATTCCATTTGCAATTGACATATAAGCAATCCATTGAGCCTGCATATCAGTAGGAAATCCCGGAAAAACTGCAGTTGTAACATCAACATTTTTAATACTAAGATTTTCTGCATCTATTATTAATAATCCATTTTCTGAAGATAACTTAGCTCCGCTTTCTTCAATTTTATTTAGCACTGCTTCAAGATGCTCTTTAACCACATTTTCAAGTTCAATTTTACTACCTGTAATAGCACCTGCAAGTAAAAGAGTTCCTGCTTCAATTCTATCAGGGATATTAATAATTTCCGAGTTACTTAATTCTTCCACACCTTCAATTTCCATAATAGTTGTCCCAATTCCAGAAATTTTTGCTCCCATTAATTGTAAGAATTCGGCAAGCAATGAAATTTCGGGTTCTATTGCTGCATTTGATATAATAGTAGTTCCTTTAGCCAATACAGCTGCCATTAAAGTATTTCCTGTAGCCCCGACTGAAGGAACATCAAAATGAATTTTTGCTCCTTTCAATTTATTTGCTTTAGCAATTATATAACCTTGATCAATTTCTATTTCAGCACCTAATTTTTTCATTGCTTCAAGATGAAGATTAATGGGACGTGGGCCCCAAGCACATCCACCTGGCATCGAAACTTTTGCATACCCAAAACGCGAAAGAAGTGGTCCTAAGACATAAATGGAAGCTCTCATTTTTTTTACAAGTTCATATGGAGCAACTTGATTATTAATGTTCGTTGTATCAATCTTTAAGTTGTTTTCAAAAAAATTAATTTTAGCACCAAGTTGTTCTAAAAGTTTTATCATAGTAAAAATATCGTTCACTTCAGGAACATTATAAATTGTGCTGATTCCAGATGTTAATAAAGTGGCAGGCATAAGTGCAAGTGAAGAATTTTTAGCTCCACTTACTGATACTCGCCCACTTAATTTTTTCCCACCTTTTATAATGAATTTATCCACAATTTCCCCTTAATGAATTTTTAACATCTGCCCATTATATCCAACCAAATAAAGATGACCATCAGGATTTAAAGTCATATCATTCATATTAGTAAAACTGTGAGTGTCAATTAAACTCCAGCTTACTCCTCTATCTTTAGAAATCATTAACGTTCCCTTACTTCCAATTAAATAAACATAATTCTTCGAAAGAAAATATACTTTTTGTAATCCACCAATATCAGCAATTCTTTTTAATTCCCATTCCTCTCCGTAATTTGTAGTTCTCAGCACAGTTGCATCTCCACCGGCAATAATTCCAAAGCCATTATTTTCGAGGTCAATTGATTTTAAGTAATTATCTGTAGAAATATTATCAACTTTCTGCCAGGTTTCGCCTCCATTTGTTGTTTTGAGAAGCAGTCCATTCCAGCCGACTGCAAATCCTCTTCGAGAATCAAAAAAATCAACATCAAAAATTAATGAGTATGTATTTGTAATTACTTTATACCAATTAATACCGCCATTAATTGTTTTTAAAATTAATCCTTTATTTCCAGTTATAAAGCCTGTTTGTTCATCAATAAATTTAATTCTAAAAAAAGTATAACCTTTTTGAACTGGAATTAATTGAAGAGTATCTAACAAATTTTTACTGTAAAAAATTGATGATGAATCTCCAACAATAATTATTTTTCCTGTAGGGAAACAGTATAAATCACTTAAATTAATTTTCTTATCAATTTGTTTTTGAAGCCAGGTATTTCCTCCATCATTAGAAAATATTATTGTTCCTGAATCTCCAACTGCAATTGCATTTTTTTCATCAATAAAAAAGATTGAATTAAGATTGTGTTTCACATTACTTTCTACTTTGTCTATCGAAGTAAATTTGAATTCATCTTCTTTTGATGAAAAGAGTGATTGTATATCATATTTCTTCAATGATTCTAATTTGTTGCTCTTAATTAATTCGTTCACCTGCTTATAAACAAAATATGAAAGCACAATTAACAATATGAAAAAAAATGCAAAAGCAGATGCAGAAGCTAACTTATAAGTTTTACTTCTTTCCTCTGTCTTCTTAAAATAACTTGTATAAACTTTTGAAATTGCTTTATCAAGCTGCTGAACATCTTCATACATTTCTTCACATGTTGCATATCGATTCAAGGGATTTTTTTCCATAGCTTTCAATATAACCTTATCAACTTCTTCTGGAATCCCTGTCAATATAGAAGAAATTTTTTGTGGTGTTTTTCTCAAGTGACTTTCCATTACTTCATATTCACTATCGTTTTCAAATGGTGGATGTCCAACAATCATTTCATAAGCAGTACAGCCAATTGAATAGATGTCGCTTCGATTTGTAACATCTCCTCCTTTAATTTGTTCTGGACTCATATAATATACTGTTCCAATCTTTGCCCCAGGTTTTGTAAAATCTTTATCATCGAACATTGATTTAGAAATTCCAAAGTCCATTATTTTGGCTATGCCTTCTCTGTTCAATATAATATTGGAAGGTTTAATATCGCGATGCACAAATCCTTTTGAGTGGGCATAACCAAGACCAAGCAAAATTTGTTTTAATATATACATTACATCATAAAGATTAAATCTGCCCTGCCGCTGAAGAACTTTCTCAAGACTCTCTCCCTCTACATATTCCATTACAATACCGAGTAAATCTTCATATTCTATAAATCCATAAACTGTAACAATATTTGGATGAGATAATTTTGCCTGGTTTTTTGCTTCTCTTTTGAATCTTTCTATAAATCTCGCGTGGTCATAAGTGTCTACATTTAACATTTTTATTGCAACATATCTATCGAGCTTAGTATCGTAAGCCTTATAAACTATACCCATCCCCCCTTTACCAAGGATAGATACAATTCTATAATTATCAATAAGAATACCGATTAGATTTTCCATTGAAAAGATTTATTCTTTGTTAAGAAATATAAAAATCTTTTTATAATATTGCTGAAATGAAAAACTCAATATATATGTAAGCCAAAAGTGTAGCGAAGTAAAATTATAATATAAATCTACTAATTCATTTTTAAACTAATTACTGCTTCCCAAATTTTTTCTTCAATTAGAATTCCATTTTTAAAATTTTCATTTCTGGTTATTAATGTTCTTTCTCCAGGATATAAAATTTGTTCTCCTTCTAATCTTTTTGAGCTTTTATAAAAAGTAATAATTTTTTCTGCTATTAAATCAATTTCTTTCTGAGAAGTAAAAACATTAGGATTAATTGCAATAAAAATTTGTGACATCCCATAATCATCATCAAACTTGCTTAAGTCTGCTGTTGAATTTCCTCCAGCTAAAACTGTTGCAAATAAATCTAATAGAAGTGATAAACCAGAACCTTTCCAAAATCCAATTGGTAAAGGTCTTTGTGTTTTATAAATTGCTTCAGGGTCATCTGTTAAATTACCATTCTCATCATAACCGCCAATAACAGGTAATTTCTTTCCTTCATATATAAATGTGGCAAGTTTACCATAAGAATACTGCGATAAAGCCATATCAAGAACAATATTACCATTTGAACATGGTAAAGCAAAAACGATTGGATTATTCCCTGTTTTAGGTTCTATTCCACCCCATGGAGGCATATTCGGAATTGTATTTGTCCAGCATATAAATAAAAATCCTTCATTTGCAGCTTTCCAGCCATAAGTAGCAGCACGCATCCAGTGATTTGTATTTTTTAACGCTATTAATCCTATTCCGTATTCTTTTGCTAATTCAATTGCTCTCGCGGTCATTCTCCATGCATTTAATGGTCCAGCTCCATAATTCCCATCCCATCTTTCTATTGAATTAAATGAAATAATCTTTTCTAATTTTGACTTAGGATTAATTTTCCCTTTTTGAACTAAATCAATAAACAAAGGAAATCTATTAATGCCGTGCGATAAAACTCCACTTAAAGTATTTTCCGTGAAAATTTCAGCACATAATTCTGCATCATCTTCTTCAAAATTATATTTCAATAAAATTTCCTTGAGTGTGGTTTTTAATTCTATATAACTAACATATATCTTCATTTTATATTTTTTTGTTTTAATTTGATGCTAACAAATTAGTAAAAGTAATCTATAAAAATCTGTTATCGAATCAGACAAGCCAGTTGAATGTTTGCGTTGTGCATCCCATTTTTAATTGTAAACAGCTCCTAATTACAAAAAATATTTTCACAGTATTATTAATGAAAAAAATTCTGTTTTAAATTATCGTATGACAATTATCTTAAATATGACTATTCTATGTTTTTACTACAATCTAAAACCTGCAATTATTCAGCACAATAATTTTTATAATTTTCTGAAATAAAATTATTTACTTCAAAAACTTAGAGTTATAGTTCTTTCATGAATTGATGCAATACTACTAATTATTTTTGCTTCGTTGATTATTTTCAAACCCTTTAAATCATCTTTTGTAAAATTCTTATCAGCAATCAATTGAATTGTATCGTTTTCTCCACCAAAATTAAATTGAAGTGTAAGCCCATTATCAGTTTTAAAAACTGGTTTGCCTATCACTGTAACAGGTTCTTCAAATTGAAGTATTAATAAATTATTTTTTATAAAATAATTTTTTAATGCGATCGGCAAAGTAGATTCTGGATCCCAAAGATTATTAAATGTCCATTTAGGATTAATTTCTTCTGCTTGTGGAGAACCTTCGGCTTCATTCAAATTATTTTTGAACCAATCATAATTTACTGAATCACCTTTACAATTGTAGAAATAATATCTTGGTCCCCAAATAAATTGTCTATCTCTACTGGGGTCATCTTTATAAGTTACACGATAAATTGGTTTATCAGCCATATTTTTTGAGAAAGAACAATTGATCAAATAGAATTGTGATTCGTAATGATGTCTTCCTAATTCAAAATTTTTTACACCGTCAAAATGAGAATTTACGATTACAAATTTTTGACTTTTATCATAAGAGCCTGCATGCCAGATTGAAGCTGTTTCTTTTACTTCATAAAATTTTGAATCTCTTATAAAACACCATCCTCTTGGACAAACAAAATCGACAGCACCTTCGAAATAACAATTTGCGTGATAATACATCCCAGTTTTATAATCCCACAGAGAAACTGTATCGCCACCTTTACTTATTACATTACAATTATAAATTATCGTTCTCGTTCCAAATCCATACACTGCAAATGCATGTGGACCAATTTGCGGTTGTGAATTTTCGATTGTAAGATTTTCTAAGATAATATCATCACCATAAATATTAATTACTCCAGGACCAATTACATCCATATTTTTATTCCAATCTTCTCTCAATTGGCTGAAAATAATTTTTGTTTTTTCTCTGTCTTCTCCTTTTAATGTAATATAATCCTGTTCAATACGGATTTTTTCATTATAAGTTCCATTCTTAATATAAATCACAACTCGGTGATAATTAAACATAGGAAGCGATGCAATTGCCTCTGTTATTGTTTTAAAGTTTCCACTTCCATCAATTGCAACAATAATATCATATTGTATTTGCGAAAAACAAGTAAGATTAAATAAAAAAATAAAAAGGATGATATTCTTTTTCATAACTCTATCTCACTAAGTTATTTTTTCTCTCGCAGATTTCGCAGATTTGCACTGATTTATGCTGATTAATTTTATCTCTGTGAACATCTGCATGATTCTAAGTGAAATTTAATTAACAGTTTTAAGATATCTCAATAAATATGATACATTCTCTATAAACAATCTTGTTGAAATAAATTTTTCATCGGTATCGTTTGGGAATGGAGATGTATCAAATTTATCACCAGCATATGTTTTGCTGTACATTTCAGAATTTTCATCTCCTGTAATTTCTCCTTTAATATACGGATTAGAAATAAATACATTTTTAGTCAACCATCTATTTCTATCATCAAGTTGAGAAATTATTTCATTAACTTTTTCGATCTTGATATCGCTATTAAAATTATTAAAGATTTTTTCACTTGGTAATCTCAGGTAATCATTAATAATTTTATAAACCTCATTATTATTGAACATTTTAATATCGAAAGGAAATTTCAAATCATTATTACTGATAAGATTTAGTTCTTTTGCTGCATTAAATTGTCTGTACAAATCTTTTATATTAATTATTCTTTTACAGGGATAGTGTATTGGTGTATTTTCATTATTATAATCATAAAAATATTTTCCAGATTTTACATTTGTTCCTTTACGGTGGATATACAATGGTTTATTAGAACCAATTTCAACAAATTTAGGAATTATTACTAATGAATCTCTCCTTTCAAGAATAGTAGATTCAATCCAATTCAATGCGTCAGGAATTCTTTCAATAAATTTTTTATCACCAGTCATTTCATAAAATTTAATCAGTATTTCAATATGTCTTGCTGTGTATTGTGGGTCAAGAGAAGCAGGTTCATAAGTTCTTGCTGAAGCAGGTTCTAAATTAAAATTATATTGTTGAGCCCAGCCAGCTTGTGGATTTTTATATTGTGAAAGAAGATAAAAATTCATCCCTTTCTTAATTGGTTCAATCAAATTTTTGTAGTCTAATGTTTCATAACACAAAATCAAGAATTTTATGTTATTCCATATGACATTATCATTGAAAGTATAATAACAAGTATAATTTTTTTGACAATTTACATTATTGAGTGGAAAACGCTGAGGCCAAGCTCCATTGGGATACTGACTTCTCAATATAAATTTAATTGCTTTATTCAGAGCTTTTTCAACTTGTCTATCTTTCTTCAATAAATAAAATCTCAATAAGAATTTTGAAGCTCCAGCAGTTACATCATCATCAAAAGTAGCATTGCCATAATAATGTTGAAATTCTTCTAATCTCCATGCATTAGCCCCAATAGTTGAATACCATTTTCTCAATGATTTCTCTCCAGCAAAATCAATCATATAATTCCAGCCACCGCATTTCAATTGACCTTGAATTAATGCGAAGGCAGATTTCTTTGCTAAGTTGTAATAATATTCATCTTGAGTTATTTCATAAGCATCAAGAAAAAGATGTCCCATTTCAACAGTTCCAGGTCCTTGTACCCAAACCATAGATGGATAAGCTTCCATTTCACCCCATCGACGAGATAAATCCTTTTTGTAGACCCAAACATAGCCACCATTTACAGAAAGATTTTTATCAAAATATTCTGCAGCTTTTTTAATTACATCTCTAATTTGATTTTTTATATCATATTCTGTTTTTGCAAATAAATTTACAGTAATAATAGTATTAATAATAACAGCGAAAATAAATTTTAACAAAAAAGAGAAATATTTTTTCATAAAAATATTTTATCTTAAGATTTTATCACGAAGAATTAATTAAATTATTTCACAATTAAAACATCTTTTTTAACATCATCAGCAAATTTTGTTTTATTCATTATTTCACTTGCATTAATCCCTTTTAAATAAATCGCAGCTGTTTTATCTCCTTGCAATTGTAATAAGACATTATTCAAACTTGGTGAATCAAAATTTTCAATTGTTACATTTTTACTCTGGCTTATTTTAATAACAGGTTCGTTAGAAATAATTTTGGTGTCTTTAATAATAATTTCTTCAGCATCAAACATTGAAATTCCTTTTTTAGAAGTCATAAAGACATTATTCAAGACAATATTTTTAATTGGCATTTCGGGTAAACCTTGAAGAACTACAGCATCTTCAGCTCCAATGCAATAAATATTCTTTAAGAATATATTTCTGAAAATTGGGGTACCTTCATTAACTTCAAATGCAACAGCTTGTTTTGATTTTTCTTCTAGTGGGATATCTTCTGTAGGTGCTGCACCACCATAATACATGTTAAAACTTACAGCTTGAGTAGGAATATCTTTCATATAAATATTTTCGATAAAAATGTTTTCAACTACTCCACCTCTACCACGTGTGCTTTTGAATCTTAGTCCCACATCAGTTCCAATAAAATTGCAATTCATTACTTTAATATTTTTTACTCCACCTGACATTTCACTTCCTATTGTAAATCCGCCGTGACCATGATATACAATACAATCTGCAATAATTATATTTTCAGTTGGAATTCCTCTTTTTCTTCCAAACTCATCTCTGCCGGATTTCATACAAATTGCATCATCACCTACATCAAATTTTGAATTGTATATTATCACATTTTTGCATGATTCTACATCAATACCATCTCCATTTTGAGAATACCAGGGATTTCTAACTGTAACATTTCTAACAATAATGTTTTCACTCATTAAAGGATGTAAATTCCATGCAGGAGAATTTTGAAATGTAACTCCGTCGAGCAAAATATTTTTACATTTTACAAGATTAACCATTACAGGTCTTAAAAAATCTCTTACTTTTTCATAATCTTCCTTTGTTAATTGTTTTTTTGATTTTAATAATTCAGATATAATTTTTTCACCATTCATAGCCTGTTCAGTTGGCCACCAGGTATTTCCGGATTTATCAACCACACCACCTGAAGCAACTAATTCTTTCCATTGGTTTGCAGTTAATTTATATTTTTTTACTGGCCGCCATGCTTCTCCTCCACCATCAATGATTCCATAGCCAGTAATTGCAATATTTTCTAAATTAAATCCGCTAATTGGCGAAGTGCATCTATACTGCTGGGTACCTTCATAAGTTGTTTCTACGAGTGGGTAGTCATCAAAATTTTTTGTGAATTGAATGTGTGCACCTTGCAATAAGTGTAAATTAACATTACTCTTTAATGAAATTGGACCTGTAAGCCATAAGCCTGCTGGAACTATAACTTTACCGCCGCCACTTTTTGAACAAGCATCAATAGCTTTTGCAAATGCTTCTGTGTTGATTGTCAATCCATCCCCTTTTGCCCCAAAATCTGTAATATAAAATTCTCTATCTGGGAAACTTGGAACATTTAATTCCGGCATTTGAAATTCCAGTCCTCTGTAATATTTCTTAATCTCTTTTTTAATATCATACTGCTTTGACATTGCTGCCTGTGCAGAAAATAAACTTATGCAAAGAATGAACAATGTAATTAAAGTTGTTCTTTTCATTTTTATTCCCTTTCAAATGTTATTATAAAAAAGGGGAAGAGAATTTCTTTCCTTCCCCTGTATTTTTTTATTAAGTTCATCTTTCAAAGTTACTTATTTCAAGTTAGCTAATTGCAAAATCCATTTAACTAAATTTTCTGCAGCTCTTAGATTCTGAAAATCTTTTGGTAATCTCCGATTATCAATGTATTCATTGTAAAGCCATGGGTCACCAATTGCAATAACAAATCCATCCCCATATTTCTTAAATATAACTACAGGTTCATTCTCTTCTTTCAGCAAAATATAAGGGAGTTCATTAAATTTTATTGTGGATATTTCTTTCATGTAAATCTTATCAACACCAGCAAATATTGGATTGAATGGCAAATTAACAAACGCACCCATATCATATTTATCCCCTTCTACTCTATTCAAACTAACTTCGTTGAAACTAAATCCAAACTTATTTGCTAATTTGTTAAAATGTTCGAACTCACAATTGCCTTTATCATTAGCAAATAGTAAAAGTATTCCGCCTTTTTTTACAAATCTTTCAATTTCATTTATGCTTTTTTCATCGATATAATTTGGTTTTTCTGTTTCTGCTGGAGTATCGGGATCAACAATTATATATACATCAGCTTTTTGTAACTTTTTAAATTTAGGAGCTTCCTTTAATTCAGAAATTTTTGCACCATATTTTTCAAATAATTTTCCTAAAACATAAAATCCAGAATTTGTTGTATCTTCCCATATGTAATGATATCTCTCTTTTGTTCCTTGTTTGTTAGTTCTGAATTCATTATTAAAAAAATTATCGAGGATAATACTAAATTTCTTTTTAGAAAGAGCTTCTGCTTTTTCAATTTCCATTGCAGATAAGATTAAAGGGCCATAACCTTTAAAATCATTTGTTCTGGGTTTTTCACTTACATAATATTCATAAGAACCATCACGATAAGGATTGCCGCCAAGTCCAGCCCCTCTGCAAGTTCCATATAAATTGTAATAACCATCTTTATCAAGTTTAACAAATTCTTTTAATGCTCCCTTGAAAGATAGTTTTGCTTCTTCAATAAATTTTTCAGGCAGATAACCGTTGTTGTAACCTTTTGCAAAAGCATAGATATACATTAATGTAGCAGATGCTTCGAGATAATTTCCTTCACGATTTCCTTGATCTAAAACTTGATACCATACTTTTGATTTAGTATCTCTTACTTTTAATAATGCATTACAAACATTGTTAAGAATAGAAATTAATTGTTGTCTGTTAGGATGTTCAACTGGAAGAAAATCTAGGACATCAACCAGAGCCATAACATACCAGCCAATTGCACGTCCCCAAAAATGAGGTGAACGACCTGTAACAGGGTCGGCCCATTTTTGTTGTTTACTTTCGTCCCAGGCATGATAAAGTAAACCTGTTTTTTCATCAAGAGTTTTTTCATAAATCAAAATTATTTGTTTTGTTATATCATCAAAATCCTGTGGACGATTAAATACTTTAGCATACTCAGCATAAAAAGGTTGACCCATATAAATTCCATCTAACCACATTTGATATGGATAAATTTTCTTATGCCAGAATCCTCCGCTTTCTGTTCTTGGCATTCCAACTAATTGCTTATGTAATGTATCAACTGCAGTTTTGTATTTTTCTTCGCCAGTTACTTGATAAACAAAAAGAACAGCTCCTGCTGGTTTAATGTTATCAATATTATATTCAGAAAGCTTGTAAGTATTAATATTGCCATTATCATCAATATACTGGTCTAAATTTCCTTTAATGAAATCAAAATATTTTTTTTCTCCAGTGTAATAAAACATTCTTCTTAATGTTTCGAGCATTAAACCCTGTTCATAATTCCATTTTTTACTTGTCATAAAAGAATCATAAGTAACATTACCGGGATGACGAACTAAAAATGATTCGGCAAATTTAATTGACCATAAATCTTTGCTGAATTTCCCTTTGGGATAAATATTTGTAATCATCCCAAGAATCAGGAAAAACAACATTAAATTTTTTAGTTTCTTCATAATTATTATCCTTTTTTTTATAAAGCAAAGTTCAAAGAAATTCTATTAACATTATCAAATACTTTTATATGAGAATATGAATAATTAATTTCAACAAGATTACCGGCAATTTCTGTATTTAAACCAATACCAGCAGACCACGAAGCAATATCTCGATTTGTTTGATAACCAGCTCTTAATGAAATCATGTTCATAAATTTATATTCGAGTCCTAAGTTGACACGTTCAGAATAATTATTAAAATGAGCAAAATCTAAAGCAAGAGTTAATTGCTGGTTTGAATTTTTCTCGTCAACAAATTTCCAGAGGTCAATTGCTGTTCCAAGTGTAAATACTAAAGGGAGTTGTTCATCAATTTCTTCGCGTTTAATATTCGAAGAAAAATTTCTAATTGCCATACCAAATCTAAAATCTTTATAACCTGTGTTATATAAAACTCCTGCATCAAAGACAAGCTTGGTTGCGTTATTCTTTTTTGATGTTCCGTTAATAAAATAATTTTCACCTAAGTTTTGGCCGACTATCCTCGCATTTCCACCAATAGAAAATTGAGTGCTAATTCTTTTTGCATAACTTAATCCAACTGAATAAGCACCAACATTACTAAGTTTCCCATTATCTATATAACCATCAGGATATAAAGCCTGTTGAGATGGGTCAATCAAACTTGTTCCAATAATTTCACCATAATCAACTGTAAGAATATGAAAACCTAATGTGCCGTAATTTTCTAAATTATAAGTAGCTGTTCCAGCTAAATATTTTATATCAGCAATCCATTGAGTATAATTAAGACTAATATCGAATGCATTGCTTGTATTGGCAATTCCAGCAGGATTATAAAAAATTGCTTCAGAAGAATTTCCAACAGCGTAGAAAGCTTCGCCCATTGCACTTGCTTTTGGGGAGACACTGACTAACAAAAAGTTCATCGTGCTCTGTGCTAATTTATTCAAACCAACTTGTGCCTGTAAATTAATTCCAAGAACTAAAATCATAAACAAAGTCAAATAAAATTTATTTGTTTTCATTATTCTAACTCTCCCATTTAATTATCTGACTACAATAAATTTCTGATAAGAAATTTCACCATTAGGTTTTTCAAACACTGCAATGTAAACACCACTGCTGATTACCTGTTGGCTTGAAGTTAACATATCCCAGGTTTCGGAACCAGATTTAGCAGGATTATCGTGAATTATTGTTTGAATCAAATCCCCATGTTCAGTATAAATTTTTATTTTGCATTCAGGTGGTAAATTGAAAAAGATAATTCCACGCTGGTCTGTAAATCCATATGTTTTTAACAATGGGTCATTGATGTTATATGGATTAGGAACAATTCTAATTTTTGTCATATCATCATAAGCAAGTCGTGGTGGATTAATCCAGTAAATATTTGGCACAAGAACACGAGAACTATACATAATTTTTCCTCTTGTAGTTGGGTCAGCATTAGGGTCATTGCTTGCAATTCTTGCTTTTGATTGAACATAGTAATAATACTGTGCACCGAATAAAATTGATTTATCTTTATAAACATGTTCAACTGCTTTATCAGAAGCATCGGAATCATAAATTGTTTCATAAAAAACTGTATCTTGATTTGATACTCTTCTCATAATTCTATAGCCGGCAAAATTTGGCATTGCTTCTGCATCTGGACATTTCCATTTAATTTCAACACCATCACCATAACCAGTAATTGTTAATTCAGATGGTGGAGGCGGAGCTTGAGGAATTTTATAACCAGTTTTAAAATTCCATTTAGCTCTGTAAGCTGTTAACATAACAGAATCAATTCCAGAACTAATCCATCTGTCTTTCCTTTTATCAATTTCTTTTGCATCCGGAGGAAATGCAAATTCTTTTGGCAGCCAGCCTTTCTCAGGGTCAGGCATATTAGGTGGATTTTCGAGAGTTCCTTTCAACCATTTTCTTCCAACTTCTATTGCTTTTTCAAGTGATAAACCTGCAATTCCAGATGCATAAACAATTCTAATTTTTTTACCAGGTGCAAAATTTCTGTAAGGACCAAATACACTTACCATCAATGGATTAGGACCTTGTTTTGTTCCTCCAGGATAATTTGAATAATCACTCGTACCTAATTCATCAGAGTTTCCACCATGATGAGTTCCTGGATGAACATTTCCACTCATTGGGAAATAATCAGAAAATCCACCAGCTAAAGCCCAAAAGTTTTTGTTGCCATACTGGTCATTTTCTGCCGTGTATGGAATATAAGTTGCAGTTGCAGCATAAGTTACTTTCGGTTGCAAGAAATCATCTTTGTCTTCTGCAGAATTGCTAAAAGGTTGTTCTGAAGCATGAAGAATTGTATAAAAATAAATATTACTAAACAACAATCTGCCATCTTGAGATGTTACTGGAGCTCCCATATCATCACCAGGTTTATCAGGGTCATCAGCACTATATTGATAATAAACACGAGCAGTATCACCTACTCTTCCTCCATAATAATGATTCCACACACGAGTAAGCATTGGAACTTCATTAGATGGAACAGAAGGATTTATGCCAATTGAGTAATAACTATTAGCACCGTTACCTTCCATTTTTATATAAACAGAATCAAAAGTAAAATTGGATTTATTCTCAAATGTTACATCAAATATTATGTAATTATCATTATAATTTTGACTCCATGCCATAATTTTACGAGTCATTTCTATTCCATAAATATATTCATTACCTACTTCAATAATCTGATCATAAGTTCCACCAGTAAATTTTGAAGGATTGTATTCTCCAAAATCCTGTAAATCAACTGATTGGAAATTTGTAACTTGTTTGGGATACTTGTAACGAATATAATTTGTCATTGGTTTAGTTACTTTACCAATCTGTGTCCATTGAGTTGTAGGACCATAAATTGGAAGAGTATCAATAGTTCCAGAGTAAGGATTAGGCCAGTACGAAGTTGTTCCGATTTGAAAACCCGAACCAGTATTAAGTTCACGATATTGACCTCTAAAACCAACAATGTTATAATCATTTGGAAAGAACCCGGCACGGTAATCAAAATTACCTTTATCAGCATTTGCAGTAACGCCAATCCATACTCTTCCGACTTTCATCATTGCAGTTTTTGTTTCCTCAGCCTGCTGAGCTTGAATTTGAATTAGTGAAAAAACAAAAACAACAGCGAAAATTTTCAAAAATATTTTTTCTAATTTCATTTATATATCTCCTTTTATTTTCAAAATTAAAAATCAATTCTAAAGCCAACCCAGATATCGCGTGGCTGCCCATAAAGCCAGAATGAATAATTAGGATCGTTTATATAAGGTTTTTCATCGGAACGTAAATCGCCAACTTTATCATTCCCTGGAATATAATATCCGGGTTGAGATTGACGTAATTGATCAAATTCTGGTGAATCATACATAGGAAGATGCAATGATGCTAAATATTTGTTGAAGTCGTTGTTATCCTGGAATGCATATCTTCTATTCAGTAGACTAACTTTTAAATTCAGCACATTACTTATATCAACATAAAATGTAGATTTTAATCCATAGATATCAAATGACTTAGTTAGTTTTAAATCAACCATGTAATAATCGGGCCATTTCATATTATTGCTAATATGAAGTTTACTAAGCGGATTATAAGTGAAATAATCTCCCGCTCTCCATTCACCAAATATAGTCATACTCCAGCCGCCTAAAATTTTATGACCTAAAATTGAGGGACCAAAATCTCTTGGTGAACGGAATGTAATATTTGCATTTAATCTTGGTCTAGGTAAAGCTCTCGATTCCTGTCCTTGATATAATCCCTCTCTGTCATTATTAATTGTTACATCAGAAATAATTTGTTTTCCTGTTAAACCAGTTTTACTGAGCATGTAATTAAAGTTTATCCAGAAATTAATCCATGAATTATCATTTTTTGATAATGTAACTTCAAAACCCTGTATATCTTGATATTCATTGTTTGCACGACCTGTATAATTTAATGTTCCACTCGATGTTTGATAATTAACTTCTCCAGCTTGTCCAGTAATATCCTTATAATATCCAGAAAGTTGCAATAAATAATTATCAAGGAAATTATAAGCTACACCTAATTCATAAGAAATTGTTCTTGGTGGTTCTAAGTTTGGATTGGACATATCATACAATCCGTTTTTGTCGTAACGATAACGGAAAAGATACATTGTGTAATAAGGAGGATTCGAACGGAAATGTCCATAATTGAAATAAAATTTAGAATTCACTGTTACAGGGAAAGAAACACCAATACGAGGACTTATGGTAAAGAAATTTTTTACTGGTTGCAAAAATCCGGGATGAGTTTCATTATATTTTAGCCAAGTATCCCAGATGTATGAACCGCCTTTTTCAAGATAGCGATAGAGACTTGTATCAACTTTCTGAGGACGAAATACTTCTTCAGCAAATGGATCACCTGTTGGCCAAAGACCACCGCCGCCATTATAATAATCAAATCTTACTCCTAAATTAGCAATCAAACCTTCAAAACTAATCTGGTCTTGAATATAAGCTGCTGCCTGACTTGGCCATCGATGGTAATTAAATTCGTAAGTGTTATAAGCATTGTTATTCCATTTTTCCCAGAAGTTATGATTAATATCGATGTAATTATATTCGAAGCCGCCTTTAATAAAATTATGTTCATCAATCTGTGAAGCTAAATCAAATTTAACCTGAAGCTGGTTAATTTTTGTGTTGTCATATAAATCTCCTTCCTTTCCGCGAAATCTTCTTGCCATACCTGGCGGGGCATCATAGCTCGGGAAAGTAAAATAATCTTTTGTATTTGGATTATATACTTTATGTGTTGTAGCAAATTGCCACTTGCCATAAGGAGATTCATCTACATAAATTGGTCCAAAGTTAGTAATAAAAGTTGTATCTCTATTATCACCAGTAGGAGTATGATTTTTTATATGCAAATAACCTACAGTTAATTCCCAGTAAGTTTTATTGCTAATTATTTTATTAATAGTAACACCATTCATCAAAATTGTTTGATTTAAGATTGGGTAGAATGGCGGGTCATACCAGTATTCAGGATTATTATAAACATAACGAATATTATCAAGAGGCATGAAACCACCTGCATTGCCGGCATTTGGAGCATCGCCCCATGGTGGACGAATTGGGCTTAGGCCAATTTGTCTTTTCCATAAAGCATTATAAGTAACACTCAAACTTTGAACCGGCTGAGATTTAATTGTAGCAAATGTTGTGTATGATTTTTGACTTCTTAATGTAAGCGGCATTACATAATGTCTTTCGCTTGAATTATTAGAAATATAAAAAGTAGCATCTCCTAAATATTTTCCAATGAAAGGAATTGGACCGCCAAAACCACCATCAAAATTCCAATCAGAACCATCTTCTTTCATTCTGTGATTTTTAAATAATCTTTTTTGTTCTTCAGAAAGTTCGTAATAACCAATTTGTTGTTTTAGTTCAGGAGATAAATTTGCAAGTCCTTCATAATCAGGTTCTGACATATGCATCCATACAGCAAATAAATATAAATCAAATGGAGTAACCTGTTTTTCTGGAGCTTTGCCTTTATTATAAATTGATGCTTGATTAATCCATCCTGTAAACTTTGGATTCTGTTCTTTCATGTAAGGATTATTTGCCCAAGCAGCATCAGTTCCTATAAATGCTACAGAAGCATCTAAGTAAGAACGTAAAGCATCATTACGCGGGTCATAAAAAGATGCACCAAATCTTCTCATATGTGAATTATCTCTTGAAAATGAAAAACTTCCATGATAACCATCTTTTGAACCACTTTTGGTTGTAATATTAATTAAACCAGACCTGAAATTTCCATACTCAGCATTATAACCACCTGATAAAAGAGAAACCTGGTCAATTGCACTAAGAGGTATTGAAGTTTCTGCATTTCCTACAGCAGCATTAACATATGACAATCCGTTAACTAATGAACCAGTCTGGTCTGCACTTCCACCACGAATTGTTAGAAAACCATTTTCAGTTGAAACTCCCGGTAATTTAGAAAGAAACGCATTTATTTCACGCACACCAGACGCATCTTGTAACTGTCCAGATGAAACAACCATTTGTGTATTTGATACTTCTTTATGAAGTTCATCTCTTTTTGCAGTAACAACAACTTCCTGTCCTTGAATTACTGTTGGTTGAAGTGCAATTTCAAGATTTGTTACTCTATCTGCTGAAACAATTACTCCAGTTAAAATCTGGGATGTATATCCAATCATCGATACTTGAATATCGTAAGTTCCTACGGGTACATTAACAATAAAAAATTTACCATTATCATCAGTAGCTGCACCAAGATAAGTTCCTTTCACAATTACATTAGCACCAAATAATGGTTCATTTGTTTGTGCATCTCTTACTGTCCCAATAATTCTACTTTTTGTTTGGGCATAATTATCCCAAGGCATATTAATAAACATCAATAAAGCAGCAATTGAAATCAACCTAACCATTAAAATAAATTTGTTTTTCATAAATCACCCCATTTATGGTTATTAAATATTATCATTTTTTAATTGATTCAAAACGAAACCAATCAAAATCTGCATAACCAGTTTTATCAGAATTATATGGAGCTAAAGAAAATATTCCCACTTTAGCACCGACCCATTTACCTTCCCTTGCATTAAATTCCTTGCCTAATTTAATGAAATGTTTTCCATCAAAGCTATAGTAAAAAATGCATCTTGCATTTTCACCGACATCAACTCTTAAATAAATTTTATTTTGTTTTATATTTTTTGAGTCAATTATTTCCTCATTATTTTTTTCAGCATTAATATTAACAGCTTGATAAATCTTAAACCCATTTTTAATTTTTTCTATTCCTATGTATGAATAATCTAAACCAAAAATTACAAGTCCAGCTTTTTCACCAATTTGTACTAAATTGAATTCAAGTTTTGTTGTAACTCTAAATTTTTCTGCTGGGAATTTTTGCATCAATAGTTGAGGAACATTCCACAGGTTCTTTGTTGAATCTATTTGACTATAAAATCTCAGCCATCCTTTTCTTTTGGAAAGAGAAATCCACGAAGAATCAAAATTTGCCTGCCATTGCCATTGCAGTCCCAATTTTAATGAATCAAATTCATCACTTGTTTGAGGAACACAAATCGGGAAAATTTTTCCTACATCAGGCTTTTTAAATTTTGATACAGGTTCGCCAATTCCATTGCCATCATAATCAATTCCCATTAGAGGCCAATCATTTTCCCATTTAATTGGTTGAAGGTGAACAATTCTGCCATAAGCACCTCTATCCTGAAAATGAACAAACCAGGATTCACCTGTTTGTGTTTCAACCCAGCCACCTTGATGAGGTCCATTAATTTTTGTTGAACCCTGTTCGAGAACAATTTTATCTTCATAAGGACCATAAATATTTTTTGATCTTAAAACTACCTGCCAACCAGTTTTTACTCCACCTGCTGGTGCAAAGATGTAATAATATCCATTTCGTTTATAAAATTTTGGACCTTCCATAGTAGGATGTTTAATTGAATCACAGAAGACTAAAACACCTTCGTCTAAAATTTTTTCTCCATCGGGGGACATTTTATTTACAGTCAACCGATGTTTAATTCCGGCACGGCTTCTTGCCCATGCATGAACAAGGTAAGCATTTCCATCATCATCCCATAGTGGACATGGATCAATCCAGCCTTTTGCTTTCTTAATTAATTTTAATGGAGTCCACGGACCTTCTGGATTTTTTGATTTAGTCATAAAAATTCCATAATCAGGGTCACCATAGTAAATGTAAAATTCCCCTTTATGAAATCTAATGCTTGGCGCCCAAATTCCATTACCATGCTGTGGTTTATTAAATTCTTTGATTGGGTACTGAATAGCTGCATGAGAAATAATTTCCCAATTAACTAAATCTTTTGAATGAAGAATTGGTAATCCAGGAAAGTGAGAAAAACTTGATGATGTCATATAAAAATCGTCTCCAACACGAATCACATCCGGGTCAGAATAATCTGCAAATATAATTGGATTGCTGTAAGTACCATCTCCATTGTCTGGAATCCAAACAGCACCTTTCTTTTTGAGTTTTTCAATTTGATCTTTTGATGAGCTATTAGATATGCAATCATCAAGATGAATTTCATTATGTACAGAAAAATTTCTGACACGAATCCAATTATTAGATTCTTCATCACTCCTATCTATACAGGCTGGTCGCAACTCAGAATTGTAATAAAAATGATTCTCTGAAAATCCCAGGATTAAAAGCACTATTAGAATTAATTTTTTATTCATCATAAAAAATTATTTTGTTAATAACATTTTCCTTGAATAAACTTTTCCATTATAAAAAAGAGAATAAATGTAAACGCCAGAACTTAAGTTTGAGCCATCAAATTTTATTACATGAATACCAGCATTTTTTTGTTCATTAATTAAAGTAGAAATTTTTCTTCCCAATAAATCATAAACTTCTAATTTCACAAATCCATTTGCTGGAATTAAGAATTCAATACTTGTAACAGGATTAAATGGATTTGGATAATTTTGTTGTAATTCAAAATTTTCTGGTAATGATATTTCATTTTTTTTTACATCAGTAATTACATCGACCAAGCTGTTTAAGTAAACTTCAAGGTTTGTATAGCCTTCAGAATTAACAATATTTCTGTCATTAGGGTCATTGGGATTTAATTGATGAGAAATTTCCCAATCATCTGGCATTCCATCGTGGTCAGAATCAATTGGGACATTATAAGTATTAAGAACGGGCCAGCCGCCTACTTCATTTTGAGAATCAATGATACCTTTTCCGCCACCGCCAAAAGTTTTTCCATATTTTGCTGTTCCAGTTCTTACTTCTTCAATTATTCGCAAATCAACAGAATCTCTTTTAGGTAATATTGCACCAGCATATTTTAGAACTAGCTCATAAGCTTCTTCAGGTGATTGAGTAGTAACATCAGCAATTGGGAATGGAGTATCAACTTTAATTTGCTGCTTTATTGTATTTGAAACACCCTGAACACCAATGCCCCAATTATCTGCTGTTGCATCTGGATAACCAAAAACAAAATTGTCTGCTACATAAAATTTCCCATAACCTGTGTTCGTTCCGCTATCCTGAGTAGGATTCAAAATTCTTTTTACAACACCTGAATTGGTCGCTGGTCCTGGTTTATAATAATTTAACCTCACATTTTGATTTCCTTCTTCGCCACCATAAACACTGTTTCCACCCCAGTTATAAATAACGTTATTAACAAAGTCTACAATTTCTTTGGCAGGCTGTTTATGATATCGGCTACCGTTAAATCTTGGATTTCGACTAGAATGATGCGCCAATAAGTTATGATGAAAAGTTGCACCCATTCCGCCCCAAATTCCACCATAACCATGAGCACCTTTACTATGGTAAGAATTATATAATGATTCAGAAATTATGCACCATTGCATCGTAAAATTTTGATTGTCATAAAAGCTTGCTGTTTCATCAATACTCCAGGACATTGAGCAGTGGTCAATAATAATATTTTTATAAGGTACTCTTATTGAAGCCGAATCTTTACCTGTACCAGAAATTGCATCACTCTCAAGTTTATAAATATCTCCCAATCTAAATCTTAAGAATCTAATAATAACATTGTTTGCGCTAAGAATTACAGGATAATCAGCAATACAAATTCCATCACCTGGTGCTGTTTGACCTGCAATTGTTAAATCACCATTTTTAATTGATAAATTCGATTTTAATCTTATTGTGCCGGATACTCTAAATACAATAGTTCTTGGACCTTTTTGATTTATTGCATATCTAAGACTGCCGGGATTATTATTATCTTCAAGAGTGGTAACTTCATACACAGCACCACCACGACCACCAGTAGTAAATCTTCCATAACCTTCTGCACCGGGGAAAGCTAAGGTCTGGGATAAAGATTTACTGTTAATTAAAAATGATATCAGAATAAAAATTTGAATAAGGTAATTTTTACGTAACATAAATTTCTCATTTAATAATACATTTTTATTTGAAGATTCTTCAATTGATATATTAACAATTTTCTTCCAAATTTCACTGCTAACATCTGCTGTATCTGCGTAAAAATTTTTTCTTGCTGATTTCGCAGAGATTTACGCAGATTAGGATATTGTTATTTTAGATTCTTCGTCCGCCTAATGGCGGACTCAGAATGACTTTATTATATTTTACTGACCGGTATCTTTAAAGAACAAGTATAAATACTTTTATAAAAATCTTTTCTTTTACTTTTTTCCTCATACACATAATAATTAAATAGCTACATTCCAATTTATGCTTTACTTAAACGCTAAAATGATTATCGAAAAAAATTATCTTCCCATCCAGCCGCCATCAACGACAAGCACTGCACCATTAACATAATTTGAAGCATCTGAACAAAGGAATACCATAGCACCCATTAAATCTTCTGGTGTTCCCCATCTTCCTGCTGGTATTCTATCAAGTATAGCTTTATTTCTTACAGGGTCTTCTCTTAATGGACGAGTATTTTCTGTTGCTATGTAACCTGGTGCAATTGCATTAACTGTCACACCTTTTGAAGCCCACTCATTTGCAAAAGCCATAGTTAATTGTTTAACACCACCTTTAGATGCAGCATAACCAGGAACTAAAATTCCACCTTGAAATGACAACAACGAAGCAACAAAAACAATTTTGCCATAACCACGAGCAACCATATCTTTTCCAAATTCTCTTGTCAAAATAAATTGTGCTGTAAGATTAATTTCAATCACTCTATCCCACCAATCATCTGGATGTTCAGCTATTGGCTTGCGCATAATTGTTCCTGCATTGTTCACCAAAATATCAATTCGTGGAAAATCTTTTTTAACTTGATTAATAAATTCATAAGTCGATTCTCTTTTTGAAAAGTCTGCAACATAATATTTAAATTTTCTGCCAGCAGCTGTAACTAATTTTTCTGTTTCTGCAAAATCATCAACATATGATACACCTATAATATCTGCACCAGCTTCTGCTAAAGCTTGGGCATATTTTTGCCCTATGCCTTGATTGGAACCAGTTACAATTGCAACTTTTCCATCCAATCTAAATAAATCTAATATCATAATTTATTCTCCTTTTTAATTGACAATATTGATTTCTATCTTAAATCTGTCATTGCAATCCAATCCATATCATCAAATACTTGATTTTCACCGCCCATTGCCCAGATGAAAGAATAACTTTGAGTTCCACAACCTGAATGTAATGACCAGCTTGTTGAAAGCACTGCCTGTCTATCTCGGATTATCAAATGTCTTGTTTCTGTTGGTTCTCCAATTAAATGAACAACAAATGCATCAGGTTTTAAATTAAAATACATATAAACTTCCGATCTTCTTTGATGTGTGTGAGCGGGCATAGTATTCCAGACACTTCCATCTTCAAGTTCTGTTAATCCCATCGCAATTTGACATGTGGGTAAAATCTCTGGCAAAATATATTGATGAATTGTTCTTTTATTTGATGTCTCTACAGAACCAAGATGACGATGAATTGCATCGTCATATTTTATATGTTTTGATGGATATTCCTTATGAGCTGGATAACTTACAAAATAAAATTGAGCTGGATTTGATTCATTATCGCTTTCAAAAATTACCTCTTTAGTTCCTCTTCCAATATACAAAGCATCTTTGTTGTTCATTTCATATTCTTTACCATCAAGAATAATTTTACCTTTGCTGCCAATATTAATCACACCAATTTCCCTTCTTTCACAAAAATATTCAGCAGCCATTTCTTTTTTCGAGGCTGTTAATTTTAACGATTGACCAGATGGTACTGCAGAACCTGTAATTGAACGGTCAATATCTGAGTAAACCATTGGAATTTGATTTACTTGAAATAAATTTTCTATTAAAAAAGATTTACGAAGTTCATCAGTTGTCATCTTTTTAAATCCATTAGGATCAGGTGAGTATCTTACTTCCATAATTTTCCTCTCAATTATTATTAAAATGTTGGAACACAGATGACACTGATAATACAAGATTTACACAGATTTATCCTGTGGTCATCTGTCTAATCTGTGTCATCTGTGTTCTATTTTTATAACCAGTTTTTAATTTTTCAGCTACTTGCTTCCCAGTCAAACCAAATTTTTATGCTCTCCCCATCCTGTCATACTTGCTGCTTCAATAATTACCACAGGAACATTATTCGGGAACAATGATTTTTTATATTCATCACTTTGCTTTTCAAACAATTCTTTTGATGGAATTGACACAACTCTTATTGATAAATCATTCGAAAGAATTTTTTTAGCTTCAACAGCAACTGGGACTTCACAGATGACACTGATAATACAAGATTTACACAGATTTATCCTGTGGTCATTTGTCTAATCTGTGTCATCTGTGTTCTATTTTATAACCAGTTTTTAATTTTTTCAGCTACTTGCTTCCCTGTCAAACCAAATTTTTCTGCTAAGATTTTATAAGGTGCTGATGCACCAAATCTTTCTATTCCTACTCTTAATAATTTTTGTCTGAATAAATCTCCCCATCCTGTCATACTTGCTGCTTCAATAATAACCACAGGAACATTATTCGGGAACAATGATTTTTTATATTCATCACTTTGCTTTTCAAACAATTCTTTTGATGGAATTGACACAACTCTTATTGATAAATCATTCGAAAGAATTTTTTTAGCTTCAACAGCAACTGGGACTTCAGAACCACTTGCCGCAATAACTAAATCAAGTTTACCTTCTTTTTCTCTGGAAACTATATATGCACCTTTTTGAATATCCTTTGGATTAAAATCAGAATCTCTTTCAAAAGCATCAATTTTTTGTCTTGTTAAAATTAAAGCAACTGGACCTTCTTTGTGTCTTAATGCAATTGACCAAGCCATAGCAGTTTCAATTCCATCAGCAGGACGAATAACTGTAACATTAGGAATTGCACGCAATACTGCTAAGTGCTCAACTGGTTGATGAGTAGGTCCATCTTCACCAACAAAAATTGAATCGTGTGTAAAAACATAAATTACTGGAATTTCCATAATTGCAGCAAGACGAATAGTTGGTCGCATATAATCAGAAAATACAAAGAATGTTGCACCAAAAGGTCTAAATCCACCATAAAGAGCAATACCATTAATTATAGCACCCATAGCATGTTCACGAATTCCGAAATGGAAATTTCTTCCGTTAAATTTGTTTGGTGCAATTGACTCAAAATCTTTCATGTAAGTATTTGTTGATGGAGCTAAATCTGCAGAACCACCTATAAAATTAGGAACTAATTGAGCAATCTTTTGAATTACTTTACTTGAAAGTGAACGAGTAGCATTTGGTTCTTTTGGAGCAGCTGCTAATAATTCTTCTTCAAGATTTTCTGGCAGCCAGTTATTTAAATATTTATTCAGCAATTCTGCTTTTTCAGGATTTGATTTTTTCCAGTTATCAAAATCATTTTGCCATTGGTCATAAATTTTTTTCAGTTCATTTTTTCTATCTTCAAAAAGTTTTTTTACTTCATCAGGTACATAAAATTCTTTATCAATTGGCCAACCAAGATTTTTCTTTGTAGCTAATAATTCATCTTCACCTAGCGGAGCTCCATGAACTTCTGCAGTATCAACTTTATTTGGACTGCCGTAACCAATGTGAGAACGAGTGATAATTAAAGTTGGTTTTTCTTTTTCATTCTGAGCTTCGATAATTGCTTTTCGAATTCCATCGTGGTCATAAGCATCAGTTTTTAAAACCTGCCAGCCATATGCTTCAAATCTTTTTTGAATATCTTCGGAAAAAGTTATTTCAGTGTTACCTTCTATAGTTATATGATTATCATCATAGAAATAAATAATATTTCCTAATTTTAGATGACCGGCTATTGAAGCAGCTTCGTGAGAAATTCCTTCCATTAAATCGCCATCGCTAACTATAGCATAAATATAATGATTGCCAAACAATTGATTTTTTTCATCATTAAATCTTGCAGCAATCATTTTAGCTGCTATAGCCATACCGACACCATTTCCAAAGCCTTGACCAAGAGGACCAGTTGTAGTTTCAATACCAGGCAATAAACCATATTCAGGGTGTCCAGCAGTTCTGCTTCCCCATTGTCTAAAGGATTTTAAGTCGTCAATTGTAACATCATAACCGCTCAAATGAAGTAAAGTATAAATTAACATTGAACCATGACCAGCAGAAAGGATAAAACGGTCGCGATTATACCACTTTGGGTCATCTGGATTGTGTGTAAGAAATTCAGTCCACAAAATCATAGCAACATCAGCCATGCCCATTGGCATACCAGGATGACCAGAATTTGCCTTTTGAACACCTTCTGCAGCTAAGATTCTTATAGTATTTGCTGCTAATTTTTTTAACTCGGTATTAGTCATTATTATAGTCTCCTAATTTTAATAGATAAATCACACAAATCTAATAATTTTATCATTTAGTCAGAACCTAAAACATAAATTCAATAATAATTTTTATAAAAAAGTGTCAAAATTACACATTATATGTTGTTGAAGAAGTAGTTCCACCTCTTCCTGTCCAATTTGTATGGAAGAATTCACCTCTTGGTCTATCAACTCTTTCATAAGTATGAGCACCAAAATAATCACGTTGAGCTTGCAATAAATTAGCAGGCAGTCTTCCATTTCTATAACCATCAAAGAAATTTAATGCAGTCGATAAAGCTGGAATCCAGATTCCATTTGATATAGCTGTTGTTACAACTCTTCTCCAGGATTCTTGAGAAGATTCAACTTTTTCTTTAAAGAATGGGTCAAGAATTAGATTAGATAGATTTGGATTTTTATCAAATGCTTCTTTAATTTTTCCCAAAAATATAGAACGAATAATACAACCACCGCGCCACATCAAAGCTATTCCACCATAATTTAAATTCCAGCCGTATTCTTTTGCAGCTTCGCGCATAAGCATAAACCCTTGAGCATAAGATATGATTTTGGAAGCATAAAGTGCTTTTCGCAAATCATCAATAAATTGTTTTTTATCTCCATCAAATTTGGGTCTAGGACCAGAAATTACTTTTGAAGCCTCAACTCTTTCTTCTTTTAATGCTGAAAGAGCACGAGCATAAACAGCTTCGCCAATTAATGTTAAAGGAATTCCGGTATCAAGAGAAGCGATTACTGTCCATTTGCCTGTACCTTTTTGTCCTGCGGCATCAAGAATTTTTTCTACAAGTGGTTGACCATCTTCATCTTTATAAGCAAGAATATCGCGGGTAATTTCTATCAAATAACTTTGGAGTTCACCTTCATTCCATTCTTTAAATATGTTATGCATTTCTTCATAACTTAACCCGAGCAAATCTTTCATAATTTGATAAGTTTCACAAATTAACTGCATATCACCATATTCAATTCCATTATGAACCATTTTAACAAAATGACCTGCACCATTTTCACCAACCCAATCACAGCAAGGACTGCCATCTTCAACTTTTGCTGCAATAGCTTGAAAAATTGTCTTTACATGTTCCCATGCTTTTGGTGAACCACCTGGCATAATTGAAGGACCTCTTAATGCACCTTCTTCGCCACCAGATACTCCAGTACCAATAAAAAGAAATCCTTTTTCTTCCAAATATTTTGTTCTTCTAATTGTATCAGGAAAATGTGAATTACCACCGTCAATGATTATATCACCTGGTTCTAAATGTGGAATTAATAATTCAATAAAATCATCAACTGGTTTACCAGCTTTGACCATTAACATTATCTTACGAGGCTTTTTCAAATTAGCAACTAATTCTTCAATTGAATGAGTACCAATTATATTTTTTCCTTTTCCTCTGCCATTAATAAAATTATCAACTTTTTCAATTGTACGATTATAAACTGCTACAGTAAAACCGTGACTTTCCATATTCAAAACTAAATTTTCTCCCATCACTGCAAGACCAATCAATCCAATATCTGCTTTACTCATTATTATCCTCCTTTATTTTTTAATTAAATTTTCCTTTATAAGCCCATAAACCTAAGGCTGGATTAGATATAAAAAATATTTCTTCACCATCAACTTCATTAAAGCCATCTTTTAATTTTTCTGGATTATACTTTTTAATCATAGTATTCAAATCAGCATAATTGAAATTAACGCTTTCAATTTCTTCTTTTGATAAATGACCTGGACAATAAGTTATTGTAAATCTATTTTCAGAAGAACCATGAATTAAATGAGCAGCTGCACTTAAATTATTTTTTAAGTCATCATTTTCTTCAACATACTTTAATATTTCAGGAGTTGTTTTATAGCCATATTTTCTAATCAATCGATCAATTTCTTTATCTTCTCCAAATTCCTTTAAGCCAGGAGCTAATACGATTAATTCACCATTATCTGCAATTGCCATTCTTGTTCTATAAATGCTTTTATTGCCAAGCCAAGTACTTTTAAATTCATGAGGGTCGAGATACACAACAATTTTTTTCAGTGGTTCATCGAGCATTTCAAAATTTACCTTCAATGAAAGTTCAGATGCAAGTTTGAAGCATTCAAAATCATCACCTATGTATAATCCCCGCATTACTAAATTGTCATTTTCATCTTTTCCGATTACAGTAAGTATATAGATAATTGGAAGATTATTAGCAAAATTTTCAGATGCATAATTCAAAACTTGACGGACAGGATTTTCAGCTCTTCCCATTATTCTTTCCATTCCATAAACAGCTCCAAGGAAATGGCTTTTGTTAATTCCTTCCTTGCCACCTGTACCAACAAAAATATTTTTATTATAATTAGCCATTCCAATTACTTCATGTGGCACAACTTGACCAATTGATAAAATTAAATCAAAGTTACCTTCCACAAGTAATTTATTAACTTGAGCCGGCCAGGAATAATTCAATTTGCCTTCTGAAACTTGATAAACAAATTCATAAGGAACTTCACCTAAAGTTACTAAATCTTCTCTCCATCTATGCACTCTAAATAAATTTTTAGGAACATTGCCAAACATGGTTTCAATTTCATAATCAGTCATTGGGGCATGAGTTCCTAAAGCTGGAAGAATATCAGTTAAATTATTTCGATAATATTCGTAAACATAACGAGTTATATCTCCAGCCTTAGAGTGATATCGAGTGAAATCTGGAGGAATAGCAAGTACTTTTTTCTTTTTGCCTAATTTATCTAAAGCTGAAAAAAGTCCATGTATAACATCATTTTCAGAAAGTATTGTATCAATTGAACCACATGCAAAATAAATCATAGCTGCCTCATAAAATAGAGTTGCTCCCAATAATTTTATGTAAACAACTCTTTTCTAAAATTATCTTTGAATACGAGCAGAACCACCTTTAGCAAAGGCTTTAACTTCTTCCAAGGTAGCCATTGTTGTATCACCTGGATAAGTAGTCAATAATGCACCGTGAGCCCAACCAAGTTTTACAGCTTCTTCTGGTTCCGCTCCAGTTAAAATGCCATAGAAAAATCCAGCAGCAAAACCATCGCCACCACCTACACGGTCATAAACATCAAGTTCTGCAGTTGGTGCTAAATAAGTTTTTCCATTAATCCAGGCTACTGCACTCCAGCTGTGTCTATTTGTTGAATGAACTTCTCTTAAAGTTGTTGCAACTACTTTTACATTTGGATATTTTTTAACAACATCATCAATCATTGCAATAAAAACTGATGGGTCTAATTTTGACTTAGCAGTCACTTCAGGACCAGGAATTCCTAAGCCTTTTTGCAAATCTTCTTCGTTCCCAACCAATACATCAACATGTTCAACAATTTTATGAATTACTTCCGCTGCTTTAGATTCTCCACCCCAAATGTTCCATAATTTAGCTCTATAATTCAAATCGAAACTTGTAACTGCACCGGATGCTTTAGCAGCTTTCATTCCTTCAATTATGAGTTGACCTGTAGTTTCTGATAAAGAAGCAAATATTCCCCCACTGTGAAACCATTTTACACCCTGAGTGAAAATGGAATTCCAGTCAATATCCCCGGGTTTTAACAATGCAGCAGCTTCATTACTTCTATTATAAAAAACAACTGGAGCTCTTGAACCAAATCCACGGTCACTATAAACAGTTGCCATATTAGGACCATTAACACCGTTATGTTGAAATTCTTTTGCAAATAATTTTACACCCATTGCACGAACACGTTCTGCAATTAAATCACCAATTGGATATTTAACAATCGCTGTTACAATTCCAGTATTCATTTTAAAACAATCAGACAAATTAGCTGCAACATTATATTCACCACCGCTTACATGAATTTTGCATTCAGTAGCTTTTCTAAATGGAATTATTCCAGGGTCAAGACGATGAACTAGGGCACCTAATGAAACAAGGTCAAATGCTGCTTCCTTTTTAATATTAAATCCATAACTCATTTTATTTAATCCTCATTTTTTTATTGCATTACATTTGAATTGTATTCAAAAGCATTATAAAAGTTTTTGAAAATCTATTAATTTATTGTCAACTGCCTGATTCAGGCAGGTATGTGTTTTAATTTTTATTTTAATTTTAGGGTAAATAGTTTATCAAAAAAACTTAATTCTTAAACGCCACAAAACGCATTGAATCCTCCGTCAACAGGGATAACAACACCTGTAACAAATTTTGAGATATCAGAAATCAAATAAAGAAGAGTTCCAACAATTTCATCAGGTTCACCAAAGCGTCCCATTGGAGTATGAGCAATAATTTTTTTACCTCTTTCTGTTAATTGATTTGTTTCTTTATCAAGAAGTAGGAATCGATTTTGTTCGGTTAAGAAAAATCCTGGAGCTATAGCATTAACTCTAATATTTAATTTTGCTAAATGAACTGCTAACCATTCTGTTAAATTATTAACTGCAGATTTTGCTGCCGAATATGCCACTACTCTCGTAATCGGTCTATAAGAACTCATAGATGAAATATTAATAATAGAGCCACCACGACCAACCATATCGTTGGCAAAAATCATTGTTGGTAAAACTGTACCTAAGAAATTCAAATCAAAAACCTGACGGAAGCCATCAAGTTCCAATCCAAAAAATCCTTTTGACAAATCATTTATATCATCATTAGTAAGAAATTCAGCTTGTGTAGTAGCAGCAGGATTATTACCACCAGCGCAATTAACCAACACATCTATCACACCAAGTTTCTCATTAATTTCCTTTTTTGCATTTATCAATGCTTCCTTATCAAGTACATTAGAAATCACAGCAATTGCAGAATTGGGATACTTATTATTTATTTCTTGAACAACTGCTTCGGCTTTTTCTTTTTTTGTCCCAATAACAGCAACTTTAGCTTCAGCTTCAGCTAAACCAAAAGCCAAAGCCCGTCCAATTATTCCACTGCCGCCTGTTATTACACAAACTTTCCCTTTAATATCATCCATTGAATATTTCATTTGTGTTCCTCTTATTTGTTGATTACTTCATTAATGGATTTCATAACAAGTTTTGCATTTTCTGTTAATATTTCATATTTCTCATTTTGAATTGCTTCTTTATCAAGCAAAGCAGAGCCAATACCAACTGCACAAGCACCAGCTTTTAACCATTCACCAGCATTTGTTAATGTAACACCTCCAGTAGGCATCAATTTGAGATGAGGCATTGGAGCTAAAATTCCCTTGAAGAACGCCATTCCTAAAACATCAGCTGGAAAAACTTTTATAATGTCTGCACCTTCTTCGTAAGCTGTCTGAATTTCTGTTGGTGTAAAACAACCTGGCATTGCAGGTACATCATATTTGTGTGCTGTTTCAATTATTTCTTTTTTGAATATAGGACTTACAACATACTTTGCACCAGCTTTTATTGCATCTTCAGCAACTTGTTTATTGAGAACAGAACCTACTCCAACAATAATATTTTTATCCAGTGCATTACTCATCTTTTCAATTAACTGAATTGCATTTGGAACAGTCATTGTAATTTCTGCAATTGTAATTCCGCCATCTGCTAATGCTTCGATTACTTTTTTTAATTTTTCAGATTCTTTAATTCTAAGAACTGCAACTGCTTTTCTTTTTAATATTTCTTCAATTATTAATTGTCTGTTCATTACTTAAAAGGCTCCAAATGTTTTTTGAAATGATTAACAATAAATTCATAGTGAGTATCTTCGTTTTCAATTAAGCATTTAAGAATTTTATCTTTGAATAAAAATTTTCCTTCTGAATCTTTTTCGGTTAATACTTTTCCAAATGTAACATGAAGCACTTGTCGAACATCATTAGAATTAAACAGATTTAATATTTCTTCATCAGAATATTCTTTCCCTGCTTTTATTTTATTAATATCAGCTGAAACATGATAACTTCTTTTTTCGGTTTCATAAAGACCTTTGCTGAAATCTAAGATTTCTCTAAACAAATTAGGCTCTTTTGCTGCAACAACTCTCAATGCTTCGAGATAACTTGTACCTGCAGTTTTAACATGTGTATATGCATCTTTCAATGAACCAATAACACGATATGCAGAAAACTTATCACTTCCTGAATGTAAACTAATTTTATATTTACCAAAATATTTTGTTATTGCAAGATGTTTTTCATATTCTTTTTTAAATAAATCTAAATCACCTTTATAATCAATACCCTTTTCAAAATCACCAACAAATCTTGGAGCCAGGCTGATATATTTTACACCAAGTCGATTTAGTTCATTTGCAAAAAAGAAATGTTCGAATGGAGATGTAACAGATTCAGTTTCATCAACAGAAACTTCAACTTCGAATTTACCACTTTCACATTTAGAAGCAAGATAATCATACATTTTTTTAATATGAATAATTGCTTTGCCATATTTTGCATAAGCTCTAAGAAAATTTTCTTTTGTAACTTCGAGAGTTAATTTATCAGAAATATCAAATTTCATATTAACATATCGTTTCTCTGCTTCTTCATAAGAATCTTTCAATTCATCCCAATTAATTGATTTTACTTTTTCAATTAATTCATTTTCGTTGTAATGGTCTGCATTATTATCAACATGTTCGCTTGGATCAAAAGTAAACATTGTAAAATTTGCACTCAGCATTAAATCAATATCATCAAAAGTTTTAAGATGGTCAGCGTCTGAACCAAATCCATCTTTGTAACCTTCTTGAAATACTGCCCAAACAGCAGCATCCATTACTTCTTGAGGAGTTCTTTGAGTACGGGTTAATTCTCTAATTGATTGTTGAGCTAAGATTGGTTTAAAATGGGAATCTTTTACTGCACGAATGTGTCCTGGATTTGCAAGTCCTAACCTATCGCCACAACCAAATGAATTACATAGTCCAAGTGGTTTAGCTACAGTAAAGTCAAATAAATTTTGTAATTCAATTCTATTTTTAGTAATAAGATTACATTTTTTCAAAAATATTTGTTTTCCTGCATCAATAACTTCACCTTCAAATTTTTTTGCAATACTATCATCTGAATAAACAATAAAAAGAAATTTTTCAAAATTTTCTTTACCCATAAAGAAAAAAGTATCGTCAAGTTTATTTACTGAAAATGGGTAAGCTTTTATTTTAATTGAATCTCCAATTTGAAGTTCTACTAATTGATTGTTTACTATATTCTTATTTTTTACTTCTTCCATTAAATTTGATAGTTCCATGATATACCTTTATAATTTGTTATTAATTCCAAAAGTCGAAATAATTTTTTGCATTATTGTACGAAATATCTTCAACCATTTTTCCAATTAATTTGATATCATTTGGTATCAAGCCTTTTTCAATTTCTTCACCTAAGATGTTGCAAAGAATTCTTCTAAAATATTCGTGACGAACATACGATAAGAAACTTCGTGAGTCTGTTAACATACCAATAAATCTGCTAAGCAAACTAAGATTAGAAAGCGCATCAATTTGTTTTTCAATTCCACTTTTTTGATCTAAGAACCACCATGCGCTGCCATATTGCAGTTTGCCAGGAATAGTTCCATCCTGGAAATTACCAATCATTGTAGCGATTAATTCATTATCAGCGGGATTAAGATTATAAATTATTGTTTTTGTTAATTTGTTTTCACTATCAAGCCTATCTAAAAATTTTGCAAGTGGGCGGGCAATTTCAAAATCGCCGATTGAATCCCAGCCAGTATCTGGTCCCAGAGTTCTATACATTCTTGAATTATTATTTCTCAAAGCGCCAAGATGTAGCTGTTGCACCCAACCTTTTTCATGGTCCATGATTCCAAATTCATACATCATTGCAGATTTGAATTTGAGTATTTCACTTTGTGATAATTCCTTCTTGGATAAAATTTTTTCAAAAATATTTCCAATTTCACTTAGGGTATAATCTTCTGCATAAGCTGTTTCAATTCCATGGTCAGAAAGACGACAGCCATTTTCATGGAAATAATCATGACGTTTTCTTATTGCTTCAATAAAGCTTTGAAAATCTTTAATTGATGTGTTTGATGCTTGCTCAAGTTTTTTAAGATAATTTAAGTACTCACTTAGGTTTTCTACAGCCATTGCTTTATCTGGACGGAAGGCGGGTATTACTTTGGTTCCAAAAGGATTTTCTTTTAATTTCTTGTGATATTCAAGAGAATCAATCGGGTCATCAGTTGTACAAATTACTTCAACATTCCATTGTTTGATTATACCTTGAGTAGAAAAATCATCTTTCTGAAGTAATTCATTGCATTTATTCCAGATTTCTTCAGCAGTATCTAAGTTTAGTAATTTATCAGAAATACCGAATGGCTTTTTCAATTCCATGTGAGTCCAGTGATACAGAGGATTTTTAATAGTATGCGGAACTGTTTCAGCCCATTTGAAAAATTTTTCTTTATCAGATGCATTTCCTGTAATAAATTTTTCGTCTACTCCATTTGTGCGCATTGCACGCCACTTGTAATGGTCGCCATAAAGCCAAATTTGTGTAATGTTTTCGAACTTTTTATTCTCTGCAATTTCATTTACCGGTAGATGACAGTGATAATCAACAATGGGCATTTTTGCAGCATATTCGTGATATAGAATTTGAGCAGTTTTATTTGTTAATAAAAAATTTTCTGTTATAAATATATCTTTCATAATAAAAACCCATTTTATTTTATAATTCCACTTTTTTCATTTGAGGAGCTAATAAATTAAAGATTATCCATGCACCTAAATAAGCTGTACCACAAATAATAAACATTATGTAATAACCTGTTTCAATTGTTCCTAATTCTTTAAAATGGTCTAATAAAACTCCAGCCAATCTTGATAACAATATTCCGCCAACAGCTCCAGCCATTCCGCCAATTCCAGTTACAGATGCTACAGCTTTTTTAGGAAACATATCTGATGTAGTAGTAAAAATATTAGCTGACCATGCTTGATGAGAAGCAGCTGCAAGTCCAATAATTAAAACAGCAAACCAATAACTATACGAGCCCAAAGCTTGAGCAAAAACTACAGGAACTACTAACAAAGCAAATATTAGCATTGCAGTTCTTCTGGCTTTATAAACAGGCCAACCTTTACCAATAAAATAACCAGAAAGCCAGCCACCAAAAATACTTCCTACAGTTGTTAATGTATAAACTACAGCTATTGGCAATGCAAATTCAGTTTTAGTCATTCCATACTGTTTATTGAGAAATGATGGCAACCAGAATAAATAAAACCACCAGATTGGATCAGTCATAAATTTTCCTATTACGAAAGCCCATGTTTGACGATATGTAAGTAATTTGAACCAGCTAACCTTTTCCTTATTTTGATTTTCAATAGCTTCATCCTTATCGCTATGAATATATTCAAATTCTTCTTTGCTTAACTTTTTATGTTTAGAAGGAATTTCATACATAGTAAACCAGAAAATTAGCCATATAAATCCAACTGCTCCAGTAATAATAAAAGCTTCTTGCCAGCCCCAAGCTGCAGCAATAAAAGGAACTGATAATGGAGCTATTATTGCTCCAACATTAGTACCTGAGTTAAATATTCCTGTTGCTAATGCTCTTTCCTTTTTAGGGAACCATTCAGCCACAGTTTTAATAGCTGCAGGAAAATTTCCAGCTTCACTTATTCCTAAAAATCCTCGTGCAACCATAAAACCTACGGTACTTTTAGCAAATGCATGTCCAACTGCAGCCAGGCTCCAAATAGTAAGTGAGAGTGCATAACCTAATTTTGTTCCAACTTTGTCGATAAACCAACCAACGACCAACATTCCCAACGCATAACAAAGTTGAAATACTATAACAATATTTGCATAATCAGTTTCTGTCCAGTTAAATTGTGGTTCAAGGTAATCATCCTTGAGAAGACTTATAACTTGACGATCGAGATAATTCACAGTTGTAGCAAAAAATACAAGAGCTAAAATAATCCAGCGATATTTTCCAATTTTGGATTTTACCTTGGGATTCGATGTGATTTCTGAAGCTGTCATTTTAACCTCTTAATTATTTTTTATAATGAAATACAGCTTTTTTATATCGTAAACTTTATCGATTACTAAATTATATAAAAATTATACTTATTCCAAAAGAAAATTATAATTAATAAAAATTTTATTTCTTTTCATTAACATATGACTAAGTCAAAAGAAGAATCTTTTCATTAAGCTAATCTTTATTTCTAATTGTGCGAATTTTTTAAGAGGTAATAAGTAAATGGTAATTTATCAGCAGATTAATTACTAAATCTTTGCGGAGAGAGTGGGATTCGAACCCACGGTACCCTTGAGGGGTACACACGCTCTCCAGGCGTGCCAGTTCAACCACTCCTGCATCTCTCCAAATTTTTAGAACTATAAAATTCAGGCGTGCCTGTTTCCGCCAAAAAGATGGGCGGACAAGCAACCACTCCTGCATCTCTCCAATTTTTTTAGAACTATAAAATTCAGGCGTGCCTGTTTCCGCCAAAAAGATGGGCGGACAAGCAACCACTCCTGCATCTCTCCAAATTTTTAGAACTATAAAATTCAGGCGTGCCTGTTTCCGCCAAAAAGATGGGCGGACAAGCAACCACTCCTGCATCTCTCCAAATTTTTTAGAACTATAAAATTCAGGCGTGCCTGTTTCCGCCAAAAAGATGGGCGGACAAGCAACCACTCCTGCATCACTTTAATTTACAGAACTAAAACGTAAAAGTTATACTTAATAATTATCTTCATAAAAAGATTGCAAACAAAAATCTAATTCTATTATATATCCCAATTAATGCTTACATTACTTCAAAAGAATTTAATTGTAAGCATAAAACTAAGAAATACTAAATAATTTTTTCAAATATTTATTGCAAATATAGAAAATGAATAATTACTAAAAAATTTTTTATAAATAAAATTTCCTGCCAAGAATTTATTTAATATGTTTTTTAATTTTGTATTAATAATTTGACGATATAAGTCATTTATTTAGAATGTTTATTTTTCCTAAGCAAGTTAATTTTTAATAATGTTAATTTGTGAATGAAAACTTTCCCAGTTCTTTTATAATAAGAATAGTTAGCAGGTTGGTTTTACGAAGACATCCCTTTGGAAAAATGTAGTGGTTTTGAAAATTTATAATTTAATTAAGAATATGGAGAGGTGGCAGAGTGGCTGAATGCGGCGGTCTCGAAAACCGTTTGGTGCAGTTTTGCGCCACGGGGGTTCGAATCCCCCCCTCTCCGCTTCCTTTTCGAAATAATTTTTTATTGATTAATTTAAACAATTGAGGGAGAGTTTATGAAATTTATATATACAACATTATTTATCTTATATGTAATAACAATTAACACTCCATCACAAGTATTACAAGAAGATTGGATTGAACTAAAAACTAAAGGGAATGAAAAAGTTTTTATAAACTCATCAAACATTATAATATCAAATGATGATATATATGTTTGGGTTTTAGAAAATCATTTAAAGCCAATTTCAATGGAGATGATTGATAAAGAAATTTATAAAACTAAAACTTATTACCTTCTTAATAAGGAATTAAAAAGATACAGCATTCTTCAAATAATTTATTACGACAAAAATAATAATGTAATAAAAAGTTATTCTTACAATTATAATGATAACGACATCAATTATAAGTATAGCACTCCAATTCTTGAGGGCTCAACCGTTGAAAGTATTTTATTGAAATGCCTTGAACTCCCCTCTAATAAATAATTACAAATTATTTTTTATAAAACTAATTCCACCTATTAAATCCATCTGTTCCATAATTTTATTTCTTCTATACAATAAATAATTACTTGGCTTCACTGGATTTCGTTTACGAGGATTGGGTAAAATTGATGCAATCGTAGCGGCCTCCAATTTTGTAAGCTTTGCTGGATTTTTTTTATAATATATTTTCGATGCACTCTGTATCCCATAAATTCCTTTTCCCATCTCTGCAATATTAATATATACTTCTAAAATTCTTTTCTTAGACCAAATTAGTTCAATTAATAATGTGTAATAAGCTTCCATAGCTTTTCTGAAGAAAATTTTTGATGGGAATAAAAATAAATTTTTCGCTGCCTGCATTGTAATCGTACTCGCCCCTCTTATTCTTTTCTTATGTTCATTTTCTTTCATTGCTTTTTCTATTTGAATAAAATCAAATCCAAAGTGTTCAAAAAATCTCTGATCCTCCGATGCAATAACAGCTAATGGAACATATAACGAAACTTTATCAATCGGTACTGGATTATATTTAATATCTTCACTGTTAAACAGCGAACTTAAAGAATTATCAACATAAGAATACATAAAGGCTGACGATGCCGGATTTATAAATCTAAATACAGTTAATATAAAAATAATCCATAATGTAAAAATCAAAAAAGTTTTTACAAGTAAGGCAAAGATTTTAACCATAATTTTATTTTTTAATGAACTAAAAAAAATTTTTTATGTTTGAAAGAGTAATAATTTATAAAATTAACTACAACTAAAAAAAGAGGTGTATTATGATTTCAAACAAAATGGAAAAGGCATTAAATGAACAATTAAATGCAGAATTATTTTCTTCATATTTATATTTATCTATAGCCGCTCATTTTGAAGCAAATAACTGGAGAGGTTTTGCTAATTGGATGAAAAAACAATCAGAAGAAGAATATGAACATGCAATGAAATTTTTTGAATTCATTAATGAAGTTGGAAAGAAAGTAACATTAGACAAAATCGAAAAACCTAAGTTAGAATGGAATTCTCCTCTTGAAGCTTTCGAAGAAGCATTAAAACATGAAGAATACATAACCAAAAGAATAAACGACCTCGTAAATTTAGCAATTGAAGAAAAAGACCATGCAACGAACAACTTTTTACAATGGTTCGTCAAAGAACAAGTAGAAGAAGTTTCAACTGTTCAAAAAATCGTAGAAACTCTGAAATTAATTGGTGACAGTACTGGAAATCTATTTATGCTTGACTACGAACTTGGCAAACGTGAATAATATTCTTCCATATTTTTTATTTTTAGATAAATTTGTTATGTTTGCATACAAAAAAAATTAAAATGGATAAATAATGGCTCGTAGATGTCAAATAACGGGTGTTGGTCCAGTAAGCGGTCACAATATCTCACATGCTCATAACAAAACTAAAAGAAGATTTTTACCAAATCTCCAGAAGAAAAGAATCTGGATTAAAGAACTTAATAGATTTGTGACAGTTAAATTAACGACCAGCGCTTTGAGAACACTCGCAAAAAACGGCACTGGAGAATTAGCAAAACTTATAACTGCTAAAAAAATTAAAGTGAGATAAAAGAAACCCCGTATAATCGGGGTTTCTTTTTGATTTCATTAAAGATTCCTATCTGTTTCTTTTTACGCTGTTGGAATTTCTTTCCTTTCTATCGTAATTCATTTTTCTTTCTGCATTTTCATTTTCTCTGGTTTTTGTCTCTTTAATATTTCTTTCCCTCTGCTTTTCAAATTCATCATGTCTTTCAAAAATTCGATTTTGATCTAAAGACTTATTTCTTTCGTTATTGTAATTTTTATCTGATTCTGGATTTCTTTTTTCTATATTAAAAATTTTATCTTCTCTATTGTCCCTTGGTCCAAAATTATTTTCATAATCATTTTTTCGGATGATTTCTCGTTCTGGCAAAATTAATTTTTCATGCTCAAGTGTTGTTTTTCTATCTGCTATTCTTAATTCAAAATTTCTATCATTTCTAATTTGATAATCTTTTTCTCCTAATCGATATGCATAAATTCTGTAATTATCTTTATCTCTTAATCTTCCAGTATTTTTATAATCATCAATGTTATTAATTTCATATTCCTTAATTCTAAATCTTGATTTTCTTTCAACGAAACTTTTATCAACCCCTGCATTAATGATTCTGCCATCACGATAATAATAATCATTTCGATATTTTGTTCTTTCAAATATTTCTGGTATCCGTCTTGAATCCACGACATAATATTTAGCATTGTGATTATAAAAATGCTCATATCTCACAAAGTTCCAGTATGAATAATTTGAACGCCAGCTGATTGTAAAATGAATACCTATATCAATTCTAAAATATGCATAAGGAGGTAATGGGGCCCAGCCAATATAAAAATCATCATAACGCCATTCGACCCATGCTGGTCCCCATTGATTGTCAGGTATCCAAATCCAACCATAATAATCATCATAATACCATCTACCATAATGATAAACTGCCCAGCCAAAAGGTTCAAACGAATCCCAATACCAACCATATTTTGTCCAACACCATCTTCCTACTAAATATGGTTTCCAATCAATTCGAATTTTTACAGGACGCCATACAACAATACCATCTTCAATTTCAATCCATTCTCCATAAGGTTTTAGTGAATAATAAAACATTTCATAAGAATGATGTCTTAATAATGGCTTAGCATTATGAGATGTATAAACTAACCCGATTAATATCAACAAATAAATTATTTTCCGTTTCATATTTCCTCCAGGGTTTTGTAACTTTTTTACAATAACTATACCAAAATTTTTTATTAGAAACTTATTATAAAAACAATGTGTTATTTAATATAAAGTTCATTAAAAAGGACATTTATTTTATTTTTGAATACAATATTTAGGAGTAAAAATGGTTCATCAATTCTTTTTAGAAAAAAGACCTCATAATGCTATGAAATATCAGGAATACATTGATTCATTAAAACAAAAAATTGAATTAATAAACAAAAATAATTTAACTGAATATGAAGGTATATCAGCTAATCTTCTTAAATTAAATTATCAACGGTCTACAAGAATTGAAAAAACTTATAAAGTGAATAAAGATTTATGTGAACAAATTAAAAAAATTCAGAAACCACAGTTGTGGTTGATACTTTCTGAACACTGGTGTGGAGATTCTGCTCAAATAATTCCATACATTTCAAAATTTGCCGAATGCAACAACTTAATTGATTTAAGAATTTTAGAAAGAGATAAAAATCTTGATATAATGGATTTATATCTAACTAATGGTACAAGAAGTATTCCTAAACTAATTGCATTTGATAATCATGGTAATGAACTATTTCAATGGGGAGCCAGACCAAAAGAAGCACAGGATTTAGTAAATAAATTAAAAGCAGAAGGAAAAACTAAAGAAGAATTTCTTGAGCAACTTCATATTTGGTATGCTAAGGATCAGGGCAAATCAATCGAAAAAGAATTTTATGAAATTATATTTAACTTAGTTAATCATTATAATCAAATGGAAAAATAATTTTGACTACTGCATCAACATCTTTATTCGATAATCTTGCAGGATTAAATTTTGTACGCATTAATGCAGATTCAACTGCTTCATCGCAGCCATATCCAATACCCTGTATTACTTTTGTATCTCGAACTATTCCAAATTTATCAATTGCTGCTTCAATTATAATTTCTCCTTTTAGTTTCAGTCTTTTTGCAATAAATGGAATTTCTAAATGGTCATTAATACTTCTTAATCCTCCGACGGGATAAGGGCATTCATCATAATTGCAAATTATCTCAGTCTTCTTTCTAATATCTTTATAGGTTTGATTTTCAGATGTCACTTTCGATTGGATATCAAATTTTAATGAAATATCCGTTTTTTCTACTTTGTTTTTTTCATTATTTAAGCCATTATTAAGAACAACCGTTTTATCAAATATTTTGAATTCCACTTTCAATGTTACTCTTGAAGGAACTACTTTTCCATCTTTTTGACCGGGTATGAATTTAGTTTTTTTAACTGCTTCTTCTGCTGCCTCGTTACAACCCAATCCCAAACCTTTAATCACTTCTGTATTGATTACATCCCCTTTTTCATCGATTGATGCAATTAAAATTACCTCCCCTTCCAATCCATACATTAATGCATGTTCTGGATAAATTAAATTATCCTGAATTGTTTTCATGCCACCAATTGGAATTGGACAAATATCAACATCACAGATTAATTCCTGCTTTTTCTTTTTAAGTAGTTCCTGCTGTCTGTTACCGGCAAGATATGATTCAGGCGGGGCAATATAATTTGGGTCATATTCAAATTTATTTGAAGATAAAAGTTTACCTTCTTCGTAAATATTAATTTCTTTTAATGCACCATTTTCATAATAAATTCGATGTGTCCCATCTTTAATTCCATCTTTAACATAAAACTCTTCTTTAATTAATCCACTTTCATAAAATTCGCGTACATATCCATTAAGTTTTCCTTTACTGAATTCTTTCATTAACTTTAAATTACCATTTGGATAATACCAATAAGAAGTTCCATCAAGTACATCATTTACATAAGAAATTTCATAATATAAATTCCCATCAGGGTAATAACTTCTAATAATCCCATTCTGCGGATAAAAAATTCTTACTGAAAACAATATAAATATTATAATTAGATGTTTTTGCATAGAACTCAAAAATTTTTAAAAAAATTAAACGATTTTTAAAATTAAATTTATATAAACCAAATTTTCGAATGTATAATGAACTTAATAACACTGTTAAAATCAAGTTTAACTTTTTGATATTTCTTAAGTTTTACATAATTTTGCAAGCCAATGCGAGAGTGGCGGAATTGGCAGACGCGCTAGACTTAGGATCTAGTACCCAAAAGGTGTGGGGGTTCGAGTCCCCCCTCTCGCACAGTATAATCAATAAATTAAGAGGTATAATTGGAATACAAAGTAAATCAACTCGAAGACTCAATTCAAGAAATCGAAGTCAATCTGACTTATGATGAGATACTGCCTGAAATCGAAAAGGCATATGAAGAAGAAAGAAAAAATATAACCATAGATGGTTTTAGAAAAGGAAAAGCCCCGCTTTCACTTATAAAAAAATTCTATGGTGATGCAATTGAATATGATGCAAGTGAAAAAATTGCTAATAAGCGATTCTGGGAAATTGCTGAAAAAGAAAACATTAACCCTATTAACACTCCTACATTAACACATATTGATTTTGTTAAAGGGGATAAACTTTCCTTCAAAATAAAATATGAAATTACTCCCAAAATTGAATTGAAGAACTATAAAAATCTTGAAATTGAAAAACCAATGTTCAAAGTAAAGGATGAGGAGATAGAAAAAGAAATAGAATATTATCTTGAGTCTAAAGCTCGTTTTGAAGAAGCTGAAAAAGTAGAAGATAATAATTATCGAATTACCGTTAACTTACAAAGAGTTGATAATTCAGGATTACCAATCATCGGACAAAAAACAGAAAATGTAATAATAGATTTAAGTGATCAAAGAGTTAATCAACAAATTCCTGAAAATGCAATTGGGAAAAAAGTTGGGGAAAAATTTCCATTTCATTTTGTAGATGAACACACTCATGGAGAAGAAATTCACCGTGAAGAATATCATTATGAAGCAGAAATATTGAAAGTAGAAAAGAAAATAATTCCAGAACCAACAGAAGAATTAATTAAAGAAATCACGAATAATAAAGCATCAAATCTTGAAGAATGGAAAGAGCTGATAAGAAAAAATCTAAATGAATATTATCAATCACAATCCGAAGAAATTTTTATAAATAATATTTTAAATGAAGTGGTTAAGAATAATGATTTTTCTCCTCCACCAAGCCTTGTTGAATCTTTGCTTAAAAGATTTGTTGAACAGGAAAAAGAAAATGCAAAAAGATATCGACAAAGCATTGATGAACAAGCAGCAACTGAATATTACAAACCAAGAGCTGAATGGAATGCTAAATGGCAGATTATTTTAGATAATATTGCAAAAACTGAAAACATAACTGTTGATGATTCTGATATTGAAAAACTTGCTAAAGAAGATTCAGAAAAAACAGGGATAAGTGTAGAAAAATTGATTAAATATTATAAAGATTCTTATAAACCATATATGCTTCTTGAAGAAAAGGTAATTAACTTCTTGAAAGAAAATACAAAAGTAAAAGAAATAGATGCAGAAAAATACTTAAAAGAAAAAAAGGGAAAAGGAGATGAATAATTTCTGGAATTTACACCTCTCAAAAAACTATGAAATATTTAATCAATTAGTTCCTTATGTTATTGAGCAGACAGGACGAGGCGAACGTGGGATGGACATCTTTTCACGCTTGCTTCGTGAAAGAATTATTTTTCTTGGAACAGCAATCGACGACCATATTGCAAGTCTGGTAATTGCTCAATTATTATTCTTAGAAGCAGAAGACCCTGAAAAAGATATTTTCCTTTACATCAATTCTCCTGGCGGAAGTGTTTCAGCTGGATTGGCAATTTATGATACAATGAGATATATAAGGTCAAAAGTATCTACAATATGTGTTGGTTTAGCAGCAAGTATGGCAGCAGTTCTACTTGCAGGAGGTGAACCTGGGAAACGCTCTGCTCTGCCACATTCCAAAATTTTAATTCATCAACCATGGGTTGGTGGATTACAGGGACAAACTACAGACATAGAAATTCACGCAAGAGAAATGATTAAAACTCGCGATACTATTTATAAAATCTTATCTGAACATACAGGAAAACCTTACGAACAAATAGCGAAAGATTGCGACCGTGACTATTTCTTATCCGCAGAAGAAGCAAAAGAATATAATCTTATTGATAATATTTTGACTCATCGTGCTGCACCAACTAATGAAAAGGATAAGAAATAATTACAAGTGAAAAATGTTAACCGAGTTAATAATTTTATAAAAAATTTTTTAGAGGGGTTTTGATAAACCCCTTTTTATTTTTATGTTCTTAAAATATTATAAACGATGTTCGAAGAGGAACTTATGAGCAAAATATCATTTCTCTTTTTGATTTCATTTATATGGGTAAGTTTTTCTTTCCCTCAAGATAATCTTTTAACTGTCGAAGATGTTGTTATTAATTCTTACACAAAATTATCCCCTGCTAATCTAAAACTACTTAACTGGATACCGAAAACAAACAGTTATGTTTATTTAGATACCAGAACAAATACTAATCTGTTAAAATGTTCGATAAAGTCTGATAAGCTTGATACTATTTTAACACTGAATGAATTAAACAAATTGCTTCAATCCCAAAACTTAACTGAAATAAATTCTTTCCCTTTAATTCATTGGATTGATAATGTTTCGTTTAATTTCTGGATAGATAATAAATTACTCCTTTATAATCTAAAAACTAAAAAACTTGCATTGGTTAATTCAATAGATGATAATGCAGAAAATAAAACTATAGCACCAAATTCAAAATATGTGGCTTATACAAAAGCGAATAATCTTTTTGTCAATCTTGATCCATCAAAAATAATTCAAATTACTTTTGAAAAAGATACAAATATTGTTTGCGGACAGGCAGTCCATAGAAATGAATTTGGAATCGAAAGTGGAATCTTCTGGTCACCTAATTCAAACTACATTGCTTTTTACAGAATGGACCAAACAATGGTTACTGATTACCCGATTATTGATATATCTTCTGTCCCAGCAAGATTAAAAAACATTAAATACCCTATGGCTGGACAAACTAGTCATAATGTTACTGTTGGAATTTTTGATATAAAAACAAATAAAACTATTTTTCTTAAAACTGGCGAATCATTAGACCAATATTTAACATGTTTAACATGGTCACCAGACGAAAAATATTTTTATATAGCTCACTTAAATAGAGACCAAAATCATCTTCAATTAAAAAAATATGATGCAAAAACAGGTGAACTAATAAAAATTTTATTTGAAGAAAAAAATGAAAAATATGTTGAACCTGAAAATCCATTATTATTTCTTCCAGATAATAATTCGAAATTTTTATGGTTTTCAAAAAGAGATGGTTTTAAACATCTTTATCTATATGACAGCGATGGAAATTTAATTCGCCAGGTAACAAAAGGAAGCTGGGAAGTTACAAACTTCATCGGATTTGACGAGTCAGGAAAACATATTTTAATCACTTCAACTAAAGATAGTCCGCTTGAACGTCATGTTTATAAAATTAATTTAGAAACTGGCGAAACAAAAAAATTAACAAGTGAACCCGGAATTCATACAATCATTCCAAATTTTAATCAAAACTATTTCTTAGACTCTTACACTAATTTAACAACACCAAGAATCATTAACTTAATTAATAAAAAAGGCGAAGCAATTAAAAATCTTCTTACGGCAGATAATCCATTAAAAGAATATAAAATTGGAAAAACAAAAATTTTCAGTATAAAAAATGATGAGGGTATTGAACTATTTTGCAGAATGATTTTACCCTCTGATTTCGATACAACAAAAAAATATCCTGTGATAGTTTATATTTATGGTGGCCCTCATGCTCAGGAAATTACAAATAGCTTTGGTTATGGAAGATACTTTTTATGGTTCTACATGATGGCTCAAAAAGGTTACATAATTTTTACACTTGACAATCGCGGTTCTGCAAACAGAGGTTTGGAATTCGAACAAGCTACTTTTAGAAGATTAGGGACGATTGAAATTAAAGATCAGATGAGCGGTATAAATTACTTAAAAACTTTGTCATATATCGATACTACAAGATTTGGTGTTTTTGGATGGAGTTATGGTGGTTTTATGACAACATCATTAATGCTTAGAACCAATAACACATTTAAAGTTGGTGTTGGAGGTGGCGCTGTAATAGATTGGAAATTTTATGAAGTAATGTACACTGAAAGATATATGGACACTCCTCAAGCCAATCCGGAAGGCTACAAAGAATCTTCATTATTAAATTATGTGCAAAATCTAAATGGCAAACTTTTACTAATTCATGGAACTTTTGACCCTGTAGTCGTTTGGCAAAACACATTAGCATTTGTTCAAAAAGCTACAGAGTTAAACAAACCTTTAGATTATTTCCCTTACATAGGTCATGGTCACGGTGTTACTGGAAAAGATGCACTTCATCTTTACACTAAAATTACTAATTATTTCCTCGATAATTTATAAGGGAAAAAATAATTACTTATTTTGATAAAAATGAATATATAATTTTAACTAAAAATCAATTTTAATATCTTTGAAAAAAATGAAATTTATTTTAACAAGAGAGAAATATGTATAATGAAATCAATGAATTAATACTTAAGATTTATGAATTAGCTGAATTTGCAAAACGAAGAGATAAATTTTTTCTTAATGAAGTATGCAACTTTTTAGTAAAAGAATTTAACCTTGAATCAGCAGTACTATTTAGAATTAATGAAAACAAAACTCTCAAGATAATAGGGAAACCAAATAACATTAGCAATGAATTTCTTAAAACAAATAATTTTAATTGTAATGAATGCAATGTTATTATTGAAGAAACGCAGTATATTCTCAATTATAAAAATGACTGTCAAATAAAAATATCCGAAGGCAAACTTCACGAGGCATGCGCATTAATAAAAATTTCTGATTCAAAAAAATTTTTATTGAAAATTGCTTCTAAAGCTGAAATTGAAAAACATAAAAAAACAATAATAGAAAATACCCTCCATTTAATTGGATTATTTATTGAATATTGGTTTAATCGTCAGCCCGATTCTATGGGTTATTTTCCTAATCTAGTTTTTCATACTACGCAAGAACTCAAAGCAAATGCATCATCAATCATCAATTCTTATAATGTTATTTCAGAGAATAAAGATACCAATTTACCAGAACAATTATCTTTAATTAAGAAAAATGCCCAAAGTATTTTATTGAATATTAATGATTTAAGTGAGCTTTCAAAATATGAATCTAATAATTTATCGTTAAATAAAAACCAAATTAATCTCTATAAATTCATAAATGATATTGTAAATCTTTTTAAAAAAAGAACAAGCAAAAAAATAAATTTTGAAGTTGATATTTCTCCAGAACTAAATATTCCAATAGAAAAAGATGAACAAAAAATAAAATATATAATAAGTACACTCTTATATGTTACTTCAATATTAACTAAGGAAGGTAAGATATTTATCAAGGCTATTCTTAATCAAAATAAAAAATTGGAATGTACAATATCAAATGAAGGAAAAAATCTTGATGCAGATATTATAAATAACTTTTTCGAACCATTTAAGCTTCAAGGCCTACCAGAATTTAAGAATACTAATCTCACTGGATTAAGTTTAACTTTAGTTCAAAAATATATTAATTTTCTTGGTGGAAATATTACAATTAAAAATAATTCACCAATAGGAATAATATTTAACTTTACAATTAATGGAGAAAAGATGTCACAATTAGAATCTACAATATCAAAACTTCCACAGCCCTCAACTAAAAATAAAGTTCTTGTAATTGAAGATGATTATGCGACATCAAAACTGCTTAGCAATTATCTCAATAAGTGGGGCTATGTTCCTGCAATTGTAAGTACAGAAGAGCAAGCATTTAACATAATTAATTCTGAACCTTTGCTTGCAATCATTCTTGATATTGAATTATCCAACACTAATGGACTTGAGTTATTGAAAAAAATTCATGAGAATCCGAATGCAAAAAATGTCCCTGTAATTGTTTGCTCAATAGAGCCCGAACAACAAAAAGCATTTTTAATGGGTGCTGTTGAATATTTTATTAAACCAATAAATTACAATTATCTCGTAGAAGTTCTGACAAGTTACAAGTTAAGGAAAAATTCAACTATCTTATGTGTGGACGATGATGTCCCTACATTAAATTTAGTTAAGCAAGCAATTGAAAGCGTAGGATTTAATGCTTTGGCAGAAAGTGTATCTGCTAATGTAATGGAATTAATTAAAGACAAAGATATTGACCTTGCTATTATAGATTTAGATATGCCTGCTCCAAACGGTTTCGAATTAATAAAAATGATTAAATCGGATAAACGTTTTGCACATTTGCCAATTATTATTTATACAGGGAAAGAAAATTACAAAGAAGACCTTTATAAAATTGAAGGCTTATTTGATGAGTTACTTGAAAAACGTTCCACAAATATTGAAGACCTTGCTGATGTTATCAATTCAATGATAAATAGATATGAAGTTCCACCCCCTGCCGAAGAAGTACTATCTAAAAAAGGTGTTAAGAAAATATTACTTGCAGAAGATTATAAACATTCTCAGATAATTGTAACACGCCTGTTAAAGAAAAATAATTTTGAAGATATTGTTGTAGTTGAAAATGGAGAAGATGCTGTAAAAATGGCTAAACAAGAAAAATTTGATTTAATACTCATGGATATGCAAATGCCAATCATGAATGGATTTGAAGCTACAGAAAAAATTCGCCAGATGCCTGAATACAAAAATGTTCCAATTATCGCACTAACTGCATTTGCTATGAAAGGTGACAGAGAAAAATGTCTTGAAGTAGGAGCTACAGATTATATTCCCAAACCAATTGACAGCAAGGAATTCATTGACAAGATTAAATATTATACGAATACATAATATCATTATATCAAAAATTATTCAATCGAAGATTAACATTTTATAAACAATTAAGAATTTATTTATTCAGTTCGGCATCTTTTTTTAAAACTTCATTTTCCATTGATTTTTTATATTCAATCATTTTTTTCGAAAGATTGCTATCATGTGTAGAGAGAATTTGTATAGCTAATAATCCTGCATTCTTCGCGCCATCTATAGCAACAGTAGCAACAGGAACACCGCCTGGCATTTGAACAATTGATAATAATGAATCCAATCCATTTAATGCACCACTTTTCAATGGGACTCCAATAACAGGAAGATGAGTATATGATGCAACAACACCTGGTAAATGAGCTGCTAAACCTGCACCTGCAATTACTACTTTTACTCCCCTATCTGCTAAACTTGAAACATATTCTTTAACATGATTTGGTACTCGATGAGCTGATAGTATTCTCATTTCATAATTAACTTGAAATTCTTCTAATACTTCAGCTGCTTTTTTCATAATAGGAAGATCTGAATCACTCCCCATAATTATGCTTACTAAAGTATTATTTCCCATATAATTACTTTCATAAAGTTTTTAATTTTGCTTCAAAATATATAAACAAAAAAGCAGAACTCAAAATATTGCTCTGCTTTTTTGCTAAGGAGCTATCATGCATCGAATTATCTACGTTTAATTGAACCTACTCCAGACACATTTGTTTTTGCTTCTTTAGGATTTCCATAATAATCAATTGAACCAACACCTGATACAGAGGCATTAAGGTAATTTGAAGAATATACTTCTGCATTACCAGTGCCGCTCACAGATACATTGACATCTGCAGCTTTTAAATCTTTGGCATTTAAATTCCCAGCACCTGCGATTTTTGCGTCAAGTTTCCCTGTAATTCCTGTTAATTTAATATTCCCTGCCCCGCTTAAATTAACTGTGAATTCATCAGTATTAATGTTCTTAACACTTATTGAATTTGCCCCTGAACAGTTTAATTCTTTTAAATCATTCACAGTAATTTCCAAAACCATTTCTTTTCGAGGTGAAATATTTTTTCTCGTATCAATTTTTAATGTTTTCCCATAAACATTACTTCTGATGTAAGGCAATAAATTTTCTTCAGCTGTAATTTTTAATGATGGTCCTTCGCCACATTTTACTTTTACTAAATATGCCCCTGCTACTTCCAATTTAGTAAAATCGGAAATGTTTCGATTTTCTGTTTTCAACTTTCCATTCCCTCTTATGCCCCAAAATGCACATGAACAACCACTTGCAATTAATGCAAATAACAATACAAAAGAAATTATTTTTCTTTTCATAATAACCTCCAAACTTTGACTTGTTAGACGATAATACATTATAGAAAGTTCTATTTTTTCTTTTTAGAGATTTAATGAATTATAGTAAATACTCAATACTTTTTTTATTTTCTATTGTGAAATAAAATTTTTTGATTAAAGATGACAAATGAAGAACTAAATAATCTTCAAGCTGAAGCATATGAACACCTCTGGAATGGAAGATACAGATTAGCATTATCAACTGCAGAAAAGGTATACCAATTTCGGCCAGACGATAGCGAAGCAGCTATTTGTCTTGCTTGGGCATATCTTGAAAATGGAAATCCATCTAAGGCACTTGAATATGCAAATTTAGCTGTTGAACTAAAAGGAGAATCTTCTCGAACAAGATTTTTTAGAGCTTACTTACTTTCCCGTTTAAGTATTTTTGAAGGAGCTATAGCAGATATAGAAAAATCACTAAATAAAGAAAGAGAATTATTAAGCTGGACTTATTTAACACTTGTTCGTTCTTTTGCAGGTTTAAAAAAATTTGATGATGCACTTAATACTTTAAAAATCGGCTACCTCATTGATGAGGGTAAAAATAAATCTTGGGATAAATTAAAAGCATATATTCACAAGGCAAAGACCTACTTTAACGATAATAATATGTTATCCCCTTCTAAAATTAAAGAATTATTAAATGATGCTTATGAAGCATTAAAAGATAAAGAATATTGGTTTGCACAGCTAGCTTCAAAAAAATTATTATCTCAAAAAATTCAGAATAATGAAAAAGATGAAGCAGAACTTATTGAATTAGAATCTATGTTTTATTTATTTCAGTATAAGCCTGCATTTAATAAAGCTGAATCACTTAAAAACAAATTCCACAATAACCAGAAGTTTAATTACATCTATAATTCACTTAAGAAATATTTATCAACTAATGAGGAATTAGAAGAACCAAAAACAATTGAAAGAAAAACAAAAATTGAACTTCCTGATTTATCGAAAGTTGAAGAACAAAGAGAAGAATACAAATTCAATTCGATATATTATCCAAATGACTATGTTCAAATTATATCAATAAAAATTTTTGATTCTAGTAGCGAAAATAAACCTGACGAAAGACATTATTATAATCAGGTTGATAAAAATGTAAACTGGTTGGGAGCTGAAGTTATTTTCAATAATCCATTTTATCTAAAAGAGAATCGGTCTTATGAATGTAAACTGATATGGTATATTGATGATTTTGAAATTGGTAATAATGAGTTCAAGTTAAATGTTCCAAAAGATTGGGATTCAATAATTTTCACACAAAGGATGGGTTCGGATAAACCTAATTTTTGGAAAAAGGGACAGGCAAAAGTAGAAGTATATATTAACAACTTTAAAGTTGGCGAGAAGTATTTTGGAATAAGCAGCTTCAGAATTAGTGATGAAGAATTTATTCCACCGCCTACAGTTACCAAAACAAAAGAACAAACAACCTCTATTATTCCCGCATCTGATAAAAGCATTAATGAATTATTAATTGAATTAGATTCGTTCATCGGCTTGAATAATATCAAACAAGCAATACGAGATTTTATTTCTTATCTGGAATTTTTAAATGAAAGAAAGAAACATGGTTTAAAAGCAGAAGACAAGATTGCAATTAATGCTGTATTTCTGGGTAATCCAGGTTCAGGTAAAACAACAATTGCACGATTGCTCGGAAACATTTTTAAAGCTATGGGAATTCTTCCATCAGGACATGTTATTGAAGTTGACCGTGCTGGTTTGGTTGGTCAATATATTGGTGAAACTGCTCAAAAAACAGAAAAGGTAATTAATGATGCTATAGGAGGTGTTTTGTTTATTGATGAGGCTTACACACTTGTTAAAAAAGGTGGAAGCTCTCAGGATTTTGGACAGGAGGCAATTGATATCCTTCTAAAAAGAATGGAAGACCGCAAAGGAGAATTTGTTGTTATCGCTGCTGGATATACTGATGAAATGAACGCTTTCCTTAATTCAAATCCTGGATTGAAATCAAGATTTACACATACTTTTGTATTCGAAGATTATACTCCAGAAGAACTTATTCAAATCTTTAATCTCTATCTCAAAAAAGAAGAATACAACATCACATCTGATGCATTAGAATTATTAAAAAAAGAATTTATAAATCTTTATAGAACTAGAGATAAAAGTTTTGGTAATGCAAGATTAGTTAGAAAGATTTTCGAAGAGGCAAAAATTAATTTAAGTAAAAGAGTAATTAATTTACCTGAATCCGGACGAACTAAAGAAAATTTAAATACAATCACAATTGATGATATAAAGAGTATATTCAAAAAAGAAAAAGAAAAAAATTTCAAGTTACCAATAAATGAAGAAGCACTTCAAGAAGCTCTCAAAGAATTAAATAATCTTATAGGATTAAATTCAGTAAAAAAGGAAATCAATGATTTAGTTAAACTTGCAAGATTTTATGCGGAGCAAGGAGAAGATTTAAGAGAAAAAATTACAAATCATTACCTTTTTCTTGGCAATCCAGGAACTGGTAAAACTACTGTAGCAAGAATTTTTAGTAAAATATTTTCTGCTCTTGGAGTTTTGTCAAAAGGTCATCTTGTAGAAACAGATAGACAGGGTCTAGTTGCAGGTTATGTCGGACAAACAGCTGAAAAAACAACTAATATAATTGACAAAGCAATTGGTGGAACACTTTTTATTGATGAAGCTTATTCCCTAAATAAATCTGAAAGCCAAGGTTCCGATTTCGGAAAGGAAGCAATCGACATTTTACTAAAAAGAATGGAAGATGAAAGAGGCAAATTCATTGTAATTGCAGCTGGTTATACAGATGAGATGAAGAAATTTATCGAGTCAAACCCTGGTCTTGAATCCCGATTTACAAAGTCTCTCTTTTTTGAAGATTATACTCCCAATGAAATGATGCAAATAATAAAAAGATACCTTTTAAAAGATAAAAAGGAACTAGCAGTAGATGCCGAAGAATATTTAACTAAATATTTCAATAATTTATATAAAACAAGAGATAAAAAATTTGGGAACGCTAGAATTGTTAGGAATATTTATGAGCAACTTAAACAAAAACTTATGCTCCGTGTAGCTGATTTGCCACCTTCAGAAAGAACAGAAGAAAAACTTAACACAATAACAGTAGATGATGTAATAGAAGTAACAGGAAAAGGCAGTAATGCTTCAGAATATCAAGTAAAGGGGGACCCTCTCAAACTACAAGAATATATGGATGAATTAAATTCTCTTGTAGGTCTGGAAAAAGCCAAAGAAAAAATTTATCAATTAATCAGTGGTTCAAAAATTATTCAATTAAAAAAAGAACGAGGTTTGCATATAATCGAACAAAATCTTCATTCAATTTTTATTGGGAATGATGGTACTGGAAAAACAACAGTTGCGAGAATTTTAAGCAAAATATTAAAAGAACTTGGAATACTAAATAAAGGCCATTTAATAAAAGTTTGTAGAACAGATTTGGTTGTAAATTATCAGGGAAGAACAGCAGTAAATACTGATGAAATTATAAGAGAGTCACTTGGTGGAATATTATTTGTTGATGAAGCATATGAACTTTTCCAAAACGATGACGAATTTGGTAGCGAAGCTGCTTCTATTATTTTAAAAAGAATGAGTGATTACAAAAATAAATTCGTAGTAATTTTCTCAGGTATCACTAATAAAATGAATTTATTAATAAATACTTATCAAAGTATTTTAAAGAATTTTTCTAATATAATCGAATTTGATGATTACACTCCTCGTCAACTACTTTCAATATCATATCTTATTGCAAATAGTCATGGTTATACGCTAGATGAAGGTGCATTGCAGATGTTGCTCGAAATTTATACTCAACTATATGAAAATAGAAATGAAAACTTTAGAAATGCTTTTACAGCAAAAACTATTCTTTATTCTGCCATATCAAAACAAGAACAAAGAATTTCATCTATAATTAATCCAACAGATGAAGATTTGAAAACTATTACGTTTGAGGATGTTGCAGCAGTTGAATTCTGAAAAGAAATTTATACCTGCATTATAAAATGTTAACATTAAAAAATCTTACAAAAATTTTTAATTCATTTATAGCTGTTGACAATATCAATTTATCAATTCAAAAAGGAGAACTATTTGGTTTTCTTGGACCAAATGGCGCAGGCAAAACAACAACTATAAAAATGATAGTTGGTTTGCTCTCTCCTACATCGGGCAACATTTTTTTAAATGATATTGATGTTTGGGAAAATCCGATTAAATCTAAAATGAAAATTGGTTACATACCTGATCAGCCATATTTGTATGATAAACTCACTGGTAGAGAATATTTATACTTTAGCGGTGGATTGTATCGATTAAAAAAAGAAACAATAAAAGAAAAAATTGATGAATTAACTGAGACACTGAAAATTGGTAACTGGATTGACAAAAGGACAGAAGAATATTCCCAAGGTATGCGGCAAAGAATTGTAATCGCATCAGCATTTCTTCATAACCCCGAATTAGTTGTTATTGATGAACCAATGATTGGTTTAGACCCTCAAACTGCCCATACAGTAAAAATTTTTTTTGTTGAGCAGGTTAAAAATGGGAAAACAATATTTATGTCAACTCACAGTTTAAATATTGTGGAAGAAATTTGCAGTTCGGTTGGAATTATCAATAAAGGCAAAATTATATTTCATGATTCAATAAAATCACTTGAGAATATGATAGGAAAAAAGAATAATAATTTTGAAGAATTATTTATTGAACTAACAAGTGAATCATGAGTCAATTAATCCAAATATTGAAATACAAATTGATAATATTCTTTCGCTTCGAGAAAAAACTAAATTTGAGTGAAATTATTAAAAATTTTGGAAGCAGCTTAATTTATATTGGTTTTAGTATTGGTACATTTTATTTCACCAAATATCTTATATGGTTTTTATTAACAAAAATCAAAATTGGTCTTTTTCTGCTGCATGAATTTATGTCAATGATTTTATTTATTTTCTTTTTATCTGTCAATATCGGGAATGTAATTGTTTCTTATTCAACTCTATATAAATCGAATGAGCTTAATTTTCTCATTATTCATCCTTTAGAGTCTTTACAAATTTTTCTAATAAAATTTCTTGATAATTTTTTCTACAGTTCTTCTACTCTAATACTTATTATTATTTCTGTTTTACTTGGTTATTCATTTTATTTCAAGCTGAGTCTTGCATCAACATTACTTTTTTTGATATTTAATTTCCTGCCTTACATTTTTTCTGCAGGTTGTCTTGGAGTGATAATCTTACTTTTAGTATTGAAACTTGCATCAAAAATTAGTTTAAGAAAAGTGATTGTTTTAATCTCAGGGATCTATTTAATGATTGTGTATATATTTTTCAAAACACAATCACCTCTTAAACTTGTGAATTCAATTATGCAATATTATCCCTTTGAAAATAGAGATATGTTTTTAAGTGAGATCATACCCCCAGTTTTAACATACTTACCGAATCATTGGCTATCAGAAGCTGCTTACTGGTTAATTAAAAATAATTTTCATAAAGCTTTAATTTTATCTTGTTATCAGATTTCATTATCACTATTACTTTTTGTTTGCACTTTATTTTTAGGAAAACATTTATACTTCGATACATTATTCAGCCATATTAAATACAAAAAAGAAAATTCTATTTTTTATAAAATTCAAAATAGAATATTAAACTTCTCTCGTTCAACTTTTAGAAATTCATACACAGAAACAATCCTGAAAAAAGATATCTTATTGTTCATTCGTGAACCAAGTCAAATAATTCACTTTGCTATACTATTATTTCTTGTAATAACATTTGCAATTAGTATAAATAGAATAAAATATGCGGATTTCGGGAATTATCTACTGCAAACTTCAATTTATTTATCAATAATGTTATTCAATTTTTTACTTGTTTCAACATTTTCACTGAGGTTTGTTTTTCCAATTATAAGTCTTGAAGGACTAGCTTTCTGGAAAGTAAAATCTGCACCAATCAACAATAAAATATTAGCAATAAAAAAAATAATGCTTTTATTTTTTATAATACAATTAATCTCATTGTCATTAAACATAATAAGCAATTACAAATTTGGATTAGTAATTACAATTCTCACTTCAATAGTAACTACTTTTTCATCAGCAACAATTTTTATGATTAATTTTGGAATGGGTGGATTGTTTGTAAATTTTAAAGAAAAAAATCCTATTAGAATAGCTTCATCAAGAGGAGCATCTCTTTCTTTTCTCTTAAATATTTTTTTTATGCTAATAGTAATTGCATTACTTACAAATGCAATTAGTAAATTCTTTTTATCAAGAATTCTTAACCATTCTTTTAACTACTTATTATTAATATACCCATCAATAATTATTTTGATAATATCAAGTATATTGTCTTTAGTATTCTTTAGAGCTGGATTGAGAGCTCTTAAAAAAGATTTTGCTTAATCTTGATTATAACTTTTTGCATATAAATTTTTTGCAATTATACCTGCTAATGATACTGCTATTCTTCTTGGAATAAATCTAACCATAACACTAACAATTTTATTTTGCATTCCATCAACTACCGAAGGCTTTTTACCAAGAGCATACAAAGCAGTTTTAACAACATCTGAAGCTTCTCTTGGTATTGGACCAACTCCAATCTTTGCTATCCTTTGAAATTCAGTATTTGTTCCTCCGGGATTAAGTGCAAGAACATCAATATTATATTTTTTCAATTCCCACCACAAGGCTTCGCCAAGATAAAGGTTAAAAGCTTTTGTAGCAGAGTATGTTGCCATCATCGGAGTAGGTTGAAATGCAACTGTACTTCCAAGAAATATTATTGCTCCCTTTCTTCTTTGAATCATATATGGTAAGAAATAATGTGTTAAAACTGCAGGTGCAAGACAATTTACTTTTATCATATCTATTTCTTTTGCAGTTTCGCAATTAATAAATTCACCTGTTGAACCAAAGCCGGCATTGTTTATTAATATTCCAATTTCTTTATCCTTTGTAATATTTTTTAATTCATCAATGTAATTATCAGTTGAAAGGTCAATCGGAATTATAATAGATTCTGTGTTATATTTTTCTTTTAATAAATTTGACAACTCTAACAATCTATATTTTCTTCTTGCAATAAGAATTAATTTCATTCCAAACTTAGCTAATTGTTTTGCGAATTCTTCTCCGATACCTGAAGATGCACCTGTTATTAAAGCCCACTCACCATATTTGTTAATAAAATTTTCCATTTAAACACCTAAAAAATTTTTGAAATAAAAATAGATAATTTTTTTGTATTAAAGTTTTCTGAATTAATTTTAAATGTAAAAAAAGAGGAATAGTATGAAAATAGTCAATATTAAAGATGTTGAAAAGAAAAAAGTATTAATGGAAGGTGCTTTTAACGCTTTCAAACAGATTCCAATTTCGAAAGCAGATGGGACCCCAAATTTTTCTATGAGAGTTTTTACAATTGAACCCAATGGATATACTCCGTATCACAATCATAATTATGAACAATTAAATTATATAATAGATGGGGAAGGAATTTTAATCAACGAAAAAGGTGAAGAAATATCTTTAAAAACTGGCGATTTCGTTCTAATAATGCCAGATGAAATGCATCAATATAAAAATAAATTATCAGACAAAAATTTTGTTTTTATCTGTTGTGTTCCCAAAGAATATGAATAATTATTAAATCATTTCAGTAAGTAATTCTGGTCTTGGCTTGGGTATAACAACTTTATTAACAAGTAATCCTCGATCAGAAATTACTTTTGCCCCAGCATCAACAGCACTTCGAACTGCAGCTACATCTCCTGTTAAAGTGCAAAATGCTTTTCCACCTAATGCCATTGCAAGACGTATTTCAATAATTTTAACATTTGCTGTTTTAATAGCAGCATCTGCTCCCTCTATCAGCGATGCAACCGAATATGATTCAAGAATTCCAAGTGCTTCTAACATATCAATATGAGTATGTCCAGACAACGCAGGAAAAATATCTTTATGAACATTTGGAATGACGAATGAATCAATAACAGCAAAGTCAATTTGATTGACAGCACTATCTACTGCAGATTGAACTTCTGCTACCTCACCACCAATCATTACCATATATTTTCCCGAACAAATTGTTCGTGATAAAATTAATTCTACATGAGATGTTTTTAACATTATATCAGCAGCCTGCATTCCAGCTGCGATGCTTGTAAGTTCTACTAAACCAATTGAATTCATTTCCATAATCTTCTGACCAATTTTAATTAGATGAAATTATAACATATTCTTGATTTACTTCTAAAATTTTTCCTGAAATTGAAGCATGAATTTTAGCACCCAATTTATTTTCTTCAACATTTCCAATTAAATCACCTTTGTTTACTATATCTCCTACCTTAACTACTGGCGTTGCAGAAATACCTGCATGCTGTTTCATTAATATTTTTACTTGTTTTACTTTAGGCTTCTCTCGATTAAAAGGTGTATGATGATTGTAATTTAATAAATCTAATTTTTTCATCAGCATATTAATTGGAACTCTTCTTCCATCTTTCATTGGGTGAACTTTAACAGGCTTTTTCTGTTCATATTTTATTCCTGCATTTCTCATAAATTCCTTACCTTGATTACATGCTTCTCTTGGATATAAATCTTCAGGACATGCGTAAAGAGAACATAAACCACAAGAGCAACATAAATCAGCATATTGATTCCACACTTCTTTTCCTGTTGTTGTGAAAGCAAGAGAACGCATAACTTTATGAGGTTGAACATCATAGCCTAACAAATATCTTGGACAAAATTCTGTACAATAACTGCATTGGTCACATGCAGATTTTCCTATTCGATTCATATCATGAACAGGCCGTGACATTCTTTTTATCAAATAATGTTCTTTTGGTAATATTATTAATCCAGCTGTAGTTTTAGTAACAACATCATCAAGATTGAAAGTGAGACTACCCATTAAAATTCCGCTGACAAAAATTCCATATTCATCAACTGTTGTTCCTCCGACAAAATCGATTAATTCTTTAAATGAAGTCCCAATTGGTACAAAAAAAGTTGATGGATTTTTTACAGCTCCAGATACACAAACCATTTTTTCTGTAACAGGTATATCATTTATAGCATTATTAATATTATAAAATGTTTCAACATTATTAACTACGCAACCGACATCTAAAGGTAATCCTCGTGGAGGGATTAATCTTTTAGTTGCAGCATAGACCAGTTCATATTCATCACCAGCTGGGTAAAAATCTCCAAGCAAACACAATTCAATTTTTTTATTTGATAAATTTCTTTTTATTGAATCAATAGCCTCAACATTTTTTTCTTTAATTCCAAAAAAAGATTTTACAGCAGAAATTTTGTTCATCATAATTTCAACACCATTTAATATCTCAGGTGCAAAGTTAACCATTAATTCATAATCTTTATGTACCAGAGGTTCACACTCGGCTCCATTAACCAATAAATATTCAACTTTAGATTTTGCTTTTATGTGTGTCGGAAAGCCTGCACCACCGGCTCCCACTACTCCAGCATTAAATATTTTTTCAACAATATCCATTAATCATTCCTTTTTATGACTACAAGCGTTTTATCATCCTGATATTTGCTATCAGATGTTGTGAATTTTGTAACATCATCTAAAATAGAATAAACAATTTCTTTAGGTGTAAAATTAGCTGTTTTTTTAATAATTTTTTCCAATCTTTTCTCATCATAAAATTCATATTTATCATTAGCTGATTCTACCACCCCATCAGAATAAATCACAAGTATATCACCTTTATGAAAATTAATACTATCTGTTTCATATTTTGAATTTGGGGCAGGACCTAATAATGGTCCAGTGGGATGCAGATATGTGAATGAATTATTTTTTTTACTATAGAAAATAGGCGGATTTTGGCCAGCATTCGCATAAAGGAATAAACCTTTTTTGTCAGTTGAAATTTCTCCATAAAAAAGAGAAACAAATTTGTCATCACTAAAAATTTTATTAACGAGTTGATTTAATCTAAACATCATTGGAGAAATTTTAATTTGAAAATTGCTTGCCATTCTTATTGCACCAGAGATATACATCGCTTCTGCTGCTGCTGCAAGTCCTTTTGATGCAGCATCTCCTACTACAATTCCAAGTCGTTCTTCATCATCTCCAATCTTTAAGTAATCATAAAAATCACCTGCAACATTTTCTGCAGGAATTGTTACTCCAAATATATCATAGAAATGAAATTTGTATTCATGTTCTGGTAAAATACTTCTCTGGAGTTCTTTTGCTTTATCAATATTCTCAATTAAATTATTTCTTGATAATGTTAAATATCTTTCTCTTAGCTTAGAAGTCAATACTGTTGCAATTACATTGAGAGTATAACGAAGGTCGTCACCAATTTGATCACTGTTAATTGCAATTAAATATTCGTAATATTTTTTCCCATTAATATTAATTTTCTTTCCGACACCTGAAGCAGAATACTTAAAAATTCCCTTTGCTATTAATGTAGCATCTGTTTCATCTGCAAGGATTGTTCTTACCGAAGATATTTTATCAAATATTACATAATCTTTAATAAAAAGTTTATAATCTTTTGGAATTTTTTGCACCTTACCAGTTTGAAATAATAATCTATAAGCCTGAATTGAAGGTTCTAATTTCCATACCCTCCCACCTGAAACATTAAATTGTTCTTTGCTTACAATCTGGTCAATAACATATTTGAGTAATTCAGCATCCTCATTAAAATTACCGGAAGCGATAGTATCAATTGTCTTAAATAATTTTTTCTGGTCCATTATTATTCAGAATAGAAATTAATGATGTTCTGTATTACTCTTTTGCAAACTTCATTAAATTCATTTGAAGAAAAAGAATTCATAATACTGTTTATTGAAGGTCTATAAACACCTTTAGAAACATAACCTCCACCTTCAAAAACACCAATTTTATTTTTATACTTTTCATTATTTGGGGTTGGAATTGGAACATTCGGTTCAATTAAATCTTTCCATTTTGATTCAAAATTTATTAGAGTAGTTAAATTAGGTTCCCAGGGTTCAACATCAAGAGGATAAAATTCTTGATAAGTATTATCATCTCCATATTCATCTCCCAATCCAGCAAGTCCATGACCAAATTCATGAATAAAAATTTGTTTGGAGCGTTCATTATCTGAAGCCGTAATGTTATAAAAATTATAAATTCCTCCACCACCATATTTTGATGTATTTACCAAAATAAAAATCTGGTCATAAGGCGCATTGGCAGCAACATCCCTTACAGAAAAATAATCTGAGGTCATCAAATATCTTTCGCTATCAAATGTGTAAAATCTTGAATTCAATAAAGTAGAAATCCATATTTCTTTACCTGGAATATCTGTTCCGCTTTGAACTGATGGTGCTTCAACTCCCCAGATATTTATTTTATCCTTATTTTCTAAAAAAGGTGAATACTCAAACAAATAATCAGTAAATCTTTTGCAATCATTTTTGAATTTTTCCATTTCACTTTCTGTATAACCCTCAGGAATAAAAACAATATCTAATTTTTTTGTCGGTTCTCCTGAATAATGAACTTTGAAGTTTTTATACGGTTTTAGTTTCTCTTTGATGATAAAATAATTATCGGGATTTATGACATATTCAAATTTTTTCTCAAAGATATTTTTTTTATTTCTTCGCAGAATTTCCACCTTTATATTTTTTTTAGGAAATGGCATTATCAGCGAGCCTTCAAATGAACGCCATACATTTTTTGCTTCTTCAGTTGTTTGCCATTCTTGAAATAAAGTTGAAAAACCTCGCGAATAAATCAGCTTGTTTTCAGCTTCATCATAAACTTTTAACATGTAATTGCCATAATTAAAAGTATCAATTAAATTTTTTTTAGAACCTGCCCAAAGCTGTTCTTTAACAAGTTTTTCAAAAGATATAATTTCGTTATCCTTATTGCCGGTATGATAAAAATCAAATCTCAAAGTTTCATTTGTAAAATATTCTTCAAAATTAATTTGAGAAAATATTATTGAAGAACATAAAAAAAATAGCCAGATTAATTTTTTCATGGTATTGCTACAGATTAATTTTTCTTGAACCAGGTTTTACAAGCGGGATTTTATTTTCTTTGCAAAGAGGACATTCATCAGGTAAATATGAAACAACATCTAATTGCAATGTGCTAAATTGTGGGACACCAAAATTTACTTTGTTATTACTTCTGTCTACAATATAACCCACTCCTGCAACTATTCCCCCATTATTTCTAACAATTTCAATTACTTCGAAAACAGAACCTCCTGTTGTAACTACATCCTCGCAAATTAAATATTTTTTTCCCTCTTCGATATAGAACCCTCTCCTTAAGGTTAATGATTTATCTTCTCTTTCAGCAAAAATTGATTTTTTGTTTAATTGTCTAGCTACTTCCTGTCCAACAACTATTCCACCAATTGCTGGTGATATAACCACATCAATATCATAATCTTTAAAGTGATTTGCTATCAATGAACAAATCAATTCATTATATTCTGGATATTGAAGAACAAGAGCACATTGAAAATATTGGTTGCTGTGTCTGCCAGAGGTTAATAAAAAATGCCCATTTAACAGGGCATTAGTTTTAAGAAAAATATCGAGAATTTGATTGTGTGTCATTTTACTATTTGTTCTATTTTATGAGCAAGATTAATATCGTTTTCTGTAATGCCATTAGCACTGTGTGTAAACAAAATTACTTTAACATTATTCCAACCATAAAGATACAAATCTGGATGATGGTCTAGCTTTTCTGCTTCTATTCCAATCCTTACAATAAATGAAATTGCTCCTGAAAAATTTTTAAGCTTATATTCTTTGATAAGTTTATTATCTACAATTTCCCAACCAATTACATCATTTAATTTTTCTTTTACTTCTTCAGCTGATAATACTTTCATATAGTTTTCTTTTCTTCGCTGTCCTGTTCTTCTGTTTCAGTTGCTTTTTCAGGAACAAAGTAAAGTTCATCGGAATTCTTTTTATGTTTTACTATAATCTTATCACCTTCCTTAAAATGACCGAGCAATAATTCTTCTGCAAGAGGGTCTTCTACATATTTTTGAATTGCTCGTTTCAAAGGTCTAGCTCCAAATTTAGGATCAAAACCTTTTTCAGTTAAGAATTCAACTGCCGACTTATGCAATTCAATACTCATTTTGTTTTCACTCAGATTCTTAATCAAATCTTTCATTTCAATGTTGATAATCTTCTTAATATCTTCTTTATCAAGATTTCTGAATACTATTGCTTCATCAATTCTATTTAAGAATTCAGGATTAAACAATCGACGCATTGCATCTTCAACAGTATTTTTCAAACTTGTATATTGGTCAGCTTCAGAAGCAGTTCCAAAACCAAATCCACCTGTTGTTTTAATATCTTTTGTACCAACATTTGAAGTCATAATTATAATTGTATTTTTGAAATCAACTCTTCTTCCTAAACTATCTGTTAAAATTCCATCATCAAGTACTTGAAGCAAAATATTAAATACATCAGGATGAGCTTTTTCAATTTCATCAAATAAAACAACAGAATATGGTTTACGACGAACTCTTTCTGTTAATTGACCACCTTCGTCGTATCCAACATATCCTGGAGGAGCCCCAACAAGACGAGATACAGCAAATTTCTCCATATATTCACTCATATCAATTCTAATTAAAGCATCTTCGCTGTCAAATAAATATCTTGCTAATTCTTTTGCGAGTTCAGTTTTTCCTACTCCAGTAGGTCCTAAGAATATAAAAGTTCCAATTGGTTTGTTAGCTCTCTTCAATCCTGCACGAGCACGACGAATAGCTTTACATAATTTGCTAACTGCCTCATCCTGTCCAACAATTCTTTGTTTAAGAGCTTCTTCCATATTCATTAATTTTTCTGATTCAGCCTGAACTACACGAGTAACTGGAATGCCTGTCATCATCGATACAACAGTAGCAATGTCATCTTCGGTAACATCATATATCATATCTTGAGTTTTAGCTTCCCATTCACGTTTAGCAATTTCAAGGTCTGATTGTAATTGACGTTCTTTATCTCTCAATCTTGCGGCTTCTTCATAATCCTGTTGTTTTACAACTTGCAGTTTCAGTTGTTTAATTTTTTCGATTTCCTCTTCGAGTTTCATAATTTCTTCTGAGACTGTAAAATTACCCATATGAACACGAGCTCCAGCTTCGTCAATAACATCAATTGCCTTATCAGGTAAATATCTATCTGTAATATATCTTTCACTTAAACGAACAGCAGCTTCAATTGCTTCTTTTGAATAGCGCACATGATGATGTTCTTCATACTTGAATTTAATATTTTCAAGAATCTGGATAGTCTCTTCCGGACTTGGAGGATCAATCATAACTTTCTGAAATCGTCTATCGAGAGCCCCATCGGTTTCTATATATTTACGATATTCATCAAGAGTTGTTGCTCCAATGCACTGAATGTCACCACGAGCTAGTGCCGGTTTAAACATATTTGAAGCATCAAGTGAACCTGATGCACCACCTGCACCAACAATTGTATGCAATTCATCTATAAACAAAATAACATCATCAGCTTTCTCCAGTTCATTCATTAAAGCTTTCATTCTTTCTTCAAACTGTCCACGATACTTTGTTCCTGCAACTAAACCTGCAAGGTCTAATGTAACTACTCTTTTATCCTGTAAAATTCTTGGTACTTTTCTTTGAACAATCTTTAATGCAAGACCTTCAGCTATTGCAGTTTTTCCAACTCCTGGTTCCCCAATTAAAACTGGGTTATTCTTTTTTCTTCTGCTTAAAACTTGAGCTACTCTTTCAATTTCTTTCTCTCGACCTATTACAGGGTCTAATTTACCTTCAAGAGCTAATTTTGTTAAATCTCTTCCAAAATTATCAAGAACTGGTGTTTTAGTTTTTTCTATTTTTTTAGCTGTAAATGGCTGAGGTGATGAACTAAATTTGTTAGACTCACGGCTTGCTAAAATGTTATTCAATTCAGCTCTTGCATTATCATATGTAACATTGAATTGATGAAGTATTTGAGTTGCAATATTATCTTCATCTCTTAAAAGTGAAAGCAAAATATGTTCAGTTCCGATAACATCTGACTTATAAATTTTTGATTCTATCTGTGTAATTTTAAGAACTTTTTCTGCCTGCTTTGTAAGAGGAATATTTCCAATCGTTAATGTTCCACCAGATGATCTAACAGTATCCTCAATCGCTTTTTTAAGTTTAACAAGATCGACATCAAGATTTCTGAGAATTTTTACAGCTATACCCTGACCTTCTCGGATAATACCCAAGAGAAGATGTTCTGTGCCAATATAATCATGACCAAGACGTAGGGCCTCTTCTCTGCTCAATCTAATTACTTCTTGAACTCTTTCTGAAAAATTTCCTTCCATATTTTTCCCTTTTATAAAATTCTATTGCTTTAACAGAAAATCTACCTAATTAGTTTCTTAAATATAAAGATAGTAAAACCTCTTAGCAAGGAATGTAAAATGGAATACATGCAATAAACTTCATGCCAATCAAATTGAATCATTTCATTAATTAAATTAAAAGAAAGTTTTGAAAATCCATAGAAATCTTTCATTTAATGAAACTATATAAATTATTGAAAAATTTATCAGAATAGAATTTTTATACTTAATACCGATATTTTGGTAATTGTCATATTTTATTAATATTTTGGTAATTAATTTAATGTGGAGTTAAAAATGGAAGCATTAACTGGCGTTTCAATATTAATAATAATTGCAGTAATAATTTTTTTATTTCTGTTTTTTTACTTTGTGCCAATTGGATTATTTATAACAGCTTATTTCTCAGGTGTAAAGGTAAGAATTTTTAGAGATTTGATTGGAATGAGATTACGCAAAGTATCACCACAGGTAATTATTCGAAATTTAATCTCGGCAACAAAAGCAGGAATTGATTTAAATATTTCACTACTTGAAGCTCATTATTTAGCCGGTGGCAATGTAACTAATGTAGTTAATGCTCTCATTTCAGCTAATAAAGCAAATTTAGATTTAGGATTTGAAAAAGCTGCTGCAATTGACCTTGCTGGAAGAGATGTGCTTGAAGCTGTAAAAATGTCGGTAAACCCCAAAGTTATTGAAACACCAATGGTAGCTGCTGTAGCTAAAGATGGTATCCAATTAAAAGCTATTGCAAGAATTACTGTAAGAACAAACTTAGAAAGACTTGTTGGAGGAGCAGGAGAAGCAACAATTCTTGCTCGTGTTGGAGAAGGTATTGTATCTACTATCGGTTCGAGTAATTCACATAAAGAAGTTTTGGAAAATCCAGATAGCATTTCTAAGGTTGTTCTCTCCAAAGGACTTGATGCAGGAACTGCATTTGAAATTCTTTCCATAGACATTGCAGATGTTGATGTTGGAACAAACATAGGTGCAATACTTCAAGCCGACCAGGCAGAAGCGGATTTAAAAGTAGCTCGAGCTAAAGCAGAAGAAAGACGAGCTGCTGCTGTTGCTTTAGAGCAGGAAATGAATGCAGAAGTTGCACGTATGCGCGCTAAAGTTGTTGAAGCTGAAGCTGAAATACCAAAAGCTATTGCTGAAGCTTTTCGTAATGGTAATTTAGGTGTTATGGATTATTATCATCTTAAAAATATTCAAGCTGATACTGAAATGAGAAATGCTATTGCTAAACCAGAAGAAAAGAAAAAAGAAAATCAATAATGGATAATCTAATTGAAATAATAATTACTTTTTTTGTTATCTACAGCATCATAAGTATGATTGCTGGAATGAAAAAGCAAAAAGGTGAATCAAATTTACCAGGAGAAGACAACAGTGATATATCTTCTCCTGATACATTTAGATATCGACAACAAAAAAATGAAAGAACAATTACAATTGAAGACCTTTTTGGTTTAAAAATTCCTCAAACAGAATATGAAAAACCAGAAACAAAAAGCAGTGAAAATATTTCACTTGAAAATATAAGCTGGGATCCGGAAAAAGAATTTGAAGAAAAAATTAAACAAAAAGAATCACTTGAATATAGAAACATAGAAAAAAATATTCCCGATATTGATTATGATAAAACACCATCATACGAAATTGCAGCTGTAAGAAGAGTTGACAAACAAGATGTTAAAGTTTATGAAGAAAAGAAAGTTTTTGAAAATCAATTACTTAATATAAAAACCAAACTCAAAAATCCAGAAACCGTTAGAGAATTATTTATTATTTCCGAGATTCTAAATAAACCAAAATCACTCCGCAGATAATGGCAAAAAAATTTGTAATTAAAAAAGTAAACCAAATTCAAATAGAACATAGCATTGATGAATCAAGATTTAAGATAAATTACAGAGAAGCATTAAATCCCTCACAATATGAAGCTGTATGTTCGATTGAAGGAAATTATCTAGTAATTGCTGGTGCGGGGAGCGGTAAAACCAGAACTCTTGTCTACCGTGTTGCAAGATTAACAGAACTCGGGTATGACCCATCTTCAATATTACTTCTTACTTTTACACGCAAGGCAGCTAAAGAAATGATGGATAGAGCTGCAATACTACTTGATAACAGATGTTCAAAAATAAATGGCGGAACATTTCATTCATTCGCTAATCTTACTCTTCGAAAATATGCTAAAGCTGTTGGTCTGGATAATGGATTTACAATACTCGATCAGGCAGATAGTGAAGATGTTATTAATCTTATAAGAGGACAACTAAATTTATCTCAGCATAAAAAAAGATTTCCAAACAAACAAACTATCTTCAAAGTATTGAGTTTAAGCGCAAATACTACTAAACCGATAGAAGAAATACTTCAAGAAGAATATCCTCACTTTGCTGAGTATACAGATAAATTTCTGGAAATTAAAAAAATTTATGAATCTTATAAAAAACAAAATCATCTCTTAGATTACGATGACTTACTAATTTATTTAAGAAATTTTTTGTTCGATCTTGGTCCTGCCGCCAAATCATTTCTCAACACAATTAAATTTGTAATGGTAGATGAATATCAGGATACAAATAAATTACAGGCAGAAATTATTCAAGGATTAGGACAAATTAATCAGAACATTACGGTTGTTGGTGATGATTCACAATCAATATACGCTTTCAGGGGAGCAAATTTCAAAAATATTATGGAGTTCCCAAAATTATTTAAGAATGTCAAAATCATAACACTCGAAGAAAATTATAGAAGCACTCAAGAAATTTTAAACTTTGCAAACTACATTATTGAGAATGCAATTGAAAAATATCCAAAACATCTTTACAGCAGAAAAATTGGAGGAGAACTTCCAGGAATAGTAAGTGCTGCAAATGAAAATATGCAGTCAAGATTCATAGTTGAAAGAATTTTAGAACTTCGTGAAGAAGGTGTTCCACTAAATGAAATAGCTGTTTTATTCAGGTCTTCTTTTCATTCGTTTGATTTAGAAATTGAACTTAACAAAGCAAATATTCCTTATGTAAAATTTGGGGGGATGAAATTTATTGAAGCCGCACATGTTAAAGATTTACTTTCTTTCCTACGAATTGCAGCAAACCCGCTTGATTTTGTAAGCTGGTATCGTGTATTATTATTGCATGAAGGAATTGGTCCTAAAAAAGCTCAACAAATAATGGATGAAATTGCTAAAGATAATTTATCAATAAAAAGAGAACCTGAAAATACGGTAAGTAAAAAATATAGCGATAAAATTTTCAATTTGTTTTCACTTCTTCACGAAATTCATACGAAAAATCAATTACCCGCTGATAAAGCAGAATTAGCATTAAAATATTATGAACCACTTTTTATAGATAAATATGATGACTGGAATAAACGCAAAAAAGATTTAGACATTTTTATTAACATAGCAGAAAATTATAGAAGTCTCGACAGTTTTTTAGCTGATATGGCTCTGGAACCACCGCAGGATACTGTAATTGATGTAGAAGCTACAGATAAAGAAAAAGAATTTGTTACGCTTTCAACAATTCATTCAGCTAAAGGATTGGAATGGCACACAGTTTTTATAATTCATGCAATAGATGGGTTTTTTCCTTCAAGTCAATCTTTTGAAAAATTAGAAACACTTGAAGAAGAAAGAAGATTAATGTATGTAGCAACAACAAGAGCAAAACAAAATTTATATGTTTGTTATCCAATGAACATTTTTGACCGTTACAACGGAACAACTTATGCTAAACCGTCACGCTTCATACAAGGAATTACAGAAGATAAAGCTGACTACTGGCTAATCGAAGAAGGATAATCTCTCTTTACTTTATATTGCTTATATTTAGTTATTCACATGTTTATACATTATCAAGAATAAGACAATATACTTTAATATATTTAGTTACAAAAAATTTTGAGGTTTAAATTTGGAAAACATTAGAGTACGTTTTGCACCAAGTCCAACTGGTTATTTACATGTTGGTGGACTTAGAACAGCTCTTTATAATTATTTATTTGCAAGAAAAAATAATGGTAAATTTATTTTAAGAATTGAAGATACTGATAGAAGCCGTTATGTTGAAGGCGCAGTTGAAAATTTGATTGCATCATTAAAATGGTGCGGTCTTAATTATGATGAAGGTCCTGATATTGGAGGTGCCTATGGACCTTATATGCAATCTCAGCGAATTGATATTTATCAAAAATATGCACAGGAATTAATCTCTAAAGGATACGCATATTATTGTTTTTGCACACCAGAAAGATTGGAAGCATTAAGAAAAGAACAACAGCTACAAAAACTGCCACAAGCAAAATATGATAAGCATTGTCTTCATCTATCGAAATCTGAAATTGAAGAAAAATTAAATTCTAAAATACCATATGTTATTCGACTAAATGTTGAACCAAATCAAAAAATAATTTTTGATGATGCTATTAGAGGCACTGTTGAATTTGACAGTAATAATATTGACGACCAAATCTTAATTAAAAGCGATGGATATCCTACATATCACATGGCAAATGTTGTCGATGACCATTTAATGAAAATAAGTCATGTGATTCGTGGAGAAGAGTGGCTCTCTTCTACTCCAAAACATATTTTATTGTACAATTATTTTAATTGGGAGAAACCAATTTTTGCTCATCTACCATTACTGCTAAATCCTGATAGGTCTAAACTAAGCAAAAGACAGGGTGATGTTGCAGTTGAAGATTATCGCGCTAAAGGATATATGAAAGAAGCATTAATCAATTTTGTTGCTTTGCTTGGATGGAATGCAGGAGATGATAAAGAATTTTATTACATGGATGAATTAATAGAAAAATTTTCACTTGAAAGAGTCAATAAATCAGGTGCAGTTTTTGATATTGACAAATTAAACTGGCTCAATGCCGAACATTTAAGAAAAAAACCTGATGATGAAATTTTATCAATGCTGAAAGATTATATCAAAACTACAGAATTTGCTGATAAAAATTTTTCTGATTCATTTTTGTTAAATATTATCCATGCAATGAAAGAAAGAGTCTCCTTTGTTCATGAATTTGTAAATAATTGTAAATACTTCTATGAAGAACCTAAAGATTATGAATTAAAATCTGTCGAAAAAAATTGGAAAGATGATACACCGGAACTGATGAAAAAATTAGTTGAAAGATTTTCTTTACTGAATAATCCTAAAAAAGAAGATTTTGAATATGCATTAAACAAAATTGCAGAAGAACACAACATTAGCAAAGGTAAATTAATTCATCCATTAAGATTAGCAGTATCTGGTCAAAGCACTGGTCCAGGAATTTTTGATATTTTATTTATACTCGGTAAAGATGAAGTTATCAAAAGAATAAATATTGCATTAGAAAAAATACCTCAACTTTTATGAAATAAAATTTATTTCCTGCTCGTTTTTATGCGAGCGGGAAAATAAAAATCTAATTAGAATCTTTCTTCCAGCTTTCTTTTAATGTAACTGTTCTGTTAAAAACTAATTTTTCATTTGTTGAATATTTAGTATCAACACAAAAGTAACCATTTCTCTCAAACTGAAATTTGTCGCCCGGTTTAGCATTTTTAAGAGACGGTTCAATCATTGCTTCGGGTATTATTGTCAAAGAATTTGGATTAATGTAATCCAGCCAATTTTCATATGCTGCTGGTTCTTCTACTGTAAATAATCTATCATATAATCTTACTTCAGCTTTTTCTGCATGTCGTGCAGAAACCCAGTGAATCGTCCCTTTTACTTTTTTATTACTTTTCCCGCTGCCACTTTTAGTATCAGGGTCATAAGTGCATCGTAATTCTAAAATTTCTCCTTTGTCATTTTTAATAACTTCTTCACATTTTATTATGTAAGCATAGCGCAGTCGAACTTCGCCATTTGGGACTAAGCGATAATAACCTTTTGGAGGATTTTCCATAAAATCTGTTTGTTCAATATAAATTTCTTTCGAGAAAGGAACTTTTCTTGTGCCTGCACTAAAATCTTCAGGATTATTAATTGCATCAAGTTCTTCTACTAAATCATCAGGATAATTTGTTATTACAACTTTTAATGGATTAAGAACTGCCATTGCACGTTGTGCTCTTTTATTCAAATCTTCTCGAATTGCATATTCAAGTAAAGCTATGTCTGTTAAAGCATCTCTTTTGGCAACACCAATAATCTCTGTAAAATTTCTTATTGCTTCTGGAGTATAACCTCTTCTTCTTAAACCAGAAATTGTTGGCATTCTTGGATCATCCCAGCCATCCACATATCCTTCCTGAACAAGCTGCAAAAGTTTTCTTTTACTCATCACTGTGTAACTCAAGTTCAAACGTGCAAATTCTATTTGTTGTGGATGATAAATTTCAAGCTGATCTAAAAACCAATCATACAAAGGTCTGTGATTTTCAAATTCAAGAGTACAGATTGAATGAGTTATTCCTTCAATTGAATCTTCGAGTCCATGAGCCCAATCATAAGTTGGATAAATACACCATTTATTTCCCTGGCGGTGATGAGGCTGATGAATAATTCTATACATTACTGGATCTCGCATGTTTAAGTTAGGGGAAGCCATATCAATTTTTGCACGAAGAGTTTTTGCTCCATCAGGAAATTCACCTTTGCGCATCCTTTCAAATAAATCAAGATTTTCCTGAATAGTTCGATTTCGATATGGACTTTCTATTCCAGGTTCTGTTAATGTTCCTCGTGTCTTCCTAATTTCTTCTGCACTTAAATCGCAAACATAAGCTTTACCTTTTTTAATTAGTTCTACTGCCCATTGATACATTTGCTCAAAATAATCTGATGCAAAAAATAATCTGTCTTCAAAATCTGCTCCAAGCCATTTTACATCCTCAATTATCGAATTAACATATTCTACTTCTTCCTTTTCAGGATTTGTATCATCAAATCGAAGATTAAATTTCCCTCCGTAATGTTGAGCAATCCCATAATTTAAGCAAATTGCTTTTGCATGGCCTATATGAAGATAACCATTAGGTTCTGGAGGAAATCTGGTATGGACTCTCCCACCCCACTTATTTGTTCTGATATCTTCATCAATAATTTCATAAATAAAATTCTTTGGCTTTTTTTCTGACCGATTTTCAGTCTTGTTGTTCTTTTCTTCCATAATTTCACAAAAAATTTTTAATAATTTAATCCAAAGTTACAGAAATATAAAAAGGAGCTCAATACACAAATAAAAATATATGTTATTAAAAATTTCTTATTAAATATTAAAAAATTATTTATAAGAAATTTCTTAAAGATATTTATAACTACACCTAAATTTGAGAATTGCAATAAATGATTTATTAAAGAAATTCAATTAAAAAACGATAATATATTGCAGAGAAAGCTATTTTCTCATAAAAGTCCTGGGACAGAGTGTATGAAAACAAAAATATTAAAAATCATCTCCTCTAGTTTTCCTTTATTAATTTTTATTACACTGTTAATTCTTTTTATTAATCTTCATGAATTTGAAGAAACTTTTAATTTTAACAACAAAACAATTTTCTTGAGCGCATTATTTGCTTTAGTAATTAGTTTCTTGTTTGTTATATACTATTACTTTGGCGTGGAAAATTCATTAAGAAAAATAAAATCATATATTAAGAAAATAGCTGAAAATGATACGATTTCCATATCAACTGCATTAACAGAATTGTCACACGGAAATTTGACAGTTGCAATAAAATTTAATTCTAACCACATCAATCATAATTTTGGTGTGATGAAAGATATTGTAGAAGATTTAAATTCCATCGTATCTAACTTAAGTGAAGCAAGCAAAGAATTCAATACTGCAACAGATGTTCCATGCAAAAGATTGTTTTATGTAGGAGCCGATTCATATCTCGAAGGAAGAAAATGTGCAGAAGCAATGATTGAAGGATTAAAAGGGAAAGGAAAAGTAGCAATTATACTCGAAAGATTTGGTGTAATCGGACAGGAACTAAGAAGAAAAGGTTTTCAAAACTATTTAAAAGAAAATTGTCCTAAGATTACCGTTGTAGATGTTGTTGAATGCTACAATAACCATGATTTATATTTAGAAAAAACTAAATTTCTACTCAATAAGCACCCCGATTTATCAGGAATTTATATTACACATGATGGTGGAAGTTATGAAAAAACAATAAATGAGCTACAATTAAAAAATAAATTGAAAGTTGTATGCCATGATATGAGCAACAGAACAATGAAACATATTGTTAGTGGCGATATTTATGCTACTTTATCTCAAGATGAATTCGCTCAGGGATATAATCCTGTAATTCATTTATTCAATCATGTTGCTGCAAATTGGGAGCCTCCCAATCCTCGATTGCTAACCGAACTTAAATTAATTACAAAAGAAAATTATCATAAATATTGGCATCCCGAAAAAGGAATTATCGAGAATGAAGAAACAATTTCAAAAAGGCCAAAACCAATAAAGGAATCAAGCAGATTAATAAAAATTGCAGTTCTTGGAAGAGAGGGTTCAGATTTCTGGGTATCATTTAAAAAAGGTGTAGATAAAGCAGCTAATATTTTAAGAAATTATAATGCTCAAGTTGATTGGATTATTCCTGAGGGTTCTCACACTGGAAAAAATTTTAATGTAAGTGCAGAAATTTATGGAGCTGCTATTGAAAAATGTATAGAGAAAAAATACGATGCAATTTGCACAGGAATATATGATAAAAATTTAGTTGCTTACATTAATAAAGCTGTAGATAAAGGAATTCCTGTTGCAACATTTAACAGCGAACCAATGAGTTTACGCGGATTATTGAAAACTTTATCGGAAAGAACAATTAAATTATCTGAGTACAGCAACAATTTATCCAGAGTTGCAAAAGATACAATTGAAATTACAAATAACAATGCTGCATCAATTCAAAATATGGTAAGAAGTTTTACTGAAGAAGCAACATCTGTAAACACAGCAAATTCAAACATAGAACAAATTTCAGCTGCAATAAATAATATTGCAAAAGATTCTCATGAACAATTGCTTGCATCCGAACAAGTATCATCTGCTGTAACTGAGATTGCAAAAGCAGTAGATGTTGCAAATAATATTGTCTCATCAATAGTAAAATCTTCAGAAGAATCAATAAAAGCAGCAAAACAAGGCGAAAATTCCGTAATGAAAACTGTAGAACAGATGAAGGTTATAGAAGATACTATAAATAATTTTGCCTTGAAAATAGAAGAAATGTTAAAACAGTCAAGACAAATTGAAGAGATAATTCAAACAATAGAAACAATAGCAGACCAAACAAATTTATTGGCATTAAATGCAGCAATTGAAGCAGCAAGAGCTGGAGAACATGGACGTGGTTTTGCAGTTGTAGCTGATGAAGTTAGAATCTTAGCAGAAAAATCTGCTGAGGCTACAAAACAAACTTCAAACATAATTTCGAAAGTACAGCAGAATATTTCCAGTGCAAATGATTCTATCAAAACAATTGTGGAAAAAGTAAATTTTGGAACTGATTTGGCAAATGAATCAGGAAAGGTTATTGAGAAGCTATTGAATTCTTACTTTAATATGAACAAACAAATTGAAAATATGGTTAATGCAAATAACACAATATCTGGAATAATGAAAAGCTTGTTAGAATCAACAGAAAAAATTTCAACTGTTATACAACAAAATATGAGTGCAACTGAAGAAATCAGTCATAGTGTTAAACATACTGTAGAAATGATTAATAATATTTCAATAATTAGTGAATTTAACACAAGCATGATAAACGAAATTTCTGAAAAAACTGTCAATGCTAAAAACGAAGCAGAAGAACTTGGAAAAGTAGCTTCAAATTTATTAGAAATGGCTAACGAACTTCAGGCAGCAACAGCACAATTTAAAATCGATTAATTTTGGTCTGCTCCAGCAAATTTTAATCTATTAACAGCTCTTTGATATGAAGCTTCTGCTCTTGCAATATCAATTTTTTCTTTTCTTGTACTTGATAATCTTTCTTTTGCGCGTTCTAAAGATTTTCTTGCTCTTTCAACATCTATTTCCTCTCTTCTTTCAACACTATCAGCAAGAATCAAAATTTTATTTTTAAGTACTTCAATGCTGCCGCCGCCTGTCGTAAATTCGGTTATTGTTCCGTTTAATTCTTCTATTCTAATTCTTCCGATTCCAAATGTACTGAGTAATGGAGCATGATTATATAATACCTGAAAACTTCCAAGTGTTCCAGGAACAGTAACAGATTTTACTTTCCCTGAAAATGCAATTTTCGAAGGAGTAATTATTTCTAAATTTAGTTCTTTAATCATTGCATTAATCTTTTTGCTTTTTCAACAGCTTCTTCAATTGTGCCTACATACATAAATGCCTGTTCAGGCAAATCATCATGTTTTCCGTCAAGAATTTCTTTAAATCCTTTGATAGTATCTTCAAGCTTGACATATTTACCGGGTGTACCTGTGAATTGTTCTGCAACATGGAAAGGTTGACTTAAAAATCTTTGAATTCTTCTTGCTCTTCTTACAATAATTTTATCTTCTTCAGAAAGTTCATCCATACCAAGGATATTAATGATATCCTGTAAATCTTTATATGCCTGTAAAATTTCTTTAACCTGTTTTGCAACATTATAATGTTCCCAGCCGACAATATCAGGCTGTAAAATTCTTGAAGTTGAATCGAGTGGGTCAACTGCAGGATAAATTCCGAGTTCTGCAATTTGTCTGCTTAAAACTGTAGTAGCATCAAGGTGTGAAAATGCCGTTGCAGGAGCAGGATCGGTTAAATCATCTGCAGGGACATAAATAGCCTGAACAGAAGTAATTGAACCTTTATCTGTTGATGTAATTCTTTCCTGAAGTTCACCCATTTCTGTTGCAAGGTTCGGCTGATAACCTACAGCTGATGGCATTCTTCCAAGCAGGGCTGATACTTCCGAACCAGCTTGAGTGAAACGGAAAATGTTATCAATAAACAACAAAACATCTCTTCCTTCTTCATCACGGAAATATTCTGCAATTGTTAGCCCTGTTAAACCAACTCTTAAACGAGCACCGGGAGGTTCATTCATCTGTCCAAATACTAATGCTGTTTTGGATAACACTCCAGATTCTTTCATTTCAAGCCAGAGGTCATTACCTTCACGAGTTCTTTCTCCTACACCAGCAAATACTGAATAACCACCATGCTGCTTTGCAATATTATGAATTAATTCCTGTATAATAACTGTTTTACCAACACCGGCACCACCAAACAAACCAGTTTTTCCACCTTTTGTATAAGGTTCGAGTAAATCGATTACCTTTATTCCAGTTTCAAACATTTCCTGTTTTGTAGCAAGATTATCAAATTTTGGTGCATGGCGATGAATTGCATAACGTTTCTTTGCTTTTATTTCTCCTAATCCGTCAATGCCTTCACCAATTACATTTATTAATCTTCCAAGTGTTTCAGGACCAACAGGAACAGTAATAGGTTCACCAGTATCATAAGCTTTCATTCCACGAACCAGACCATCTGTAGTATCCATTGCAACTGTTCTAACACGATTTTCTCCTAAGTGTTGTTGAACTTCGACAACTAATTCTTCTTCTTTTCCTTCTAAGTTAACTCTTGGGATTTTTACTGCATTGTAGATTTTGGGTAAGTAGCCGTCTTGAAAGTCAATATCGACGACAGGACCAATTACTTGAACAATTACACCTTCATTTGATGCCATTTTTTCTACCTATTTTAATAAAATTATTGTGCAAAATTATGAAAGATGAAAGTGATTTCCAAAAACATGTTATATAATGAAAAAAATTAGGTATAATTCTATAACGAAAGATATAATCAAGTAGATGGAATTTTTTCTACTAATTGCATTCCCTTTTCAATTGCTTCTTTATTTAATGGAATAAGATGATGGTATCTCTCAGGTAAAACTTTTTTTAATGCTTCGAGAGCAGTATCAAAAGAAAATATTGGTTTCTTTTTTAGATAGGCTCCTAAAATTATCATATTCATTACTCTAGTGTTCTTTAACTTAGCTGCTTCGTTTGCAGCTTCTACTGGAACTATGTCTACATCATTTCTTACAGGAGGATTTAATATTGTGCTCGATTCATAAATTATTAAACCATTAGGTTTAACTGCATTTTGAAATTTATCAAGCGAAGGTTGATTGAGTGCTATTAGCGTATCAAAAGTACTTATAATTGGTGAACTAATTTTAGTATCACTGATAATTGTAATACAATTTGCAGTTCCACCACGCATTTCAGGTCCATATGAAGGCATCCAGCTAACTTCTTTGCCTTCGAGAACTCCACCATAACACAAAATTTGTCCAAGAGACAAAACTCCCTGTCCACCAAAACCAGCAATTATTAATTCTTCTGTCATGACTTTCTCCTTATTCAGATTTAGATAAATCAGGTACTTTCAAATCTCCAAGTGGATAAAATTTGAGCATGTTTTCTTCGAGCCATTTGTTAGATTCTACAGGTGTCATTTTCCAGTTAGATGGGCAATTAGACACTATTTCAACAAAGCTTAAACCTTTTTTATGTTCCTGATATTTAAATCCATTCAGAATAGCTTTTTTGGCTCTTCTAACATTATTTGGAGTATTAACTGCAACACGAGTGCAGTAATAAACACCAGGAAGTTGTGCAACTAATTCTGTAATCTTTAATGGATTACCCATAACAGAAACATCTCTTCCGAAAGGAGTAGTTGTAGATTTCATACCAATTAGAGTTGTTGGAGCCATCTGGCCTCCGGTCATTCCATAAATTCCATTATTTATAAAAATTATCAAAATATTTTCGCCACGATTGCAAGTATGAATAGTTTCACCTGTTCCAATAGCTGCTAAATCTCCATCTCCTTGATATGAAAAAACATATTTATCAGGCAGCATTCTTTTAATTCCAGTTGCAACTGCTGTTGCTCTTCCATGTGCTGCTTCTGTCATGTCAATATCGAGATAATTATAAGCAAATACTGCACAACCTACTGGAGCTACCCCAATTGTTTTATCCTGAATTCCAAGTTCATCAATTACTTCTGCAATTAAGCGATGTGCAACTCCATGTCCACATCCAGGACAATAATGCATGGGAATATCTAAAAGTGTCTTTGGTTTTTCATAAACAAGATTTTCATTAACACAAATATTTTCTTCTTCTATGATTTGTTCAAAATGTTTTTCTTCATCAGCTGAAGTTTGATTGTTCATACTTTTTCTCCTATAAATATTTCTTCAATTTTTTGAAGAATTTCATCTGGAGATGGAACAATTCCTCCCATTCTTCCATGAAATTCAACTGAGGTTTTTCCATTAATTGCAAGACGAACATCTTCAAGCATTTGACCCGCATTCATTTCTACTACTAAGAAATTTTTAACCTTATTTGCAAGATTATTTAATTGTTGATATGGAAATGGAAATAAAGTGATTGGTCTAAATACGCCAACTTTTATGCCTTTCTGACGAGCAAGTTCAGCAGTTTTAGTACATATTCTTGCAACTAAGCCAAAAGCAACAAGTACTATATCTGCATCTTCACAATTAATTATTTCAAATCTGACTTCGTTTTTTTCTATTTCTTTATACTTTCTCTGCAAACCCAAATTAATTTGTTCCATTTTATCTGGTTCAATGTGAAGAGATGTAATAACATTTCTTTCCCTATCTTTTGGTTTACCTACAGTTGCCCATGGTTCGGTATTAGTTTTTCGAGGAATTGGTTCAAACAATTTTACTTTTTCCATCATCTGTCCTAATGCACCGTCTGCAAGAATCATTACTGGATTTCGATATTTAAAAGCTAAATCAAAACTAAGAGGGACAAAGTCAACCATTTCCTGAACAGACGAGGGAGCAAGAACAATTAATTTATAATCCCCATGTCCACCACCTTTAACAGCTTGAAAGTAATCGCCTTGAGAAGGTTGAATGGTTCCAAGTCCAGGACCGCCTCTCATAACATTTACAATTAAACATGGAAGTTCTGCACATGCTATATAGGAAATTCCTTCCTGCATTAAACTTATTCCGGGAGAAGAAGACGAAGTCATAACTTTTTTTCCTGTACATGCAGCTCCATAAACCATATTTATTGCAGCCAGTTCACTTTCTGCTTGAAGAACAACCATCCCAGTTCTTGCGTTAGCTTCGCTTGTTAAATATTCAAGTATTTCTGATTGAGGTGTAATTGGATAACCAAAGTATCCATCACATCCTGCACGAATAGCTGCTTCGGCAAGTGCTTCATTACCTTTCATTAGTAATAATTCTGTTTTCATTGTCTCACCGTAACTGTGATATCATTTTTAACATTTGAAATGGTTGCAATTGGTTCTTTCTTTTTATCTGTCTTTCTATAGACTTTAATAATTCCCTCAGGACATACAAGTGCACAATTTACACAACCAGTACAATTATCTTTTATCTTAACAATGTAATGATAACCTTTAGAGTTAATTTTTCTTGAAAGTTCAAGGGTTTTTTGAGGGCATGCCGAAGCACAAAGTTCGCAACCCTTGCATTTTTCGATATCAATTATGATATCTCCTTTTACTTTTGCCATATAAACCTCAAATTATTTAAAATAAAAAAAGGTTATAGTTTTACTATAACCTTTTTCTCAGTTGATAAAAATTTAATAGTAGTATTTCTACAAGAATAAATTTCATTCTAAAACCGTAAAAAGAGCTTAACAATATAAAACTTATATGCCAGCAGTTATTAACAATTAATCTTTTTTTCCAATGGAAAAATAATAATTATTATTCAAAAACAAAGGGGGAATGTTTTATTAAAATTCTGCTAATTAAAATCGGTATTTGAATTTATCACAAATGAGAAATGATTAACTCTTTTTAAGAAAAGTAAAAACTCGATTGATTACAAAATTGCATGTTTATCTGCATGATAAGAGCTCCTTACAAGCGGCGAAGATTCAACTGCCTTGAAACCTAATTTTAATCCATATTCTTTGTAAAATTTAAACTCATCAAGTGTTACATAACGATGAACCGGGAGATGATTTTTTGTGGGTTGAAGATATTGTCCTATTGTCATAATATCACAACCGCTGTTATATAAATCATTGATAAGTTCTATTACTTCTTCTTTAGTTTCTCCAATTCCTACCATGATTCCGCTTTTTGTTCTAAGACCTCGTTCTTTAAACCATTTTATAACATTTAAACTTCTTTCATATTTTGCTTGAGGTCTAACTGCATGATATAATCTTTTCACAGTTTCAAGATTATGATTAAGAATATCTGGTTTATTCTTCATGATAATTTCGAATGCATGTTCTTCTCCTTTAAAATCCGGAATTAAAATTTCTATTGTTGTATCAGGCATTTTCTCGCGTATTAGTCTCACAGTTTCAGAAAAAATTGATGCTCCCCCATCTTTTAGTTCATCTCTATTGACTGAAGTAATAACCACATGATTTAATTTAAGAGCTTCAACTGATTCTGCAACTCTTCTCGGTTCATCTAAATCGAGTTCATTTGGAATTCCCAATTTCACATTACAAAATCCACAACTTCTTGTGCAAGTATCCCCTAAAATCATAAAAGTTGCAGTTCTTCTGTTCCAGCATTCTGCAATGTTTGGGCATTTTGCTTCTTCACACACAGTATTCAATTTTGATTTTCGCATTAATTCATAAACATCTTTATAATTTTTTCCACTTGGTAAACGAACCTTAAGCCATTCGGGTCTTTTTCCTGGATTAACTTTTTTTTCTATTTCTTCCTTAAATGCTAATTGATGTTGATTGATTTTCATATTCTCTCCCATTTAAACTTCAAAAGCTAATTTCAACTTGCATTTTAACTGTGCAGTCTGTTTTCATTATGTGCTTCAGTAATTTTTCTTATTATGTTTAATAAAAAATAAATGAATTATAGGATATTTTTTCGTTCCTTGTTAATCTTTGTTGCAGATTGAGCTAAAATAATAATCTCATTTTTTCTCATAAATAATTTTCATCAAAATTTTCCAGAAGTTCTTTTATTGACTTTAGAAATTTACCACCAAGCATCCCATCAATCAAACGATGATCGTGACTTAATGACAAATACATCATAGCTCTTACTGCGATGCTCTCGATGCCTTCATTATCAATTACAACTGGCTTCTTGATAACACTTCCTACACCAAGTATTCCTACTTCTGGTTGATTAATTATTGGAGTTCCTATTAATGTACCGAACACTCCATAATTTGTAATAGTAAAAGTTCCATCGGTAACATCATCATAAGATAATTTTTTTGTTTTTGCTTTTTGACTTAAATTTGCAATTGCTTTAGCAAAACCAATTATATTCAATCCATCAGCATTTTTAATATTTGGAACTATCAAGCCATTTGGTTCGAGTGCAATTGCAATTCCAAGATTAATATATTTTTTCATAATTATTTTTTCTTCTTCAATAACTGCGTTCATTAGTGGAAATTCTTTCAAAGCTTTTATAGCAGCATAAGCAATAAAAGGGAGATAAGTAAGTTTAACTCCTTCTTTTGCATATTGCTCTTTTTTATTATTAATAAAATTATAGATTCTCGTTACATCAACTTCAGTAATTGATGTAACATGAACAGCAGTATCCCGGCTTTTAACCATATTTTGCATTATTTTTTGTCGGACATGGTCAATTGGAATAACTTCTATTCTTTCGCCTGTTTTTATTTTATTTTCTGCTTCTTTGTTTGACATATATTGTGAAATTATTTCTCCGGATTTTTTCTTTTCAAGATAATCAATAATATCTTTTTTAGTGACTCTTCCTTTAATTCCTGTTCCTTCAATTTTATCTAATTCTTCAATTGATAGTTCTTCCTGTCGCGCAATATTTAAAACAGCTGGTGAATAAAATCTTTTTGATTTTGATTCGACTTTAATTTCTCCTGAAGACTGTGATTCGATTTCATTCTTTTGTTTTTGTTCTGAAAAACCTTGAATAATTATTTCTTCGTCAGAAAGAATTCTTGCTATTACTGTATCAACTTCTACAGTTTCATTTTCATTATAAAGTATTTCTTTAACTACTCCATCAACAGGGGAAGGGATTTCGGTGTCAACTTTATCAGTTGATATTTCAAGAATAATCTCATCGCGTTTTACATGTTCACCAACTTTTTTATGCCATTTTATTATTGTTCCCGATGTAATTGATTCACCCATTTTAGGCATTACAATATCAATTATTTTTTTCTCTTTTTGTTCAAAAGTATTAAAATCTGCTTCATTTTCATCATGTGTTTCAATAACTGCAACCACAGTCCCAACCTTAGCAGTTTCATTTTCATTAACTCGAATTTCAGTCAAAATTCCATCGTATGGAGAAGGAATCTCTGTATCAACTTTGTCAGTAGTAATTTCATAAATAATTTCATCTTTCTTAATTATATCGCCAATTTTTTTATGCCATTTAATAATTTTTCCTTCAGTTATTGATTCTCCCATTTGAGGCATAATTATTTCTGCTTTCATTCATTCTCCATTAATATTAGATGAAATTTGATTAATAAGTTAATAATTCTTTAAGACCTTCGTAAATTTTATTTTTATCAGGAAGGATAAATTTTTCAAGAATAGATGAATATGGAATTGGAGTATCTTTTGCTGCAATTCTTTTTACAGGACCATCAAGGTATTCGAAACAATTTTCTGCTATTTGTGCAGAAATCTCAGCGCCAAAACCAGCTGTTAATGTATCTTCGTGAACTACAGCAACTTTGCCTGTCTTTTTAACAGAGTTAAATATTGTTTCAATATCTAAAGGTGAAATTGTTCTTATATCAATAATTTCAACTGAATAACCTTCCATTTCTAATGTTTTAGCTGCAAGGTTTGCTTCGTGAACCATAGCGCCATAAGTTACCACAGTCAAATCATAACCTTTTTTAATAATGTTTGCTTTCCCAAATGGCAGAAGATAATTTGAATCAGGTTCTAAAGAAGCAGCATAACTTTGCCTATATAAGCCTTTGTGCTCAAGGAATAAAACAGGGTCATTTAATCTCAGAGCAGTTTTTAATAATCCCTTAGCATCTGCAGCATTAGAAGGATATGCTATTAACAATCCGGGCATATGAGCAAAAAAACTTTCGATGTTTTGACTATGATAAATTCCACCATGAATATATCCTCCAACTGCAACACGAATCACAACTGGAGTTTGAAATAAATTATTTGAGCGGTAACGATACATAACCAGTTCATCTCTAATTTGCATAAATGCAGGCCAAATGTAATCACCAAATTGAATTTCTACACAAGGTTTTATTCCTGTTAATGACATCCCAATAGCTACTCCCACAATACTTGCTTCAGCTAAGGGAGAATTAAAAACTCTTTCATTACCGTATTTGGTAGAAAGTCCTTTTGTTGCAGTAAAAACCCCGCCTTTTGGATCAGCAACATCTTCACCAAAAAGAAAAATTTTATCATTCAATTCCATTTCTTCTGCAAGTGCATGATTAATTGCATCAACCATAACAATATTTTTAGAAGAACTTTCGGACTTTTCATAAATAAGTTCATTATGTTTATTTGATTCATCCAGCACAAATTTAATAGCAGAATTTGGTTCCGGGTCAGGTTGTTTTATTGCCCAATCAGCAGCTCGATTAACTTCTTCATGGATTTCTTTTTTCAGGTTCTCCAAAACTTCTTCTGAAATTATTTCCTTCTGAAGTAATAGGTTTGATAAAATATTGATAGGGTCTTTCTTCGATTCTTCATCAAGAATTTGAATTGGTCTATATTTTTTCTGGTCATCTGAGGATGAATGAGAAAATAATCTTACAACATGAGCTTCAACTAAAACAGGACCATGCCCTCTACGGACATAATCGAAGGCTTCTTGTGCAGCAATATAAGATTGAATATAATCTGTCCCATCAACTTCAATGCGGTAAAGATTTTCGTATCCTTTCATCATTTCATAAATTGAACCATTTTTGCCTGCTGATTGATTTTCAACAGGGACAGATATAGCCCATTTGTTATTTTCTATTAAAAAAATTACTGGAAGTAATTGGCGGCTTGCCCAGTTAACAGCTTCATGAAATTCACCTTCACTTGTTGCCCCTTCTCCGCTGCTTACATAGACAACACCATCTTTGTTAAGTTTTTTCAACCCCAAAGCAGTTCCCACTGCTTGAAGATATTGTGTGCCAGTAGGACTTGATTGAGATGGAATGTTTAGTTTTTTAGAAGCCCAGTGAGAAGGCATTTGCCTGCCACCGCTCATCAAATCATCTGCTTTTGCAAGAAAATTAAGAAAAATTTCTTCAGGTGTTATTCCTAATGAAAGCATAAAAGTTAAATCTCTATAGTATGGATAAGCCCAATCAATTCCTTTATTTATTAATTGGCCAAAAGCTATTTGAACTGCTTCGTGGCCTGCTGCAGCAATATGAAAAAATGCTTTCCCCTGTTTTATAAGTGTCATTTGTTTATTATCAATTTCACGGGATAAAAGCATTAATCGGAAGGCTTCTAAAAGATTTTCTTTTGGAATTTGCTTATCAATTTCATTTGAAATTTCTAAAACATTATTCTTTTCTAAAATTAAATTACTCTTTTTATTCATTTAATTTCCTTCCAATGTGTTTGAGAATTGATTATCGCTGCAAAAAAGTTTATCCAATTTTTTCTTGGGTTAATAAATAAAAATCTTTCTCTCTAACTATCACGTCAGAATATCCAAACACTTTTAAAAATTCATCAAGTAAAATTTTTTTTGCTCCTTCAATATCAATTTCATTATTTAATTCTTTTTGCAATGATGTTACATAATAATCCCTAATTCCACAAGGAATAATTCCGCCAAAATAATTAAGGTCTGTATTAATATTAAATGCAAAACCATGCATAGTAATCCATCGGCTAACTTTTATTCCAATTGCTGCTATTTTTCTATCATTAACCCATACCCCTGTATATTTTAACTTTCTATCAGCCTTTAAACCATAATATGAACATGTATTAATAATAACTTCTTCAAGTGAACGAAGATATTCATGAGTATCTTCTTTCCAATTTGATAATTTAATGATTGGATAACCTACGATTTGTCCAGGTCCATGATAAGTGATATCTCCACCCCTATCAATTTCATAAACTTTAATACCAAGTTCTTTTAATTGTCGATTATTGATTAAAAGATGGTTAGGATTAGCAACTTTCCCTAGTGTGTAAGTGTGATTATGTTCGAGAAGAAAAAGAGTATCTTCTATTTTATTATTTAATCTTTCCTGAAACACCTTGATTTGTAAATCCCATGCTTCTTTGTAATCAATTATTCCAAGATTGCAATATTCAAGAATTCTTTCTTTTTTTTCTTTCATAATAATATTTAATTATTCATAGACACAGTTATTTTAAAAAACCTAAATAAGATTTACAAACTTCATATTTATTATTTTTTTCAATTTTATACTAAAAATAAAATAAATACTCATTTGATAACAAGAAGTTTAGCAGAATTGTTCATTAATTAGAAAAAATTTATTTACTGGAAGATCTGAATTTTGATAAATTATTTTGAAGGATTATAGATTGGTACAGTAAAATAAAACTTGCTTCCTTTGCCCAATTGACTTTCTACCCAGATTTTACCGCCTTGTTTTTCACAAAATTCTTTGCAAAGAATTAGGCCCAGTCCGGTCCCTTTTTCTTTTGATTTGCCAATTTCTTTTACATTAACATCAATTCTAAAGAGTTTTTTTACATCATCTTCGCTCAAGCCAACCCCATTATCTTCAACACAAATCTTAACAAAACCGTCCTCATCATTAGTAATAATTTTTATAATACCATTCTCACCTGTAAACTTTATTGCATTAGTAAGCAAGTTACGAATAACTGTATCAAGTAAATTTTTGTCTGCATAAACCATCAAAGAAGAATTCATGCTTACTGTGATTTTAATGTTTTTCTTTTCTGCTTGAGATTTAACAAGTTCAATGTTTTCTTTTATAACATTTTTAATTGATAATGGTTCAAGATTAATTTGAAGCCTGCCAGATTGAGCTCGTGCCCAGCTTAACAAATTTTCGAGTAACTTTTGTGTGTTATGTGCCGTATTATAAATGGTTTTAATATATTCTTTTTTTTCATCATCGCTCAATTCATTGTAATCTTCAACTAAAATTTCAGAAAATCCGAGCAATGTTATAAATGGATTTTTTAAATCATGTCCAATGATTGAAAACAGTTTATCTTTAGCAGAATTTAATTCTTCCAGCTTTCTTTCTGATTCATAAAGTTGATTGTTCAATTCAACATATTTTGCAGCTTCTTGTTCAATCTGGTCCCGTGAGTATGCAATATCTTGAAGCAATTTTTCTCTTTCGAGTTCTGCTTCAATACGGTCTGTTATGTCCCTTAAAATAAATAGTATTTGAATTGGTTGACCTTCTTCATTACGTATTACATCAGTTTTAGATTCAACATAAAAAAATGAGCCATCGTTTCTGATTAATCTAAATATATATGAATTACAATGTTTTCCTTGTGATAATCCCTGAAGATTCTCAATAAATTTTTCTGAATCATCTTTTAAGACAAAATCACTTAGCTTTTTACCAAATATTTCCTCAATTGAAACATTACCGACCATTTGCATAAATTTATCCGAAGCAAAAGATATTGTCCCATCCAATTCAGTTGTAACTATCCCATCAGGGGAGGTAGAAAGAATTGATTGAGAAAGCAATTCACTTTTAAGCATTTTTTCTTCAGCAAGTTTACTCTCTGAAATATTCTGGGCATAAATTGAAACCCCAATTATATCTTCACCATTTCTCACAGGATTAAAGTAAATTCTATAATAGTCGTTTTCATAATTGTCAAAAGAGTAATCAATAAAAAATTTTTGCCCGTTTAGAGTTTTATTTATGCATTCTTCCCAGAGTTCTTTTTCATTACCATTAATAATTGAAAAAAAATCATCGTTAATTTTTATTTCTTTCGAACATCTTTTTGAAAAGAATATTTTAAAATTTTGGTTAAATAAGATTAATCTAAAGTTTTTATCTACAAACCATATAAAATCATTATTAACCTCCATTAATGAATCAAACAGATTTTTATAATCAAATGTATTAAATCCATTTTGAGTTATTACTTTTGTGTCTGTAAATGTAAAATTATTCATAATGAAACCTGTGTATTTCTACAATTTATTATCGAAAAAATATTATTTTTTTACAATTGAATTTTAACAGCTCAATAGAATTAAGTAAATTTGATTAAACTCAAATGGAAATTTTATGCCAACATTAATGGTAAGTATCTCTGGAATTCGCGGGATAATTGGAGATGGTTTAGACCCGCAGACAGTTGTTAAATATACTTCGGCTTTTGCAGAATTTTGCGGTAAGGGTAAAATTGTTGTTGGTAGCGATGGAAGAATTTCTGGTGAAATGGTTAAAAATATTGTAACTGGAACATTAATTGCTAAAGGCAATGACGTGATTGATATCGGTATATGTCCAACTCCAACAGTTTTATTTAATGTGAGAAAATTAAAAGCGGCAGGAGGAATACAAATTTCTGCAAGTCATAATCCAAATGAATGGAATGCATTGAAATTAATAAATCACAAAGGAGAATTTTTAAGTCCCGAAGAAAATTCAACAATGCTAAGTTTAATTGAAGAATCACAAAAAAAATATTCTACATGGAATAAATTAGGGGAAATAATAAAGTATGAAGCTGGATTAAGAAATCATATTGATGCTGTATTAAAAATGAAATATATAAATTTACTCAGTATTCGTAAAAGAAAATTCAAAGTAGTTTTAGATTGTGTTAATGGAGCTGGTTCTTACTCAATGCCTTTATTACTCAAAAAACTTGGTTGTGAAATTATTGAAATTAATTGTGAAAAAAATGGAATCTTCCCACGCTTACCAGAACCAATTCCCGAAAATTTGAAATCTACAATGAGAGCTGTAAAAAAATATAAAGCTGAACTCGGAATTGTAGTAGACCCTGATGTTGACAGATTAGTTCTCATAACAGAAAAAGGTGAACCATTTAATGAAGAGAATACAATAACTCAAGCTGTAAAATTTTATTTATCTAAAAGGAAAGGAAATGTAGTTGTAAATTTATCAACAACAAGAGCCGTAGACGATATTGTTAAAAGTCATGGTTGTAAAGTTTTTCGTTCTCCAGTTGGCGAAGCAAATGTTGTAAAAAAGATGAAAGAAGTACGAGCCGTAATTGGAGGTGAAGGAAGCGGCGGTGTAATTCTTCCTGAAGTTAATTTTGGAAGAGATGCTCTTGTTGGGACTGTAATTATGCTTCAACATTTGCTTGAATTTGGAGGAACATTAAGTGAACTAAAAAAATCATTACCTCAATATTATATTTCAAAGAGAAAAATAGAACTTACTAATCAAAAAGGAGATGAGGTTATTTCAAAGCTTGCAGAAAAATATTCTTCATTTCAAATTAACAAAGAAGATGGTTTGAGAATTGATTTTGATGACCACTGGGTTCATTTACGTAAATCAAACACTGAACCAATAATAAGATGTATTGTAGAAGCAAAAACAAAAAAGGATGCAGAAAATTTATCAGAAAAATACTTAAATGAGATAAAATCACTATAACAAATTCAAAATTTGTTTTTGCACAAAATTAACATTACTTTTCTAAAGCTTAAAAAATAATCATCGTTAAATTATTCCATATTTTAAGCCTGCACTTTACACTTCTATAGTGTGCTTATACTTTTAGTTACTAGCCATTGTAGATAAGTTTTTCAATAATTACAAAAAGGAGTAAAGCAATGAATATTTATGTTGGAAATCTGTCTTCTGAAGTAACAGATGCTGACCTGGAAACTGTTTTTAGCAATTACGGCAAAGTCAGCAGTGTAAAAATTATTAGAGACATGTTCACTCAAGAATCCAGAGGATTTGGATTTATTGAAATGAACAATAGAAATGAAGCAGAAAAGGCAATAGAACAATTAAATGCCTATGAAATAAAAGGTAAAAAAATTGTTGTAAACGAAGCTCGTCCAAGACGCGATAGAAAAAGTAAAGGACGAAGATAAAATTAACTTAAAGAGGCTGTTTAAAAAATAGTCATTCTGTATACTGGTTTACAAAGACGAAAAAACAAACTTATTAATTACTCAGCCTCTTTTTGATTTTACAGAATCACTTCTCAAAAAAATTTGTAATTATTTCAACCACATATTGAATTTGTTCATTTGAAAGTTCAGGATAAATTGGTAATGCCAAAGATGTTTCGGCTGCTGAATTAGCAACCGGGAAATCATCATCATTATATCCAAGATAATTGAAACATTCCTGACGATGGAATGGAACAGGATAATAAATTTCGCATCCAATTTCGTTACTTTTTAAATAATCCATTAATTCATTTCTTTTTTGAACACGAATAACAAATTGATTATAAATATGATAATTTTTTACGCCAGAATTTTTATAAACCGCTTTTGGAAGCAACACTTTGTTCTTTTCGTCAAATGAAGTTTTTCCCTCTTCTTCAGAAAGTTTCGATTCAATAAATAATTTTGTATACAAATCTGCATTTTGTCTTCGCTTTTCTGACCACGAATCAAGATAAGGCAATTTTACTCTCAAGACAGCAGCCTGAAGAGTATCCAATCGAAAATTTCCTCCAATATATTTGTGATAATATTTCGGTTCCATTCCATGAACACGCATAATCTTCATTTTATGATAATACTCTTCATCATTTGTCACAATAATACCACCATCCCCAAATCCTCCTAAATTTTTGCTCGGGAAAAAAGAGAAGCAACCAGCATCTCCAATTGTGCCAACAAACTTCCCATTTTTATATTGAGTACCAATTGCCTGTGCAGCATCTTCAATAATTTTCAAGCTATTCTTCTTTGCAATTTCTAATATTTCATCCATTTCAGCACTTTGACCAAAAAGATGAACAGGAATTATAACTTTTGTTTTTGATGTAATTTTTCTTTTCAAATCAGCTGACTTAATATTAAATGTGACTGGATCAATATCTACAAAAACAGGAACAGCATTTAATCTTGCAACTACACCGGCAGTTGCAAAAAATGAATATGTAGGAACTATTACTTCATCGCCTGTTTTTATATCAAGAGCCATTAAAGCAAGTAATAAAGCATCCGTTCCAGATGATACTCCTATTGCATATTTACAATTAAGATAACTACAAATTTCTTCTTCTAATTTTGTTATATCAGGACCCATAATAAAATATTGCGATTCTACAACTCTTTGAATTGCATCATCAATTTCCTTTTTGATTGAATGATATTGTGGTTTTAAATCTAACAAGGGAACTTTCATAAATTTACCTCCACTACAATTCCATCTTTAAGTTGATATTTTTTATTTGACTTTTTACAAAAGGCAATTCCATTTGTATCAAATATTAATTTCTCACCGGCTTCACTCATCCAGCCAATTAGCTTTGCCGGGTTACCAACAACAAGACCATAATCCGGCACATCTTTAGTAACGACAGCTCCAGCCCCCACAAAAGCAAATTTTCCTATTGTTACTCCACAAACTATTGTACAATTTGCCCCGAGTGTAGCACCATACTTAACAAGAGTTTTAATATAATATTCACTACCCTTTTGTGGATACAAGCTTCGAGGATTTAAGACATTTGTAAAAACCATTGAGGGTCCACAAAAAACATAATCTTCGAGTGTCACACCTTCATATACAGATACATTGTTTTGTATTTTCACATAATTTCCAATTATTACATTATTCCCGATATTAACATTTTGACCAATTACACAAAATTTCCCTATTCTTGCACCGGATTGTATATGAGAGAAATGCCAGATTTTTGTCCCTTCCCCAATTTCAACATTTTCATCAATATAAGCACTTTCATGTTTGAAGTATTTCATTTCTCTTTTCTTTTTTTATTGATTAAAATTAATTAAGAAACTGACTGTTAAACTTAATTAGACTGTATTGTAATAGCAAATATTAACAAATAAAATTTCTTTCATGTAATTATTGAAATAAAAATTTGTGTAATATTTCTTCAATTTAATATAAATTTGTTTTTATTATTATAGTAATCAAAATGAGGTTTTTATGAACTTATCTTCATCTGTAAAAAAACTCAAAGAAGGTTTTCATACATCATTCTGGGTCGCAAATGGAATGGAATTATTTGAAAGGCTTGCTTATTATGGACAAGCAACAATATTAAGTATTTTTTTAAGAGACCACTTAAAATTCAATGAACTACAAGCTGGACAATTATCATCAATTTTTGGCGGATTAATTTATTTACTTCCAATTTTTGCAGGGGCATTAGCAGATAAGTTTGGATTCAAAAAAGCATTTTCATTTGCTTTTGGTGTTTTAGCAACTGGATATTTTCTGATTGGTTCTACAGGTATGAAAATTTTCTCGGGTCTATATCATAACATAGATTTATACTGGCTTCTTGCAATAATTTTAACATTTACTGCAATTGGAGGTTCATTCATAAAACCAAGTGTGCTGGGAACTGTAGCATTAAGTACACTTAGCGAAACAAAATCTCTTGGTTATGCAATTTATTACTGGCTTGTCAACATTGGAGCCGCAATTGGTCCGCTTCTTGCATTTTTTGTTAGAGATATTTTTGGAATAGAATTCGTCTATTTAATTTCTGCTGTCAGTTGCGGTTTAATGTTTTTAATAACAAGAATTTTTTATAAAAATCCTCCTGCTCAATCGGAAAATTCAAAGCAGGATTTAAAGACAGTAATAATAAACTTATTTAAGGTATTAAGAAATTTTAGGTTTATCACTTTTCTCTTAATATTTGGATTATATTGGGTTTTATTCTGGCAATTCTTCATAATTATTCCTTTTTACATTTCGGATTATATTTCTATTGAAGCTCCAATAGAATTAATCTTATCAACCGGCGCATGGACAATAATATTATTTCAAATTCCAGTTAACAGATTAACAAAAAATATCTCTACTCAAAAAGCAATAATTATTGGTTTCATTCTTGCAACAATAGCATGGTTAATGTGGTTTTTTGTTTTACCATTAACAAATGGAAATTTTATAAATGCATTTGGTACAAAAATTCCAATTGGTATTCCTGTCATTATTCTGGGAATTTTTACTTTTTCAATTGGAGAACAAACTCAAGCACCAAGATTTTATGAATATGTTGCTGATTTAGCACCAAAAGGTCAAGCTGCACTTTTTCAAGGTTATGCATTTTTACCAATTGCAATTGCCTGGGGATTTGGAGGTGCTTTTGGAGGATGGGTATATCAAACTTTTTCTACAGTAAAACATCAACCACAAATAATCTTTTTAATTATGGCAGGAATTGGATTGCTTGCAACAATATTAATGATAATTTATAACAAACTTACACTTAAAACTTCACAAAAAAATTAAAGAATGTTTAACAATAATAATAAAACTTTATTATAGAAGAATATTTTTTTATTAGATTAGAATAAACTCAATTGACGTTCATTACTTACGATTGCTGCTTCGTGGTCTAAAAGCCATTTTTTACGCCAGATCCCTGCAGCATAACCAGTCAAACTTTTATCAGAACCAACTACTCTATGACAGGGAATTATTATTGCAATTTTATTTTCTCCATTTGCACGAGCTACTGCTCTTATCGATTTCTCATTTCCAAGCATTTGAGATAATTCAAGGTAAGATTTTGTTTTTCCATAAGGAATTTTTAATACTTCTTTCCATACTTTCTTTTGAAACTCTGTTCCAGAAGGATTAAGCTTTAAGTCAAATTCTCTCAATTCCCCTTTGAAATATAAATCAAGTTGTTCCAGACATTTTTCTAATGGTTCATTAATCAACATTGGTTCTAATTCAATCCCATCCATTTCAAGAATAAAATAAAGAGTTGTAATTGATTCTTCATCAGCAGTAATTCTAATTTTACCAATAGGAGAATCATAATATGCAATATATTTGTTTGTCATAATGTTCTCTTTGGTAAAATTTATAAATAATTTTAATTCGCAAGCAAAATACTAAAAATGTGATTTATTGGTAAATTCTTTTTAAAATTTCAACTATTTTTTCTTTGAGGAGTGGTTTTGAAATGAAATCAGTAAATCCAGCAGCTATAAAATTATCGCGTGCTCCTGGCTGCATATAGGCTGTTGATGCAATCATAGGTATATTTTTATAACCTGGTATTTTCTGTATTATTCTAAGTGCATCAAGTCCATTATATTCACCTTGAAGATTTATATCAATTATCAAAAAATCGAATCTTTTTGTTTTAAGCAGTGGCAATGCAGCTTCTAAACTTGGAGCAACCTCTATACTTTTTAATTCTTTCATCTGACTTTTAAACAAAATCTGAGAATCTATCTGGTCTTCTAAATACAAACATGAAAGCTGGGATAAATCTAATTCTTTTTGTGGTTTTTCTCTTTGTTTTTCAATTTTCTCTGAGGTCTGAACAACTGTTCTTGTTTCAGTTATTATAGATTTTCCTAAATCAATGCTTATATCTTCTTTCAAAATAAATTTTTTAGGGAATATTAATGCAAATTCAGATTCACTTTCCTCTTTTTTAATAGTTTCAATATTTACTGATAAGAGGTCAATTAATTTTTTAGCAAGTCTAATTGAAAATCTCGAAAAACCATAATTTTTTCTGCTTGCTGTTTCTTCTTCCGAGAATACATCTTGCATTCCTTTCAAAAGTAAAGGTGTAATAGAATTCTGGGTATCTTTTATTGCGACCGATAAGTTCTCACTATCCTTTTCATAAAATGAGACAAATAATTTTGTTTCTTTTGTTATACTTAACGCAAATTTTATAATAAGATTTATTAATGTTATAAATTTCTGTTTATCGCTTTCCAGTTTTGCTTGAAAATTTATATTTTCAAAAATAATCTCCTTCTTAATTGACCTTGCTTCTTTTATTAAACTTCTTTTTATCTCTTCAATAGCATCTTCTAAAATTATTTGTTCGGGTTTAATTTTAACTTCTTTCTGTAGTAAGGTAGAATATTCAATTGCATTATCCATAATTTGCATTAAAATATTTTGGTTATCTTTAATTATTTCAATAGATTCTTTTTGTTCATTTGAAGGTGATTCTATACTTTCCCATAGTTCCTGTGTAAAACCAATTATTACATTTAATGGTGTTAATATTTCATGAAACATGCTTGAAAGAAAAGCAGAATCAATACTCGAGATTACTTCACTAAATTGTCTCTGTTCTTGCTCCTCTCGTTGCTCCTCGACTAATTTTATAATAATTATATAACTTTCTATCTCACTCTGATAATTTTTAATAGGTGTGGCAATCAAATTAGCTTTTCTAAAATCTCCAGATTGTTTTTTTAATTTTACTTCAATTGATACTGGTTTTAAAATTCCTGAATGGAAAATTGTCTTATTTACTTTTGCTCTATCTTCATCAGATACAAGACTAATCAATGGTCTTGATTCCAATTCCTTTTTAGAATAACCAATTTTTTTAGGGACATTATCATTAATATCTACAATAAAACCATCTCTATCAGTATGAATAACTAAATCACTTGTGTTTTCATAAATACTTTGAAAAAGCTGAATCTTTTTCTTTTCTTCAAATTCTTTTGTAATATCTCTAATAATATTTAGGTGAGCTTTTTTATTTTTATAATCAATTGGTATTCGATTAATATTAATCAACAATGAAGTTCCATCACTTCTTTTATGCCGCCATGGACCTGTTAAAGAAAAAGAGGATTTACTATCACTACTTTGTATCAAAGTCTGGATATCTTCTGGAGCAAATAAATCAGTTAAATCCATATTTAAAAATTCATTTCGCTTATAACCATACAATTTTAGTGCGGAATCATTAACCTCAAGAAATTTTAAATTCTCTATATCATATACATACATTGGTTCAGAAATATTCTGCATTAATAAATTCACCACATTTACTTGTTGTGAAGGATAAATTTCTTCTGCTTCTTTCTTTGAAAATAATATTATTGTGCCTATGAATACACCTTCATCGAAAAGTTTTTGAGCAGTCACATCTACATCAAATTTGCTCTCATCATCAAATTTATAATGAAACTTTAAAACTTCTTTTTGCTGTGAATTAGAAATGTAATTATGAATTTGTTCAGTAAAATCTTTAGGGAATATTTTTGATAAAGTTTTATTCAAAATATCTGACTTAAATTCAAAGAATGATGATAAAATATCACTATAAGCAGTAATGCTGTTTTCTATGTTCAAGAATAATGCAGGTAAAGGGAGATTTTTGATTAATACATCACCAATAAGATTTTCTGAGGATTTACTTTTATCTTCAATTTCTTGTGAAAATCCTATGATTGCAACAACTTTATTATCTAAGTCGCAAATTGGGAATTGAACTATATTTATATTCCTTGTTGCTTGGCTAGTAATTGGAGTACTTCCTTCAATGATTACAGCGTTAGAAGAATTAATAATATAATTATTAATGTTATTGTAAAGAGGGACTAAATATTTAGGCAGATAATCTTCTTCTCTCTTATTTTCAAGCTGTGAAGATGTAAAACCAAGAGAAGAGGCATATTTTTCATTAATTAAAATAAATTTACCTGAAGCATCCTTCAACCAGAAATACTCGTCAATTTCATTTATTTCTTTCTGAATTTTTGCTTTCTCAATAAAAGTAAAAGGAAATGTTAATTTAATTCTGTTTATTATGGAATGTATTTTCTTATTACTGCAAATCTTTTCAATTTCGGAAGTTGCAATAAAAAACTTATCAATATTTTGTTTCTGTTCTGCTTGTTCTTTTTCTAAGATATCAATATAAAAATAGATATTACTTTCGCTTCTTAGAGGCGAAAATATAAACTCATAAATATTTGTTTTACCACCTGATTTTATTTCAACAAAATCTCTCCCTATAATTTCATACTTGCGAGCATCTAAAAATATTCTCTGAAGTGAAATAACAGTTTCTTCATCAAATAATTCAAAAAAATTTTTTTGTGGAGCAGCTTCTGGAATAATTTTCTTTATTGCCGGATTCAAGGCAATTATCTTGCCATTTTTATCTATTATCATATTTAAAAGTTCATTCTGAACTTTTGAAGACGTTTTACTATGTTTTAATTCTTCCATTCTTAAATCAATCAAGGTATTGTAATAAATATTGTATTTGAATATGGGGTATAAATTCTACTTGCTAACTTCTGCCGAACTCTGTAATAATAAGTCTTACCGGATTGAACATTTACATCATTAAATGAAGTTGCATCAGAATCAATTGTACTTATTTCAGTAAATTTCCCATCGGTTCCTGTTTTTCTTTCGATTATTGTGCCTTTGGTTATCTGCAATTTATCATTATTTGTCCATTGTAATACCACGCCAGATGAGTAGTAACCTAAAAGATTTGTAGGACCATCGACATCTGTGTAGAATGTTGAAATTGATGCTTCATTAGAGTATCCGCTAATTGAATTTGATGTGAAATAAGCTACTCTGTATTTATATGCAGTACTTGGTTGAACATTGCTGTCTTCATATTCTGTTTGATTAGGTGCAGTAATATCAATTACTTCCCAGTTATTAGTATAAGGATTAGTTCTTTCAATTTTAAATCCAAGTTCATTTACTGCAAAATCGTTCCATTTAAGAATTATTAAACTGGCACCAATTGCTTCTGCCTGTAGATTCCACTGTCCTCCAGGTAAGCTTGAGGTTCCAACTTCATTACTAAAATCTGAAGGACCTGAATCATTATAAGCTCTAACTTTATAAAAGTAATCCACAAAAGGAGAAATTCCATCATCAATTGTGCTTATTGTATTTGCAGGGAGATTTTTAATTTTTCGGTAAGTTCCCCCACCGCCATCTTTACGCCATATTTCAAAACCTTTTTCATTATTTGAATTATCATTCCACAATAGAGTAACAGAATAATCACTAGTTTTTTTAATAATCAAATTAGAAGGAGCAGCAGGAGGCTTATCTTTAACATAAATATTTTCCTGAACTTTGCTTTCTTTAGCTTTCCCGGCTTTATTATATACTTTTATAAAATATTTAATTGTGCTTCCCAATAATGTAGAATCTATTTCAAGATAAATTTTAGGATTAGTTCCATCATCATTTTGCAAATATTTTTTTGTGAATTTATTATTAATATATACTTCATAAAAAGATAAACCTTGTCCTCCTGTTCCATCTACAGCTTTATATTCAACTTCATTTTTACCAATCATTACCGAATCACCTGTAACAGGTTTTATAATTTCTATTGTTGGGGCAACACTTTGTGTTGAATCTGTTAGAGGCTCAACACAACTTATTAATATTATTATTACAATAAAAGTAAAAATATTTTTCTTAATAATTCTTTTGTGGTTAATATTTTTAACAAAATTAATCATAGTATTTTATTGTTAACTGGAAAAATTTTCTTTTAACATTTAATCTACATTTTCAAAATCTATTAGTAAAGAACGAGTTTCGTGAGGGTCCATTTTATCAAGATAAAAATTAATAATTTGTCCATTTCTACTAATTTCATATTTAGGAATAGGCGTATTAATAATATCTGTAGAAACATCTATATTTTTTACTTTTTTATTAAGATTGACTTGAACAACAAGATTTTCGGCTTTTAAATCACTTGGATTTGTAAACTCAACAGAAATTCTTCTTTTACTTCTTGTTTCATAACGAATTTCGATCTGCTGACGTTTTTTCCACCAAGCTTGAAGTTCAGAAAGAGTTGTTATCCAAATCTTTTTACTTTTTGCATATCTTAAAATATCTCTCACAACAGAAATATAATCCGGTTGTAATTGATATTCTGTATGAACCTTAAAAACATATAATCCTCCTTCAAACAGAATTCTATCAACATCTTCTTCATAAGTATATCTTTGGTAATCTACATTTGTAAGGCCATATTTTTTTACTATTTCATAATCATCTCTTGCTGTTTTAGTAATTATCATAATTTGTTTATTATTTCTAACTCTCAATTCTGGAACCGACCTATCTGTAAGCGAATCTGTAACAAGAAACTCAATATTAAAAGTTGACATTGCTTGAAGTGTATTATCATTATAATATCCGTATAATGGCATAATAGCTTTTACTTCTTTACCTGAAATTTTTTGCAAAGTATCCTTAGCAATTTTCAAATTAAGAAATTGAGTTTCCTTATTAAAAAGTTCATTCACGGTATCTTCTGGAGATTCTATATAACCGATGTCAACAACAGCACCTATATCGCCAAGTTTCGCTAATGACTTTATTAGATTAGAATTTTTTGCAGCTGAAATAGGATCAATAAAAAAAGTTGCAGGATATTGTTTAAAGTCAATTATATTTTTTAAAAGATTAACATTACTAATATTCTGATTCAAGGTTGGAATAAAAATTAGAGCAGCATTATAATCCAATGGCCAATCTTTAACATAAGCTGTTGGTTGATATGTAAGCCAGTTCAATGAATTATTAAATAATTTTTCAAAATAAACAAAATCTTTTTGAACACCCAAAACTGAATTCAACTCAAATCCATACCATACAAATCTTCCGTTGCCATAAGTGCCATAAGCAATTCCTGCACTTTTTTGAATTTCTTCTCGCACCAATCCTGCTTCTCTTCTGAAATCATACCAGAAACTTACCTGTGTTGTTCGGGGTTCGAGAACTTCAGCATAAATTGGTCTATCCCAGGTTGCAATCTTAAGAGCATAACCTGTAGGAATTCCAGCAGTAATAGGTAAATTTCCTCTTAATGTATGAACTTTATAAGTTTCTTCAGGTTTTATTTCTTTATTAAACTTAAGACCAAAAACTTCTGTAAAAAAATCCCAGCCACGCCATTTACCTTCATCGGAATAAGTTGCTGGTCCACCTGTTACAAATAAACTTCCACCATTTTCTAAATATTTTTTCAATTGAACAAGTTGTTTATCGCTTAAAGATTTGGCTCCTGGTAGAACAATTAATTTGTAATCAAAATGTTCACCTAACTCAATAACCTGATCAGAAATAATATCATAATTCATCTTAGAATTTTTAATAAATCTTTTCCATGTATCAATATTATCTTTAAGCCAAGTACTGCCGGCAGGTAGCATATTTTCAGTGTATTGAGAATAGAGAATTGCAACTTTCTTAGTTTTTAAATCACCTTTAATTAACTTTAAGTTTTCTTTGGTAGGCAATATTTCTTTTAGTTCATAACTTCCATAAATATTTTTTACTATAAGCAAAAAAACAAGAATTCCTGTGATAAGAAGAACCAGACCACTTAAAAATATTATCAAATAATTAACTCTAAGACCTCTGTTTTCAATTACCGCCACCTAAGATTGTCCTCTTGTTTTTTCTCTTGTTTTGCAGGTTCTTCATAACCTTCGCTTGTATACCTGACAAATTTTCTTTTAGGAGTAAAGCGTTCAGCAATTGAACCGGAAATTTGTTCATCCGTTCTTCGTGGAAATTCTTCTGCTTGAAATTGACGTGGTCCTGCTCCAACAAAAGTTGGTCTTAATTCAGGACCTTTAGATTCTTCTTGTTCATAAGGAGAAGGTCTCTGGTATTCGTAACCATATTCTTGTTGTGGTTGAACAACTTCATATGTTCTTCTTCCGGGTGCTGCTGCTCTTTGTTCTGCGCCTAATGGAGCTGGAGTAATTAATTCTGCAGGTATAGCAGCTGGTTGAGGAGCTTGAGCTGCGATTCCTTTTCTCTCTCTGACTTTATATAAAATATAAGCACCTACTGCCAGGATAAATGTCGACACTGTGGCTACGAGTATTATTAACGATAATATTGGAATTAATTCCATTTTCTACCTCATAAAATTTACTTAAATGCCTTGATACCTTGTGTTGATTCTAAAGCAGGGGTTCCAATTCTTTCTAGTTTTCCCCATGTCATTCTTATTCCGATAAATTCTTCAATTGTTGCCATTGCTTTTGTTACATCTATCAGTAAAATAAAAAATATTCTATAAATAATCGCAAATGGTACAAGACGAAATTCTTCTCTTTCTGCTGCTACACAATAAACTGCAGACATTAAATCGAGAACTGCTATACCAACCCACCATAAGAACAAAGTTATATGAATTCCATAAAGCAATGCTATGATTATAAAGTAAAGATTAACAAAGATATTCATCGCTGGCCATATTAAAGCTTCGTAGAACATTGACCACAATATAAAACTATTACTGAAGTTTAATGTGGGATTATACAAATATCTTTTGTGTTTTCTAATTGCTTGCAAAATTCCACGAGTCCAGCGATATCTTTGTTTTAAAAGTTGATAAATTGTTGCAGGTGCTTCTGTATAAGCAATTGCATTAGGTTCATAAATAATTTTCCAGCCTTTTGCCAAAATTTTAAGTGTAATATCTGCATCTTCTGCATATGTATCACTTGAATAAAATCCTGCATCTCGTAATGTTGACTTACGAAAAACACCAATTGGGCCTGGAATTATATTCACCATTTGTAAAAATCCCTGAGCACTTCGAGCTAAGTTTAATCCTTCTAAATATTCAAGGGCTTGTAAATCCGTTAAAATTTTTTTTCTATTTTGAACTTTTACATTTCCAGCAACTGCTCCAACTGTTGGGTCAACAAAATGTCTCATAGCAGCTCGTAAAGTATCGGGTGTTAATTGAGAATCTCCATCCATGCATAAAACAAACTGTGCTTCGGAATATTGAATCCCTGCATTTAATGCTTTAGCTTTGCCGCCATTTTGTTTATTAATTAAAGAAATTTTGACTAGACTTTTTCTTCCTTTATGATAACCTACAAGTGATTCTCCAATTTCTGCTGTATCATCAGTCGAACCATCATTAACTATAATAATTTCATAATTGGGATAATCAAGATTCAGAAGTGATTCAATAGAATTTTTTAATATTTTTCCTTCATTATAAACAGGTACAATAATCGAAACAAAAGGATAATAACCCGGTTTGCTTTGAACTGTGTATCTTGTATTATAAAAATATGCCATAAATAAAATTCCAAAGTATCTAAATAAAAGCACAAATAAGAAAATAACCAGAGAAACTATGGACGAATAAACAAACAATCCGCTCCAGGTCAAAATAGTAAGAGGCATGGTTATAATAATGGTTATAATCAACAATAATGATAAAAATCCAGATACAATTATTGTTCGTAATTTTTCCTTAGCTTCATTTCTTCTGGGGGGTTTTAGCTCACGATTGTCTAATGCTATTTGGTATTTCAATAAATCTTTATTCATATTAAGTCTATTATTAGCAGAAATTTATAAACAAAACAAATGCCAGAAAAAAAATTTGTTTTTAATCAATTTTCGAATAAAAATATTTCCATTCCATCTCAACTAAATACACTTTCTTCTTCCTTGGCTCAGATTCATACAATTTGCAGGTGAATATAATTTATTATTTAAACTATTGCAAGAAAATAAGTTATTAGAAGAACTTAAAAGATTGGTATAAGTAGAGGAAATTAACTTGCAATTTCATAAAGGAAAAAATTAAAAATTATTTTTCTTTATTGTATGAATCAATTATCGCATCAAAGAGAAGCTGAGCTACTCGTTTACCTCCTAACTGTGTAAAGTGAGAATAATCTTTTAATGCCATAGGAGGATTAGAATTGACCCATTCATTCATTGAATTTTGCCCGCCCATAGCTTCCCATAAATTCCAGAAAGCAATTTTTGATTTTTCAACAATTCTTTTTTGTGCTGAAAGTAATAGCGATACATCAGGATTTGTTACAAACTTATTTCCGATTTTCATTGTTTTATCACCTACACCAACAAGTATTATACCTGCATTTGGAAAACATTTTTTTAGATATTCTATAACTGTTATCATTTTGTTTTCGTAGTAATTAAATATTTCTTTATTAGGTGCATTTACATTTGCCCCATATGTTAAAATAATTAATGAATAATCAGAATACTTTTGAAAATCTTTTAATACATTTTCAGAAATATTCAACAATGAAACTCCTGAATTACCTGGCATTGGGAAATTATCTACATAAACACCATTTCCACTTTCCAAACTAATTCCAAAAATATACGGAGCTTTGCCAGACAAAAATTTCATCTCAAATGATTTACCTGCAACATTCAAATCTATTTTTAGTTCTTTGAGTGTGTTTCCATCATCCAAGGTAATTTCAACAGCTTTGCCATTATTTACTTTGTATTGTATTACAGAATTTTTTGCATTACTATAATAAATTTTCACAGTATTGAAACTGCTTGTTGATTTTAGATTATCTGTTGTTTCATATTTAATCCAGCTGTTTATCTTAGGAATAGCAACTGCTCCGCTTATCCCCAGAGGTAAATTATCAGGATTTCTTGTTATTATTGAAGCATACGTCCAGTCGTCAGAATAAGAATGATTGATACTCGTTTTCATCTTAACATCATTTGAGATGATTGACAAAAAGCCAATTCCTTTGCCTCCAAATTTTTCCTGGAAATATTCTCTCAAATATTCTGTAATAATATCTCCCTGTATTAATGAATCTCCATAATGAGCAATTCTAATAATCTGATTTTTAGAATTCTTTAATGAATTAAAAAAATTTTTTAGTTGTTCTAAATTCCCGCTAAGTGGAACAAACTTTCCTAATGTTTTCTGTGATGACACAAATGTATTATCATTAATTTCTTTGACATAAAATAATTTGAAATTCGATTTATCAACAGCATAAATATTCAGTGACCATAAAAGAATAATTATACTAATAAATAATTTATTGAACATACAACCCCTTTTGTCAATAAGAAATTTTGGGAAATAAATTAAAAAATATTCCAGTATAATGAAAAAGATGTTGAAAATGATTGATATACAGAATCAAAACGATAACTATTAGAAAATCCTACTCTTCCATTTACATTCAAAGATTTAATGGGACTATAACTTGCATTAATAAAATATTCACTGACAAAAAAGTCGATTGCTGGAACATACCCAATTTTTCCAAATAAATATAATTTCAATCCATTTTTATGAGTCCATTTATATTCACCCCAGAGACTATGTGAAATAAAATTCTGAGGTGAATAATAATTAGAAGAGACATAAGCGAAATCAGCAAAATAATACTCATAACCAATAATACTATTTTCAAAAAATCTTCTTCCTATTCTGAAAAGAAAATCATTCCCTTCGTTTTTATCTGATATATTGTAATAATTGTAATTAATTATAAATTGCAGTTGATTATTATGCAGATAATAACCATTTATTCTGTACAGTTCAGCTTTCAATCTAATATCCATCAAATAAGGTGAATACAAAATTAATCTTGCATCATTATTTTCATAATATCCGCTCACTAATAATTCATCCTGTTTTTCATATTTAATTATGGCATTCCCAATTTTTTTGTTTTGCTCTCCAAGTATGTTTAAAATTCCATAGCTTATAGATGCAGTTAAATTTTTTATTATAAACAATGATAAAATTCCTTTCAATTCAGTAAAATCTCTTGTTTCAATTTTATTGTTAATTCTTACATTATTATAAGAACCACCAAGACTTATAAATCCAACAAAGCCGCCATCTAAATTCAAACCATGGCCCCATAATCTAAAGCTTTGATTATCTCCATAAAAATTAAAAAATGGTGAAATACCTACATTTGTTGGAAGAAAAATATTTTTAATTACATAAACTCCTTTCTTAAAACCATATGGAGGAATCCAGCTCAAACGTTGTTTAATAATTTTAATGTCTGAAGAATCTTTTGCAACATCAAGTAAATCATCATAAATATCTTCAGCTTTTCCCCATCTATTTTGCATAGCAAATGCATCCGCAAGATATAATCTTTGCTGATTTATTTTTTTTATCATCTCTATATCATCTGTTTTTTCCAATAATTCATCGAATATCTTTTCTGCTCTGTCCAATTGTTTTGTCCTTATATAAGAACTGCCTAATGTTATAAGTTTTTCATGAAGAAGATTTAATTCTTCAGGCGTTTTCAAACTATCTTTTAGTGATTGATAAATTGAATCTGCTTTGGCTGGAAGACCAATTATACTAAAAGTATTTGCTAAATCCATTTTTGATTCAATATCTATGGAATCATTTCTGCTTAATTTCTCTAATTCTTCTACTGCTTTCAAACTATCTTTATTAAGATAAATAACATTTACACGTTGAAGAGCAATTTTAAAATCAAATTCATCTGAAAGCAATTTATCATAAATCTCAATTGTTTTCGAATAATCTTCTGCACATGTTAGAATATTTGCATACTCAATTAATTCATCTCTGGATGGGCCGGTTCTTTTTGAAAAATATTCTTCATATTTAATTCTTGCATCATTACAATTTCCTTCCATAAAAAGCTTTTCAGCTTCTGCACGAATTTCAAATACTTTAATTTCCTCATAAGCAGATAAATGAAGTTCATAATTACTTTCTGAACTAACTACTTCTGGATTACTTGGGTCTATTTTTTTTGCAATATCAAGATACTTTTTTGCTTCAGGAAAATTCTTTTTCCACGAATACAAAGAAACAAGTGATAGATAAGCAGGCAATTCTTCTGGTCTATACTTAATTACATTCAGTAAATATTTTTCTGCAAGGTCCAAATCAAGAACTGTCCACACAGCAATTTGAGCTCTTAATAATTGATAATCCAAATTTTCTGGGTCAAGTTCTAAAAGTTTATTTATTTGAGCGATAGCTTTTTCCCATTCATAGTTCCATGCACAATATTTTGCATATAAGAAACGAACATCAAGATCTTCATTTTCAGGTTTGTCTTTAAGATATTCAGTTAATATTTCGATTGCATTATCATAATAAAGAAGATTTGCATAAGTTTCTGCAAGTTTAACAACAATTTCTTTGTTCTCAGGATTTTCTTTTAGCATTCCTGTATAAAGTTCAACATTCGAGTTAAATGTACTGTCGCGATATGAAGTTACTTTTTGATAGAGTGATTTAAATTCTTCATCATCAGAATATTTATTTTGAAGATATTGGAGTTGCTGGAAAGCTTCTTCATAACGATTGGCAGCAATCAATTCTTTTATTAAAGCAAATCTAATTTTATCATTGTTTGGATTTTGTTTTAATTCTCTGTAATATCTATCTATTGGATAAACATATTCAAATGACCTCGGTTGATATTGAAGCAAATATGCCTGATTACGTGTTATGTCCAATCCATCCTGAGCTTCTTTAAAATATGGTTTTATTTCGAGTGCTTTTTGAAAAGCATTTTCTGCAATTTTATACTTCCCTAACCAAAGTGTAAAGTAACCATATCGGCTCCATAATCTCCAGTCGTCTGGATACCGCTCTACATATTTTTTTAAGATTTTTTCACCTTTTGAAATTGAGCCGGTTTTTGCAAGAATTTCTGTATATCTGATTATTTCATCAGGCGAGGCATTATCATCTCTTTTCAAATATTCATCGTACCATTGTTCAGCATTATCCCATTCCTCAAGCCATCTATATGCTTTACCAATTTCAAGATAGTTGAATGGATTCTTCGGGTCTATTGCAATGTCTCTTTTGTGTCCTTCAATTTTTTGATAAAGTTGTTGATGCCATATTACTATAACTCGATTTAGATCTTTTTTTATTTGTTCATTTTTGGGGTCAAGTCTTTCTGCTCTTCTTAAATCAAGAACAGCATATTGATACTGAATTGTTTTTTCATAACAAAGACCTCGCAGATGATAACCTTCGGCAAGTTGTGGATTTGCAGAAATGAATTTATTCAATTGGTCAATTGCTTCTCCATATCTTCCTTCGTTCATTAAAAATAAAGCTTGACGCTTAATACCATCAAATTTTATTTGAGGATATAAAATTGATGAGAAAAAGAATAGAACTGTAAAAAATATTTTAACACGGTAAATCATTACCCTATAAATTTATTTAGCGGCTGGTAAGCATGTGTTGAAGAAGTCTCAGCTGATAAAACATATTCCATCATCGATTCTGCATTTTCAAATCTTTCATCAATTGTTGTATTAAATATTGTGATATAATCAAGAACAGCATTTAAATAAGTCGGATCGCTGCTTGGCAAGTTATTTTGAACATTTGTAATTAAATCAACTACGCTTTTTAAGCTTCCTCTTACTAATAACACAAGGACTTTATTTTCTATAACACAAATTTTATCTCTCTTACTTGTTGATAATCTAATAGCATTTTGTAATTGATTAATAGACAGTAATCCTCTTACCTGAACAACAGGATCTAATCTAAAGGATACAAGATTAAATGTTTGTCCAGTACTTTTATAAAGAGCAATTTGATTATTAAGAATCAATAAGAAATCCTGATAATTATAGACATTAGAAAATGCATAAGGTTCAGATGGGAGGTCAACTTTTGTAGGCGTTGTAAAATTACTGGTTCTTGTTTTCGTATAAATATTATCGTATTCTTCTGTTGGATAAGTTTCTTTTGTAAAATCTGTAGTTACACCTTTATTTGGCACTATTCTATATTCTGCACTGAATTCACCTTCTGTATGGCCAACATTAGGAGTAATTGTTACTATTCCACCATGAAATCTTTCTCTACCTGTTTCTTTTTTGAGCTGGATTAATCCAGTTACAAATTGTGATAATCCTTCTACAATAGAATGAGCTTTTTGAGTAGCCGGTTCACTTATTATAAATAAACTTGTTATATCCCTTTCTTCAATTGATTCAATTGTATGAAGAAATGCATTTCTTAAATAATCCAAATTTCTAAATCCAACGAAAGGAGTTAATTCATCAAAAATAATTCTTGTAGGATTATATTGATTTATTACTGTAAGTATATCATTAAAATATTCTACGAGATAATCATCAGGATTATACATATCATAAATTTCATTTGGTGGAGCTACTCTAACTACTATTATCAAGTTTTGATTCATGTACGATTGAATATCAAAATTAATAGATGCAGCTTGTATCATTAAATCTTTTGGCCGCATGATTGTAAAATATACACATGTCTCACCACTTCTTGCAGTTTCAAGTGCAAACTGCAAACCAATTAATGTTCTGCCGGATTTTCTTGGACCAATTAATAAATAACTTCCTCCTCTGTATACACCACCCCAATTTTTATCAACGAATGAAAATCCAGACGGAACTTTTTTAACAGTACTTAGCATAATGAATCCTAATTTTCTTATTAATAGCCAATTTATATGCCACTAAAAATATTAATTATATTATAAAAATGAACATGCATTGAAATAATTTTTCTTAAAATGAAATTGTTGCTCCATTTTAATACAATCAACAAATCTTAATTTTTCATATTACCAAATACAAATATTGCTGTAGCATTGGCTGTTATTGTTGGTTCATTTGTAATGTAATCGTATCTATCATCTCTATAATATATTTCATCAGTTTGAAATAATAAATATGAATCTTTTTCTTCAAACTGAATTTTAAAATCATTCAATAATTTTTTAGAAACTGGTCCTGCAGCAAATCCACCAGGCAATTTTTTCTTGAAATATGAAATTTGATGATGAAAATTTTTAGTGTAATTTTCACCATAACCAAATATAAAACTTATTCCCCATGGATTTCTTCCCATAATAAAATCTCTCTGATATACACCTAAAGTATCAAAAGTAGAATCTTTAGTTAATCTCTTCCACAATATATTTTGCAGAGTTATGCCAAGCAATGTATTATTGCTTCCCCAATTTAATTGTGTTGCTATTCCAAAAACATTCTTACTTTTAAACTTATTAAATTCATCAAGATTATTTTTTAAAAATGCAAGATAGCTATTATCATATTTTGCAAGTTTATAATGAACTAAAGGATTGATATCTCCCCAGCTCCACCAGAAATTATTTTTTGCTGAATCAGCATAATTAATTGCATCATTGTAATAGTTTTTATTATTCGTAGAAATAAACAATTCAATAGCTGCGAGTGCTAATTTGCCATTGAAATCACTGTCTATATACATACCTGTGCCACTGCTGTCAATATTCGGTACACTATTTCGGATTGAATAAAAATGCTTGGCAGTATTCAAACATTTATCAGCAAATTCATAATACTGAAATTTTTCTTTCCAGATTCTTGATGCAAGAGCTAAGGTTGCAGAATAAATACCAATTAAATTTTTTCCTATTCCTAAAAATGCAGGTCTATCAAAAGTATACTTATCATTTTCTGGCATTCTCCATTCAGATTCATGGTCTTTCAAATCCTGAACTTGAGTGATAAATTTTTTATCTTCATAATTACATCTCAAAAGCCAATCGAGTCCCACTTTAGCTTCTTCCAGAATATCAGGCAAACCATTTTTATCTTTATCGAATCCAAATTTTTGAGAATCGAACTCATAAGAAAACAATAGCATATAGGTAGAAAAAGCTGTAGTGTTCAAAAATTTTATATAATCTCCTGCATCGTGCCAACCGCCTGTTACATCAATATTTTTGTTAATTTGATTTTTCCCATCAATAATGTTTGTAGCATCGGCAATATGACAGACATCATGTAATAACGGATTTGTATAGCCGCATCTTTGAACTTTAAAAAACTCTAACAATGAAGAAGTAATATCATCATAAATATCTTTCCCAATTTTGAACGAATAAGATTTTCTTTTATTGATAAGAATTTCAAATTCGCCTTCTGTTCTTAAATTAGAAAAATCAATTTTATAAGTGTATCTAAAATTGCCATAACCATTTGATAATTCTTGCAGATAAGTTCTGTAAATTACTTTATCAGAATTTATTTCTTTAATAATTGCTTCTTTGTTATCAAGTTTAGTTTTTGAAATAACAACAGCAGTTTTAATGTCATCAGGTAAGAATCCAATTTGATTTAATCGAATATAAAAATCAGTTTCTGCATTAAGTTTATTTGAACAAGTAGGAATTATATCTATCAGAATAATTAATAAAGAAATTATAATTTTTATGCTCATCAAGTTCTTTAATTTTTTTCATTACTAAAATAAATGTTTTATATGAAAGATAGACGGAAATTTAATTTTATAATCTGATAATTATAAAATGAAGATTAATAAATAATAATTTTCATTTGCTAAAAAATTTAGTTAAATGTTGGATTCCACAACATCATTTTTTTCTTTTGCTGTAAAATTTGTACCAAAAACATAATCCCAGGTTGGTTGGCTTACGCCAAAACCTTTAGTTGAATCTTTGTAATGATGTTTCATATGATGATTTTTTATTGCCAACCATAATTTATTATGCATATTGAAATGATGAACTGCATAATGTGTCATATCATAAAATAAATAACCAACTAAGAAACCTGCAAAGAATGGATTAACATTTTTTTCTCCGAGAAGATTAACAAATAAAATAAAAAATAATGCGGCAAGTGGCAGACTCACAGACGGAGGCATCACAAGTCTTTTTGAATCTTTAGGATAATCGTGATGAACACCATGTATAATAAAATGTATTCTTTTACCCCATGCACTTTTGGGTTGATAGTGAAATACAAATCGATGAAGTGTATATTCAGTAAATGTCCAAATAACTATACCAATGATAAACCATTTGGCAAATTCATAAAATGATAATGAATAGATAAAAAAAGTTCTATAAGAGAAATATAAAACTACAGGGACATAAATCCACAATGGCACAGACCAATGAACTCTTGAAAGAGCTTCGAGAATATCATTTTCAAACATACGAACAGTTTCATCTTTATTTGAAATGTAATTTTTTGGCATAATACCCTCCATTATAATTTCATCTAAATAACAATTAAAAATATCATAGAATTCAATTTTGTTGTCATATATAAAAATGAGTTTGATAATAAAAGAAAAGGCTGCGTAAAGTGCACAGCCTTTTCAAAAAATATTCATATCAAATTATATATTATGAAAAATATGTTATATAACATGCATAAAGAGCAAAGCTTATAACACCCAGAAAAAATAATATACTTAAAGAAAAGATAAATTTATTCAAGTTTATCTCCTTTTCTTTATTTCATTAATATCATTTTTTTAGACGCTATAAAATTATTAGCAACAATTTTATATATATAAATTCCACTTGTTACTTGATTACCTGAATTATCTGTTCCATCCCATTTAACGGAGTATTCACCTGTATTTTGATTTTCTGAAATTAGTGTTTTAATTTCTCTTCCAAGTATATCATAAATTTTCAATGTAACAAAAGAGTTATGGGGTAATGTATATTTTATCATTGTAGATGGATTAAATGGGTTGGGATAATTTTGTCCAAGAGAATATTCTCTTATGATATCTATATTTTCACTGACTTCGGTAATAGCCTCAATAATAAATTCACTTTTATATGAATAATCAGATTTCTCCCCATTATTCGTTTTTGATTGAACTCTCCAGTAATATTTCCCAGGTTTAAGTCCTTCAAATGTATAATTTGTTGAATGAATATTTCTTATAATCAACGGATTAGTTAAATTTTCATTTGTAGATAATTCTAAATCAAATTTTAGTGGAGAAGCACTTTGAGCAGGCAGTATCCACGATAAGCATACATTAGAAGAATTTAATTCAGTTCCATAAATTGGATTGGCAGGCAACACTACAACTGGTAAGGCTCCCGGAGAAACAGTGAACTGCGCTACTGATGAATAATTAGAAATGTTCGACGGATTTGAAGCTAATCTAGAACGCACCTGCCAGTAGTATGTTGTACCGGGTGTTAAGCCTGTTAAATTATATTGATTAGTAATAAGCCAACCTGATTGACCACCTAATGGTGCTGATGTATTCACAAGAACACCAGAGCTTAATGTTGGATCTGAAGACCATATTACCTGATACTCTAATTGACTTGAAGAATTAGCTACCCATTGTAATGTAGGACTTTGAGTGTAAACAACAATTGAAGAAGTTGGATAAGTAGGAGTCGGAATTACTGGATAATTACCAGATGTTATTACTGCATTAGCATCAACATCAAATGATTGAGTATACCAGGTTCCGCCACCATTTATTCTAACACGCCACCAGTATGTCGTTCCAGCCGTTAGAGGACTTGTAGTAAATTCATAACCTGAAATCCCTGTTTGATTAATTAATATAGGAGCTGTAAAACCTGCATCATCATCCACCTGCAAATCAAATGTTACATTAGGTATATGTATACTAAGGAACCAATATAGTGTTGGCGTCAGAGTATATACGATTGTACCTGTTGTTGGATATGTCTGATAAACGGGAACATTAGCAATTGAAGCATAATAAATTGCAAAACTTTCTTCTGTACTTGTTGTATATGACGTAAAATTAATATCCTGAGAAACATCAATTACATAATAATAAGTAGTTGCTAAATTGAATCCAGATAAAACAATATAATTATTTAACGTTGGTATACTTGTATTTGTATATGGTCCACCTGATGATGTTCCCCATCTTACTCTGCAATAATTAGGTGCATTATTGTAATTATTATTCAAAGTCCAGTAAATCGTTGGATATATTGTATAAATAATAGTTCCATTAGTTGGATACAGTGGAATTGCAGTTGGTGGCCCTGGTATAATAAATGTCCAAACAGATGAAATACTTACAAGTGTATTATTATTTGTGTATGATTTTACTCTCCAGTAATAAGTTCCTGCAGGTAATGAACTAATTGTAAACTGAAAATTATAATCTGTTTGAGTACTTAACGGAGTTGGGAAACCAGAAACCGGGCTTGAAAAATTAGGATTATCATCAACTTCAACTGAATATTTTAATCCTTGATATGGTGCCAACCATTCAAATTTTATAACATTACCATTTATAATTGTAGCATCTATAGGACTCTGTAAAATAGGTTTCCCTTGTGGTATTGTGCTGAATTTTGCTACACCTACAGACTGTTGCAATCCTAATGTAGCTGTTATTCTCCAATAATAAATTGTTCCATTATCCAATGCATCAATGTCACTTAGATTGAAGGGAGAAGTTACTGTTTGTGGTCCAAATACAATATTTGTAAATGCTAAGTCTGTAGCAATTTCAATAGTAAATGTTGGAGTACCGACACCTGACCAGTTCCATGTAAAAGTTGGTGTTATTGAAATTCCTGATGAATTATTCGCCGGAGCTAATAATGCAGGATTAGGCATAGTAATGGTTGTAAATGAATAATAATTTGGAGGAGTTGCTGGTTCGATTACATTTGAACCATCTACATCATAAATTCTCCAGTAATATGTAGTGTTATAATCTAAACTTGGCTGCCCCAATAACGAATTTATTAAATCTACTGCATTAAATGTATAACTTGTATTCCCATTTGATAGGTTAACATCTAAAACTAAATCTCCAGGATTAAATACATTCGTTGTTGACACTTGTAAATGGGTTGTTGGTGGAACAGTTACAGAATTAAAAGAAAAATTTGGTGTAACTGATATCCCCGTTGAACTATTAACTGGACTTTCTGCAAATATCAATAAGGTATTTGTAATAAAATATATAACTAATACAATTTTTTTCATTTGCCACCCTCATAATTAAATTTACATTATTGGGGTATCAAAACTTGATACCCCTTTTGATTCTTTTATGAAAAATATGTTACATGGCAAGCATAGAGAGCTAATCCAATTACTGCCAGAAAGAATAAAAGCATTAATGAAGCTGCTAATTTTTTCATATCAACCTCACTCTCTATGCTTATTTAATTAATAACATTTTCTTAGCAGCTGAAAATTTTCCGGAATTTAACTTATAGATATATAAACCAGATGTAACTTTTCTTCCAAAATTATCATCTCCATTCCACTGCACTTCGTAAGTTCCTTTTGAATACTCGTTATTTATTAATGTTTTAATTTCATTTCCTAAGATATCATAAATCTTTAATGTTACAATCCCATTTTCCGGTAATGTAAATTTAATCATAGTAGAAGGGTTAAATGGATTTGGATAATTCTGGTACAGTTCAAATTGATTAGGAAGTGATACATCTGAAACACTTACAACACTTCCAGTGCTAAATACTGCAGGAGCAGAATAATCAGATACTTCTCCTTTATCAGTTTTCGATGCAACTCTCCAATAATAAACTTTATTTTTTTCCAAACCTTCCAGTGTAACACTATTTGTTGTTAAACTTGAAATCTTAGTTGCATTAATAAATTGTTTATTATCTGCATATTCAAAGTCATATGTTAATTTACTTTCACTTGGGGCGGGAATAATCCAGGATACAGTAACATTAGTAGAATTAATTGGATAGCCATTAATTGGACTTCCTGCTAAAGGCACAACGCTCGAGGCCCCTGGTGATACAGTAAAATATCCTAGTGACGACCAAGCAGATTCTGTTAAAGATGGAAGTTCTCTCGCTTTGACCTGCCAATAGTATGTTGCTCCTGGTGTTAAACCTGTTAAAACAAAAGATGTACCATTTATCCATGGTGTTGAAGCTATAGGAACGATTGGATTATCTAAAACCCCATTAGTTGTTGAAGGGTCTGTAGAATAAATTACTTTAAACTGCAATGGATTAGAGTGTATTAATGACCACATTAATGTTGGATTTGTTACAAACACTACAGAACCCGAAATTGGATTTGTTAAAGTTGGAACAGGGACAGTTGCAGTATTATTTACTGAAGTTGGGTATACAAAACTTGCTGGTGTTGATGGTGTCCCAAAACTATTTAAAGCAAAACCCCCACTTACTCGCCAGTAATAGGTTCCACCTAATGTTGGATTAAGTGTGGTTAAATCTGATGCAGTTAATGTATATGAAGTTGATGGAATATTATTTACTGTTAAGTCTACACTTCCAAAATTTGGGTCATCATCTATCTCTAATCTAAAATATAACAATGGAGCATAAACATTAGTATACCAATAAAATGTCGGTTGAGCATCAACGGTTGCTCCTAAAATTGGATAACTTGGGTAACAAACCAAAAATGTTTGATTGCCATATACAACAAAATTTTGTTCATCAGAGTAAGCTGATTCGTTAGTACCGTCACAAGATGCTACTTTCCAATAATATGTTTGTCCTGCTGTTAAAGCAAATGGAATAGTTGTAAACCAGTTTGGATTGCCTGTATCAAAATAACCTTCTGTAGCATTTGTAGTGCCTAAGCCGACAGTATATGAGCCTGAAGTAGTACTATATTTTACTCTATAGCTTGTTACTTTCGCATTATAACCTAATAAATACCAATATAAATTTGGTGGATTATTATAAATGCTAATTCCATTTATAGGATAAGATGCAACTGGTTTAGGCAATCCTGCAATACTAAATTTCCATACATTGGAATAATTTATAATTACTCCGCCCAAAGTTTTGGAGGTTACTCTCCACCAATAATCAGTACCGGTATTAAATATTGAGGTATTAAGAGTAACTGATGTATTAGTTGTGGTAGTAGTAGCTGCAGGTACAAGATTCAACATATCAGAAGTCGTTGAAACTTCTAAAGTATATTGTATCCCTGTAGTTCCGGAATACCAAGCAAATATTATTGTTTGATCACCAATGACTGCAGAGTTTAGAGGATTTGTTAAATAAGGAACTGCTGGTTGAATTGTAGTAAAACTCCATGGTGTCGCTGGATACCATGTGGTTCCTCCATCATCACTAACTTGCCAGTAATAAGTAACTGAGTTAGTTAAAGGTACTGTATTTGTAAATGAATTAGCTGCAGGAGAAATTGTATAGACAGTAGGTGAACTCATACCTACATTAATATCGAATCTAATTCGATTTGCAGTTGAGCCCCATGTCCAGGAAAAATTATGAACCACACCAACTCCAACCGCTCCGTCAGCTGGGTCAGGGTTAGTTGGTTGCGCAATAATTAAACTACTAAATAAAAAAAGAAATACAATAAATAAATTTTTCATACACCCTCCTTTCGGGTTTATTCATTAAACTCGGCTGGCTCTTATTTATGTTAAAGAGGAAAAATAGGAATAATCAATTAATTAGTTATTTGATTTGATTCTGCACGCAAGATAACTTCTGCTATGACAAATGTCAAGAAAATAATTTTTAGAAAAAGATAATAAAGTATTAAATATTTCTCTAATCAATAATAAAAAAAGCAATTATCTTTACTAATAGAGATTATCACTGGACATTCAGCCTGAAGTTAATTGAGATTATTCTCATAATTATTAATAGATGCGACAAAAAAAGACTTTATTGGAAACAATACCCGAATAATTTAATATGTAATTGATGTTACATATTGTAAGGGAAAATTAATCTCTAACTCATGGATGTATAAATTTTGTAATGTTAATTTTATAACAAAAATTTTCGCTTGCAGAATTTTAATGATACTATTAAAGTTAAGTTTTATAACTCATTTAAATGTTTTTATAATTAATATCCGCTAAATTTTCATACCTAAGAAAATAATTATTGATATCTTTTCTATAAGACTATTCCGATAAATATTGCAATAAACTTAGATATATATTTTTCGCAGATAATTTATTTAAAGTCATTACGACTAATTTTAGACCTAACAATTTTAGTTAGCTACATTTACCAAAGACAATTTCATTTTTTGAGACTTTCTTTCTAGTTTATCTAACAATTCAATAATTTTTGAACTATATTCTTCAATATCAGCTAATTTATTTTTAGCTTCATCTTTTTTGTTATTATTCACATCATTAACAATTTCTTCAGCTAATTTATGTAATGATATATGCCACTTTTCTAATTCCTCAAAATCTTTATCATTTCTAAAATTTTTTAATCCAGAATTATAATACCATTTACCAAGAGAACACCCTTTGTAATTACCAGCAACATGAGCTTCAATACTTTCTTTACCACTTATAATGTTTAACAATCTCATCTTCCACTGTCTATGTGCAAGTTTAGCAGCAGAAAAATCAAATTCGTCAACACTTATATCACTACCTGTTATTTTCTTAGTCTTATATTGAATGTCTGATTCCGATAATTTAAACATGTTCAATAATTCTTGCAGATTAAGAGCTAATTTTGTTAAATCATTAGCAGCATCTGAAATTTGTGATATTGATTGAACAGATTTTTGAATCATCTCAGAAATATTTTCTACATTTTCTGAGACTTGTTTTGAGGTTGCAGATTGTTCTTCGCTTGCAGCAGCTATTTGATTTATTAATTCAACAACCTCTTCTATGTTTTTTAATATTTGAGCTAATGATTTTTGTGAATTTTCTGTTAATTGAAGTGTTTCAATTACTTCTTTATTTCCCTCCTTCATTGTATTTACAACATTACGAGTTTCTTTTTGAATTGATGTTATGATATCTCCTATTTCTTTGGTAGACTTTGATGAACGCTCAGCTAATTTTCTGACCTCGTCTGCCACCACAGCAAAACCTCGCCCATGCTCACCTGCTCTAGCTGCTTCAATTGCAGCATTCAATGCAAGCAAATTAGTTTGATCTGCTATTTCATCAATTACTTGCAATATGCCTGTTATTGATTCAGTTGATTTACCAAGAGCTTCAAGTTTTTTAGCTGCTGTTTGGACATAATCCGCAATTTGTCTTACTCTATTTATTGTCTCTCCTATCTGATTGATACTATTCTTTATAATAACTCCATTATTTGTAACTTTATCTGCAGTTTGAACAGAATTTGCAGCATTAGATTGAATCGCTGAATTCATTTCATCAGCAGCAATGGAAATATCATTTATTTGTGTCGACTGTTCTCTTAAAGTTCCGGTTAATTCATCTGTAGTTGCTGAAATTTGACTTGTAGCTGATGCAAGATTATCTGTAACTTCTCTTACCTGTCTTAGAATATCCCGCAATGAGTATACCATAAATTGTAGATTCTCTAAAATGAATTGATTATTCTCATCTTCAAACTTGAAATTAAAATCTATAATGAAATCCCTTTCAGATAATTCTTTCATCAGTTCTTTTATTTTCTCGGATTCTCTTTTTAACAAATTATTCCTGTTATTTATAAATTCTACATGTTCAAAAATTATTATACTATTAACAGCAATTGTAGCTATCATCTCAATGAATTTTTTATCTTCTTCATTAAAAACTTCACCATTATTTTTTTCTGATATATATAAATTGCCATAACTTTTATTATCATAAGTCAGAGGAGTTGCTAAAAGAGTTTTCATATGTGGATGATTAGGAGGAAAGCCATAAGATTTTGGATGCTTTGAAATGTCATTTAGCATCAAAGTTTCTTTCGTTTGATGAATATAACCTAATAATCCTTTACCTTCGGGATATTTGCCTATGGATTTTTTTAATTCTTCACTTATTCCTCTTGTTATAAATTTTTTTACTCTTGAATTTTCATCAAAAACTGAAATAGCAACATACTTAACATCAAATATTTCTTGGACTAAATCAGCTAATTTTTCTAAGATACCTTCAATACTCTTTTCGGTCCTCAATTTATAAAAGCCATTAACAATCATTCTTGTATTTTTAACAAAAAGATGAAAAGTCTTTTCAACTCTATCTAAATCTAAATTAATATCTCTCAGTTCATCATTAATTTTATAGTTATTATTACTTTCAACAAAATTCAACGTAGATATTCTATGCATTCGTTTTTTTAAGTATGTTAACTTTGGTATAAGCGTTTTAATAAAAAATCCTGCCAATATTAATGCAACAACAAAAATAATTATTATTAAAACAAATAATTTATTTTGAAAATTTTCTACATAGCTTTTTAGTTGATTAATTTCATTCTCTTCAAGTAATTTATTTATATTGCTAATCCATAAGTTAATATCGATAAACAAAATAACTAAGCAAATTCCTATACAAAGTGCAGCAGCAAGAAATTGTAATTTAAGACTTATTCTCATAGATAAATCCTCTTTTTTTATTTTAATAATCGAAAAATTTTCTTTTTTGTTAATAAATATGGATAAAAAGTTAGAAGATTATAAATTTTTGTACACATAAGCATTATTGAAATTTGCATACAATACAATTATTGATATCAAAATTTATATAGCAACATCAATCCATATAACTACTTGTTTTATTTTATTCTTTTAATTGATTGTATTACTCGATTTCATATGACTCTATTTCTATTTTAATTGACCGTAAAAAATAATCATATATTTTACAACATTTTTTATCTTATAACTTTCAAGCAATATCTTTATTACTTTCAGAAGTTCAATAAAGATTATCATTTGTTAATTGTAGTTACAAACAAATAAAATTTCATTTGAAAAATTATTTTTTCTGCAAGCATAAAAAATCTTATTGATATTCTTTTATGATTATCTAATATTTGCAAAAATTTTCTTACTCATTTCATCATATAAAAGGAGTATAAATGTCAAATCAAACACAACGAGAACAATGGGGCAGCCGCATCGGATTAATCTTAGCTGTTGCAGGAAATGCAGTAGGACTGGGGAATTTCCTTCGTTTCCCTGTTCAAGCAGCTCAAAATGGTGGCGGCGCTTTTATGATTCCTTACTTTGTTTCATTCCTACTCTTAGGCATTCCTTTAATGTGGATGGAATGGGGTATTGGTCGATATGGAGGTAAATTCAAACATGGAAGTGCCCCTGGTATGTTTGATGTTCTATGGAAAAATAAAATTGCTAAATACATCGGTGCTCTTGGATTATTTCAATCAACTGTAATTCTTATTTATTATACATACATAGAATCATGGACTCTCGGTTATAGCTTCTTTTCAATTACAAAAAGTTATTTTGGTTTAGAAAATTTTACTGAGATGAAATCATTCCTTTATGCTTATCAAGGACGAGAAGTAAATCAATATTTCAGCAGTATTGTTACTGCATATTTTTTTATGATAATTACTTTTGCTTTAAATCTTTGGATTTTGTATAGAGGAATTTCTAAAGGGATTGAAAAACTTGCAAAGATAGCAATGCCAGCTTTATTTTTATTTGCAATTATTATTGCAATTAGAGTAATAACTCTTGGAACACCTGATCCTTCAGTACCAGAAAATTCAGTAAGCAATGGTTTTGGATTTATATGGAATCCTGATTTCACAAAATTAGGCGACCCTAAAATTTGGCTTGCAGCAGCAGGACAAATTTTCTTTACATTATCTTTAGGTATGGGAACAATTCAAGCTTATGCAAGTTACCTGAAACCAAAAGATGATATTGTTTTGTCTGGATTAGCAACTTCTGCAACAAATGAATTCGCAGAAGTAGTTTTAGGCGGTTCAATTGCAATACCTATTGCGGTAGCTTTTTTTGGAATTCCTACAACAATGGAAATGGCAAAAGGTGGCGCTTTCGATTTAGGCTTTGCTTCTATGCCTTTAGTTTTTGAAAGAATTCCTTTGGGAGAAATTTTTGGATTTTTATGGTTCTTACTTTTATTCTTTGCTGGTATCACTTCATCTGTTGCTATGGGACAACCAATTATTGCATTCCTTGAAGATGAATTTGGCATGAATAGAAAAAAAGCTGTTACTGCTTTAGGTGTAGGAATTTTTATATCAGTTCAATTTGTTGTCTTCTTTTTGCAATATGGTTATTTGAATGAATTAGATTACTGGGCAGGAACATTTGGACTGGTTGTATTTGCTTTAATTGAATCAATCTTATTTATGTGGGTTTTTGGTGCTGAAAAAGCATGGCAGGAAATGAATGAAGGCGGTGATATTAAAATCCCACGATTTTTCTTTTATATAATGAAATTTATTACACCTGCACTTTTATCAATTATTATGATTTGGTGGTTTATACAGGATGCCATTCCCACATTAATGCTTAAAGGTATTCCTGCTTCAAATCATCCTTATATCTGGGGTGCAAGAATTTTTATGATAATTCTTTTAGGAATTTTATTCTGGATGGTTAAGACTGCATGGAACAAGGAGAAAAAATTAATTTAGAATTGAGCAGTTCCAAAAAAATTATACGAAGAAATTTGTTGCTATTAATCTCAACTGAACAATCATGCTAAACTTAACGGTATATAAAGCTGTTAATTTTATGAAGTTAATTTTTAATTTTGTTTTAGAGGAATGTTTGTTAGTGTTATCCAATAATCTTAGTAATTCAATAAACTTTCTAACTTTTGTAATTTTTACAATACTTTATCTATAGTGTAATAGGTTTGAAAAAATCAGCAGCAATGCTAATTAAAATAACATTGCTGCTGTTATAAATTTTATCAATTAACCAAAAAATGTTTCTGCAACTTTATAAAGTTCCATATCAACAGTTTTTAATTCACCTACAGCTTCTTCTAATTTTACAGCAACAATATCTTTACCTCTCAATGCAGCCATATAACCCCATTGTCCCTTGTTAACCAATTCAGCAGCAAAAACACCAAGTCTTGTTCCCAATACTCTATCGAATGCAGTTGGACTTCCACCTCTTTGAATGTAACCTAAAACAGTAGCTCTTGTTTCAAAGCCAGTTCTTTTTTCAATTTCTTTTGCAATTACATTTCCAATACCACCAAGTTTAACATGACCAAATGAATCAACTTCCATATCACTTAAAATTAGTGAACCGTCTTTGTCCACACTTTCTTCTGTTTTAATTTTAGCTCCTTCAGCAATTACTACAATGCTGAAAGTCTTTCCGCGTGAATGTCGTTTTGTAATTATTTCACACACTTCATTCAAGTCAAATGGTTTTTCTGGAATTAAGATTACATCCGCACCACCAGCAATGCCAGCATGCACTGCAATCCAGCCTGCATGTCGACCCATAACTTCAACAACCATTACTCTGTTGTGAGATTCAGCCGTTGTATGAAGTCTATCAATTGCTTCGGTTGCAATATTTACTGCAGTATCAAATCCAAAAGTATAATCTGTTGCATTCAAATCATTATCAATAGTTTTAGGAACACCAACAACTTTAACTCCTGCTTTGAAAAGTTTATTGGCCACACCAAGAGTATCTTCTCCTCCTATTGCAACAAGGCAATCGATGCCGGATTCTTTCATATTATTAATAACTCTTGCTTCGCCATCTTTTTCTTTGTAAACATTTGTTCTGGATGTTCCTAAAATAGTTCCGCCTCTTGGCAAAATTCCAGAGATTGCATCAAGGTCTAAAGGCATAAAATTTTTTTGAAGAATGCCGCGCCATCCTTCGCGAATTCCAATTGTTTCATGGCCATATTGAATTGATTTTCTAACTACTGCTCTAATAACTGCATTAAGTCCCGGGCAATCGCCCCCGCCAGTAAGTATTCCTATTTTCATTTTTTTACTCCAATTATTATGAATTAGATAATCATTTTCATTTTTATATCAGTTTAAGATTAGCAAATTTAGTAAGCAACTGTTTAGTACCATATTCTTCAAAAGCTATGGTTACTTTTTGCATATCACCTGTTCCATTAATTGCCAATATTTTACCAATTCCAAATACAGAATGTGAAACTCTGCTGCCAACACGAAGCGACCTTCTTTCCTGGTCATAATCATCATAACTTTCTTGATAATATTCATCATATTCAACTTCGGCGCCTGCTTTACGTCTTCCAGCTCTTTTACTGCCGGGTTTGTATAATTCATTGTAAGTTGATTTATCAAGTTCATCAATAAATCTTGAACGGCTTTGATATGCAACTTCTCCAAAACGATATCGAGAACGTGCATAAGTCAAAAATACTTTTTGCTTTGCACGTGTTAATGCAACATAAAACAATCTTCTTTCTTCTTCTAATTTTGAATCAGAATCAAATCTTGGATTTAGCGGGAATATGTCTTCTTCAAGACCTGTAATAAATACAATTGGAAATTCAAGTCCTTTTGCACTGTGAACAGTCATTAATGTAACAGCATTAGACTTTTCATCATACTGGTCAACGCTTGTAACTAATGAAACTTCTGCAAGAAAATCATCTAAAGTTGCATTGGGATGTTCACGGCTATAATCCTGAACAGCTGAAATTAATTCCTGAACATTATCATAATGTGCAAGTGATTCGGGCGTATTTTCTTCTTTATAAATTTTTAAAATACCCAGTTCATCAATTAATGCAGAAGTTAATTCTCCAATTGAAAGTTTGTCTTTCAAGTCAATGTACTTATCGAGCAATAATTTAAATTGCTTTACATTCTTTTGAATTCTTTCTTTAACTTCTATTACTTCAAAAACTCTCGCCATTGTAGTGAATAACGAAATATTAAGTTTGCGTGCAAATGCAATCATTTTTGTAATAGAAGTATTTCCAATTCCCCTTTGAGGGAAATTCATTATGCGAAGCAGACTCTCTTCATCATTTGGATTCGAAAGAACTCTCAAATAAGCAATTATATCTTTAATTTCTTTTCTTCTGTAGAATTCAATACCACCAACTATTTTGTATGGAATACTTTCTCTTCTAAATATTTCTTCAAGCACACGAGATTGAGAATTTAATCTATAAAGAACAGCAACATCACTGAATGAAATTTTTCTTGCTTGAACTTCTTTTTTAATTCTCTTTGCAATTTGAAATGCTTCATCTTTTTCATCTGAAGCACGAATCAAGGTAATTTCTTCACCGGTATCATTTTCTGTCCATAATGTCTTTGCAATTTGTTCTGTATTGTTTTTAATAATAGAATCAGCTGCAGCAAGAATTATTTTTGTTGAGCGATAATTTTGTTCAAGGCGGAATATTTTTGCATCCTTAAAATCCTTTTTGAAATTAAGCATGTTTCTAATATCTGCACCGCGCCAGCTGTAAATACTTTGGGCATCATCTCCAACAACACATATTTTATCTTTAGCAGGACTCAATAATTTCAGAAGTTCATATTGAGCTTTATTCGTATCCTGATATTCATCCACAAGTATATACTTAAACATTTTTTTATACTTTTGAAGTACCTTTGGATATTGTTTGAATAATTCAATTGGTTTGAGCAATAAATCATCAAAATCCATTGAATTATTTTCAAACAAGCGTTTATTATATTCTTTATAAATTTCCAGGAATTTTCTATCGGCAAGTGAATTTGTCATAATTTTTTCGAAATCTTCAGGAAGTATCATCTGATTTTTTAGATGACTAATTCTATGCTGAACACCATGAGGTGTTAAGCTTTCAAGATTAATATTCAAATTCTGCATGATGTTCGAAACAAGAGAAACTGAATCTTCGCGGTCATAAATTGAGTAATTCGGTTTATAGTTCAGATATTTTGATTCAGTTCTTAAAATTTTTGCAAAAATGGAATGGAAAGTTCCCATCCAGAGTTGGTCAGCTTTCTTACCTATCATAGCTTTAATACGTTCTTTCATTTCTTTGGCAGCTTTATTAGTAAAGGTAAGAGCTAAAATGGACTCGGGCTCCATTCCTTTTTCTATTAAATATGCAATCTTATAAGTTAAAACGCGGGTTTTACCAGATCCTGCCCCGGCAACTACCATGTGTGGGCCTGCGTTGTATTCTACAGCTTTACGCTGCTCTTCATTTAAATCGTTTAGAAATTTCATAAGAAATGTAATTTTTAGTTGGCAAATTTAAATAAAACTGAAGGGATTATCAATGTAATTGGGAGAAAGATTGCAAGTTTATATAAAATTCACATTAAATTTTTAAAAATTAATGCCATTTCTAATCTTATAAACGAGTTCTATAGATGGTCTTGCATCAGTAATACCATAACCATTGCCAGATAAAATATTTCTATAGACTACAGTATGAAGATTTGTAAAACCTTCGGTAAATTCAAGTTCTTCCTCATTAATCTTAATTGAACGATATGTTCGTTTGTTCATTTTTTTAATTTCATCAGGTAAATCTTCATAGTTAATTGAAAGATGCCAATTTACACTTGCATGTTTTAGTTCAAGTTCTCCACGCATTGACCTTTTCTGATTTTCTATTATAATGCTATGAACTGGTTCGCCGAAAATCCAGATTAACATATCAAAGAAATGAATTCCAATATTTGTTGCAACCCCACCGGATTTTTCTATCACTCCTTTCCATGAAAAGTCATACCACAATCCTCTTGATGTAATGTAATCAAGTTTAATATTAAATTTAGCATTAGGATTTTTTCTAATTGCTTCAGCTATTTTATTCTTTAATTCAATAATTGTCGGGTGAACCCTTAATTGTAAAATAGTATAAACTTTTTTGCCAGTTTCAATTTCAATTTTTTCGAGTGCATCAAGATTCCAGGGATTAAGCACAATTGGTTTTTCACAAATTGCATCCGCACCGATTCTTAGTGCCAGACGTATATGTGAATCGTGTAAAAAATTTGGTGAACATATACTCAAATAGTGAACTCTTTCGGAATCTGATTTTCTTCTTAACAAATCAAGATGTCGTTCAAATCTCTCAAACTCTACAAAAAAACTTGCATTGGGGAAATATTGGTCTAAAATCCCAACAGAATCATGAGGGTCTAATGCTGCAACAAGATTGTTACCTGTATCTTTTATTGCCTGTAAATGTTTTGGGGCAATATAACCTGCAACTCCAGTTATAGCAAAATTAAACATAGTTTTTAATTTTATTTTATAAGTGTTCAATATAAATTAAAAATATTTTTGATATCAAACATGTTTATCATGCTTTATAAATTTTTCCGTCATTTAATCCCATAATCTTAAAAGCATTACGTGTATCAAGAATTAATTTTGCATTTTTACGAATAAAATCATAATCATAGTCGTCATGGTCGGTTGCTAAAATTATTAAGTCATATAATCGAATTGAATCTTTTCTTAATTCAACAGAATAAAGGTCAAATTTATATTTTCTTGTTGGAGGAAGTTTTGGAAGATATGGGTCATTGTAATCAACTTCAGCTCCCTTTTCTCTTAATATTTCTATTAATTTTAATGAAGGGGATTCACGCATATCATCAATGTTCTTTTTGTATGCAACTCCAAGAATTAAAATTTTACTTCCCTTAAGAGTCTTTTGATGTTCATTTAACACTTCAATTGCACGTTCTACAACATGATAAGGTTGAAATGTATTTATTTCACCTGCTAATTCGATGAATTTTGTATTTACTTCATACTCGCGTGCTTTCCATGTTAAATAAAATGGGTCGATTGGTATACAATGCCCTCCTAAACCAGGGCCTGGATAAAATGCTTGAAAACCAAAAGGTTTTGTTTTAGCTGCTTCTATAACTTCCCAAATATCAATATTCATTTTTTCAAAAACCATTTTGAGTTCGTTAACAAGAGCAATATTTACAGAGCGATAAATATTTTCCAGCAATTTAGCTGCTTCGGCAACTCTTGGTGAAGATACTGGAACTGTTTTATTTACTATTTGACTGTATAATTTAACTGCAACTTCCTGACATGACTTTGTAACCCCACCAACAATTTTAGGAATTGTACTCGTTGTAAAATTTTTATTGCCAGGATCTTCACGCTCTGGACTGAATGCAAGGAAGAAATCTTTTCCCACACTAAATGTTTGATAGTTTTTAACAAACTCATCAGAATTTGTTATTGGCAATTTAACTCTTGGTGCTGTTTCAAATAATGGAAGAAGTAATTCCTCTGTTGTACCTGGATATGTAGTGCTTTCAAGAGAAATTAATTGACCTTTTCTTAAATATTTTTGAATTGTCATTGCAGTATTTTCTACATATGTCATATCCGGTTCTCTGTGCTGATTTAATGGTGTGGGCACACAAATAATAATAGCATCACATTCTGGTAATCTTGTAAAATCGTTTGTAGCTTCAAATTTCCTTTTATCAACAATTGCTTTAATTAATTTTCCATCAATATGTTTAATATAACTTTTACCAGAATTTAAAACTGGAATTTTATTTTCATCAATGTCAAAACCAATAACATTAAAATCATTGTTAGCAAATGCTAATGCTAATGGAAGCCCGACATAACCCATTCCTATAATTCCAACCACAGCTGTTTTGTTCTGAATTTTATTGAGTAATTCTTTTTTGTAGTTCATAATCTTCCCTCGCTTTTAATATAAATAATTTTCAGTTTCCTTAAAGAAATATTTTTTAATGATGAAGCATGCAATAATTAAAAAAATCATTAATAGGATACATTTACCTGCAGTTTGCCCTTCCGAATATTTTTTATAATCAGCTATTCAATTATAAAAAAATTTCTTTTAATAAAATTATTATTTATCGAATCTAAGGATTATATTTTCACGCTTTCGCTTATCAAGCTGTTCTGATTTAAAAGTTGTTTTAAATAAATCAAAAAGATTTTCTAAACGAGGAGTTGTATCTTTTTCTTCAATTATTTTATTCCTCTCAATTTTATTTTCTTTTACTTGATTTTCATGTATAACAAGAGCCTGTTTGAGAAGTGATATAATTTCTTCCCTCAACGAATGAACTTCATCATGTGATGGTGAATTGGGTTTACTAAAATTTTCACGATTATTTATTTGTTTAATATTTTCTTCTCTTAGATTATTTAAGTCATTTCTCTTTAAATCAGTCTCAATAGTTGAATTAGCTTTTGGTATAACTGCAAAATCTGTATCTGTATATTCTTCATCAATATAATTAGGATCAAGTGCAAATATAGCATCAGCAAATATTTTATCGTTTTGATTTTGTGCTTCGATTGCTTTCAAATCAAAACTATAAACTTCTGCAAAGTTTGGTTCTTTTTCCCATTTTGTAATGGAAGTTAATCCAACCTGTTGAATTCTAAATCGAAATTTTTGCGGGTCAAAATTAAATTGGAGATGACGCAAATCTTTAATTGCAAATATTGGATCAAAGTATATCAATTCAATTTTATCATCAATTTTTATAAAATATCCATATTTGGTGGAATAAGCATCAAGATTTTGAATATTTGTTAATAATCTATATACAATAAGATTTTTTGGAGAAGGATCTTTGATATAGTTGCATACTTCAAAATAGCTTATTGGATGTGGTCTTTTTATTCTTTCATTTTTATAAATAATTTTAAAATTATCATTGAAATTAAATTGATTTTTTGAATAAATAAGAATGTCTTTTGTTTTCAGGTCTAATGTTTCTAACAGCATATTTATTAAGCCCAGCGAATTAATCCAAGTTCAAATTGATTAATAAGCAATTCATGTTTTGGCAGAATTCTTAAAGTGAAGCCAAATTGTCCAGTATGTTTGCATTCAATTTCACCTTTGTAAGTAAATACATTTGTTTTTTGTTTTTTAGGAACATAAATCATATTAACATAATTATGTGATTGTTCAGAACCATTATCAACTTTTCCATAATAAATCTGAACATCTACATCGTTAGGAGTTAAATCACCAAGTTCAACATCAGCAAATATTTGATATTTGTTTCCCACCATTAAGTCGACACCTTTTTGTTCTTCAGAAATACTGATAAATTTAACTTTACTCCAGTTATCAATTACTTTTTGTTTCCATGCAGTAAATTCTTTTGCTTTTTTCCAGTTATTATTCATCAAGTAAATTCTTTTTTCATAAGCTTTGAAATAAAATTTTTGAGCATATTCCTGAACCATTCTATGAGTATTGAAAACAGGTCCAAGTTTTTTCATTGAATTTTTCATCATTGTAATCCATCCGCGAGGAAGTTTATCTTCTCCCCTGTTATAAAATAATGGAACAATTTCTTTTTCAAGAATTTCATAGATTAATCTTGATTCCACTTCGTCCTGATAACCGGGGTTATCATATTCTTCGCCATTACCAATTTTCCAGCCAATATCGGAATCATAAGCTTCGTCCCACCATCCATCAAGCACACTAAAGTTTAACCCTCCATTTGCGATTACTTTCATACCAGATGTACCACTTGCTTCGAGAGGTCTCCTTGGTGTATTTAACCAGATATCGCAACCTTCCACCATATAACGAGCAACATTCATATCATAATTTTCAATGAATACAATTTTTTTTCTTAAGTGTGGTTCTTTAGTCATTGCAATTACTTCCTGAATAATTTTTTTACCTTCCTCATCACGCGGATGAGCTTTCCCTGCAAAAATTATTTGGACAGGATAATCAGGATTGCATAAAATACTTGCCAATCTTTCAACATCTCTGAATATAAGAGTTGCCCGTTTGTAAGCAACAAATCTTCTTGCAAAACCAATTGTTAATGATTGAGCATCAAGAACTTCTTTAGCAGCATTAATTTCAGAAATAGAACCACCTTTTTCAATAATTTGCTGTCTCAATCTTTTTCTTGCAAAAGCTACAAGACGTTCTCTTCTTCTTTCATGAGTACGCCATAATTCTTCATCAGGTATATCATCTATTCTTTTCCAGATTTCTTTATCAGACGGGTCACGCATAAATTTTTCACCAAGATATCGATATAGTAATTCCTGCATATCATTTGACAGATGAGAATGTGTATGAACACCATTAGTTACATAATCTATTGGAATTTCATCAAAAGGAATATCAATAAAACCTGATTGCCACATTTTCTTTGACACTGTTCCATGTAGTCTGCTCACACCATTTACAAATCCAGCCATGTTCATTGCAAGATGAGCCATGTTATAATTGACCGGAGGTTTATTTTTAATTATTGTACCCAGACTATAAAAAGTTTTATCGTCTATTTTTAATTCATTACGATAGTATGAACCAAAATATTTTTCCATCAACTCATTTGGAAATATATCAATACCTGCAGGAACGGGAGTATGAGTAGTGAAAACATTAGAATAAAAGTTTATGTCACGTGCTTCATGGAACGTGAGATTATACATCTGCATCAAAATACGAATTCTTTCAAGTGCAAGAAATGCAGAATGTCCTTCATTCATGTGACAAACAAGAGGTTTAATTCCCATAGCATATAATGCACGAATTCCGCCAATGCCTAGAACAATCTCCTGTTGAATTCTTGTTTCAATTGTACCGCCATAAAGTGTTCTTGTAATTTTTCTATCTTCCTCGTTATTTTCAGGAACATTTGTATCTAATAAAAATAGCGGAACTCTGCCAACCATAATTTTCCAGATTTGAACATACACTGTTCTTCCAGGAAAACTTAGCTCAATTTTAAGAGGAGTTTTATCCCCATTCATTATTAATGTCATTGGCTGATTATAAAAATCTGTAATTTCATATTTTTCCTGCTGCCAACCGTCATTGGTTAAATATTGTTGAAGATAACCTTCCTTATAACATAAACCGACACCAACTAAAGGCAGTCCTAAATCACTTGAAGATTTTAAATGGTCTCCTGCCAATACACCAAGTCCACCAGAATAAATTTGTAATGATTCGGTTAATCCATATTCAGCAGAAAAGTAAGCAATTACATTTTCTTTTTCGAAATTGAAATTTTTGTGATACCAGGTTTTTTCTTCTCTATAAATTTTTAATTGAGCTGCAACTCTATTCATATGTGAAACGAAACTATCATCATTTGCAACTTCATTTAATCTTTCTTGACTAATTCTACCCAGCATTAAAACGGGATTATGATAAGTTTCTTCCCACAATCTCGAATCTAATCTTCTGAAAAGATCAATAGCATCATAATGCCATGTCCAGTATAAATTATAAACTATCTCACGAAGCGGTTCTAATTTTGCAGGCAACGAAGGTATTACATTAAACCTGCCAATATATTTAACCATCCTATTTACTCCGTTTTTATTTTTTATAAAATCAAATTTAATAATTTTATTTAATCTGCAAAGAAATAATATTTTCTTTTGAAAAATTTATTTTAAGAAAAAATTTAACAACAATATTTTCTGATTTATAATAAGAAAATAGAATTTCAAAATTAACTTAAGAATAAATGCATTAATTTTTGTTTAATATGTAAGAAAAATTAAATACCTAATTTTTATTAAATTTGTTTTCAAAATATGGAATAAAATTATGAATTACATTTTAAGTGCATTGATAGGAATTATAATTGGTTCTTTCCCAACAGCATATATCATTCTAAAAAAATTTAAGAATATAGATATAACAGAAGCAGGCACCGGTAATGTTGGCGCAATGAATTCTTACGATATAACAAAATCAAAATTGATTGGCTTGTTAATTTTTATAATTGATTTGTTGAAAGGTTTTATAAGTGTCTATTTAGCAAAACTTTTGTTTGAATACGAATTCTCAATATTGATGGTTGCATTAATTGGAGCTGTTTTAAGTCATTGTTTTTCATTCTGGATAAAATTTAAAGGTGGAAGAGGTTTAGCAACTGCTGCAGGTGGTGCTCTTATTCTTTCGATTCCAATTTTAGGGATATGGATTTTATTATGGCTTTTATCCTATGCTTTTAGAAGAAATATTCATTTTGGAAATTTTAGTGCAACTTTGCTTACTGGCGCACTGTCTTTTTCTTCTTCAGAAATTATGAATAAATATACAAATCCACCTGCTGCTTCAAATATGGAATTTAGCATAATGGTTTCAATTATGCTCTTGATTATCCTGATTAAACATATCAAGCCAATAAAAGAATATTTTTTACAACAAAGTTTAAAATCAAGGAAAGACTAAGATGAATAAAACAAAAATTATTGTTTTCTCGTCGCTCACTACTTTAATTTTAACAACTGCTATTTATGCATTGATATTGAAAAAACATATAACTGGCGGAGATTATTTAAGTTCAGTTCTTGAAAATAAGAGTATCAATGCTACAACTGTATCTCAAAGACAACAAATTAATAATGATATCTCAAACGGTAGAGAAACAATTATTACAAAAACAGTTGCTCAGGTAAGTCCTGCAGTAGTTGGAATAAATGTAATAGAAATTAGACAGTATCGCGACTTTCTTTCATATGATCCATTTTTCAGACAGTTTTTTGGTGACCGCGTTTATAATCAACAAATTCGTGGTCTAGGTTCGGGGGCAATAATTTCTCCCGATGGCTATATTTTAACAAATGACCATGTAGCAGGAAATGCGGTTGAAGCAATTGTTACATTAACTGATGGCTCACAATACGAAGCAAAAATTGTTGGAACTGATCAAGTATCAGATATTTGTTTACTGAAAATTGATGCTCAAAATCTTCCATACATTAAATTAGGTAACTCTGATGATATTTTAATTGGAGAGTGGGTTATAGCTTTAGGAAATCCTTTTGGTTTATTTGATATTAATGACCAGCCAACTGTAACAGTTGGTGTAATTTCTGCAAAAGGGATGAATCTTGGTGCAGCTAATAATCGATACTATGTTGATATGCTTCAAACTGATGCTGCAATTAATTCAGGTAATAGTGGTGGACCACTCGTAAATGCTAATGGAGAACTTATTGGAATGAACACGCTTATTTACACTGCACAAGGTTCATCTGGAAATGTAGGTGTAGGTTTTGCAATTCCAGTTAATAAAATCAAAAGAATTATAAAAGAATTAAAAGAAAAAGGAAAAATTGACAGAGATTTCTGGACTGGATTAAGTATTCAAACAATAGACCCTTCAATTGCAAAAGCATATAATCTTAAAAGTTCGCGTGGAGTTATTATTACACAGGTTGCAAAAAATTCTCCTGCACAAAAAGCTGGTTTGCAGGTTTATGATATAATTCTTGGAATAAATAATTTCAAAATTAATGATGAAAATACTTTGATTGGCATTCTTCAGGAATTCAGACCTGATGATGTAATCGAAGTAAAAATTTTAAGAGACAATAATTATTTAACAAAAAAAATGAAATTGGAGAGAAGATGATTCCTCGTTACACTCGTCCCCAGATGGGAAAAATCTGGGAAGACCAATTTAAGTTCGATACCTGGCTTAAAATTGAAATATTAGCATGCGAAGCAAGGTACAATCTTGGACAAATACCAAAAGAAGATTTAGAAGAAATTAAATCAAAAGCAAAGTTTGATATCAATCGTATCTTAGAAATTGAAGAAACAACAAAACACGATGTTATTGCATTCTTAACAAATGTAGCTGAAAATGTCGGTCCTGCTTCGCGCCATATTCATTATGGAATGACTTCTTCTGATATACTTGATACTGCTCTTGCATATCAAATGAAATCAGCTGGTGAAATACTACTTAATGATTTAATTGAACTCAAAAATGTTTTAAAGAAAAGAGCTATTGAACACAAAAAAACTATCTGTGTCGGAAGAAGTCACGGTATTCATGCAGAAGCATATTCAATGGGATTAAAATTTGCATTATGGTATGAAGAAGCAAAAAGAAACATTGAAAGACTTCAGAAAGCAATTGATGTTATAAGTGTTGGTAAAATTTCCGGAGCAGTTGGAACTTTTGAACATTTATCCCCTGAAGTTGAAAAACATGTTTGCGAGAAATTGGGATTAAAACCCGAACCAGTTGCAACTCAAGTGGTTCAAAGAGATAGACACGCAGAATTTTTAACAACTCTATCAATTATTGGAACATCTTTAGAAAAAATTGCAGTAGAAATTCGTCATCTCCAAAGAACTGAAGTTCTTGAAGCAGAAGAATATTTTTCAAAAGGACAGAAAGGTTCTTCTGCCATGCCTCATAAGCGTAATCCAATTATAAGTGAACGAATTACGGGAATTGCTCGTCTGCTTCGTGCAAATTCAATTGCTGCACTTGAAAATGTTGCTCTATGGCATGAACGAGATATCTCTCATTCATCTGTTGAAAGAATTATTATTCCAGATAGTTGCATTGCTTTGGATTATATCCTGCACCTTGCAACTAATTTAATTGACAAATTAATTATCTATCCTGAAAACATGATTAAAAACTTGAATCTAACAAGAGGATTAATATTTTCTCAAACAGTATTATTGAAACTTGTTGAAAAAGGAATGACACGAGAAGATGCTTACCAAATTGTTCAGAATTCTGCTATGAATGTATGGCAGGATAAATCAAAAAATCTTAAAGATGAACTATTAACATCAGATACTGTAAAGAAATATTTGTCAGAAAAAGAACTTGATGAAATTTTTAATCCCGATTTAATGCTTAAAAATATCGATTATATCTTTGCAAGAAGTGTTGAAATGGAATAAATCATACTTAGTTTAATATTTACTTGAATTACAAATTAAAAAATGAGGTTGTCTAAAAAGTAATTATTCAGATTTTATAAACAGAAAATAAATTAAACCAACATTTTACATATATAAAATTTTACTTTTAGACAACCTAAAATCAATTTACATTAACTCAATTATATTTTTATTTGTTGTAATATCCTTTCGTGTAGTTTTTCTGATTTTCTGTGTTGCATCTTTCAATTCTAAATTAGCAGTTAATTCTACACTGGTTCCTGTTTCAGCACGAATCAGTAATCCCTTATCAATGTTAAATAAAATGTTTCCTGTCCCAGAAATTTTAGGGTCACTAAAATTATACTTAATGCCGTTATCTTCACCCTTTTTATTCCCTGTCCATGTGCAGGATAAATTTGCACTTAACTTTGCAGCTTTATCGTTTTTGATTTTTACAAAATCTTCTATTTTATATGTAATTGTATTATTAATTTGAAAAACACTCAATTGACCCGGATAACTTTTTTCCCATGTAGAATCTTTTGCTAAAGATTTTTGAGGAAGTTCACGAAATATTAGTTGAGTAATTGGACGAATAAGAGCATCTCCTAAACTTTTAGCATATTGAGATTTTTGTTCTGCTGTTAAATTTTGTTTTTGTGGCTGCAAAGAATTTAATTTATCAATCATCTTATCCAAACGGAAAACCTCAATTACTTCTCCAAGTTCACTAACTCTTGCACGATATGGTGTATTGTGAATAGTTAAGTAATCACCAAATTTTTGTTTTTCTTCTTCAGTCAATTGTTTATTGGAATCAAAACTAATTTTTTGTCCATTTATATCAGCATCAAGTTTAAGAGAAGAAATTGTAATTCCCAGTTCAGCTATTTTATCTGCATCAACATCAATTACTTCAAGGTCAAAAACATAAGTAGTTGTTTGAGTCGATTTAGCCTGCATAAGGGAATCTGCTTGAACACTCTCCTGAGATGATGTAATTGTTGTAAGCTTGTATTTGAACTTATCCCCTTTTTCAAATTTATAACGTAAAAATACTTTCTCGCCTTTCAGGTCAATACTTTCAAGATTTGACTTTGCAATCTCTGCCTTTTGCTTTTCTTCCTTTTTACTGCAAGAAAAAAAGAAACTAATGGAAATTATTATCAATAATAAATAAGTTTTTTTCATTTCAACTCTGTTTTAATTAATTAAAAAATTTATTAATTATTCCATCCGTTAATTTCGAGAAGTTCTCTTCTTGAAAAAAAGTGTGAAATTTCTTTTGCCGCATTTTCATTAGAATCAGAACCATGAACAATATTTTCTTGAATATTATCAGCATATAATTTTCTTATAGTTCCTTCTTCTGCTCTTGCAGGGTCTGTTGCTCCTATTAATTTTCTAAATTCTTCAACAGCATTTTCTTTTTCAAGTACTATTGGCACACATGGACCTGATGTCATATAAGCAATCAAATCATTGAAGAATGGTCGTTCTTTGTGTATTTCGTAAAATCCTTTTGCAGCATCAGGTGTTAATTTTATCATTTTCATTGCAATTATTTTAAATCCTGCTTCTTGTATGTGTGTTATTACTTTTCCAATTAAATTTTTTCTCACACAATCTGGTTTGAGTATAGCAAGTGTTCTGTTGTTCAATTTTTACTCCTCAATTTATTAATAATTAGGAATTAGAAATTAGGAATTAGGAATTTTGTTCTTAATTTGTTTTTTAATTGATTTATTCTTTTTATTCAATGATTTCTTTTTAGATACCGATTTTTTAATTGACAATTTACTTTTATGAATTTTCTCTTTTTCAAGAGCTTTTTTCATTGTGATACCAATTTCAGCTGGACTTTCAACCACATAAATTCCTGCTTTCTTCATTGCTTCCATTTTTTCTACTGCAGTACCTTTACCGCCTGAAATTATTGCCCCAGCATGACCCATTCGTCTTCCTGGAGGAGCAGTTCTTCCTGCTATAAATCCTACTACAGGTTTTTTAACATATTTTTTTATATAAGCTGCAGCCTCTTCTTCAGCATTGCCTCCAATTTCACCAATCATTACAATTCCTTCTGTATCAGGGTCTTCATTAAATAATTTTATAATGTCTATAAATTGAGAACCAACTACAGGGTCACCTCCAATCCCTACACATGTAGATTGACCAATTCCTAAATCAGTTAATTGTTTTACAGCTTCATAAGTTAAAGTTCCACTTCGAGATACAACACCAATTTTTCCTTTTTTATGAATGAACCCCGGCATTATTCCAATTTTGGCTTTCCCTGGAGATATTATTCCAGGGCAGTTCGGTCCAATCAATCTAACATCTTTTCCTTTTAATGAATTGTAAACTGCAATCATATCTTTCGTTGGAATTCCTTCAGTAATACACACAATCAGTTTGATACCTGAATTTGCAGCTTCTAATATTGCATCTGAAGCAAAAGCAGGCGGTACAAAAATTGCGGAAGCATTTGCTTTAGTAGCTTTGACAGCTTCGGACACAGTATTAAAAATTGGAATGTCAGTATCTTCAAACTTTTGTCCACCTTTGCCAGGTGTTACACCAGCAACAATATTGGTTCCATACTCAATCATCTGCCGTGTATGAAAGGAACCTTCGCTGCCAGTTATCCCCTGAACAAGTACTCTTGTTTTTTTATCGAGAAGAATACTCATAATAAATCCTTAATTGTTATGAACAATAATTTTATTTACAAAATTAAGAAAACCTTTTAAATAACTTGTTAAAAAATTTCTTTATGAAGTGAATCAATAAATGTAAATTTGTTATATCAAAAATAATATTTGGAGGTTGTTATGAATAATAATTTTGGAATTACTGGTTTCGTTTTTAATGAAGAAATTCCATGGGAAAATGTTGGTGATGGAGTCAGAAGAAAAGTTATGGCCTACGATAAAGATTTAATGCTTACTGCAGTTGAATTTAAGAAAGGAGCAATTGGATATTTGCATAAACATCCTCATAAACAGGTTTCATACATTGTCACGGGTTCATTCGAAGTCACACTTGGCAGTGAAAAGAAAGTTCAAAAAGCAGGTGATGTTTATTTCGTTCCACCCGATGTTGAACATGGCGTTTTAGCACTTGAAGAAGGAAGTTTATTAATAGACATCTTTCATCCTTACCGTGAAGATTTTGTAAAAAAATAAAATAAGGAGTCTAAAACTTGAAATTCTTCGTTAAAATATTTTTTGTTTTGTTCGTGTGCACAGAAATTTCTTTTGGTCAAATTAAAACATTAAGATTATGGGAAACTATTGCACCAGGCAGTGAAAATTTAATTAACAATGAAACTTATGAAGATGGCCGTTTCAAAAATGTGAACCAACCAGAACTTTCTGTTTTTTTATGTAAAAATCGAAATTATAATACACCAACAATTATAATTTTCCCTGGCGGAGGATATAATCATATTACATTCGAAAAAGAAGGTATAAAATTAGCAAGATGGTTAAATGAAAATGGAATAAATGCTTTTATATTAAAATACAGACTAAACGAAAATCTTGCTCTCATCGATGCTCAACGTGCAGTTAGTTTTGTAAGAGCAAAAGCAATTGAATTTGATATTAATCCAAATAAAATTGGAATCTTAGGTTTTTCTGCTGGTGGTCATTTAGCTGCAAATATGATTATTAACAAAAAAACAATTATGAATGATAAAATTGACTCAATCAGCTGCACTCCTGATTTTGCAGTTTTAATTTATCCATGGCTTCAAAATTTATATCAAAAAGTTCAAGATAAATTTCCTCCTACATTTATTGTTCATGCTTCAGATGATAAGCGTGTGCCGGTCGAGCAAAGTATTAACTTTTTTAATGAGTTAATTAAAAATAACATACCTGTTGAAATGCATATTTATGATAAAGGTGGACATGGTTTTGCAATAGAACCCGATAGAGGAAGAGCATCTTCATGGGTCAATATTTTTCTTGATTGGTTAAAAACCACAATACAGTAGAAATTTTTGAGGATTAAAATATCATGAAAAAAATATTATTCACACTTATTGTTAACATATCTATTCTCTATGCTCAAAATAGTTATATAAAAAAATTTCCTGATGTTTCCGGATTTCAAAATAGTGCTCATCATTGGTATGATATTTATGCAGAAGATAATGTAATTCATCCTCTCCCAGAGCGTCCCCGTTATAAACCTGAAAATGTTAAAGAAATTGCGGATAACATTTTATTATATCAGAAAGAAAACGGCGGGTGGCCCAAAAATTATGATATGCTTGCAATTCTTACGGAAGAACAAAAAGATTCTCTAAGAAAAACTAAAAATCAATTGAATACCACATTCGACAACTGGACAACTCATACTCAAGTTGAATACCTTGCTCAGGCTTATTATTTAATTCATGATGAAAAATATAAAGAAGCATGTTTGAAAGGCATTGATTACATTCTTTCTGCTCAATATCCAAATGGTGGCTGGCCTCAATATTATCCCGATACAAGTGGTTACAGAAAATATATTACTTTCAACGATGGAGTAATGATTGGTATAATGAAAGTTCTTTATAACATTGTTCAAAATAAACCTCATTATTCATTTGTTGATAATTTAAGAAGAGAGAAAGTAAAAGCAGCTTTTGAAAAAGGTTTAGAATGTATTCTCAAAACACAAATAAATGATAATGGAAAACTTACAGCCTGGCCGCAACAAGCAGATAATGTTGGATTATTCCCTCAGTGGGCAAGAGCTTTTGAACCACCATGTATATGTAATGGCGAAAGTGCTGAAGTTGTTCTCTTTTTAATGAACATTGAAAATCCATCTAATGAAATAATTAATGCAATTCAAAGTGCAGTTAGATGGTTTGAAGATTCTAAAATAAAAGGGATAAAAATAGTAGAGAAAAAAATTGAACCGAAAAAATATTATTACAGTACATTTGATTATGACAGAATAGTTGTTGAAGATTCAACAGCTCCTCCAATATGGACTCGTTATTATGAATTAAAAACTCATAAACCAATATTTTGCAATCGTAATAAAAAAATTGTTTATACACTTGCAGAAGTAGAGCATGAAAGAAGAGCCGGCTATTCATGGTATACATACGCACCCCAAGAAGTTCTAAACAAATATACTGAATGGCAAAAGAAATATGCCCCAAATGAAAATGTCTTACAAAAAAGATGAGTTAATTATGAAAAATATTATTAAAATAATTTTATCATTAACTTTGATAATAATTTTAAGTTCATTTATGATGTTAACTCAAAAGTCTAAATATAAAGTTGTGTGCTTTGGAGATTCAATTACTTACGGAGCAGGAGTAGAAGGAAACGGCTGGGTAGAACAAATTGCCAGCAAGAGTGAAAATTTATTAATGATAAATGAAGGCAGAAAAGGAAGAAAAACTTCAGATAAAAATGAATTGCTTCCAATTTTAGAAAAATACCCTGATGCAGATTTATTTTTAATATTGCTTGGTGTAAATGATTTAAAAGATGGAAACGACAGCTTGGTTAATGCATGTGTATTAAATATTAAATGGATGATTTCTGAAATAAAAAATAAAGCACCAGATTCAAAAATTTTATTAATGTCCCCGTGCAATATTAATTTAGAAACGATGTCAGATATAAACAAACATAAGAAGTATAACGAGAATACTTACAATTCATTAATAAAATTAGAAAAAGAATATGGTAAACTTGCAGAGCATGAAAACATATATTTTCTAAGTTTATTTTCAACTGTTTCTCCTCAAAACTTCTGGGATGGATTACATCCTGACCTCAAAGGTCATAAAGAAATAGCAGAAAGAGTATTTCAAAAAATAAATTCTATTTTAAAGTGATCCCTAATGTCAAAAACATATATGAGATTGATTTCAATACTAATATCTAAAAAAATATAACACAATTGACACAAATTTCTATTAAGTTTTCTTGTTATTTTCATGTAGGAAGATGCAAAAAAATTTGAATACCAGAAGAAATCAATAGTTTACATTTTGAAATAACTTTTATGCTGTAAATAAACAGTAAAGTTTTTTATAGGTTGTTAACTGAAAATCTTTTTGGAAATTTTTTCTTTTGATAATAATAAAAAAATCATGCTTGTTGATTATTTCCAAGAATCATTTTCTTAAAATACTCAAGTGTTAATTTCAAGCCCTCTGTTCTACTAATCTTTGGTTCCCAGTTAAGAATTTTTTTTGCGCGGGTTATATCTGGCTGGCGAACTTTCGGGTCATCTTCAGGTAATTCTTTGTAAACAATTTTACTTTTTGAGTTACATATTTTAATCACTTCTTCAGCAAAATCTTTTAGAGAAACTTCATCTGGATTTCCAATATTAACAGGATAAACTTCATTTGACATCAACAATCTAAAAATGCCTTCTATTAAATCATCCACATAACAAAAACTACGAGTTTGAGAACCATCACCAAAAACCGTTACATCTTCACCTCTTAAAGCTTGAGAGAAAAAAGCTGGCAAAGCACGTCCATCATCAATTCTCATTCTTGGACCGTATGTGTTAAATATTCTCACAATTCTTGTTTGCAGTCCATGATAGCGGTGATATGCCATTGTCATGGCTTCAGCAAATCGTTTAGCTTCGTCGTAAACACCACGGGGTCCAACTGGATTAACATTTCCCCAGTAATCTTCACTTTGAGGATGAACAAGCGGGTCTCCATAAACTTCTGAAGTTGAAGCTAAAAGGAAAACAGCATTTTTTTCTTTTGCCAATCCAAGTGCTTTATGTGTCCCAAGTGATCCAACCTTAAGAGTTTGAATTGGAAGTTTAAGATAATCGATTGGACTTGCAGGAGATGCAAAATGCAATACATAATCTACTTTCGAAGGGACATGAATATAATTTGTAACATCAAGTTTAATGAACTGAAAATTTTCGTTTCCAAAAAGATGTTCAATATTTTCTATTCTGCCTGTTAAAAGATTATCAAGGCAGATAACCTTCATTCCTTCATTAATTAATCTATCACAAAGGTGTGAGCCAAGAAATCCAGCTCCGCCAGTTACAACAGCAACTTTTTTCTGCATTAATTAAACTTTGACCTTACTTTTCTTTGAGCCATTTGTAGGATTTGAATAATAGTAATAATATTTGTAATAAGAACTATAACCGCTTCTATATTGAAAATTATTCAATACAACTCCCAGAAACGATAAATTATCTCTTCTTAATATATCGACTGATTTTTCCATCAAATCAACTTCAGTATTGTTTGCAGAAACTACAAGAATAGTTCCATCAACATATTGAGCTAATATTTCAGAATCTGTTACAGCAATAAGAGGAGCAGAATCAAGAATTATATAATCAAAATCCTTTCTTAATTTTTCCAGAAAAGATTCCATTTGAGTAGAACCAAGAATTTCAGAAGGATTAGGAGGAATCGTACCGGCACTTATATAAAATAAATTATTAACTGGAGTATGACGCAAAATTTGTTCAAAAGATGCTTGACCAAAAAAGTAATCAGTAAAACCTGGAAATCTTTTTTCATTAAAAACATTATGAACTCTTGGTTTTCTCAAATCTGCATCTAACAAAAGTGTTTTAAAATTTGCAAGAGCAAGACTTCCAGCAAGATTTACCGAAGTGGTTGTCTTACCTTCAAGTGACATTGAGGATGTTACTAAAATTATTTTTAAGGATTCTTTATCAATCTTAGAAAATTTAATTCTTGTTCTAAGGGCTCTATAAGCTTCGCTTGCACTTGCATCAGGTTTTTTTGCAACAATAAATTCTAATTCTTTATTATTACTATTTAATCCTTCAATTTGAGGTATCCATGCAAGAATATTAATATTTCTGTTTTGAATATCTTCAGGAGTTTTAATAGTATTATCAAAACGATTACGTACAAATGCAAAGCTAACTCCCAGTCCTAAACCTAAGAATAATCCTATTACTACAATTAAAGGTCTATTTGGTTTAGCTGGTTTAAGTGGAATAAGTGCAGGGTCAATGATTAATACATTACCTGGGACAGATTGTTCATTAATAATTGCTTCTTGATATTTCTCTTCAACTTGAAGATATAATTTTTCATATGCAGATTGTTCTCTTGATAATCTTGCAAGGTCAATTGAACTTGTAGGAAGTTTGCTTAATCTTTTATCATATTCTCCAACAATTTCATTCAATTTTTTATATGAGGCTAATAATGACTGATATTTTACTTCTTCTTCAAGAACTTTTTTTGTTAAATCTTTTATTTCATCAGGACTTGCAGCTAAGATACCAGCACGATAGACTGTAAGCTGGCTGTTTAATTTTTCTCTTAAATCGTTAATCTTAGAATCAAATTCTCTAATTATCTCATCTTTCTTACGTGAATCTCTACTCGAAGATAATGCACGATCTTTTTGTGTCATTAAATCTGCAATTTGCATTTGTAAATTTTTTATATAAGGTTCTGTTGCAAAACTTTCAATATAATCTTTTATGTTTGGATCTTTCTTTGCTAATTCAGCTTTGTATTGATTTAGAGTTTTCTCTGCAATAGTCAAATCAATTTTTGTTGCATTCATCTTAGCTTCAAAATCTGTTGTTTGTTCTATTAAAGCTCTTGCTTGTTCTGGCAGCTGAACTATACCTTTTTGTTCTTGATAATTTCTTAATGCTTCTTCAACCTGAGCAAGTTCAGAAAGTTTTTCTTCACGTTGTTGTGCTAAAAAATTTTTTATTGCTGTTAATTGTTGACGATTATATTCAAGGTTCAATTCTTTGTAAGCTGCAGCATAACTATTTGCTATAATGGCTGCTTCTTTTGGTGATGGGGATTCAACATTAATTTCAACAATATCCAGACCGCGTTTCTGGTCAATCGAAACCGCTTTCTCTAAAATATCTATAATATCTTCTTTAGGAAGAAGCACAGGAATGCTTTTTTGTTCGGAATTATCTATTATTAAGCTAAAAATATTTTTTGTACCTGAAGTTTTGAAACTATCAATTAATGCTTGTGCAACTTTATCTCTTAATTTGTAACTCTTTAATATTTCAATTTCATTTGCTATAAATCTGTCACTTCCAAAATCCTGAAATTCAGGTATTAATGGAGAATCTAAGATACTTCCTTGCGGTTTTGTAATTTTTAAGGCTGTTGTAGTTTTATAAATGTCAGGAGCATTTATAGCATAAACTGCACCAATAATCAAACCTGTCAAACCAATAATTATTATAACACCGAGATTTAGTTTTATCAAGTTTACATATTCTCTCAATGAATTTGAGTCCTGATAATCTCTGTTGTTTACTGCTTCCACAATACCCTCATTAATTTCTTGTTATGTTTAGGATTAATATAGATAATGATATTAAAGCACTCAAAACAGAAACCCAAATACTAACTTTATCTCTTGTATATAATCTTGGAGCACCTGGTACAACCAGAATATCACCAGCTTCTAAATTAGGAGGTTTTTTATAAGCTTTTGTTAATTTACTTTCATACATAATATCATTATAATCAATTTTTATTAGTACCTGTGTAGAATCTTCATTAACACGATAAATTCTTAAATCATCAAGATGAGCTGCATCAGTCGGACCACCCGCATATGATAATAAATCAATAACAGTAGTATAAATTGGGACTACATATTTCCCAGGATAGCGAACAAAACCCCAAATCGATACTTTTATATTAACGGCTTCAGGGTCAGAAAAATCAAAATAGCCTGATGCCTGATTGTAACGATTAAACAAATTTGATGAACCAAGTTCATAATCCTTAACCTGAGCATCTATTGATGAAAAAATTAGAAGGAAAAATGTTAGTATAAATAATTTTCTTTTTATCATTAAGCCCTCACCTTAAATCTTCCTGTAAAATTGTTAATGAAATTGTTCTAGATGAAAAATAACTTCCAATAAATCCTAATATTATTCCAGTTAATAATGCAATTATATAATTGCCCTTAAAAACTATGCTCAATTTAATATTATTTAGTAAGGTAATCAATAATAACTCTAAAATATAATTAATACCAATACATATTATTCCTGATATTATTCCAATTAGAATTCCATATAATATGATTGGAATCTTAATGGTTGATAATTTTGCTCCAACAAGCTTCATTGTTTGATATAAATTTTTATTAGATTCTATTTGAATTCTGCTGTTTGTATAAACAAGATAAATTGAAAGTAAAATTAATAGAACAGAAAATATGTACACAATTACTTGACCGGATTTCAAATATTTCAAAATCTTTATAATAAATTCATTATCATAAACTACATCTGTTATACCTGAAATTGACTTTAATCTGTTTATTTCTGTAATAATATTTTCATATGATATTTTTTCTGGCTTAAATTTTATAATAAAAGAAGGTGGTAATGGATTTTCTGTTAACACATCTCTAAAGTCTTCTCCAGTATCTCGTATAAATTCTTTTACTGCTTCTTCCTTACTTATAAATTTTATAGATGCAATATTTGGTTGATTTAATATTTCTTCGTGTATTAATTGAATTCTTGATGAATCAATAAAATTCTCTAAGAATACAGTGACTTCTATACTTTTCTTTATTCTTTGAGAATACTTATTAGATAACTGGATTACTAGGATTGAAAAACTTGTCATCAATATTGCAATTGTAGTAACTGATATAATTACAACTGATGCAAAAGGTGAACGGTTAAAAATTCTCAAAGCTTCTTTAATGTAAAATGTTATCATAACAATTAGAAATTTGATTCATCTATCCAGTGAATAATCTTCCATTTATTATTTGAATCTTTGTTTAACTCAAGATTAACTTTACCATCAACATAAACTATATCTGTTGGGTTAAATGTTATTGTTAAATTAAAGCTTCTTACAATATGAGTGGAATCGCCACTGATTGATACAATATTATTCCAAATCAAATCAAGTCGTTGTGAATTTTGAAAAAGTCCATATGTAACTCTCATCTCTTCATCTCTTCCCCAGCTTACATCTGCACCAATGTTGTAATCCCGATAAGTAAAGATGAAATTTTTATCTAATAGTTGGCTATAAATTAAAGTATCCTTAAAAGTGTAAGCATACTGGAAATTTTTAAAAACACCCTCCACACTTGACAAGTCACTTATTAGACTTTGTGAGCCGCTTAAATTTTCATCAAGTTTTGGAGCAAATGGGTTGTAGCAGCTATTTATAATAATTACCAAAAATATAAATGCAAATTTTTTAATAAGCTGTCCTCCCTTTTAACTCGCTCCAGCATAAAAAATTTTCTTTTTTAATATCCTGCCACTCAACAATTGACCATTGTTCTCTTGAATCATAAAATATTTTAAACTGCGCACTTCCTTTATAGGTACCGCCAATTAATTGATTGTTTGAATTGATTGTCAATATATAATCAAAATAATAAACAGCACTATCTCCAAATAAATATTTCTGAGTGTTCTCCATTAATAAATTTATATTTTTGCCTTGAGGTAATTTCGATATTAAATTTATAAAATATTGCCTTTCTTCTCTAATTGTCCAGTTGTTCAACACAGGATATTGAGCGGATGAACCGGATGCAGGTATAAAACTAAATTTCTTTTTCAAGAATGAAGTATCAACAAAACAAGAGATATAGTTTTCAATAATTTTTTCTTCTACTGAGGATTTGAAATTATTAAACAGAATTTCTGGAGATGTTGCTGCCAAAAAACTGGAACTTGGTTTATTCGGTTCCTCAGGATTTCTTGTCGTAAAAATATCACATGAGATTAACAAAGAAAAAATAATTGTTATATAAAAAAATCTTCTTATCATTTTCTGAAAAATAAAATTAATCTCGGTGAAAGATTTTCATGAAATTCGTTTCCATCATAATCACCAAAAATCTTATCAAATTTATATCCCGCTTTTAAAAATTCGTCGATTATTGTATTTACATCATACAATTTAACAGATTCAAAATATTTTTCTATCGAATTATTACTTGAAATTGTTATTTCTTTAATAACTCTGTCGTTTACAATTTTTCTTTTTTCAATTACTCTTAAATTATTAATAATTTTTTCTGATTGTGGTACTAAATTTTTCTCTAAATAATATTTATTAAAATAATCCATTACATAATAACCATTTTCTTTGAGAAAATTTACCGCTCTTCTTATGAAACTAAAATTTTCGTCATCATTTTCAAAGTAACCAAAGCTTGTGAATAAATTCAGTATTAAATCGAACCCAGTCTTAAAGCAAATTTCTCTGATATCTGCTTGTATCAAATTTAATTTAACATTTTGAAAAACGGAATTCTCATAAGCTTTTCCCAGTAAATTTTTGCTAAGGTCAAAACCAAAAACTTTATAACCTTTAAGTGAAAGATAGATTGCATGTCTGCCCGAACCACATGCTGCATCAAGAATTTTTGATGATTCAGGCAGATTAGTTACAGATAAAATTAACTCAGATAACCTTTTTGCATCTGAGTCATCACGATGATTATATACATAAAGGTAGTTAGGAGATTCGAACCAATCTTTATACCAATTTTGCATCACAATGTTATTCTTCCGCTAAAGGCTCTACCAATTGTTGCAGGGTCAGCAAATTCAAGGTCGCCACCAATTGGTAAACCACGAGCAATTCTTGATACTTTAATTGGATATTGCTTTAATAATTTTATTAAATACAACGAAGTTGTATCGCCTTCGGTATCAGGATTAAGTGCAAGAATAACTTCATTAATCCCACCTTTTTCAATTCTTGAAATAAGTTCTTGAATATGAAGTTGTTCTGCCGTAACATGAGCAAGCGGATTTAATACTCCACCAAGGACATGATATAATCCATTGTACTCATTTGTTTTTTCAATTGCAATCACATCGCTTGCTTCTTCAACAACACATATTATTGAATGGTCTCTTTTAGGACTTAAGCAAATATCACATTTTTCACCAACAGAGAGATTAAAACATTCTGAACAAAAACGAATTTTTGTTTTTAAATCTGATAATGCTTGGATAAGTGCGTTTACACTGTTCTCATCACTTTTTAAAATGTAAAGCGCTAATCTTTGAGCTGTTTTCTTCCCAATAGATGGAAGTTTGCTCAGTTCATCAATTGCTTTTTGTAATGGTTCTGCTATCAACAATTTTAAAATCCAGGTATGTTGAATCCAGGTGGCAGCATTCCTTTAGTAATATTTCCGATTTCTTCTTCTGCTAATTTACCAGCAGATTGCAAAGCTTTATTTACTGCAGCTACAATCAAATCTTCTATCATTTCCTTATCGCCGCTTTTAATAATTTCATCATCTATTGTAATTGAAATAATTTCTTTTTTGCCATTTGCAACAACTTTTACCATTCCACCACCACTTTCTTCAGTTACAGTTTTATTTTCCAGTTCGGCTTGAACTTTTGCCATCTCTTCCTGCATTTTTTGAATTTGCTTTAACATTCCCTGCATATTAAAATTCATTTATCCTCCTTTAAATAATTATTTTTTTCTGATTGCAGCACAAAATTACCAAAAAAAATATTCACAAGAAATTAAAGCAAGAAAATATTAGATTTGCAATCGTTCTTAATAGATTAATGAGATTTATGATTTCTAAATATGGCATTAATACATTTATAATTCTTGCTGCTTTTTCGCTAATATTAGTAGCAGTATCTTTTTTAATAAGCAACAATTGGATTAAATACACATTATTAATTGTAGGAATTTTATTTTTACTTTTTAACATCAATTTTTTTAGAGACCCCGAACGAAATACGCCTGAAGGTGATAATATAATTGTTTCATCAGCTGATGGAGAAATAATTAGCATAAAAGAAGTTTTTGAAAAAAGATTTATAAATGACAATGCAATTCAAGTGTCAATATTTATGTCACCTCTTAATGTTCATGTCAATCGAATTCCAATTAACGGCACAATTGATTATTTGAATCACATCAAAGGTGATTATTTAGTAGCATTTCATGAAAAATCAGATTTGAGAAATGAGAGAACTGAAATTGGGATAACAAGCAAATACGGCAAAGTATTATTCACACAAATAGCTGGTTTCATTGCACGAAGAATTGTTTTTGATTTAAGACTTGGAGACACAGTCAAAGCAGGTCAAAGATTTGGAATGATTAAATTTGGAAGTCGTTCCGATATAATTGTTCCTAAAAACTGGAATATTAAAGTAAAAGTTGGAGATAAAGTAAAAGCAGGTGAAACAATAATTTTTGAGCATATAAATGAATAAACTATTAACAAAATCATTCATTGCTAATTTTATTACATCATTAAATATTTTTTGCGGTTTTATTTCAATAATTTATGCTTCTCAAGAAAATTTTAAGATGGCTGCAATATTTATAATTATTGCTGCAATATTTGACACAATGGATGGATTGATAGCAAGACTTTTAGATACTTCGAGCCGTTTTGGAGTTGAACTGGATTCACTTTCTGATATTGTAAGTTTTGGATTAGCTCCCTCTTTTCTTGTTTATAAAGCTTATGCCTTTCAATATGATTATATTGGCATAATTATCAGTTCATTTTTATTAATAGCTGGTGCTCTTCGACTTGCAAGATTTAATATTTTAATTGAAGATCTTAAAACAAAAAGTGATTTTACCGGACTTCCAATCCCACTTTCTGCTCTTACAATTTCTACATTGATTTATTCTTATTATCAAGATTCAAAAATTGTAGAACCTTATAATAATTTTATATTTCCATTAATAATTATCCTTTCGATATTAATGGTAAGCAAAATTAAATATAGAACATTGCCAAAATTTAGCAGCAAAAAATTTATAAAGAAATTATTAATATTTTTGATATTAATTATAATTTTACTTTCTGCAATTGTTACAAACGGTAAATATCTTTTCTTTGTTTTTCTTTCGGTTGTACTTTTTGGAATATTGAATCATATATATTTATTACTCAAAAAGACACAAATAAATTAATGGAGTAAAAAATTGTTCAAAGCAGTAGTTATTGTTAAAAGAAGACCAAAAATACTTGACCCGCAAGGCAAAGCGGTAGAGCAAGGAGCAAAATTGCTGGGATTTAATAATGTTAAAAACACAAGAATCGGTAAATACATTGAATTTTTTGTTGATACAGACGACAGAGATGCTGCTGAAAAAGAAGTTCTTGAATACAGTCAAAAATTATTATCAAATCCAATAATGGAAGATTTTGAATACACTCTTGAAGAAGTAAAATGAAACCAAAATTCGGCATTATCGTTTTCCCTGGAGCCAATTGTGACCACGATGCCTATTACGCTACAAAAAAAGTTTTAGGTTATGATGCAGAATTTATATGGCATAAAGAAAGAGATTTGAAGAATTCTAATGTTATAATTCTTCCCGGTGGTTTTTCTTACGGCGATTATTTACGAACTGGCGCAATTGCAAGATTCTCTCCTGTTATGGAAGAAGTAATAAAATTTGCTGATAAAGGTGGAATAGTAATTGGTATCTGCAATGGTTTCCAGATTCTTCTTGAATCAGGTTTATTACCTGGTGCAATGCAGAAAAATCAATCTTTAAAATTTATCTGCAAAGATGTATACATTAAAATTGAGAACAGAGAAACAATTTTTACAAAATCCATTAAACAGGATGTACTCAAAATTCCAATTGCTCATGGTGAAGGAAATTACTACGCTGACGAAGAAACTCTTAAAGCACTTGAAGAAAATAAACAAATAGTTTTTAAGTATTCATCAAAAGAAGGTAAGGTTTATAAAGAATTTAATCCTAATGGTTCTCTCAAAAATATTGCAGGCATAGTAAACAAAAATGGGAATGTACTGGGTATGATGCCTCATCCAGAAAGAGCTTGTGACCCATTGTTGAAAAGAACTGATGGAGCTCTAATCTTTAAATCAATTGCAGAAAATATGGTTTATTAAAATAATTTTATAAATATAACTGGAGGTAATTATGTTTGGCAATTTAGGTGCGTCAGAAATATTAATTATTGTACTTGTAGTTTTGCTACTGTTCGGTGCGAAAAAAATCCCCGAACTGGCTCAAGGTATTGGCAAAGGTATGAGAGAATTCAAAAAAGCATTGCGTGATGTTGAAGAAGATATAAAATCAATCGATAAAATTGATGATGAAAAAAAAAATGAGGATAAATCTTGAAAGGTTACAAAAATCATTTTGAAAAAGTTGAAAAGATAAAATCAGGTGAAATTTCTCTTCGCCAGAATGTAAATTATTTCTTAAAAAGAATAGAAGAGAATTCTAATCTTAACTGTTATAATTTTGTTTTCAATGATTGTATTGAGCAGGCTGATATTATTGAAGAAAAAATAAAAAATGGGAAAGCAGGAAAACTTGCAGGAATGGTAATTGCGATTAAAGATGTTCTTGCTCTAAAAGATAAACCTATGACATGTTCTTCAAATATTCTTAAAAATTTTATATCAATTTATACTTCAACAGCTGTACAAAAATTGATTAATGAAGATGCAATAATTATAGGCAAGACAAACTGTGATGAATTTGCTATGGGTTCATCAAATGAAAATTCTGCATTTGGACCTGCCTTAAATCCACACGATGCAACAAGAGTTACTGGAGGCTCGAGCGGAGGTTCTGCTGCCGCTGTTGCGGCAGATTTATGTGATGTTTCATTAGGAACAGATACTGGTGGCTCAATTCGTCAACCAGCAGCTTTTTGTGGAATATTTGGCTTAAAACCAACATACGGCAGAGTTTCAAGATATGGATTAACTGCCTTTGCGTCATCTTTCGATACTATTGGACCATTTGCTAAATCTATTGAAGATATTGCTCTCGTGCTCGAAGTAATCTCGGGAAAAGATGAAAAGGATTCTACAAGTCAGGATACACCAGTCCCTGAATTTTCTAAAAACATTTTAACCGACAAAAAATTTAAGATTGGAATTCCAAAAGAATATTTTGGTGAAGGACTTGATAGTGAAATTAAAGATGCTATTAATAATCAAATTGAAAAACTTAAATCCAATGGTCATCAAATAATTGAAATTTCATTGCCTCACACTGAATATGCAATTGCAACTTATTACATCCTTACAACTGCCGAAGCATCATCAAATCTATCTCGATATGAAGGTGCTCATTACGGATATCGTGCAGAACAATCAGGTGATTTAATTGATATGTATACAGAAACCAGAACACAGGGTTTTGGCAAAGAAGTAAAAAGAAGAATTATGCTTGGGACATATGTTTTATCTGCAGGTTATTACGATGCTTATTATCGCAAAGCACAAAAAGTAAGAAGATTATTAAAAAATGACTTTACTGAGGCTTTTAAATCGGTTGATGTAATATTAACTCCAACAACTCCAACTGTTGCTTTTAAGATAGGTGAAAAATCTTCAAATCCGCTTGAAATGTACTTGAGTGACATATATACAACATCAGCAAATTTAGCTGGAATTCCCGGCATTAATATTCCAATTACTAAAAATAAAAATGGATTGCCAATCGGAATGCAGCTTATGGCAAATCAATTTGAAGAATTAAAGCTGCTGCAATTATCAAAAGTAATTGAAAGCTTGAAATAAAAATTGTGATACTGTAAAAATTTTGGGATAATGATCAAAAATTATTTCAGATAAAAAACTACTATGTGGATATTATTAAATGCTTAAAAATAATTTTCCAATTTTAAATCTGCGAAAATCTTTTAAAATCTTTGTTTTCAGTGTCCCATTTTTAAAAACTACTTTTTAGTCAGTTCTATTTATTTTGTCTTTCGATTTAAAATAAAAAGTCCCGCAAAAATTAGCGGGACATTTAGAAGGAGGGAAGTTATGATTAATACATATCCCCCATTCCACCATGAGGCATAGCGGGAGTCTTTTCTTCTTCTTTCTTTTCATAAACTACAGCTTCAGTTGTAATTAAGAGTGAAGCAACCGAAGCAGCATTTTCAAGAGCAGTTCTTGTAACTTTAGTTGGGTCAATTACACCAGATTTCATTAAGTTTTCATAAGTTTCTGTTTGAGCATTAAATCCAAAGTCATCTTTTCCTTCAAGAACTTTGTTAAGAACTACAGCACCTTCAAGACCAGCATTAGCAGCAATTTGTTTTAATGGTTCTTCAAGAGCTTTTTGAACAATTTTAACACCGGTTAATTGATCTTCATTTTCTACTTTTAGATTTTCTAACGAAGCAATTGCTCTTACCAAAGCTACACCGCCACCAGGAATAATTCCTTCTTCAACAGCAGCTCTTGTAGCATGAAGAGCATCTTCTACACGAGCTTTCTTTTCTTTCATTTCAACTTCTGTAGCAGCACCAATCTTCAATACAGCTACACCACCAGAAAGTTTAGCAAGTCTTTCTTGTAATTTTTCTCTGTCATAATCAGAAGTTGTTTTTTCAATTTGAGCTTTAATTTCGTTAATTCTCTTTTTGATTTCATCAGGTTTGCCGGCGCCTTCAACAATTGTTGTATTATCTTTATCAACAGTAATTTTCTTAGCTCTGCCTAAATACTCAAGTGTAGCATTTTCTAACTTGAAGCCTCTTTCTTCAGAAATGACAGTACCATCAGTTAAAATAGCAATATCTTCGAGCATTGCTTTTCTTCTGTCACCAAAGCCAGGAGCTTTAACAGCACATACTTTCAATGTTCCGCGTAATTTATTTACAACAAGAGTAGCAAGAGCTTCACCTTCGAGGTCTTCGGCAATAATTAATAAAGCACGACCAGCTTGAGCAATCTTTTCAAGAATAGGAAGCAAATCTTTCATTGCAGAAATTTTCTTATCATGAATCAATATATATGCATCTTCAAGAACTGCTTCCATTGTTTCAGAATTTGTAACAAAGTAAGGTGAAATATAACCGCGGTCGAATTGCATACCTTCAACAACTTCGAGAGTAGTTTCAGCTGATTTGCTTTCTTCAACTGTGATAACACCATCTTTACCAACTTTTTCCATTGCATCGGCAATTAAATCACCAATAGCTTTATCATTGTTGGCAGATATTGAACCAACTTGAGCAATTTCTTCACGACCTCCAACTTCTTTGCTAATGGATTTTAAATATTCAACAACTTTAGCAACTGCAAGGTCAATACCTCTCTTCAAATCCATTGGATTTGCACCAGCAGTAACATTTTTTAATCCTTCACGGAAAATAGCTTGAGCCAATACTGTAGCTGTTGTAGTACCATCACCTGCTACATCACTTGTCTTTGATGCAACTTCACGAACCATTTGTGCACCCATATTTTCAATTGGGTCTTCCAATTCAATTTCTTTTGCTACTGTAACACCATCTTTTGTAACTGTAGGTGCACCAAATTTTTTATCTAAAATTACATTTCTACCTTTTGGACCTAATGTAACTTTAACTGCATTAGCTAATTTATCAACACCAGCTTTTAATGCATTTCTTGCTTCCGAACTAAATTGAATTACTTTTGCTGCCATAGATTCCTCCTTTTTTTATTCTAAACTTTATTTGTTAATAATTCCGTAAATATCACTTTCTCTCATGATTAAATAGTCTTCTCCATCAATTTTAATTTCAGTTCCAGAATATTTACCGTAGAGAACAGTATCTCCTACTTTAACATGCATGCTAATTAATTTGCCATCTTCAGTAATTCTTCCTTCACCTACTGCAACAACAGTTCCTTCAATTGGTTTTTCTTTTGCAGTATCCGGAAGTATAATTCCCCCTTTTGTTTTTTCTTCTGCTTCTTTTGGCTTTACGATAACTCTGTCGGCCAAAGGTTTAATTTTGAATTCTGCCATAAGTTACCTCCTTTTATTTAATTTATGATTAGCACTCATTTTTAGCGAGTGCTAAAATATAATTTGAGTATGATTTTGTCAAGAGGAATTTTTATAAATTATTCGAAATTTAACTAAAAACGAAAGATTTTTAAATAATAGTGAGGATATTAATGTGAATTTAAATTGTAAGTTTTTACTTTATCAAGAAATCAGAAAATCATTGATTTTAATTAAAATTATTAATTACTAAAAATTTGTTATCCATTTTAAAAGGCTGTTTTTTATTATAAAAACGAATTTTATTACGCTAATAAATCCTGTTTAATATGGTCTTTTAATTAAGAGAGATAAATCTCGCATAACTATTGATATCTCACAGCTCTACTTAAAAGAATAAATTGTTCAGTTCTAAAATTTTAATTGAGAAGTTGCATAGTATTCATAAAAATTATTGATTTTATATTTTCTTCTCACCAACAACAATTTTAGAACCCTCAACATTTTTTACTATAATCTGTGTATCGTGATTAATATAATCACCTTCTGTTACTACATCTATTCGTTTACCGTCAATTAGAGCTGTTCCTGAGGGACGTAAATCTGTAAGTGCAATTCCTTCTTTCCCTATTAAGTCAATAAATTTCTCTTTGACAGCATAACCAGATTTTTCTTTAACTTTTTCCTGTAAGATTAGTTTATTAAACATATTCGTCTTTGGTAAAAATTTTATTAAAAATGTTATCACTATGGCAGTAGCTAAAAAAGTAACCGCTAATTGAATAATTGCATAGGAAATTAAATTCATATCGACAATTGGAAAATCTGAAATCAAGCCTAAAAATAATCCAGCAATCATTAAAGCAATTCCAATGATTCCAAAAAGTCCAAAACCTGGGATAACAAAAATTTCAATAAGCAATAAAATTAAACCAAGAATAAATATTATGATTTCAATTATAGAAGCTAATTGTAATATATAACCTGAACCAAAAAATAATGCTAAACATATCAAACCCAGTGTTCCTGGTAATCCCCAGCCTGGAGTTTTAATTTCAGTATAAAGACCAATTAAGCCAATCATAATTAAGAGAGATGAGACAATTGGATTGCTAAGGAATCTTACAAAATCTTCTGCCCAGTTTGAAGTAATGGAAAAAGTCTTTGCATTTTTGTAACCGAAAGCATCTTTGACTTCCTCAATTGAAGTTAAAATAGTATCTGCCATTTTAAATTTGAGAGCTTCTTCAGAAGTAAGAGTGATAAGTTTAGTGCTGTCATCTTGTAAATCTGGTACAACAATTTTTTCATCGACCATACCTTGAGCAATATCAGTTCTTCTTCCATTTTTTTCTGCAGTAGCACGCATTTCAGAACGCATGTAGGATTGATATTTTTCAGATTGTTTTTGTCCAGTTTGGTCAACAACAGTAGTTGCACCGATAGAAGCACCGGGAACCATAACAATTTTTTCACATGATAAAGCAATTAAAGCTCCAGCGGAGATTGCACGCTTATCAATAAATGCAATAGTTCTAATTTTACTGTTAAGAATTGCATCTTTAATTTGAGTAGCAGCATCTACTCTACCACCAAAAGTATTAATTCGGAATATAATTGCTAAAGCAGAATTTTTTTCAGCTTCGTTTATTACTCTTTTTACATAAGGAGCCAGTCCAAGGTCAATGTCCCCCTCGATATTGCCATAATAAATTTTTTGTGCTGTAATATTTTCGATAATTGAAAAGATTGTAATCAGTAAAAATAATTTTTTCAAATTATCCCTCTTAAATTATTTTATAAAATTTCACGCAGATTGTCGCAGATAATTAAATAAATTTAATTAAAAGTAAATATCATTTTTTAATATGCTTAATCCTTTTCATTATCCATTCCCAATCAGGATTATAATAATTAAAAAAGGAATGAAAATTATCTTTTATCCATTCATAATAATCATCTTCAATATACCGGCAAAATGCTTCATTAAGTTCACCTATTGAAATATTTTCTGGAATTTCAATACCTTTTAATTCTTCTAATAAAAATTCTTTTATAACTTCTCTATCAAGCATTTTTATTCCTCCTTTTACCATTGGGTCTTTCTATATGACCATTAATTTCATGCTTATCATAAGCATCAAAAACATCTTTACAAAATTTTATCATTTTTTCATCTTGATTTTTGATAGCTTGTTTATAAATTTTAATAAAAAATCGTTTGCCAGCTTCGGTTTGTGAATAATTTTTCTTCATTAAATTATGCTCCATACATAAAGTTTGACCATTTTCTAAAGTATTCGTCCCACCTTTATCTTTTGGAATAATATGGTCTGCACAAATTTCAACTCCATCTTTAATGCCTCTGCCGCAAACTACACATTTATATTTATCTCTTTTAAATATTTTTTCTTTTACAGCAGGGGAAAAATCACGTAATTGGTTTTCTTTTACAAAATTAGGGGCATATCTATATATTCCTTTTTTTACTTTAATAAGCTTACCTTCCTGATAATATTTACGAATCTGTCTCCATATATCACGAGGTTTTTTCCCATATAACTTTATATACTGTTCCTCTACCCAATCAACAACTGGTCCATGAGGTAAATCTTTATTGGGATGTTTTTCAAAATATTCTATCACTAAATCCGCAATACTTTTTTTACTCATCAGTTTATTTCTCCAGAATTGATTCAAGATTAAGTTGATAAATATTTGCTTCTTTCAGCAAGCGGCGTTTTGATAATTCACAATAATTTTTATCAATTTCAATTCCAATTCCTTTTCTGTTTGTCAAAGCACATGCAATTAATGTAGAACCGCTTCCCAGAAATGGATCAAGTATTGTATCTCCAACATATGTAAACAATTTTATACATCTTTTAGGGAGTTCAACTGGGAAAGGAGCTGGATGTCCAATTCGTTTTTTACTTTCACCCATAAAATTCCAAACACCATTTGTCCATTCTAAAAATTCTTTTTTAGTAATGTCAGATTTTTTACTTCCACTAATTTTCTTCCATTTCTTTTTATATAAGATTACAATCATTTCTACCGGTGCAATTACATAAGGTGCACTCGCTGATAACCATGAGCCCCATGCTGTTCTTCTCGAAATATTTTGTTCGTTCCAGATTATTGTAGAATGGTATTGAAAACCAATCTTCTTTGCAATTGTAACTATATCTGCATAAACGCTTTGCTGTCCTCCCTTATTTTTATCTAATGGAATATTTAAGCAAAATCTTCCATCATTTTTTAATACTTTATAAGCTTTTTCAAGCCATTTATTTGTAAATTCAAGATAAGTATTATAATCCATATCATCAGAATAAGAATTATATTTTATGTCAACATTATAAGGCGGGGATGTAACTATTAAATCAATTGACTCTTCTGAAATTACTTTAGTTGTTAAAAAATCATCGTTATAAATTTCTACATCATCAATTTTATAAAACAGTTTACTTTTCATGCAAATCCTTATAAGAATAGTCACAATAAAATTATTTAACTTATTTAATAAAGTAAATAAAAAGATTGGAAGATAATAAAAAAATCTTCTTTGCTTGCACCTCTGAATGTTTATCAAAAAAATTATGTAAATGTTTTAATAAAAATTGTGTTCCAATTTATTTTATCATTAAATATTCATTTATCAATAAACGCATAATTCATCATTTTATAAACCAGTTTTGCAGCTACAAAATTTGATGATGGATGATATTTTGTTGGAGCTAATTCTACTACATCAAAGCCAACAATATTTTTTTCTGTTCCAACTGATTTAAGTAAATTCATAGTTTCATCCCATAATAATCCACCAGGTTCTGGTGTGCCTGTTGCCGGAAGTAATGAAGGGTCCAGACCATCTACATCGAATGTAATGTAAACATTTTCTGTTAAATTATTTACAATCAATTCATGCCAATTCTCCCCATACATCCCCATTTTAATTTCTCGTGCATAAAATGTTTTTATTCCCTTTTTTTGTTTTAATTCAACTTCGTCGATGCATTGAGCACGAATCCCAACTTGAACTATGTTAGAATTAAATTCAGCAACCCTTGCCATAACACTTGCATGTGAATATTTCGAACCTTCATAACTATCGCGTAAATCTGAGTGTGCATCAATCTGCAAAATTGAGAGATTTGGAAATCTTTCATTAAATGCCATAATTGGTGCAACAGAAAGTGAGTGTTCTCCTCCAAGTGTTACTACAAATTTTCCTTCGTCAATGTGCTTTGCTACTTCTTTATGAATTTTTTGTAATGATTTTTCAATTGATAATTTCTGGAGGTTCATTGGCTTAAGTGTGCAAATTCCTTTTTCAAAACATAATTCTCTTTTTTGTTCTTCATCATAAAATTCAACATAATGAGAAGCTTTTAATATTTCTTCGGGTCCTTTGCTTGTTCCCTTTCCATAGCTAACTGTTTTTTCGAGAGGTGCAGAGAGAACTATAATTTGAGAATCTTTATAGTTAGAATATTTTTTTTCTATACCAAGAAAATTTTGTTTGATTCCAAGTTCTTTCATATTACTCCTTATTAATTTTTTTCGACTGTCTTAATCAAAAACATTTTTAAAATATTTTTACGATTAAGACAGTCTTACTTTAAATTAATCTTTGAGAATTGTAACAATAGCAGATCGGTCGAATTTCATTTTTACATTATTGCCGACATCAATTAAAACTGTCTTTTCATCAAGTTGAGCTACTGTTCCATATAGTCCGCTGCTTAAAATTACTTTGTCGCCTTTTTGAACTGAAGCTAAAAGTTTTTCTCTTTCTTTTGCTCTTTTTTGTTGTGGCCGAATAATCATAAAATAAAAGATAAGGAAAATTGCACCAAACATTATTAAGGTGCTAATTAGACTTCCCGCTCCACCTCCTTGTCCGTTTGGCGGAGGGGCCATTGCTAATAATAAATCCATTTTTTACTCCTCTTTTAATTGAACATTGATTGAAATTATTTTTGATATTTCATCTTTCCATTCTACAAATGTACCTTCTTTTATCTTTTCCCGAGCAGTTCTAACAAGATTTAGATAAAAAGTTAAATTATGAATAGTTGCTAACTCCAAAGCTAAGATTTCTTTTGCATTAAATAAATGTCGCAGGTAAGCTCTGGAAAAATTTTTACATGTATAACAATTGCACTCAGGGTCAAGAGGACTGAAATCATCTTTGTATGCTGCATTACGCATTGATACAATTCCCTGTGAAGTAAATAAATAAGCATTTCTTGCATTTCTTGTCGGCATAACACAATCAAACATATCAATTCCTTTTGCAATTGCTTCGAGGATATTTTCTGGTCTACCTACACCCATCAAGTATCTTGGTTTATTTTCAGGAAGAAAATCTGTAGTAAAATCAACAATATCATACATTACCTCAATTGGTTCTCCTACTGCTAAACCTCCAATGGCATAACCATCAAATTCAAGTTTAGTTAGATCTCTTGCAGAACTTTCACGCAAATCTTTATAAACACTTCCCTGAACAATTCCAAACAAATATTGTTCATATCCATAAAGAGAATATGTTAATTCAAATGCTTCTTTATTTAGAATTGCCCATTTAGAAGTAAGTTCTTTAGATTTTTTTGCATATTCATAATCACATGGATAAGGAGTGCATTCATCAAGAGGCATCATTATATCCGAGCCAATACTTCTTTGAATTTCTATAACTTTTTTTGGAGTAAAAAAATGAATTGAGCCATCAAGATGAGAACGAAATTCGACCCCATCATTTTTCAACTTTCTCAAATCAGAAAGACTGTAAATCTGAAAGCCACCGCTATCTGTAAGTATTGGCAAATCCCAATTCATAAATTTATGAAGTCCACCTGCAGCTTTTAGGATTTCTGTCCCGGGTCTCAGATATAAATGATATGTGTTCGAAAGAATAATTTCTGCTTTTACCTCTTCTTTCAAAATTCTTTGTGTTATTGCCTTAACTGTGCCTTGAGTTCCAACAGGCATAAATATGGGTGTTTCAACAATGCCGTGTGATGTATAGAATTCACCGACTCTTGCTTTTGAATATATATCTATATGCTTAATCTTAAAATTTAACAACCCTTTTCTGCAATTTTTGTTTTCAAAGATAATGATTTTTTAATTTAACTTAATGTAAGGTATGGACAGTATGATTTTATTATTCTCTCGTTTCGAGTTCTACAATTATTTTTAATAAATCAATTTTTGTTTTGCTCGATTTTAAAATCAAAATTGAAAAGTGGTCTATCTTAAATGATTCTCCCTTAAGCGGAATTCTTCCCAATTTAGTTGTGATAAATCCCGCAATTGTTTCGTAATCACCTTCTTCAATTCCAAAATTATGTTCTTCATTTAGATAATCAATTTCAACTTTGCCGCTAAGAATATATGTATTGTTATTTATCTTTTTTACAATTTTTTCTTCTACATCGTATTCATCTCTTATTTCACCAAATAATTCTTCGATTAAATCTTCCATAGTTACAATACCTGCAGTGCCGCCAAATTCATCAACTACTACAGCAATAGAAAATTGTTTATCTAAAAATTCATTCAGCATTTCAAGACTTTTTTTAGTCTCCGGCACAAATACAACTTCTCTAACTACAGATTCAAGATTTTCAGGCATTTTGAAGAAGTCTTTAATTAAAACCATTCCTTTTATATTATCAAGATTATCTTCGTATACAATTAATTTTGAATAACCAGATTCAATAAATTTATCAAGAACTTCATCAACACTACTTTTTATGTCAACGCCTACAATATCAGTCCTTGGCGTCATGGCCTCATAAACTTTTTGTTCTCTTATTTCAATTATTTTATAAATGATATCCGATTGTTCTTCATCAATTTTTTTTGCCTGAGTACTTTCTTCAATTAAATCTTGAATATCTTCTCTGTCAACAACATTTAGAATTCCTTCCTCTTCAATTCTATTCATGCGATTAATTACAGAAGATATATTGCTTGTAATTTTTGAAAAAGGATATATAAGCAAAGAAAGAATTCTTAATGGTGTTGCAGAAATCAAAATCAATAAGTCTGCTAATTCTGTACCAATATATTTAGGGATTAATTCCCCAAATATTAAAAGTAAGGCAGTTGAGATAATAAGTATTTCAAACTCTTCCAGACCAAAGTAAGTAAGGAGATAAAAAGAAATAATTGAAGCAAAGGCAATATTAGTCAAATTATTTGAAATTAAGATAGTAGAGAAAAAAGAATCAGGTTTTTTGAGAAAATAATATGCATTCTTAGCATAAATGTTTCCTTTCCTTGCACGAAGTTCAATTTTAATTTTGTTTGCAACAATATAAGCTATTTCTGAAGAAGAAAAGAAAGCACTTAGAAAAAGTAAAATTATTAGTATTATTATATCATTAATCATATTTCAAATAGATAATTGATAATGTAAAAATAATGTAGAGTAATAAATTAAAAATCATTGGTTTATCTTTAAGCAGTAAATCAATTACATTTTCTCCTTTATTTTCTTTAAAAGCTAAATACATATACCTAAAAATTCCAAAAAGGACAAAGATTGTTGTGTAAATTAATTTTTCTGTTCCAAATTCTAAAACAGCTCTTGCAGAAACTGTATACAACGCATAAGATATCACAACTCCTGATGCAGTAATTGAAACCATCTGGTCAATAAAACTAAGTGAATATTTGTCGAGCACTTCTCTTTGTTCATTTATTTTTTGATAACTCACAAATTCAACTCTTCTTTTCATAATTGCTAAAAAGAGTGATAGAAATAAAGTTGTTAATATCAGCCAATTAGAGATATAAACAGATATTATCAAGCCTCCACCAATAACTCTAAGCATAAAACCTGCGGAAATAGAAAATACATCAATAATCACTAAGTTTTTCCATCGAATAGAATAAAATATATTAATCAATACATAAATTAAAATTACCACAACAAATTTATTCCATATGAAGAAACAAAGCAGCAATGTTATTAGAGAAAAAATAATTAAAATTAACTTTGCTTCAGAAACAGTAATTAAGTCAGCAGCTAATGGCCGGTTTTTCTTAATAGGATGTATTCTATCTCTTGCAATGTCCATCAAATCATTAAAAATATAAACTATACTTGATGCAAATGAAAATGTTATAAAAGCAACTATAACTTTTGATAAATAATCATAATCAAATAAATGTTTAGAGAACACGAGAGGGACAAAAACAAAAATATTTTTAAGCCAGCTTGGTATGCGTATTAGTTGGAGATATAAATTAATTTTCTTTAAAGAAAATTTCATATTTATATTCTGCCAAAACGTTTGTCAAATTCTTCAATTGGAATTTTAATAATAATTGGTCTGCCATGAGGACAAACATAAGGCATAGAGGTAGCAAACAGTTTATCAACAAGAATTCTCATTTCTCTTTCATTTAGTTTATCACCTGCTTTAATAGCAGCTTTACATGAAAATGATTTTGCTAAATTGTCTTTTACATCTAATCTTTTTTCCTGTTGATTTTTTCTATACTCATGAAGAATATCAAGAAGTGTATCAACTTCATGCTCTGCTTTTAAATCAGGTGGTATTCCTACTATTTCAATTACATTTTTTGATTTGAATTTTATAACGAATCCAAGATTTGTCAAATAATGTTCTAAATCTTTTGCAAGTTGATAATCAGCTGGGTCTAATTGAACAGATTGAGGAAAAAGCAATTGTTGTGAAAAAGGAATATTAGCTTCAAATGACTGCAATGCTTGTTCATATAAAATTCTTTCGTGAGCAACATGAGCATCAATAATCATCAATCCACTTTTAATTTGAGAAAGAATATATTTGTTATGAAGCATCACAATAAAAGGAGTATCTGCTTCAGAACTATTTAATGAATCATATTGATGAGCTATTTCAATTTGTTTCGAATCAAAAGGATGTTCAACTTCTACAGGAGATGCAGCAGATTTAATTTCAGTATTTAAATCTCCGAACAAACGTTCAATGTCTTCTTCATTAAGAATTGGAGTTCTTTTTATTCCATCAGTTTTATCAAATTGTCTGCTAAATGGTCTATCGCTAAAATCTTCTTTTTCAATTGATTTAAAATTCTGAAATCGAAGTGATGTATCAACTGAACTGCCCCCGAGTTCAATATTGGGAACAAGGTCATAACTTCGCAGGGTTTTTTTAACAACCGCGTGAACAAAAGAATAAATTTCTTTTTCGTCATCAAATTTAACTTCCAGTTTTGATGGATGAACATTAACATCAACTTTATGAGGGTCGATAGTCATAAATAAAACAAAGAATGGATAATCTCCTTTTTCAAGTATGTTTTCATAAGCTGTGTAAACCGCATGATTAATTATCTTATTAGTGACATATCTTTTATTTAAATAAAAATATTGTTCGCCTTTGCTTTTTTGCAAATAAGCAGGTTTTGTAACAAAGCCAGTTAAGCTGATATAATCTGTAATTTCTTTCACTTCAAGGACAGCATCAATTATATTTTCTGCAAAAACATTTTTCATTCTATCATAAATTGAACCTGAAGAGAAATCAAAAATCAGGTCATCTTCATTATAAAATTTGAAGCTAATTTCGGGATGACTTAATGCTGCTCTTTTGAATGCATCTATAATATGTTTTAATTCAGTTGCATTACTTTTTAGAAAATTTCTTCTTGCCGGAACATTATAAAATAAATTTTTAACTGAGACAGAAGTACCAACCGAGAACGAATCTTTTTCTATAACTAAGTGTCCATCACTTTCAATTTTTATGATTGTTCCTAATTCATCTTCTTTTCTTTTTGTTTTTAATTCGAATTGGCTTACTGCTGCAATAGAAGCCAGCGCTTCTCCACGAAATCCAAAAGTTGTAATTGATTCTAAATCTTCTATGGAAGCAATTTTACTTGTAGCATGTCTTTGCACACAAAGAATAGCATCTTCTTCTGACATCCCGATTCCATCATCAACAACCTGAATTAATGATTTACCAGCATTCTTAACAATAACATCAATATTTTTAGCTTCTGCATCAATTGCATTTTCTAAAAGTTCTTTAACTACAGATTCTGGTCGATTAACAACTTCACCAGCTGCAATTTTATTTGCAACATTTTCTGGTAATATTTTGATTTTATTTGTCACTATTTTGTTACACCTTTATCAATTTATTATTCTAATATAATGATGAATTGTAAAATCAGTAAACTCTTCTACTGAATTTAATTCCCACATATTAAGTTCAATTTCCGGGAAAAATACATCGCCATCAACAATAAATTTCATCTTAGATAAAATAATTTCATCTGCAAATGAAATTGACTGCTTAAATATACTTTCCCCGCCAATAATAAAAACTATGTCATACTTCCCATCACAATAATTAAATGCTTTTGAAAGTGAGTCAAATGCCAAAATATGAGGATATTCTTGAACATTATGTGTAATTACAATATTAATTCTATCTTCTAATGGCTTACCAATAGACTGCCATGTTTTTCTTCCCATTATTACAGGATAGCCTGAAGTTGTTTTACGAAAATGAGCTAATTCTTCTTTGTTATACCAAGGTATATTTCCATTCTTACCAATAACAAAATTTTCAGAAACTGCAGCAATAATTATCTTTTTCATTTCTTTGATACTTTTTATTTGACCTGCTTAATAACAGAATAATAATTTTTATTTGCACTATTAATTTATAAATAAAGATTAACATTTATTCTAAAGATTCATCATTTTCTTCAGATATTGAATAATTTCCGTTTCACAATAATTGTAAATTAACTTTTAGAATTATGCAAAAGAAAATTTTTGACAATGAATGAAGGACAAATAATTATTTTAATGGTAAGTTTTTTTTATGATTAAAAAACTTAAATAGTTTTTAATTCACTTCAAGTAAAAGTTTTGCATATTAAAAATTTTTTACCAGGGTTTCTCCAAACCCAATCGAGTAATTTTCTCTTCGAATTCAATTCTTTCTCTATTCCGCACAAATCGATTTTCGATTTTATTCAACCAACCCAATTCTTCTGCTATTTTGATTGCTTCATCAGTATTATTTCTTATTAATGCGTTTATAATTTTTATCTCAATAGATGAAAAAGTAATAGAATTTATCTGGTAATCAAGGAAAGCTTCCCATGTTAATGGACACCACTTTGCAACTATTTCATTTCCAATTACATTTGCATAAGAGCGAATTTCATACTGTGCATGACTATCCATTCTTAAAGAAAGAAAATGTAATAGATTATGCAAATCAATTTTCCAGTATGCTTCTGTATAAGTTGAAAGAGGTAAATCTTTGCGTGCCTGTTCACGTGCAACACCAAACTCCAATCGCTCTCGATAAATTTCTCTTGCAAAATTTTGAAGTTCCTCTTCTCTTTCAGAAAGTTTTTTACCGATAGATTCATCTAAAAATCCATTGCTGCCCTGTTTATTATCTTTTGCTTGAAGCCGCCACTGGTTTGGTGCAGTTTTTTGAGATGCATCAATTGCAATAGAATATCTTGTAGAGTATTCATTCACATTTGCAGTTCTATGACGAATCCATTGGCGCCATGTATCCATTGGCACACGAATATGAAATTTGATTTCACACATTTCAAATGGTGTTGTATGTCTGTTACGCATCAGGTAACGTATTAATCCCCTGTCTTCACTAACTTTTTTTGTTCCTTTCCCATACGAAACACGAGCCGCTTGAACAATTGATTCGTCAGAACCCATATAATCAATTACGCGTACAAATCCATCATCCAATACTGGAAATTTTTTACCTAAAATTTCATCAAGTGCAGGCACTCTTACTTTTTCTATTTTTTCAAATTCATTTTGCATTGTTTCCCTTTTAAGAGTTTGTCTCAATTAGTTTGATAAGAAATTTACTTATTTGTTTGCTTGCAAGTTCAATTCCTTTATCAATATTTGCTATAGATTCTTCAGTTGAATCAAAGTATTCTGCAAGTTCTATAACATGAATATTTTCATCATCTGGTAAAATACCTTCAGCTTCTCCGCATACAATGTAAACAGGAATATTTTTCTTTGCAAATTTATTTGCAATAATCATTGAACCTTTGTTCATCATGCTTTGGAAATCAAATTTTCCTTCGCCTGTAATTACAAGATTATAATCAGAATTTTCAGAATTAATTCCAAGAAAATTTTCTATAAAATACGAAGCAAATTTTTCTTCAGAATTAAAAAATATTTTAAATGCAGCAGCTAATCCTCCACCTGCACCACTAAGTTTCGAAATAAATCCTTCATCCAATTCAAGTTCCTTTAAAATATTCTCAAAACCTTTTTCAAGATGAATAACATCATTTTCACTTGCGCCTTTTTGACGCGCAAAAGCTTTGCATGCTCCTTTTTCACCAAGTAAAGGATTTTCAACATCAATAACAGTTTCTAATTTGAATGGAAGAGTTACTTCTGGAACTACAATTTTTTCTACCAGTTCAAAATTTTGGGGAAGAACATCAAGTTTATTATCAACTTTGTCATACAATTCCAATCCAAATACTTCCATCATTCCAAGTCCCAGGTCATTAGTTCCAGTTCCACCAATTCCAACTATAACATTTTCAACATTTAGCAATCCATTTTCTATTCCATCAAGAATCTGGATAAGAAGTTCTCCCATACCTTTTGAAGAAAGTTCCATTGGATTACGTTTATTCTCAGGAATATTTTTTAATCCCAAAACTTCTGCTGATTCAATGAATAGAATTTTTTTTGATTCCCAGTAACCTACGGGGCATAAAAATTTTTCATCACTAAAAGGATAAGAAATTTCGAAATGAAGTTTTTCTAAACCGAAATGATATTTACAAACTTCCAGAAATCCATCTCCGCCATCAGAGATTGGTTTATAATCAAATTTGATTTTTGATTTTATATTTTTTTGAAGATGTTTATCAAATGCAGTTTCAAACAATGTTACCAGTTCGACTGAATCAGCACATTCTTTAAAACTATTTGGAGCAACAAGAACTTTTATTTGATTATTCATTTTTCTTATTGATTATTTTATTAAATGCATCTATTAAATTTTTTTTTGTTTGTAGTAAATCCTGCGATATTACTTTAACTTCTCCAAGAACAGGGATAAAATTTGTATCTCCATTCCATCTTGGTACAATATGAAAATGAATATGCTCATCAATGCCGGCCCCAGCTGCTTTACCGAGATTAGCACCAAAGTTATAACCATGCGGTTGCATTGTGTAATCCAATGCTTTGAGAGATAATTTGACAATTTGCATAACTTCGTTCATTTCATCTGAGGTCAATTGATTAAAAGAAGAAATATGGCGATGTGGAATTACCATTAAATGACCGCTATTGTATGGATATAAATTCAACATCACATAACATAATTTCCCTTCATAAACTTTCAGACATTTATCATCATCAATATTTTCATTTACTGCATTACAAAAGATGCATTCATCATTATCTTTTTTCCGGATGAATGATTCTATGTATTGAGAACGCCAGGGTGACCAGAGTCTTTTCATTTTTCTCCTACAAATAAAAAAGGCGGAAATAATTCCGCCTCAAAATTAAATAGAAATAAATTATTCTGCTTCTTCTTCTTTTTGTTTTTGATATTCTTCAATAATTTTTGCTTCAATTTCTTTTGGAACTTCTTCGTAATGAGAAAAGCTCATCGTAAACATTCCTCTACCAGAAGTTAAGCTTCTTAATTGTGTAGAATATTTATGTAACTCTGCAAGAGGAATTTTTGCTTTAATAATCTGAAACGGGCTTTCCGAATCCATACCTTGAATTTTACCGCGTCTGCTTGAAATATCACCCATAACATCGCCCATAAATTCTTCTGGTATTTTAACTGTTACATCATAAATTGGTTCAAGAATAACAGGTTTTGCTTCTAGGAAACCTTTTTTGAATGCCTGTGAAGCTGCAATTTTGAATGAAACTTCATCTGAATCAACAGGATGATAAGTTCCATCAAATAGGGTAACTTTAACATCAACTACTTTACTTCCAGTTAGAATTCCTTTGGCCATAATTTCTCTTAATCCTTTTTCAACTGCAGGTACAAATCTTCCCGGAACAACACCTCCAACAATTGCATCAACAAATTCAAATCCAGCTCCTCTTGGAAGTGGTTCTAATTTTAAATGAACATGGCCATATTGACCGCGTCCACCAGACTGTTTTTTATGCTTATATTCTGCATCCTCACATACACCTTTAATTGTTTCTCGATAAGGAATTCTCGGTTCAACCAAATCTACTTCAACTCCGTAACGGTCTTTTAATAATTTAATTGCAAGATTTAATTGAAGTTCGCCCTGTCCAGAAATTACTGTTTGAGATATTTCAGGGTCATACTTAGCTGTAAGAGTAGGTTCTTCTTCGTGAGCTGTATGAAGTGCTGCAGAAATTTTATCTTCGTCACCCTTTGCTTTTGGTTTAACAGCAAAACGAATAACTGGTTCTGGATAAACAATTTCAGGAAGAACAACAGTAAAGTTTTTAGAACAAAGTGTATCACCGGTGTGACTATCTTTTAATTTCACAACCGCACCAATATCTCCTGCTGAAAGTTTACTCACCTCTGTTCTATTTCTGCCATTAAGAATAAATAGCTGCCCTAATCTTTCAACTTTATCTTTGTGTGTATTAATCAAATCAATTCCAGGTGTAAGAGTGCCAGAATAAACCTTGAATATAGAAAGTTCGCCAACATGTTGTTCAGAAAGTGATTTGAAAATAAATAAAACTGGTTCACCATTGGGGTCACAATTTATTTTTACTTTTGTGCCGCCATCTTTCATTAAAGCTTCTATTGGTTCTCTTTCATTTGGAGCTGGGAAATAATTAACTATAAAATCCAGTATTGTATTTGCTCCAACACCTTTTGTTGCTGCAAATGGAAATACAGGAATAAATCCACGATTAATTATTGCGGCTTTAAGTCCCTTTCTTAAATCATCTTCACTGAGTGTTCCTTCCTCAAAAAATTTATTCATCAGTTCTTCATCGGATTCAGCAACTTTCTCAATTAATTCTTCTCTAAGTTTTTCAGCTTTCTCCTTCAAATCTGCAGGAACATCTGATTCACTAATTTTTTTAGAACCTGCAGCATCATAAGTAATCATTTTCATTTTAGTTAAGTCAATAATGGAATTAAAATTAATTCCTTCTTTTACTGGAAATGCAACTACAGTAACATCAGGACTCAATCTATTCTTTGCCATCTGAACAGTATCAAAAAACTTAGAATGTTCATTATCAACTTTATTAATAATAATAGCTGCAGGAAGATTATATTTTTTGACATAATCCCAAGTTAATTCTGTGCCTACTTCAATTCCTTCAGCACTTTTAATAACGGAAACTGCTACATCAGCTACATACAAACTGGCTATAACCTGTCCAATAAAATCAGGGAATCCTGGAGTATCAATTAAATTGATTTTTGTATTATTCCATTCCATATTAAGTGCGGAAGCTGCTATTGAAATTTGTCTTTCAATTTCATTCTGGTTAAAGTCGGAAGTTGTGTTTCCTTCTTCAATTTTGCCGATTCTATTTATTTGTCCTGTTGTAAACAACAACAGTTCCGAAATAGAAGTTTTACCGCTTCCGCCGTGACCTATTAATGCTAAGTTTCTAATAGCTTCTGGATTGAACTCTTTCAAGACTATTTCTCCTTACTTTAGAACTATAATTTATTTTTTCTTAAATGTTTGCCAAAATACAGATATGCCTTTTACAAAAGCACGTAGATTTTTGATTAAATCCTTTGCAGGATTATCATCACTTTGAAATGTTTTCAGCGAAGTGAAGTTCGTAATTTTTTCTTTAACTCTTTTTATTGAACTATCAACTTCGTCCCAATAATCTTCGATACCATTTACGATTTTCGAAGCACGATTTGAAACATCATTTAAATTATCCAATATAGGTAAAGCTTTTTCAACAAGATTATGAATATCTTTTCTTATAGCTTCTGCTTCCCGTAATAAAGTTTTAAGAGTAAAAATTAAATAAAAACAAAGACCTGAAGCAGCAAGAATTAGAATTGCTAAAAGAATATCAACAAAAGTAGTCATCTATCAGGCTTCTTTTTCAGTTTTATATGCTTCTACACCAGCTTTGATTGCAGATTTAAGTCTATCCCCTTCTTTTTCAACTTTTTCTTTTGTCGATTGCACTGCACTTCCAGCTTTATCTTTTGCCTCACTTAATATTTTTTCTGCTTCGCTTAAAAGAACATCTACTTTTTCTTTAGCTTCTGCAACCAATCGCTCAGATTTTTTTTTACCTTCATTAATTAATTGATTAGCTTTTTCCTTTGCAGTTGATAAATAACTCTCTGCATCTTCCATAAAATCCTGAGATTTTTTCTTAATATCTTCTCTCAGTTCTTTCCCGGATTTTGGTGCAAAAAGTAATGCAATGATAGAACCAACTGCAGCTCCTGTTAAAAATCCAATTAATAATCCTTTTACCATTCCATTATCTTCATTTGCCATTGTAACCTCCGTTTTCTAAGTTTTAAGTGTTGCCAAAATAATAAGCATAGTCTCTAAAATCAAGCTTTGAAAAATGGAACTATTGCATTTCTTTATTTCTAATTATGATTTCAGATCAATATTCATACGATTAATTTTTCTTTTATTAAATTAGCAAAAACATTTTGAACAATTAAATAACAAATAATTATGCGTTACCTGATATCTGGTGGAGCTGGTTTTCTTGGAATTAATTTAATAAGGTTTTTATTGAACAATAATGAAAATGATATTACATCAATTGACATTTCTGAATTCAATTATGATGATGTAAAATCAAAAATAAAAATAATTAAAGGAGATATTAGAAATTCAAGCTTAATAAATGATGTTATGAAAGATGTGGATATTGTAATCCATACAGCGGCTGCATTGCCACTCTATAGTAGGGAAGAAATTTTTTCAATTGATGTTGAAGGAACAAAAAATTTACTGAATTATGCTGAAAAGTATAAAGTCAAAAAATTTATTCATATATCATCAACAGCAGTTTACGGAATACCCGACCATCATCCAATTTATGAAGAAGATAGACTCTGTGGAGTTGGAGATTATGGGAAAGCCAAAATTGAAGCTGAAAATATTTGTTTAGAGTTTCGAAAACAGGGAATGTGTATCCCAATATTAAGGCCAAAAACTTTTATTGGTCCCGAACGGCTTGGAGTCTTTGCTCTTTTATTCGAATGGGCAAGTGAAGGGAAAAATTTCCCTATCATTGGCAAAGGGGAAAATAAATATCAATTACTCGATGTAGAAGATTTATGCTATGCTATTTATAAATGCTCCCTGCTTCCTGAAAAAATTGTAAATGACACTTTTAATATTGGTGCTAAAAATTTCCAATCAATAAAAGAAGATTTTCAGGCAGTTCTCGACTATGCTAATTTTGGCAAAAAGATTATAACACTTCCAGTTACGCCTGCAGTTTTTTTACTCAGAATATTTGAAAAATTAAATATTTCACCACTATACAAATGGATTTATGAAACGATAAATTGCGATTCATATGTATCCATAGAAAAAGCAGAAAAAATTTTAGGATTTAACCCAAAATATTCCAATCAAGATGCTCTTATTAGAAATTATCAATGGTATTTGAACAATATAGAAATCATTAAAAATAAAAAAGGAATAAATCACACAAGTGCATGGGAACAAGGAATATTAAAACTTGCAAAATATTTTTTTTAGAAGATTATTGTGTGCTCGTATTATTGTTGCAGGAATAATTATATTTGCACTCAAAGATTAAATAATAAAGGGAAAAAATATGGCAGCAAAGAAAGATTATCTTCAAAAAATAATTAAGCATATAGACATTAAAGAACATAATGTTGTTAAATTGGTTGATGCAATGGAGCATATGGCTTTCAGTGCAAGAGATTTAAATCGTGCAGCAAGAATATATGACATGATGTTACGGGATAATGACTGCACAGTAATTCTCACACTTGCCGGAAGTCTTTTTAGCGCTGGACTTAAAAAAGTTGTTTACGATTTAGTATCAAATAATATGATTGATGTTATTGTTTCTACTGGTGCAATTATGGTAGACCAGGATTTCTTCGAGGCACTTGGTTTTAAGCATTATATTGGAAGTCCTTTTGTAGATGATAATGAACTCCGAGAGTTACACATCGATAGAATTTATGATACTTTTATAGATGAAGATGAATTAAGAATTTGCGATGAAACTACAGCTAAAATTTTCGACAGTCTTGAACCTAAACCTTATTCATCAAGAGAATTATTGTGGCATTTTGGAAAATATCTTGATGAAAATGGTGGTCCCAAAGTTGAGGATTCTGTAATTTATGCTGCTTACAAAAATAATGTACCAATATTTGTTCCTGCTTTTTCAGATTGTTCTGCTGGATTTGGAATTGTAATGCATCAGCATAATAACCCAGAAAAGCATGTTTCTTTTGATTCAGGTAAAGATTTTTATGAATTAACACAAATAAAATTAAACAGCAAAGAAACAGGAATATTTATGATTGGCGGTGGTGTCCCAAAAAACTTCACTCAGGATATAGTTGTAGCTGCAGACATCTTAAAAGAAAATGCACCAATGCATAAATATGCCATTCAGATTACTGTAGCTGATGTTAGAGATGGCGCACTTTCGAGTTCAACATTAAAAGAAGCAAGTTCTTGGGGTAAAGTTGAAACTACTTATGAACAAATGGTTTACTCAGAAGCTACATTGGCAATGCCACTCATTGCTGGATATGCATATCATAAAGGTGCATGGAAGAACAGAGCAAAAAGAGAACTTCAAAAATTATTTTTACAAAAAGAAGTAATTGTAAAATAACATAGAGGCTGTCTAAAAAGTAACTTTAAATCAAGTTAAATTAGTTTTATTAATTTTCTCAAGAAATTTTACTTTTTAGACAGCCACGTTTTTAATTAAAAACCTAACCTCTCCATATCAGCAACAAGAGATTTAACTGCATTAACAGAATTATTTAGCAATGCAGTTTCTTCTTCATTCAAGGATAATTCAATTACTTTCTCCACACCTTTTTTTCCTAAAACTGCAGGAACTCCAACATAGTAACCTTTAATTCCATATTCTCCATTTAAGTAAGCACAGGTTGGCAATACTCTGTTTTCGTTATTCAAAATTGATTTTGCCATTGCAATTGCGGCAGCTGCTGGTGAATAAAATGCAGAACCTGTTTTAAGTAATTTAACAATTTCACCTCCAGCCATTTTTGTTCTTTGGACAATTGCATCCATAACTTCTTTTGCTTTTTGAACATTATTATACTTTCTTTCGAGCAATTCCATTACTGGGATTCCATTAACATTTGCATGTCTTACAAGAGGAACCATAGTATCACCGTGTCCACCAAGAACAATTGCATTAACATTTTTAACCGATACTCCTAATTCCCATGAAATAAAAGTAGCAAAGCGTGACGAATCAAGTACACCAGATTGACCCATGACACGATAAGTAGGAAATCCACTAATTTTTTGAAAGAGTGTAACCATTGCATCAAGAGGATTTGAAATAACAATAACAATTGAATTTGGGGCATAAGTTTTAACATTCTCTGCAACAGTTTTCATGATGTTTGCATTGGTAACAAGTAAATCGTCTCTGCTCATTCCAGGCTTGCGTGGTAATCCAGCTGTAATAATAGTCAGGTCGGCTCCTTCGATATCTTTATAATCATTAGTACCTTTAACAGAAACATCAAATAAATCGACACCTGCAGCTTCTGCAATATCAAGAGCTTTTCCTTGCGGTAAGTCTTCAACAATATCATAAAGTATTACATCACCCAATTCTTTTTGTGCAATAAGTTGAGTTAAAACGCCACCAATTTGCCCCCCTCCAATTAGAGCAATTTTTTTTCTTGCCATATTTTACCTCATATTTTATAATTAGATTTTCAGATAAAATATATGGAAATAAATTAGAATTTCACAACAAATAATTATTGGCAGAATAGATTTATTTCAATTTCAAAACTAAAACTGTTTCGGTTCCCTCTTCAGAAAATTGATAATACAAATCATCAAGAAAAGATTTCATGATATGAATACCTCGACCACTATCCTTAAGAATATTTTCATCTTTAGTTGGGTCTGGAACTGAATTTAAATCAAATCCTTTTCCTTCATCTTTTATCCTGATAACCATTTTTGAATCATTCACATCAATTCTAATTTTTATTTTTTTATTCGTGTCACACTTATTTCCATGAATGATGCTGTTTGATAGTGCTTCCGAAAATGATAAAGAAAGATTATTAAATTTTTCCGGATTCATACCCGATTTTTTAGCTATATCAATTACAAATTTATCCAGTGTTGGAACTATTTCTGGATTGCTTTCAACTTCTTTATAATATGTTTTAATTGACAAATCGAATATCTCCTAAACTTTGGCAAAAATATAACGAGTTATTAATTATAGCAAACTATTAAAAATTGTATGACAATCTCATATTAAAATTTGCATTCTCTCTTTTATTTTGACTTTCTGTTTTAATAAATTCATACCAACCATACAATCGAAAGTTAATATCCCCTGATGCATCATAATTAATTTCTAAAACCGGTCCTATACTAAGGTAATCTGATAATTTATTTTTCTCCATTCCCTTTTTGAAATTATAAGTCGATAAAGAAAAATATCTTAAACCTGGTCCTACGCTCATACTGAAATAATTAAAAACTATTTTCGATTCAATATATTGTTCACTTAAATAACGCAATGGTTTGCTTGTAAAATTTGACCACTGGAAATCTCCTTGTTCAGATAATTTGATATAACCATTTATTATAAAAAATAAATTTTTCTTTATCATTATCGAAGAAGAATCCCGATATATAAACTGTCTGAATGAATAACTTTTGTAATTTGGATTTAATTTTTCATAATCAAATACAGTATAATTAGCAGAAACTTCAGCACTATTTGAAGTAACAAAATTTCTGAATTTAATTATTCCTCCCGAAGAAAATCTGATTATTCTTTGAACATTATTGTTTGAACTTCGCTCTGAAAATATATAAACAATTTTGTTTAAGCTGCCTTCAAGATTCATAAAAGCTCTGAAATTAGAGCTAATTTTTTTTTCATATAAAATTCTGCCCATACTAAGTAATTCATCTCTATCATCATAATTATCTTGACTTGGTGTATCATATTTTAATTTACGATGAAAAAGGCTAAATGTTAATCTGTCTTTACTTGTAATTTCAAAATTCGAGTTTAGAGTTAAATTAACTGTTTGCGATATATTATTTTTTAATGACTCCGATTTTTCTCTTTCATTAAAAATTATTTCGCTAATGCCTTCAATTTTTCTTGGTTGATGTTTTTCTTCTCTTTCTGAGACCGCAAATTTTAAAGATAAATTCAGATTATCAAATTTATATTCTGCGGATGAAATTAAATCAAGCCTTAATTCTTTTATCTTAGAATCAAAAGAACTGCTTGAAATATTTTTTAAACTAATGTATCGTGTGGTTCTTTCTATATTTCTTAAATATATTCTTCCCTGTATATCAATATACAAATTAGAATTTTGTGGATTAATTTTGATTTTATCCTGCAATAGATAATTGGTTTCTTCACGACTTTGAATATTATTAATAATATTAAATTCTGCTGCAGTAACTTCATCGGCAGTGAAATAAAAATCTTTCCTTTGATTGGAAAGATATAATGAAATAGTATTATTAAAACCTTCTTCAAATTTATTGTCAAAATCAATGCTAAAATATCTCAATAAATTTTTTCTTGGCGAAATGTCTTCATTTTGATATTTCATAAAAGAATTAACATTAAAATCTCCAAGAAGAAAATTATTTAATAATAATTCAGAGCCATAAATAAATCCTTTATCTTCCTCCCCAATTTGATTATTTGAAGAAATGCCAAGAAATGGAACCATTTCAAAATTTTTAATTGGTTTATATTTTAAAAACAGTGAGGAATTGAGTAAAGAAGTTTTATTAATCGAAACCTGGCGATTGTCTGAATAAAGATTATTTTTTATAAAAACACCGGCAGAAAAATTATCAGTAAAATTGTATTGAGTTAATAATCTTAACAGCTGTTCATCTTTTATATTTTTTAAAGCAGTAGAAATAATTGTGGAATTAAAATTTTCATTCATTCCAATAAAATATTTTGAACCTCTCAGAAAGTATTTTAGCTGAGTATTAAATGAATATGTATTAAGCTGTTTATCAACATTATTATTCAATAACTTAACTAAATAATTTGAAGCAGATAATTCGGAGCTGTCTTTTTCTACCTGAGATAAAGCTGTCATATTAAAAAATAAAAAAATTAGGAGCAGTTTAATCGAGAAAATTAAATTATTTTTTTCTGATGATGTAAAATTCATCAAAGTTCATTAAAATTATTTTGGAATAAAAGTAAAAGAAAAAGTCTCGCTGCTGCTGTTTGGTTCATCTTTTTGTGTAAAAGTTAGTATTCTCCAGTAATAAGTATTGTTTGGTTCCAAATAAATATTTGGAAGATAAATTGTAATTAAAGTATCAGTTTTATCTGAGCTGAAATCATATTCATAAATGGTTCCATAAACAGGATTTCGCTGAATGATTAATTTATAATCGGCGGCTAATGAAACTGTTCTGAATTTAAATTCACCTATTAAATTAACCACAGAATTATTCAAAGGAAAAATTAAAACTGGTTTGTTCAGAATAACATCTGAAACAGAATTAGTTGGTTCACTTTTAAGGCCACCTTTATCAACAGCAATTATTGAATATGAATATTTCTTAAGCAATTTCAATTCTTTTTTATCTATATAATAATTATTTGATGAAGTGTCAATCAGGTTGGCGGGAATTATATTTACAGTGTTTCCTGTATCTCTATAAATTTCGTAGTAGTTAATGTCGTTATCAATAGATGGGCTCCAGTTTAACAAGATATATTTTTCATCATCAATATTTCTTGCACGCGCTTTTACATATTGCGGTCTTAGGGGTTTGTAAATATTTTTTGGTTGCGCAGAAACAATCTGGCTGAATTTACTTTCTCGGTGAAATTTATCTACAGCATTAATTTTGTAATAATAGATTGAATCATAATCAAGATTCACATCAATAAAATAATTATTTGTAGTTAATTTAATAAAAACAAAATGCAGAGTATCATTTTTACTTCGAAATATTGAATAGCAATAAATATCAGGTTCATTATTTGGCTGCCAGGATAATCCCACCTGTCCATCAAATGCGGCATAAACTATCAGATTAACTGGAGCAGCAGGTGGCAATCCATCATCTGATAACTCTGTAATTTCATTGCGTGAACAGCTTATCAACACAAAAACTATGAAAAACAAAAAAATATTTTTAAAGCTTAACACTTTCTCCTCTTTCTGGTATCAAAACAGATTTAAATCCAATCGACTGAAGATTCGATTTGAAAATTAATTGTTGTTCTTTTTCGCCATGAACAAGAAAAATATTTTGCATTCTGCTTTTATCAAACTTTGAACAATAATCAATCAATTCTTTTGAATCAGCGTGAGCACTGTATGAATCTATGACTATCACTTCTGCATTAAGTTTATATTCATCACCAAAAATTTTTATCACTTCATTTTTTTCAACAATTTTTCGTCCAAGTGTATTTTCTGCCATAAAACCTACAATCAATATAATATTGTTTGGATTTTCAACATTATTTGCTAGATGATGAAGAATTCTGCCTGATTCACACATTCCCGAACTTGATATGATTATGCAAGGTTCATTAATACTATTTAATTTTTTTGATTCTTCTACTTCGGATATGTATTTAAGTCTATTAAATCCAAAAGGGTCTTCTCTTTTCAAAATAAATTCACTTATTTCAAAATCAAAACATTCAGTATGCATACGATATACATTAGTTGCATTAACAGATAATGGGCTATCAACATAAACAGGTATTTCTGGTGATTTGTTGTTTTCAAATATTTTGTGAATTGAATAAACAAGTTCCTGCGTTCGTCCAACACTGAATGCCGGAATTAGAATTTTACCTTTCCGTTCATAAGCTTTCTGAATTATCAATGCTAATTCATCTTCTGCATCTTTAATATCTTTATGAAATTTTCCGCCATATGTGCTTTCGCAGATAAAAAAATCAACATCAGGAATTTTTTCAGGGTCTTTTAATATTGGCATATTCATTCTTCCCAAATCACCAGAAAATCCAAGATTAATTATTGTTCCATTTTCATTTATTTTAAGAAATACAATTGATGAACCGAGAATATGTCCAGCATCAAAAAATGTTAAGTTAATTCCTGGATAAATTTCAAATTCTCTGTGATAATTTAGTCCAATAAAATGTTTTAATGTATTTAATGCATCTTCATGAGTATAAAGAGGTTCAAATAAATTTTGTCCTTTCTTTTTTCTTTTTTTATTTACGAACTCCACATCTTTAACCTGAATATGTGCGCTATCCTGCAGCATAATTGAAGCTAAATCTCTTGTTGCAAAAGTTGAAAAAATTTTCCCGTCAAAACCCTTTTTAATTAAAGAAGGCAAATTACCTGAATGATCAATATGAGCATGTGAAAGAATTACAAAATCAATTTCTTTTGGGTCGAAAAATTCAAAATTTCGGTTAAGTTCAAAAGCTTCTTTTCTTTTACCTTGAAATAAACCACAATCAAGTAAAAATTTTTTCCCATTAGCTTTAATTAAATGCATTGAACCTGTTACAGTTTGAGCTGCTCCGATAAATTGAAGTTCCATAATATTCTCCGAATAATTATTGAGGAAAAATTTTTGAAAGGAATTTTATGTTCGAATGATTTTATAATTTTTATAGCCATAGTAAATTTCTTTAGCTGCAGTTTTAATAACTGTAGCAGCCGGGACTGCCAGTAACATTCCAAATACTCCAAGTAACTTTCCACCAATTAGAACTAAAATAATTATTATTAATGGGTGCATATCTGTGCTTTTGGAAAATACTTTCGGTTGTATGTAGCCATTGTCAAATATATAAACTAAAGCAAACATGAGAATAATTTTGGGAAGCATCGAAAAATTTCCTAATTGAATTATTGAAATAATTATGGCAGGAATTCCACCAATTACAGGACCAAAGTAAGGAATTAAGTGACCTACTCCAGCAATAAATCCTATTGAAACAGCATTATTGATACCAAGAATAGAAAGCCCAATTCCTGCTAAAATGCCAACAATTGCTGCGTCAAGAATCCAACCTCTAACAAACCTTCCAAGTTGAATTGAAATTTTTTTTATAACCCAATACGAAACTTCAAAATATTTGTTTGGCATGATATTGATGATGCCTTTTATAATTTTTTTATTATCCTTAAGTAAGAAAAATGTTATAAAGGGAACAATCACCAAAAGAGCAAGAATTGAAAATATGCTGTACAAAATGCTGCTTACATTATTTATCCATCCAAATAATAAATTCTGAAATTCAATTGAGACTCGATTAATCAGATTCTGTGTATTTAAGAATGGAAATAATTTCTGAATGAATAACTCTATGCTTTTAAAAATTGAAGATAAACTCTCAGGTGTAATTATCTGTGCAAGTGAATTCATTTGATTAAAAACTTTAGGGAGCAGATATGAAAAAATTAATAACAATAAAGAACCACATAAAAGAAATACTAACAGAACAGATATCAATCTATTAAAGCCCTGCTTTTCAAGAAAATCGACTGCTGGATTTAAAATCATTGCAATTAATAAAGACACAATTAAGATAGCAAGTATATCAGAAAAAATTACAGATAGAAAAATGAAACAAAGAAGAAAAATAAAAATCCATAAATATTTTCTAATATCTATTTGACTAACTTTTTGCTTCATAAGCATTTAACTTGATTATTATAAAATTCATACAAATATAATCATTGATAAAATAAAATATCTGAAAAATCATCATTCAATAAATTTAATTATAAATTAGTTACTATTTAATCTATATTTGAATACTAAAAAATATTAATTAAGGAAAAATTTTATGGCAGAAATTGAATTACTCAAACAAATCAGAGAAAAAGCATCCCAAAAGAAAAAAACTATTGTACTCCCCGAATCGCACGATGAAAGAGTTTTGCGTGCTGCAGAAATTTTAACAAAAGAAAATATTGCATCAATCATAACTCTTGGCAACGAAGAAAAAATTAGGACAGATGCGAAAAAACTAAATGTTGATTTGCAAGGAATTAGAATTATTGACCATGAAAAATCTGATAGGTTAAGCGATTTTGCTAACATCTTTTTTAATTTACGAAAACATAAAGGTGTAACAATTGAACAAGCAAGAGAAACAATAAAAAGAGATATTTTCTTTGCAGGAATGATGGTTCGAGAAGGAATGGCTCACGGAAGTGTATCTGGTTCCTATGCAACAACTGCAGATGTAACACGGGCTGCAATATTTTGTGTCGGATTAAAAGAAGGGATTTCCATTTTATCAAGTTTCTTTTTGATGGTTTATCCCGATAAAATTTACAGTTTTGCCGATTGTGCAGTTAATCCAAACCCTGATGCAAGTCAATTAGCAGATATTGCAATTTCCACAGCTGATAATCATAAAAAATTAACCGGTGAAGAACCATACATTGCAATGTTATCCTTTTCTACTAAAGGGAGTGCAGAACATGAAATGGTTGATAAAGTGCGTCAGGCAACAAATTTAGTAAAAGAGAGAAGACCTGATTTAACTGTAGATGGCGAACTTCAATTTGATGCTGCAATTGTAGAATCAGTTGGAAAGAAAAAAGCTCCAGGAAGTCCTGTAGCAGGAAGAGCAAATGTTTTGATATTTCCGGATTTGAATTCTGGAAATATAGGTTATAAAATTGCTCAAAGACTAGGTAACGCTGAAGCAGTTGGACCGATTAATCAAGGATTAAAAAAACCATTCTTTGATTTATCCCGCGGCTGCAGTGTAGACGATATTGTTAATACAGCTGCCATTGCATGCTTAATGGCTGAATAAAAAATTTTGAGAAGGTCAAGAAATTATTAGATATTTTAATTGAGAAATCTACCTAATCTGTAAAACATGCAAGTAACATTTATTAAACTCTGTGGTACTCTGTGTAACTTTTTGTTACATAGAGTCCCACAGATTTTGTTACCAAGTTCTTCGATAATAAAAGATATAATACTGATGACAGATAATCTGAAATTGGCAATTAACATCTCAATACTAAATTTCTTTAAATTAATTTTTTGTTTTTCCCATCCAATCAAGATTTTTCAAATCACCAAAATGCTCTCGAAAAATCCTGTAATACATTAGCTCTTCTTTTGAATTAATTACCCAACCATTTTTTAAGATTCTCTCCGATTTAAATTCAGAATCAGTAATTTTTTTATCAGCATAATCAGATAAAAATTCACCTACTCCCGCACCTTCCCAAAATTTAGCCTTTGTTCGATTTAAAATTTTCACAGGCAGATGATTTTTCATTGCTAATCTCAGTATCCATTTTTCAGTTCCATTATAAATTTTATATTCAGGAGGAATTTTCATAACATAATTAACAACATCTAAATCGAGAAAAGCTACATGAGCTACGGTTCCAAAAGCAGATGCACAGCGATCAACCCTTTGTAACGCAGTATTATGAAGTCTATTTGTAATATCTACTAATTCATCATTAAGTTTTGAAATTGGCAATTCTTTTAAGAAATGGTAACCGCCAAAAAGTTCATCTCCGCCTTCGCCAGAAAAAACTTGTTCGACATAATTAGAAGCTTCTTTAGCAGTCAAATAATTTGTAATACTCGATCTAACAAGTAAAGCATCAAATGATTCGAGGTAATAAATAACCTCAGGTAATAAATGAATCATATCATTTACAGAAACAATAATTTCATGATGCTGGGATTTTAAATACTCGGCCATTACACGAGCATATTGTAAATCAGGCGCATCTTTTATTCCGGTTGAGAATGTATAAAGTTTATCGACATGCATCCTAGCTAATGAAGCAAGAACACTTGAATCTAACCCACCTGATAACCAGCTGCCTATTTCATTCCCATTAATTCGTTTCTTGACTGAGTTTTCCAAAAGCTTAAATAGCTGGTCTGCAATTTTTTGTGGTCCTTCTTTTAAGAATGAATTATTATTTAGCTGATAATACCTGATTAAATTATTATTAATTAATTTGTGACCTGGGGGAAGTTCAAAAATATTTTTTGTTGCTTCCATCAAACTTTTGACTTCAGATGCAAAACATATCACATTATCGTTAAATCCATAATATAACGGCGAAACTCCAATCTCATCTCTAAATAGCTCAATTGTATTTCCATTTTCTTTTGCATAAGCCAAATGTCCATCACCCAAATCATCTTTAATGATTTTTTCAACCTCACATATCTCGAGATCTCTCGATTGGTATTGAGTATTTACTATACCTAAAGTTGAATTTTGTGTGGAAAATATTTTTTTACCAAACTTACCCCGATGTGAAATTTTGTTTAGCATTTTTTCAACTAAATCAAATTGATTTGGTTTATTTATTCCAGCAATTCCAGACATAATTACTCCTTTTATTTATTATAACATTTATGATATTTAGTATTTATAGACTGCTTCGTCATTTCGCTCCTTGAGGCTGTGTCGTAATATGATTTTTGTTATATATAACTCAACCCCTCGTGCATTAATTTAAAAGTCCCTCTCTTCTCAAGAGAGGGATTTAGGTGAGTATACAATATGATTGAATTACGACACAGTCTCCTCGCAACGACTGTTTCGCTTTATCATTACGAGCAAAACGATGTAATCTATATAGAATAGATATCATGTAGATTCTTAGGCGGATTTAAGAATGACAAATAACATCAAGCAACACAAAATCATTTTTAGCAAAGTAAAGAATCTCTTAGAAATTAATTTGTTTTAGATTCTTCGTCGAATGACAAGAAAGGATAAAATAATCAATCTGAGCCAAGTGAAGAATCTTTTTAATATTACATATAAATTAGATTACTTCGGGACTTTGTCCTTCGCAATAACTACCTTTTAATTTACTATATATTAAAAAATTTCTTTAACCTTTCTTTTTCTGTTAAAATATTTCCAGTGTTTTCATCAATTGCATACCATGCACCGTTTATCAAATTTGTCTTAATTTTACCACAAAGATTAGGATTACCAACAAAATGTGGTGTATCCAGTATTCCGATTTTAATTGCTGAAGCTAATACTTTTGGATCACACAGAGGATCATCACTCATTTCTTGTCCAAATTTTTTTATAACTTCTAACAGAACACGTGCCTCTTCAATCAATTGATTTTTTCTGTCAATTATATTTCTATCATTTGTAACATCAGGAAGTCCATTCAAAGTATTTTGAATTACTCCGTGAACAATATTGCAGCTTTCGATTAGTTCTTCTGGATAAACTGCATGATCGCCTTCACAATAAGCAACGACATGGAGAATATGAGGTTGAAGTGAAAGGCTGATTAAAGCTGATGCAGCAAGCTGCCCTTTAGCAATTTGCGGATTAGGAGAAAAATGTGCAATCCCCGCACGAACTTCTCTGTAAATTCTGAAATTATCATCTCTTAATTCTTCAATAAGTTTATTCTTTGCTAACATTTTTGCAATATCCATTTGTGGTGAAGTTCCTGGTGGAGTATTAAACATATATTGAGCGACATAATCTTTTACACCCATTTTTTTAGCATTATAAGCAGCTAAAAATGCCATAGTAACAGCAAGTGAATCGTGAGCATCACGCAAACTCCATTGGTGCGATTCGTTTACTTCAACAGGAATATTGTGTTCAGCATACCATTTCATAGCAGATTGATTTTCTGCAATGGAAACTTCAAGTGGTCTTTTTGACCTACCATCCATCACACTATACCAGGTCAATGGAATAGCAGCCCAGGCATTATTAATTGTTTCTACACTCATCTCAGCCCATTTGAGCAGATCATTGGTTCCACTATAACAACGCATTAAAGGATAATTTCCACATCTGGATGCTTCATAAATTGCTCTTAAGTCTTCTGGTATTCTTACAGGAACACCACCAGCACCATCAAGCTCTGGTTTCATTAATTCAGGGTGAAAGAAAAATTCCTGTGCATTCTGGTCTGTACCGATTGAAATGACATCTAATACTTGTGCTTCAGCTATTTTTTTTACTCCTTCAATTGTCTCTTCCAATGATGGTCTACCAAAATGATGCCTTATTATTGGATAAGGATACTTGAGTTTTATTCTTTCAATTAAAGTTTGAGGAAATATTTCCTGCTGATTTGCGGTTTGTGAACCTCTCAAATAAGCTTTTATCTCATCTATAATCTCGGTTCCATCAAATACTTTATCAAAGATTTTTTTATTTCTTGCAGCTATAGCAACAGAAGGGGTCCCACCAAAAATAAATTTTATATTGTGAAGAGATTTTTTATCAATTAATTCTTTCAAAGAATCAAAAAGATTTTCTGCAACTTCTGGTGTAAGGCGATAACTCACAGCAACAATATCAGGAGTGTGTTTTTCAATTTCAGCAGATAATCTTTCAATCGGTACAGCTGGACCAAGTGAAATAGTTTTGAATCCTTCAAACTCTGCTAATCTTAAAAAGTGATTCAATCCACCAATGTGGACACAATTTCCTAAGGCACATCCAAGTATTAATTTTTTATTTTTCATTTTAAATCCTCATTATTTGTTACTTTTCTCCAATTGCAAGTAATCTCAGTTCTTTCAAAGTCATATTCTGAATGTTCAATCTTTCTACTGTCCTTCCTTCTTTCCAGTAATCTGTTTGTGTTAAAATTGATGCAAGATGAATAATTGCATCAATAGTTGGAGTTTGCACACCAAATTTTTTACCGACTGATGAAATTGGTACTAAACTCATTGGAACATCTTCAGTTATATATCTCATATTTAATCTATTTGGCGCTTTAATTCCTCTGTAACCCGGGTTTGCTTTCATTGCACCATATAAATTTTCAGCTACAGCATTATAAGCAAGATAAAGCCACTCACGAGCTGTAATGGCTCGTATACCAAGTGCTTCAGCTACCTTAACTCTTTCTTCATCAATTTTTTCTAAAACTTTTGTAACTGAAGGAGTAGCTCCTTCAACATAAAATTGGAATTCAGCGTCATCTTCAATCCAACCGGCGTTTAATACACAAAGTGTAGGATGAAAAACTGCTCCAATGTTATCGAAGCTGGTTTTGAAGATATTATCCCCTGGAACAAACTGAGGATAAGCTAAACGAATTTTTTTTAATACTTCTGGAATTAAATGTGCACGTATTGAAGCAAGAGGGATCGAATTCTTAATTCTGAAAATATGCACCTGACCAGGATTAGTTGCTCTTGAGGCGTAAATGAAAGTTTGTGTTTCAGCAATTATTACATCCGCTTTAACATTCATCAGATTTAGAACTTGTTTGAATTCTAAAGCTCCAAAAGTTCTTCCTGGATTCAGAATAACAATCTGACCATCTTTCAAATGAGGTGCAGAAATCTCTGCTATGTGTCGATGAGCGTTGGCAGGAACAACAACCATAATAATATCTACATCATCGATTGCTTCACCTATATCAGTTGTAGCCAAATTTACAACACCAAATCCTTCAAGTCCAAAATCACTTTCAATACTAATACCGCCAGTAGAATGAATTCCCCAAAGTCTTTCTTTTGAACGATTATATAAATTTACTTGAAAACCCATTAAAGCTAAATGACCAGCCATCGCAAGTCCGCCATGCCCAGCTCCAATAACCGCAAATTTTGGTTTATAATTTGCATTTTCCATAACACCTCCTTCATCTTTCATATTTTTGAGAGTATAAGAATATTTAGAAATGTATGCTAATACTTTAAGTAAGCACTATAATCTTTAACAGATATTACTTTTGCAATGGTGATTTTTCTATTAATAATAAATTTTTTATCTAATGTCAACAAAATTATCATGTAAAAGAGCTTAACAACAAACTCAATTACTTTTCACCATATATAGTGATACTTACAATTCCAGAGTTGCTTTTTAGGAAATTCATTAATTCTTTTTCGTACAAGAAATTTTTTAGGAGTGATTCAGGAAGTGATATTTTCTTTTCTTTTTTAATAATAATGTTTTTAAAATTTGTTTCTAATATAATTTTGATATATTCGTTTTTTTGTAATGCACCTGCAACGCAACCAACATACAACTCAGCAGATTTTTTCAATTCTACTGGCAATTCGCCTTCTACAACAATATCTGATATACAAAAATATCCTGATGGTTTTAATACACGATATATTTCTGAAAAAGCTTTCTTCTTGTCAGGAACAAGATTTAATACACAATTACTTATCACAACATCTATACTTTCATTTTCAACTGGAAGGTTTTCGATTTCACCTAATCTAAATTCAACATTTTTATAACCAAGCTTTTCTTTATTTATGTTTGCTTTCTGAATCATCTCTTCTGTCATATCAATTCCAATTACTTTTCCATTTTCTCCGACATAATTTCGTGCTATAAAAACATCGTTACCAGCACCACAACCCAGATCAAGAACTACATCGCCCTGTTTTATATTTGCAAATTCTGTTGGTAAGCCACATCCTAAACCCATGTCGGCTTCTTGAAAATAACCAACAAGATTTTTGTAATCATCCCCTATCATTGAATATTGACTATCTGTTCCACAGCAAGAAGCTTTTGGTCCACAACATCCTTGATTATTTGATTTTGCTATTTGACCATATTTTTCTTGAACGATTTTTTTAATCTCTTCATTCATAAAATTAACTTACTCTTTTTTTAATAATTTCAAAAAGTAAAATACCAGTTGCAACAGAAACATTGAGTGAATTAATTTTTCCCTTCATTGGAATTTTTACGAGGAAATCACAGTTATCTGCAACAAGCTTGTGAATTCCTTTTTCTTCATTTCCAACAACAAGTGCAATGGGCAGTTTATAATCTATCTCTGTATAATTATTTGACTTTTCTGATAAATATGAACCCACAATCCAGAATCCTTCATCTTTAAGGAGTTGAATAGTACGATTGAGATTTTTGACTTTAGAAATTTTAACATGTAAAAGTGCCCCAGCAGAAGATTTTTCCACAGTCTCATTTATTGGTGCAGTATTATTAGTTGTGATTATTATTCCATCAACTCCAGAACATTCAGCAGTTCGAATCAGTGCACCAAGATTGTGAGTATCCTGAATAGAATCAAGAAGAAGCAACAATGGATATTTCGATTTCTTTGATTGCTCTATTAACTCATAAATATCATAAAATTTGTAATTTCTAATTATAGCTGCTACTCCCTGTGTATTATGACCTTGAAAAAGTTTATCAAACTTTTCCTTTGATAACTGGGTAATTTTTATTCCGCGACTTTTTGCTGCAGCATATATTTGATTGATTATTTCACCATGTTGTCCATAAGCAAGATAAATTACTTCAATATCGATATCAGAATTAATAGCTTCAAGTACAGGCTTGCGTCCAAAAATTTTTTTCAATTATTACTCCATATAATTAAAATGATTCGGGGAAAGTGAATTCTTCTTTTGCTATTTCAAATTTGCAAAAGAAACGATTGTTTTTCTTTTTCGGTATGAATTCTTTAATTAACTTAATTTCTTTATTGAAAATATTAAAATGAAATTCAGCGGAATTGATTGCCCCATCTTGCTTTACAACATTAACTGTGTAATCTCCTGTCAATGTATCAAGCAGAATCTCTTTTCTTGCTGGAGCAATTTGCGGAACTGTATCCATTCTGACAATTAAACCTGTAATCACAAAATATAGAACATTTTTTTCGTGAATAGTTTCTACTGATACTTCATAAGTAAAATTAGTAAACTCGACATTTGTCTCAATTAAAAAGGCTGTGAATTGTTTTTTAAGTTTTGCATCATACTTATAATATGCTTTACAAATAAATTCAAGTTTGTCAGGTTTTTTCAATGGGACAGAGGCAATAATAGCCTCAGGCTTTTTCTTCCTTGTCTTTGGAATTTTAGGAATCTCTTTTACTTTTCTTAGAGGCAATTATTTCTCCATTAAAATAGAAATTAATTTATTTATATCTTCAACAGAAATATTTGTTTGTTCCCCATTTGACATATTTTTCAGAACAAGATAACCATTTCGAAATTCTTCTCCACCTACAATTAAAGTATATCGTGAATTGAATTTGTTTGCCTCTCTCATCTGTGCTTTCAAACTTCGTTCTAGATAATCTAATTCCACTGACAAATTTGATTCTCTTAATTTAACTGCCAAGTTAAAAGCAAATTCAGAAAGATTTTTTTCAATTGTCACAATGTACAAATCTATTTTTTCTTCTTCTGTATTGATAGTGTTTTCATTTTCACAAGCAAGCAAAATTCTTTCTATGCCAGCAGCAAATCCAACGCCTGGTAAATCTGGTCCTTCAAGTTCTTTTGAAAGTCCATTATATCTTCCCCCGCCGCAAAGTGCGCTTTGAGCTCCTACGCTCGAACTTATAATTTCAAATGTAGTATGAGTGTAATAATCAAGTCCACGAACCAACTTTGCATCTATTTCAAATGGGACATGAGCATTAAGAAGCGCTCTCTTAACTTTTTCAAAATGTTCAAGACTTACATCATCAAGATATTCAACCAGCAAAGGTGCATTTGCCATAATTTTTTGATCTTGTTCTTCTTTGCTGTCGAATATTCTTAGTATGTTAGTATCAAATCTTTTTTTGCTGTCGTGCGATAAATCATTATAATAATCGTTAAGATATTCTCTAAGTATTTTTTTATAATTTTCTCTTGATTGTGGAACACCAATTGAATTTATTTTTACACTCAAATTTTTCAATCCAAGTTTTTTCAAAATATTGTATGCAATAATTATCATCTCAGCATCAAGCAGAGGATTATTGCTACCAATTGCTTCGGCTCCAAATTGATGAAATTGACGCAATCTTCCTGCTTGAGGTCTTTCCTGTCGAAACATTGGTGATATATAAAAAAATTTGTTTAAGCTCTGCTTTTTGAAAAGTGAGTGTTCTATCAATGCACGAACAACAGATGCTGTCATTTCTGGTTTAAGAGTAATGCTCGTTCCGCTTCTATCAAGAAATGTATACATTTCCTTACTCACAATATCCGTTGTCTCCCCAATTCCTCTGGCAAAAAGTTTTGTCTCTTCAAAGATTGGCGTTCGTATTTCTTTGTAATTAAATTTTGTCAGAGTTGTAATGACAATCTCTTCTAAGTATCTCCATTTATAAATTTCATCTGGAAGAATATCTTTTGTTCCGGTTATAGCTTTAATCATCAGGCAGGATTCCTAAACAATTAACTTATTTCAAAATATTGCTTCTCTTCGTTTTCGAAGAGTTCATAAATTTCATCGGCAGTTTGAGCTTTGGCAAGATTTTCTCTGAATTCATCTCTATTCATCATTCGTGATATTCGGCTTAAAAGTTTTATATGCGGACCTACTAGATTTTCTCTTCCCACAAGAAGAAAAATTAAATTAACTGGTTGCCCATCAAGTGCCTGAAAATCTACAGGTTCATCAAGCTTTCCAAAAGCTGCTATTATTTCGTTCACACTATTTGACTTTGAGTGTGGAATTGCAAAACCTTTTCCTACTCCAGTTGACATTATTTTTTCTCTTTCAATTACAGATTGCCGCATACCTTCTAAATCTATCACACGTTCATCATCTTTGAATAAATCTACAAGTTCATTAATTAAATCAAACTTTGTTCTTCCTTTCATCGAAGGAATAATTTTATCCTTTTTAAGAATATCACATATCTTCATAATTCTACCATTTTTTGATTTTACAAATGCAAATTTAAGAAAGCACACCCCCTTAAGCAATTAAATTAAAATTCTTATTTTCTTGCAGCGCGCTGATACAAAGAGTAATTTACAATACAAAAAAAAATGCAAATGGAGTTTTTATGGACATTCAAAACAAAATTGTTTTGGTTTTAGGTGGCTGGGGATTAGTTGGCAATGCAGTAATTAGAAAACTTATCCCCGAAAAACCTAAGAAAATAATTGTAACATCTCTTAAAAAAGAAGAAGCAGAAGAAGAGGTTGAAAAATTAAAAAAAGAATTTCCAAACCTGCCAGAAGATTTTCTCATTCCATGGTGGGGCAATATTTTCGTTAGATACGATTATAAAGATAGGGACAGAACGGAATTACTTGAGAATCCGTCAACAAGAAAAATTATTATGCAGGATATAATGGAAGAATTAAATGATGAGATTTTGAAAAGTTCATCAATTTATAATCTTCTTATGGAATTCAAACCTGAAATAATAGTAGATTGTGTTAACTCTGCAACTGGAATTGCTTATCAGGATGTTTATTCTCGTTATTACAGAATTAAAAGATTGCTTGAACAAAAACCTTCTGCTGAAATTTTAGCCGAAGAAACAGAAAAAATATTTTGCACTGAATATGTTCCTCAACTAATAAGACATGTTCAAATTCTTTATAATTCAATGAACTTAGCAGGAACAAAAATTTATATTAAAATCGGAACAAGCGGGACAGGCGGAATGGGATTAAATATTCCCTACACACACAGTGAAGAAAAACCTTCTCGTGTTCTATTGAGCAAATCTGCAGTTGCAGGAGCCCATACTTTACTCCTTTTCTTGATGGGAAGAACTCCCGAAGGACCAATCATAAAAGAAATTAAACCAACTGCAGCAATTGCCTGGAAAAGAATTGATTATGGTGAAATCAAAAAGCGAGGCAAACCAATCGAACTTCTAAATGTATCTATGGAGGATGCTCTTCCTCTCAATGGAAAACTAAAATTAACTATGGATAAAAAATTTAAACCAACAGGCGACTATTTAAAATCTGTCTTCATTGATACTGGTGAAAATGGAACTTTTTCATTAGGAGAATTTGAATCAATTACAACACAGGGACAGATGGAATATGTAACTCCTGAGGAAATAGCCGATGATGTTATTTATGAAATTAAAGGTGGAAATACAGGTCACGATATTATTAATGCACTTGACCATGCAACATTAGAACCAACTTATCGTGCTGGATTCATGCAGCATTCTGCAATTGAAAAATTAAAAGAGCTGGAAAAAATTCATAATGTTAACAGTGTTGCTTTTGAGTTGCTTGGACCACCACGCTTATCAAAACTTTTGCACGAAATTAATTTATTAAGACAAATCTGTGGCACAATGAAAAAAATTCTTGAAGAAACTCCCGAAAGTTTATCACAAAAAGCTTATGAATACTTAAAGCAAAATTCAAAACTAAGAAACGAAATTATATCAATAGGAATTCCGATTTTAATGCCTGATGGCAAATCATTATTAAGGGGAAATGAAATTAAAATACCTCCATATCGAGGAGAAAATGAGCTTGAAATAACACCTGAAAAAATTGATTTGTGGGCTCATGATGGATGGGTTGATTTAAGAAAAGAAAGCATGCAAATGTGGCAGCTCAGAATTAAAAAAATAATTGAAGAAGCAGAATCAATTCCACCAGATGATACTAGTTCAATGTTTGTTCGAACAAAAAAATACTGGAATAATTTTGAACAAATTGATATTGGAAAAGTTGTGGGTTGGATTTTCAGTAAAGAAGAAAAAGGTGAAAGAATGAAAGCTTAATTAACATATAAAGAAATAATCCGGATTTGAGCAAGAAGAAATTGAGTTTCAAACTCGTAAGATTCTTGCTCAAAGTTTTAAGATATTTAGTAAAATGAATTAACTAATTACAGAGCATGTTGTTTTCTTTATTCTTTAATAAATTGCTCAGTAATTTCATCTACTCTAATTAACCTATTAACTTTCATTTTTTTGCTTAATTGTTATAAAACATTTCATGCCATTTACATATTGCATGTTTTGAGTATTAATTAAAATTAAATAAGCATGTTTATTACTATTGAGTAAAATTTATTTATTTTTGTAAAAGTTATTATAAACAACTTAGGATATTAAATGCCTGATTCAGACGAACCTGGCGCCAACAAATGTAATTTATACAACTTAACATATACCTTCCCTTGGAAATGAGCCTCTAATTTTCATTGGTTCATCTCCAAGAGGACTTTACTTAAGGAGGTGCCAATGAAAAATATTTTAACTTCTTTTTTGATACAAAAATTTTCTTTACAAGATTTTAAAAATCTTCGATTGCCAATAAGTTTGCCTTATTAATTTGCAGGAGATATTATGACAAAATCTATCTTCTCAAAAATTTCTTCTTCTACAATTACAAAAGAAGCTAAAGCTCCTCATACCATATCAGAGCACGAAAAATTACTCATTGAAATCTGCCAATCAACAGCACAAGAAGCAATTACAAAACTAAATACCTCATTTCAAGGATTAAGCCAGGAAGAAGCTGAACGAAGATTAGATGAATATGGAAGAAATGAACTTGCTCACACTAAAACAATTGGTTTTTGGGAAGATATTTTCAATCGTATGAAAAGTCCACTCGTAATTCAGCTTTTGATAATTGCAATAGTTTCTGGCATTATAGGCGAAATAAAATCTACATTCATTGTAAGCTGCATGGTGCTTTTGAGTGTTGGATTATCTTATGTTCTTGATAGAAGGTCAAATAAAGCTGTTGAAGCGTTAGGTAAAAGAGTTCAAACTCACGTTGTTACTTTAAGAGATGGAAAAGAAGTAGAAATCCCAATCCCCGAAATTGTTCCGGGTGATGTTGTTCTACTTCAAGCTGGCTCTATTATACCAGCTGATTTAAGATTAATTAGCGCAAAAGATTTCTTTGTAAGCCAATCTGTTTTAACCGGTGAATCAATGCCAATTGAAAAGAAATCAGATCCACAACAAATTCAAAGCAACTATGTATTTGATCTTTCGAACGCATGTTTTCAAGGAAGTAATGTAATAAGTGGTAGTGCTCGTGGTGTTGTTGTTAATACTGGAACAAAAACTTATTTCGGTTCTATTTCAGAACGATTAATTGAAAGGCGCCCGGAGACCAGTTTTGATAAAGGTATTAAATCGTTTACCTTCTTGATGATTCGATTTATGATAATAATGGTTTTTGTAGTTTTTATGGTTGTTGGAATTACAAAAGGCAACTGGATTGAAGCACTGCTATTTGGAATTTCTATTGCAGTTGGCTTAACACCCGAAATGCTGCCAATGATTGTTACTGTAAATTTAGCTAAAGGTGCTTTGACTATGTCCAAAAAGAAAGTTATAGTAAAACATCTAAGTTCTATTCAAAATTTTGGTGCGATTGACATTTTGTGCACAGATAAAACCGGCACATTAACACAAGACAAGGTAGTTTTAGAAAAACATGTTGATATTACTGGCAAAGAAAGTAATGATGTTTTGCTTTATGCATACTTAAACAGTTTTTATCAAACTGGCCTAAGAAATTTAATTGACCGCGCAATAATTTCCCATATCAATTTAAATGTTGAGGCAAAATGTCAGCTTGTTGATGAGCTTCCATTTGATTTCCAGAGAAGAAGAATGTCTGTTGTCGTTGAATATGAGGGAGATCACGTTTTGATTTGCAAAGGAGCTGTCGAAGAAATTTTTTCTGTCTGCAACAGGTATCAGGTTGATGATGAAATCTATCCTCTTATTCCAATGCTGCAGAATGATCTTTATGAAGAGGTAGAAGATTTAAATAATGATGGATATCGTGTTTTAGCAATTGCATATAAAGAGTTTCCAAAAGAGAAAAAGACATTTACAATAGCTGATGAAAGTGACATGATTCTTCTTGGTTATATTGCCTTCTATGATCCACCCAAAGAATCTGCTGCCGAAGCAATTGCAGCTTTGCACAATAATGGTATTGAAGTAAAAATCCTTACCGGTGATAATGCTCTGGTGACTAAAAAGGTTTGTAATGATGTTGGATTAAAAATTACTAAAATCGTAACTGGTGATGAAATTGATAAAATGAGTCCTGAAGAATTTAAAAGAGTAATTGAAGAAGCAAATGTTTTTGCAAAACTATCACCTTCACAAAAAGAAAAAGTAATTTATGAATTAAGAGAATCAAAACATGTAGTTGGTTATATGGGCGATGGAATAAATGATGCACAGTCACTTCGTGCTGCAGATGTTGGCATCTCTGTCGATAGTGCTGCTGATGTTGCTAAGGAATCTGCAGATATTGTACTTCTCGAAAAAAGTTTAATGGTTCTCGAAGAAGGAATTATTGAAGGCAGAAAAGTATTCGCAAATATTATAAAATATATCAGAATGGGGGCAAGTTCTAATTTTGGAAATATGTTTAGCGTTCTCGGTGCAAGTTATTTATTCCCATTTTTGCCAATGAAGCCAGTTCAGATATTAACCAATAATCTTCTTTATGATTTTTCACAAACTGGAATTCCAACGGATAATGTTGACAAAGAATTGATTGAAAAGCCTTTAAAATGGAATATTGATAACATAAAAAAATTTATGATTTTTATTGGGCCAATTAGTTCTATTTTCGATTATGCTACTTTTGGATTGATGTGGTTTTTCTTTAATGCAAAAGATTATCTTAATCCCACAACAACTCTACAACAAAAAAATTATTTAGAAAGTCTTTTTCAAACTGGCTGGTTTGTAGAATCATTACTAACTCAAACTCTTATTGTGCACATAATTCGTACAAAAAAAATCCCGTTTTTCAAAAGCAGAGCCTCTTTATCAATGACATTGACAACAATATTAATTATGGCAATTGGTGCATGGCTTCCTTATTCTCCCTTTGCTGAATCATTTGGATTTGTTGCATTACCAACAATTTATTGGTTTTGGATTATTAGTTTTTTAATTTCTTATGGAATATTAACTCACTTTATAAAAACCTGGTTCTTCAAAAAATTTGGAGATAATTAAAGATGGATACACTGCTTGATGCTCTTCAAGAAGGAAGACTGATTGAACTTCCGGATAATGATAAAAATCATGCATTGCAATTTTTATCCCACATTCTGGAAGCAATTCCATCCGTTCCAAATAATACGGATGTTGCAGGATTAGTATTAAAAAGAGAAGAAAGTTTTAACACAGCTTTGGGAAAAGGATTTGCAGTTCCTCATGCACGTGTTCCTTTTGAAGGTGATTTGTTATGTGCTGTCGGTTGGAGTCCTAATGGTATAAACTACGGAGCTTCGGATAATAACCCAGTTCATATCGTGATTATGTACCTTGTTCCGAGTAATCAAAGAAATCAATATTTAAAAGAGGTTTCCAACATTGCTAAAGCTTTAATGGAATTGCACGACGAGAATAAGTTAAAATCATTCAATGACTTAAATTCAGTCAGAAATTATTTACTCGATATGATTAGCACTGCAAAAGACTTTGTGGGACCTGAGGCACGTGCAAGGATGATTCAACTGGAAGTTAGAGAAAGTTTACAAAAACTTCCACCACAAATTTTATCGGACTTAATTATTGAACCTATTACAATAATAAAAGATACAAATGGAAAAATTATTTTATTGACTCAAAACAAAGAATTATTTGACTCTGTTGAAAAATCTTTGAGTAGTCTCGATAAACTTTCAATTAATGGTAACACAGAAATTTCGGGCTGGAGAATTATTAAAAGATATTCTACAGAATTTATATCAAATAGAGCTCTAATTGATTGTATTGCTATAAAAATATTAAGCAAATAATAAGTATTAAAATAGTGTAATTAAGATTACATCATTACACTTGCCAGATTTCATAAGAAAAACTGCAAGATTATTCAATAGGCATTCTTCCAGAACAGGATTTGAAAGATTATCAACCTTATTGCAATAAGTATAATATAATGAAATTTATTCCCATAAATCTGATTTGAATTTTTTTGCATTCAAGTATGGATCCCCGTTAAATATTGCCGAAATAATTGCAATTGCATCAACTTTATAATCCAGTAATAATTGATAGTTTTCAGAATTAATTCCTCCAATTGCAACTACTGGAATTTTTAATCTCTTCTTGGCTGATTTGAAAAAATCTAATGAACTGATACACATTTCACTTGGTTTTGTAGGTGAATTAAAAACAGCTCCAAAAGCAACATAAGTTGCACCTAACTTTTCAAATGTAATTGCTCTTTCTAAATTGTTATAACATGAAATTCCAATAATCTTTTTCTTGAGAAGACTTTTGATTTTATTAAAACTCTCTATTTCATTTGCCCCCAAATCTTCTTTTCCTAAATGAACTCCATCAGCATCACTTTCAAGTGCAACATATGGGTCATCATTAATTATTAATGGAATGTTATATTTCTTAGTAATCTCTTTTAATCTTTTTGCTCGTTCGATTCTCTTTTCAAAAGGAAAATATTTATCCCTTAGCTGAATAATATTTACACCCCCTAAGATTGCTTTTTCTACCATTGTTTCCAAGCTAATGTCAGGAATTAGATTCTCATCAGTGATTGCATAGATACCTCTTATTTTTGCCATAGCCACCCGTGATTTAATGGACCAAAACCTTTTCCAATTTGAATTTCATTTTGTAATGCATTCTGAATATAAGCTCTTGCATTTTTAATTGATGAGAATACATCGTAACCTTTTGCAATATATGCTGTAATAGCAGCAGAAAAAGTGCAACCTATGCCATGAGTATTTTTTGTTTGAATAAAAGGATTTTCTAAATATTCGATCTTATCTTTTGAGTAAATTAAATCAACAACTATATTATTAAAAGATAGATGCCCACCTTTAATTACAACGTATTTGGGCCCAAGTTTATAAATTTGTTCTGCCGCCAGTATCATATCATCTTTTGTAGAAATTTTAATACCAGAAAGAATTTCTGCTTCAAAAATATTGGGGGTAATTACCAATGCCACTAATAATATTTTTTGCTTAAAAACATTTAGTGAATTTTCCTTTAATAAGTCAGTTTCGTCTTTTGCTTTTAATACTGGGTCAACAATTAATTTATTAATATTAAATTCATGAATCGCAGAAGCTACATTTTCAATTATATCTGAATTAGAAAGCATACCTGTTTTTGCAGCATCAACACCAATATCTGAGATTATAGATTTAATTTGCTTATAAACTAAGAAACCGGGTAAATCATATACAGATTCGATTCCTTGTGTGTTTTGGACAGTAATGGAAGTGATAGCACTAGTGCCATAAACATTTAATGCCATAAAAGTTTTCAAATCTGCTTGAATGCCTGCACCAGCACTGCTATCACTTCCTGCAATTGTTAATACTTTTGAAATTGTTTTCACTTTTACTCTAATTAATTTTCATTTCAAAAGCTTTTGCTATTGCTTGCCAGAACGGGTCTACTCGTGGATGTTCTAATTGTTTAGTTTGATTGTTCTCAACAATCCATCTTCCCTTTTCTAAGGGAAGTATTTCACCAACTACAGCACAATGAATTCCTTTGTCACTTAATTCATTAATAAGTAAATCAACTTTATGCGGTCTTACAGTAATTACTAATGTCCCCTCACTAATTGAAATATAAGGGTCCATATTGAATAGTTCGCATACAGATTTAACTTCTGGTAAAACGGGAATTTTATCTTTATAAATAATAATCCCTTTATTACTTGCTTGAGCTACTTCATAAACACCACCGATTACACCGCATTCTGTTGCATCGTGCATTGAAGTAATTCCTTCTTCTCTAACTCCAATTTTAACTGCTGTCAGCGCATCATCAACTGTGCTCATTTTATAAAATAAATTTTCAGCCTTAAAAAATATTTCATCACCTAATTTTTCTTTAATGTAATTTTTAAATGTATTGGCAAAAATTCCTACAGCTTCGATTGCTGCTCCTTTAGTGATAATAACAGCATCACCAACTTGAGCCATATTTGGAGTTAGATATTTATCTTTAGGTCCAAGTGCAATAAAGGTAGCGCCACCAACCATTGGGTAATCTGTTCCAGTATATCTTGCAGTATGACCTGTAATTACAGCTGTTCCATATTTCTCACATTCGTGATGAATTACATTCCATACCTTTTCAAATTCATCTTCGGTAATGCTCATGGGTAAATTAAAATCAAAAACTGCATAAGCTGGTGGGAATCCACTTGTTGTAACATCACTTGCTAAAATATGCCATGCGAACCAAGCAGCCTTTTCCCAGCCATATTGTGGAACAATATAAATTGGGTCTGTAGTAATTGCCATTACTGTTTCGTTCGATACTTGAACAATACCAATATCAATTCCATGATGAGGAGGAACCAATACATCATTTCTTTTTGCACCAAGTTGAGGATAAATATAATGATTAAAAAATTCAGGACTAATTTTCCCAATAGCAGGAAATTCAGCTTTTTTCATATTTATACCTCTACTAATTTATTTTTACGAATTGTATTTTCAACCAAATTCATTGGGCAGAAAGGACCGCACATTGAGCATGCATCAGTTTTGCTTGCTCTTTTTTCAAAAATTTTCTTTGCTTCGTTGCCATATAAAGCTAATTCAAATTGCTTATCCCAATCTAATTTGTAACGAGCTTCGCTCATTTTTTTATTTCTTTCAAGAGCATCTTTATTTCCTCGAGCTATATCAGCAACATGAGCTGCAATTTTAAAAGCAATAACGCCATCTTTCACATCAGTTACTGTTGGAAGACCGACATGCTCTGCAGGGGTTATGTAGCATAACATATCAGCGCCATACCAGCCGGCAAGCGCCCCGCCAATTGCACCTGCAATGTGGTCAAATCCTGCTGCTACATCAGTAGGCAGCATTCCAAGAATATAAAAAGGAGCATTCTTAGTAAGCTTTTTCTGAATTTGCACATTTGTTTGTATTTCATTAAGAGGAATGTGACCTGGTCCTTCAACCATCGTTTGAACTCCAGCTTTGCGTGCTCTTTCTACCAATTCACCAATTATCATTAATTCTGCAATTTGTGCTCTATCTGTAGAATCATTCAAACTTCCGGGTCTTAATCCATCACCAAGAGACAATGTCATATCATATTCATGTGCAATCTCAAGAAGCCTATCATAATATTTATATAGAGGGTTTTCTTCTTTGTTTTTAAGCATCCATGCAGCTATTAAACCGCCACCTCGAGAAACAATTCCCGTAATTCTATTTTCGTTTTGGTATCTTCGTAATGTTTCAAAAGTAATTCCACAATGAACTGTGATATAATCAACTCCCTGTTTACCGTGATCTTCAATTACTTCGAATAAATCTTCATCGGTCATATCATAAATTGATGATCTTTTAGCAACTCTAAATTCAGCTTCATAAATGGGAACAGTGCCCAATGGGACTTCACAAATATTTAAAATTTGTTGACGGATAAATTGTAAATCGCCGCCAGTAGATAAATCCATTAAAGTATCTGTGCCATATTCAATTGCTATTTTCGCTTTTTCAATTTCTTCATCAATATTTATATAGTCATAAGATGTACCAATGTTGGTATTAATTTTTACAGAAAGTGATTCACCAATACCTGTAAATTTATTGAGATTATGATGATTTATATTGGCGGGAATTACCACTTTCCCTGAACTTACAAGTTCACGGATTTCTTCCGGATTTTTGTTTTCTTTTTCGGCAACATACAGCATAGCATCTGTTATTTTGCCTGCGCGTGCAAAATCTAATTGAGTCATTTGAGCCTCCATCATTTTAGTTATTTATTTAACACCGATGGAAGCAATGGGGCAGGATAATTTTGGCTTAAAGAAGGGAATTTTTATTCTTTACCTTCCCTACGCCGGTATTACCCGGATCAGGTTCAAAAGGCCGAAGTCGCATTCCAGACTTCCTCTCAGCCGGGTTGTCCCCAGCTTCCTCGGTAATACTTTTTTATTTTATGTCAATAAACTAATAGAATTTTTAATATCAACTTAGAATTTTATATGGACAAGATTTTGCAAATATTAAAAACTAATTAAAAAATATTAATAAGAATCATCATGATGTTCTTAATTTATCATTTGTTAGTGTAATAAAATTGTCTTTTTCTTCGACACTTAAAAATTTTTACATCGACAAGTTAGTTTTAAACATTCAATTTATCAAGAATGCTAAAAAATTTTACATCTTATTTACTTTGAATAAAATTTGTTGATTAAAATTCCCCTAAATTATTTCACAAAAAAATTTAAGAGTAAGACAAAATATTTCATATCATTTTTCAATTTCATAATGCTAAAATAATTATTGTATTAATTGAAGTTTCTATTTATGTTGTGTTCAGATTGTTCAATATTTTATGGAGGGTATATGAAGTTCAATAAATTTATTTTAATAATTCTTACATACAACATTATTTTTTTTAATATTCATGCACAGACAGGACTTGGCACTTTCAAGTATGATGATTTTAAAACACCTGAGTATTGTGGTTCAGCATGTCATACAGATTTTTATCAGCAATGGAAACAAGCAATGATGTCGCAGGCATATACTCATGAATGGGATGAAATAGAATATTTTAAGTTAGCTGTACCTCATGCCGAAAAAGATGAAAAGGTTGCAGAAGTAAAAGCAGGTTGTAATGGTTGTCATTCACCGCTTGCATATGTTGCAGGAGATGTTCCTCCGCCATTACCAAGTAAAAATTCAAGAGCAAATGAATCTGTATCCTGTGAAGTTTGTCATAGCATCGCTGGTTATGCTGGCGACACACCATATAATTTTAATTACATAATGAAACCTGGCAGAACCAAATTTGCTTCTCGTAAACCTGAAATTTTATCTCCTGCACATGAAATTGAAGTAAACCCATTACTGAAGTCAGGTGATTTTTGTGGGATTTGTCATAATGAAAAATCTCCTTATGATGTTTGGGTTAAATCAACTCATCTCGAATGGAAAGAAGGACCTTATGCAAAAGAAGGTGTTCAATGCCAGGATTGTCATATGCCAAAAGCAGAATTCAAAACTGCTTCGATGGGGGCTAAGTATCCTGATGCAAGACTACATCTTTTTCACGGAGCTCATGACCCCGGAAAAGTTCAAGGTGTTATTGAATTAAGAATTAATCCTGATATTAGAGAAGTAGAACCTGGAAGCGTTGTTAAATTTACTTTAGCTTTGTTCAATCAGAAAACTGGACATAAGTTTCCAACTGGTTCAGTTGAAGATAGAATCGTATGGCTGCATGTTGAAGCAGTAGATTCAAAAGGGAATGTTTATCATATACCTGTAGATAAAAAAGGTTTTGAAGGTGAAGAATATACAATTGGAAGTGATGTTCTTGCTTATCAAGATATGGGCATTGCACTTAATGACCCTAACTTCAAAGGTGTTCAAAGAGATGGAATTCCTATAGGTGATAGAATTTTTAGAATGCCATATTTTGACCCTCAAGGAAGAATGACAATTCAACAATGGAATACTGCATCACTCGGAGTTGATTATAGAATTGGTCCTCGCGAAACAAAAATTGAAACCTTCACTTTCAAAGTTCCTAATAACATAGCACCAGGGAAATTAAAAGTTACAGCAACACTAAATTATCAATTACTTGTTAAACCAGTTGCCGATTTTCTTGGCGTTCCCGAAAGTGAATCTCAAATTATAAAAGTAAATGAACATTCAACTGAAGTTACAATTCTACAATAATAAAGGTGACTTTATGAAAAAATTATTTTTTTCTCTTATTACTATTTATTTAGTAATAATATTCTGCTCTCAAAATTTATATGCAATTCCTTCATTTGCGCGAAAATATAATATGAGCTGCCAAACATGTCACTCTCCTTTTCCGAAATTAAAAGATTATGGAGATGAATTTGCAGGCAACGGATTTGTTCTTGGTGATAAAGATGCTCCAAGATATTTTATCGATACTGGAGATGACCAATTATCTTTATTAAGAGAAATTCCATTAGCTATAAGATTGGAAGGCTATGTAACTTATAACAATCAAGAATCAGAACGATTTGATTTTTCTGCTCCATATCTTATAAAATTATTATCAGGCGGTGCATTAACAAATAATATTTCTTATTACTTTTACTTCTTTTTGAGCGAAAGAGGAGATGTAGCCGGTCTTGAAGATGCATTCATCATGTTCAATAATTTGTTTGGCCAAGATTTAGATTTATATGTTGGACAATTTCAAATATCAGATCCACTCTTCAAGCGTGAATTAAGATTAACTTTTGAAGATTATCATATTTATAGAGTAAAACCCGGTTTGTCGAATGCAAATCTTACATACGACAGAGGTTTAATGTTGACTTATGGTTTGCCAACAAAAACAGATATAATCTTTGAAGTATTAAACGGGACAGGAATTGGTGCAGCAAATAGTTTTAAAATTTTTGATAATGATAAATACAAAAATTTCTTTGGAAGAATTTCACAAGATATAATTGAAGGAATTCGTATCGGAAGTTTTGGCTATTATGGCAAAGAAAATTTAGTTGATGATAAATCAAGAAAATTTACAAACACTTTTAATATGTGGGGAATCGACGCAACCTTAAAGCTGAAAGACATACTTGAATTGAATTATCAATATGCGGAAAGAAAAGATGACAGTGCAGAATTTTTCATGAAAAATTTTAAAACAAAAGGGGTTATATGCGAGTTAATTTATACTCCAAAAGGTGATGAAAGTAAATGGTACGGAGTTCTTTTATATAACTGGGTTGATTCTGATTTCAACGAACTTGATTATAACAGCACAACAATAAGCTTGGGTTATCTCTTAAGAAGAAATATACGCTTGGTAGGTGAATACACTTATAGCATCGAAAAAAAATATAATCAATTTTCAATCGGTATTGTATCAGCATTTTAATATTAATGGGCTGTCTAAGAAATAAAAATTAAGACAGCCCAAAATTTATAATGATTTATAAGTAAACCATTTTTGGTGATTTAATTTATATTAAATATCAAACTTAAGAGCGGAATTTTATAGGATATTTTTACAGTATATTAACTTCATTGTCAGCTATAGGGATTTATCATTCATAGAAACTTGGTCAATAATTATTTTGGCAGTTTATATATAAGCAATAAAATTTCCAGATTTTTACTTGGATTCCCACAGAAAAGAAAATAAATTAAATAATACATTTTCCATTCAGCAATTTATTATTTCATTTAATTCTTTTACTTTATTTTTATAATAAGGATCATATCATAATTTTATATCAAGATATTTATTCTTACTTTTCTTATACCCATCAATAAATTTATCTCATCATTTCATACATTGATCATCGCAAATGCTTAGGCTCTTTATATTCATTTTGAACTACGCTTATTTAATTTAGTAAATTAATAGTAGCATTTTAATCATACTGCTCTTTTTCAAAAAATCTTGAAATTCATAAATCTCTCTTACTAATTTCACTTTCAGTTTATAATTTAGAATTAAATCTAACATCCTAATTTTCTACTGAGCTGATATTAAGTGGTAAGAATGGCATGTAAAAATTGTATCAAAAAATTCTTAAGAAGAAAAATAAAGTATATATATTTGATAATTAATTATAAACAAATCATCAAATTAAAAACTACATTAAAATTTTTAATACTAAGTCACCAATAAAATAGCCCACTACTGCAACACCAAATCCAACAACAAACATATCAAATCCGCTTCGAAAAATACCTCGACCTGTAAAAAAGCTTCTGGCTGCACCAACAGCAAAATGCATCAACATCGAAACTACAAATGATGTCCATATTGCTAATCTTCCTTCTAAAAAGAAAAAAGGGAATATTGGTATTAATGCTCCTATTGCAGTGGCAAGACCTGTAACCCAACCTTCTGTAAATGGACTAATGTTTCGTTCTGCTAAACCAAGTTCTTCATGCATTTTATCTTCGAGAGCTTGTTCAGGATTTTGCATAATTTCTATAGCTCTTTTCATTGCTTCATCCTTATCAATTCCTTTGGCTTCATAAATTAATGCAAGTTCTTCAGTTTCAAGTTCTGGCATAAGTTTAATTTCTTCGGATTCCATTGCTTTTTCATGTTCGTAAACTTCTTTCTCACTCATAGCAGCTAAGTAACCAGAAGAACCCATCGACAATGCATCTGCAATCATCCCTGCAATACCAGAAATCAAAATGATATGAGACTGAGCAGATGCCCCAATAACTCCTGCAATTAATCCAAAATTTGCAGTTAATCCATCATTAAAACCATAAACTATATTTCTAATAAGTCCACCTGATTCTGCTGTGTGCCACGGTTCTGATTGTTCTCCAATTGACACCATAAGTGATTTTGCATGTGCAGCAGAATCCCGTGCTAATTTTAATGCTATGTCTTTAGTTTGTTCTGCCCGTGAATTTTTATATAAATTAAGATATGATTTTACTTCTGATGATTCCTCTCTTAACATTAGCTTTGAAAGAAATAAAGATCCATACTTTCTACTTAATTTACTGAGCAATCTTGCTTTTAACGTTGGTTTAAGATTATCGACAGAAATTAAATTCTTATTCAAATGCTCAATCCAAATGCTAATGTGCTTTTCTTCGATTGATGCAAGTTTTTTATATAAAGATTTTTTCTTTTCATCAGATACTAATTCACAAAGAGTATGATATAAAAATGCAGCATCAACTTCTTCCTGAATTCTTTTCTTCCAGATTTTTTTTGTTTTATTGTCTATCATAACTAAATATCTTAATGAGATAATATTGATTGAATTTAGTTGCTCTAACTAAATTATTATCACCACAAAAACTTTTAATTGTGGTTCTTAATTTGCAATAAGAAATCATAAAATTTTCTTTCATTTGAAAAATAAAAAAAATTATTACTCAACAATCCAAGATGATTATTTTACTTTGATGGAGTAAACCTTATAACATTGTTCCTTATTGGTTTCAATGTTTTCAAATAATCATATATTGCACCTAAATCTGCATTTGTCATTCCTGCATACATAGTCCAGGGCATTGGTGTATTAAAATCTTTAGGTCCAACAGAAGGAATAACATTACTATCAGGCTCCATCATTTTAAAACGTTTGATAAATTGTTCTCTTGTCCATAATCCAATACCAGTTTCTTTATCTGGTGTAATATTTGCAGATTTAATTTTTCCGGATGGAAAATTAAATTCAAATCCCCCTGCAAAAGCTTTTTCAATTACTGGTTCCCCTTTTACCATTTCAGTATGGCAATGGACACAACCAGCAATTGTTACAAGATATTTTCCATATTCTATTGTATTATTTTTATCTGGTTCTGAAGATGGATTATATGATTTAGGTGGAATAGTTTTTACTAAAAAATTTACAGGAAAATGTAATGACCTTTCAGGCACTTCATTTTTAATTGGTTCCAATGAACGAATATAAACTATAATTGAATACAAATCTTCTTCTGTTAATTTATTGTAACCCATGTAAGGCATCAAAGGAAATAAAGCTTCTGATTCTTTTGTTACACCATTAGTAATCACTCTCATTAATTCACCATCTGAATATCTACTAATGTTATACGGAGTTATATTTTTAGAATAAATCACCCCTGGTACACCAGCAAAATTTTCATCAAAAATTTCTCCACCCATACCTAATGTATTTGGCTTAACCGGTCCGGAATACTTCGTCCAATCTCTAATTGAATGACAATCTATACAGACAGTCACATGATTTGCAAGGTATTTTCCTCTTTCCAATCTGGCTTCCGAAAATTCAATCTTTTTATTGGAAGGTAAATCTACTTTGGGATATGTTGAGTTAAAGTAAATTAGAAAAATGATAAAAATGAAAACCACCCCAATAATAGTATATAAAGTAATTTTAAAAAATTTATTCATTGTTTTTCCTTTCGTTTTAATAATTATTGATAAAAATAATGTTTGAATAATAAAGGCAATATAAAAAGTTGTATCCGCTAAAATTCAGCTTTTATAATTGAAGATATTATTCGGGAAGAAATTTATAATTAAGAAAAAATTAATAAACACTAAGTTTTATAGAATGCAACTTTTTAAAATATTATTCTTAATTCAATATCTTCAAAAATTATTTTTAATGCAATTAAAAAATATTTTTATAGATATTGATGTATTAACTTCTTGAATAATAACCTTAACTTTTGAAAACTTGCTTTTAATTCACCAATGGGTGGATAGGTATGTCAAAGAAAATAATTGTTCTAAATGAATCCCCTCGGGAAAAACAAATTAAAACCAATACAGCTGCTTATTCTTTATTTGCCTAAATATGTGTAATTAATAATTGAAAATCCAAATTCTTCTCCACAACATTGCTTTATCTCCCTTCATGTTCGGAAGTTGTTTGATAATTGTAAAATGAAATTTATTTTTGCTAAAAAATATTGAAAAAATTATTTCTCGTAATCAGCAAGATAAATCTCGCATTACAATTAATATTTTTAAACATTTTAATCTACCAAATACTTTATTAAAAAAATTAGTTGTTCAAACATTGCCTATTAGAAATAATCAATGAGCTAATACTCCTCCGAAAAATCCTGTTACTAAGACCAAAGTAATTGTTATCAATGATATAATCAGAGATATTTTTTTATACTTAACAGACAATAATGATATAAGCCACGCAAAAATTGAAATTGCAGAAAAGGTTCCTAACAGTTCATGTGTTTCTGCAACCCACATCTTATTTGTATTTTCAAAAGCTGTCTTTTGTGCTTCCCCTGTAAAATATGCACCAACAGCCGATAAAAAAGTCAAAAGAATTAATGCAAAAACTGCTTTTCTGTATCTTTCATCTTTCAGATAAAAGAACATTAGTAAAAAAGCTCCTGCGGAAAGTGCTATCGGAAAATGAACAATTTTATTATGTAAATGTTCAAACATTGCTTCGACAGGTTTAAGAACAAATTCTGGTTCTTTCTTTTCAGCCAATTCTTGTTTATTAACTATTTTATTCGTTGGCTTACCATTTACTGCAATTGTATCCCCATTAACTATAGTTACAGTATCGGGTTTTGTTTTTTCTTTATGACCTTCGTGGGCATAAATTGCAACAGTGATTAATAAAAAGATTAAAATGATAATTATTTTCTTCATCGATTTTCCTGAAAAATTTTTTATATAATTAATTATACTTAGTAAATAATTACCATTCACCTAATCGGATTAATCGAATGGACAATTTCCATTTCAATCGGCATATAATCGGCTTTAATAATTTTACCATCTGACAACTCAATTCTTCTATTAGCATATTTGATAAATTCCTTGTTGTGAGTAGCGACTACAATTGTTTTGCCTTCGTTGTTTAATTCTGTAAAAATATTCATAATATAATTGCTGGTTTTAGAATCCAGATTGCCGGTTGGTTCGTCGGCTAAGATTATCAAAGGGTCATTAACGAGAGCACGTGCAATTGCGACTCTTTGCTGTTCACCACCACTCAATTCATTTATAAGCCTTTTTGATTTGTCAGCCAATTTCACTTTTGTTAACAACGAAAAAACAATTTCTCTTTTTTCGGTTTTTGTGTATCCAGATATAGCTAAAGGCAGCATTACATTTTCTTCTACTGTTAGATAGGGAATCAATTGAAAATTTTGAAAAATAAATCCAATATATTCTCTTCTAAAATCAGCTCTTTGTTTTGAATTAAGTTTATAGAGATTAATTTCATCAACAATAATTTCTCCTGATGTAGGTTTATTTAATCCACCCAATATCGTAAGCAGAGTACTTTTACCAGAACCCGATTGACCAAGCAGCATCACAAAATCATTTCCCTCAATATTTAACGATACATCATTTACAGCATATACTTTTTCTGTTCCGGTCTGATATTCTTTAATAAGATTTTTTATTTCAATAAAGCTCATAAATTATTCCTAATTTTTATAATGCTCTAAATGCAGTTGTTGGGTCTAACTGCGTAGCTCTAAAAGCAGGATATATTCCTGCCATGAAACCTATGAGTAAAGAAAATCCTGCTGAAAAGAAAATCAATCCAAATTCATAATTGATTTTTATATTCTCATCCATTGTAAGAAGCGGAACAATAAACTTTGAACCAATAATCCCTAAAATAAACCCTAACAGCCCGGCAAATAAACTTGCAATTAGTACCTCAAGTAATATGATTTTCATTATGTGAGTTCTTCTAAAACCAAGAGCTTGAAAAATTCCAATCTCCTTTGTTCGTTCATTTACAGAAGCATTCACATTAGTAAAAACAATCAGCATACTTATAATTAGAATTACTGCAGATATACCAAAAGAAAAATGTTCAAAGCGATGCACAGCTGTCATTTTCGATTCGATAGTCTGTTTGATTGGTGTGACATTTGCATTTGGCAGCACCTTAGATGTCTGCCTTACAATTTCTTCAATAGGACAATCATAACATAATGCTGCAACTTCAATAAGACTGATTTTATCTTTTTTATTGAATAATTGCTGCACTGTTTTTATTGGCATAAATATCATCGCATCATCTTGAGAACCAGTCTCTTCAATAAATCCTGCAACAATAAAAAAATGGCCTGCAACTTGAATCTTATCATTTAATCTAATTGATAATTTTTCCATAGCTTTAGATCCCACTAAAATCTCATTATCCGATGAAGGAATTTTCCCATAAATTTTCCACCACTTTTTAAGACGCACTTCTTCTTTCATGTCTATGCCGGTAATTATAATTTTCTTGCCATTAATTTCTTCAAGAACAAACAACTTGGGCGCTATTATGCTGATATTTTTCCTGTTCTTTATAGTCCTTATCTTATCTATATCATCATTTTTTAATTCATATAATTCATACGTTGTGCTATTGACAGAAATACCTGCATAATTGAAAGAAAGCTCGCCTGATTTTGGTGTAATAATAATATTAGCTCCAAACTCATCAAGAAGAGATGCAACGTTCGAATTAACATTTTTACTTACTGTAAAGAGCATAACAACCGAAGAAACCGACAGCATTAAGCCGGTTAATAGAAAAAATGTTTTTGCTTTTTTTCTTCTTAAACTTTGTAAAGATATTGTGTATATCTTCATAATTAAACTCTTCTTTTCCAATTAGTTACTAGATATTCATCAATTTGAATCTCATTACCCACAACTTTACTTGGAATTGGATCAGGCGGGTATCTTCCGCATGAACCGCTTACAGCATTTAAATCATTTAGATTCCATGTAGTGCCGCATGAATTACAAATTAAATTATTCCCCTCAATATGAAATTCGGTTGAGTTACATGGTTCGCACATACTAATTGCAGTAACAACTTTTCCATCTTCTGTTAGATATGCAAGTATTGGAACTGCAGATTCATTATTGCCTACTACTTGAAAACGAACAAACTTCTTTTCTTTTATTAAATTTAGAGGAAGAATAATTTTATTGTTTTTTGTAAAAGTTATTGTATATGCGTGGTCATATCGAGTCGGAGGATAACTTACATTATCTGCAACTTTAGGCTGCTTCTCAATTATTTCAAGTTCCTTCGAGGGCTGAGACTTTAGATAATAAAATATAGCCCCGACAAATATTATTAAGATAACTAAAATATATAAATTATTTTTGCCGTGATTATTTCTATAATTTATAACTCGCTCTTTTTTAGAATGACTTTTATTACCACTTACTTTATTGCCGCAATTCGGGCAATAAATCGCAGCTTCAATAAGTTTATGACCACAGCTTGGGCAGTATAATATTTTAGCCATAATTCACCTTATATTTTTTTCCCGCCATATTTACTATTAACTAATTCAATTACTTGGTTTACAGTGTATCTATTTTCAGAAATTTTTTCATCAATAAATCTTTTTACTTCATTAGCACCATTAGGATGGGTACAATTGCAATCTTTTAATTCATCAATAGTGCATTTACCGCAAGGACAATTAAACTGCAAATAAATTGCATCTTTATCGGAAACGGCTGCTATTTTGTCCAGACTAATATTATTGTTTAGTACAACATTATCAGGTTTAATTATTTGTTTGGTTTCAAATATTTTTGATTTGTCAATACCTTTTACCTCCGAAGCATACTGAGATTTTAAGAAACCATATTTGTTTGCAACAGCAAGTAATATATCTTCTCGTTTTTGATTAGTTGCAACATAATCTCTAATAAACTGTCTTTCTTCAACGGCTCTCGGGCAGGTACATTTTTCCAATGATTCTTCGCCGCAGGTGCCACAGGAACAAGCAAACTTAGAAGCGATTTCATAAACCTGTGCTTCTACTGCAGGATTAGAGCTTTTTACCTCGAATACTTTTTGTTCATATAAATTTTTCTTATCTAATTGTGAGTCGATTATAACATAGACAAGATAAGAGATTATAAAAATAACTATCGAAACAAGTAATGGCTTAAAATTCAACTTCTTTTCCGGCAGATGTTTTTGACTTGTCAAACGAGTTCGATTATTGACAATATTATAATGCTTACTTTTCTTTTTCTTATGTGGCTTGTTGTATCTTAATTGTTGATTAGCAGAACTTTCTTCCAAATTTTTGCTACTCGGAGATTTCAAGTTTTCACCACAAGAAGTACAATAATTATTTGTGAGCTCATTAACTGCTCCACAAGACTCACAAATAATTTCTCCCGAGTGTTCATTTTTATCTAAACGATTGCCGCAGTTTATGCAAAAGTTATTTTCGATATTATTATCAAAACCACACTTAATACATTTCATAATCAACCTCACTTATTAACGAATGCTGTCAACATAAAGCTGACAGCATTCATCTATATAAAGTAGAGCAGATTATTTCTGCTCTACGCCATTTTTAACCTTAAAATTATGTTTGAGTAAATTTTCTTTTGCCTGCTGAAGAGTTACCTCTTTTAGATTCATTCCGCATAACGGGCATTCACCGGGTTTATCGGAAATTACATTCCAATCCATTTGGTCTTGAAAAACTTTTCCGTCTTTATTTTCATCAATTGCATTCAAATCGATTTCACCTTCTCTAATTAAAGGGGATTTCTTCCCTTCAGTCATTTTATGTTCTCCATTCATCATTTGATAAGTTGAGTCTTTCATCATTTTCATATCGTGCATATGATGCTGGCTTGATGAATCGTGCATCATTTGATGACTGTGTTTCATAGTTTTGTGTTTATTTTTAGAAGTGTCTTTTTTCACTTGTGCTAATAAAGTGGCACTAGTTAGCAGTACAATTACTATTAATAAATTTCTAAAGATTTTTATTGCTTTCATTTTCTTTTCCTTTATTTAATAATTTTTTAATTATGATTTATTGCTTATCAGAATTGTAAATCTTGCTTTATTTTTTTTGCAATTTAAGTTTTACTCAAGTCTTCTTGCTGTCATATAAATTCCTTTTTTAAGATTCTAATTCTATTCCTTTTTTCTTTGCTTCTTTTTTCATTTCCCATGAACGCCAGAGGTAATAAATTACAGGATAAACAGCTAATTCCATCAAAACTGAAGTAACAACACCGCCAATCATAGGTGCTGCAATTCGTTTCATTACATCTGCACCAGTTCCGTGACTCCACATAATTGGAATTAACCCAGCAATAATTACAGAAGCAGTCATAATCTTAGGACGTACACGTTTAACAGCACCATGATGAATGGCTTCTTTAAGTCCTTTCAATCCAGTAAGCAATCCTTTTTCTTTCCATTCTTTAAAAGCAATATCAAGATAAAGTAACATAACTACACCAGTCTCTGCATCTAAGCCGGCGAGAGCAATTATTCCAACCCAAACTGCAATACTTAAATTGTAATCGAGTAAATAAAGCAGCCAAAAAGTACCAACAAGTGAAAATGGTACTGCAAGAAATACAATAGCTACTTTAGTTAAGGATCGAGTATTGAGATATATAATTACAAAGATTATGAATAAAGTCATCGGAATTACTAACATCAATCGTTCTTGAGCACGCAGCATATATTCATATTCACCGCTCCAGGTAATATTATAACCAGCAGGCAGTTTAATTTTTTCAGCTACTATTTTTTGAGCATTTTTAACATACGTTCCAATATCAATATCTTTTATATCAACGTAGACCCATGCATTAGGACGTGTATCCTCGCTTCTAACAACCATAGGACCTTTGCGTGGTGTAAAAGTTGCAAGTTGACCAAATGGAACTTGTTCTCCAGTTGGAGTTGGAATTAGAACTCTTTTTAAAGCATCAATATTATCTCGCAACTCTCTGCTGTAGCGAAGGTTAACAGTATATCTTTCCAATCCTTCTACTGTATTTGTTATAGCCATACCGCCCATTGCAGTTTCAATAACTTTTTGAACATCATCAATTGTCAAACCGTATCGTGCGGCTTCTTTTCTATTAATTTCAATATCAATATAATTACCACCGACAGCTCTTTCTGCAAATGCACTTAAAGTGCCGGGTACCGTTCGCATTACAGCTTCCACCTTTCTACCAATTTCTTGAAGTGTATCCAAATCGGGTCCAGAAATTTTAATTCCGACAGGTGTTTTAATTCCAGTGGCGAGCATATCAATCCTTGTTTTAATTGGCATTGTCCATGCATTTGTTACACCCGGGAATTGAATAGCTCTATCCATTTCATCTATAAGTTTTTTGGGGGTCATCCCTGGGCGCCATTCACTTTCTGGTTTTAACATTATTGTAGTTTCAATCATATCAAGACCAGCTGGGTCTGTTGCAGTTTCTGCACGACCAATTTTGCCAAATACATGATGAACTTCTGGAAATTGTTTAATGATTTTATCTGTTTGCTGCAATAATTCTCTAGCCTTTGTAATTGAAATCCCCGGCATTGTTGTAGGCATATAAAGTAAATCACCTTCATAGAGCGGCGGCATAAATTCAGAACCAATTTTTTTGAAGGGAATTATTGTTATACCAAGAATAATTAATACAGCAACAATAACAGCTTTGTTGTACTTTATTACAAAATCAACAACAGGATGATATATTTTAATAAGAAATCTATTGATTGGATTTTTTTCTTCTGGCATTATTTTACCACGAATCCAATAACCCATAAGTATTGGGACAATTGTAATAGAAAGAATTGCGGCAGCAGCCATTGAATATGTTTTTGTAAATGCCAGTGGTCTGAACAATCTGCCTTCTTGGGCTTCGAGTGTAAATACTGGAATGAAAGATACAGTTATTACCAGCAGTGAGTAGAATAATGATGGACCAACTTCTTTTGAAGCATCAATAATCAACTGCCAGCGATTTCTTCTTTCCTCGGGTGGTTTTAGTGCTTCGTGTTCAATATGTTTATGTGCATTTTCAATCATAATAATCGCAGCATCCACCATTGCACCAATTGCTATTGCAATTCCGCCTAATGACATTATGTTTGCATTAATTCCCTGCCAGCGCATTATTATAAAAGACATTAATATTGCCGTGGGCAATGTAAAGACTGCTACAAACGCACTTCTTGCATGCATTAAAAATATTATACAAACCAGAGCTACAATTATTATTTCTTCAATAAGTTTTTCTTTTAATGTATCAATAGCTCGCTCAATTAATCCCGAACGGTCATATACAGGTTCAATTTTTACATCATCAGGCAACCCTGCTTTCAATTCTTCTATTTTGTTTTTTACATCTTTAATAACCTTGAGAGCATTTTGTCCATACCTCATTACTATTATTCCGCCAACTACTTCACCTTCACCATTAGCTTCTGCGATTCCTCTTCTCATTAAAGGACCCAACGTTACATCAGCAACGTCTTTTAAGTAGACAGGTGTATTAGTTCTTTTATCTACCATCAATGGAATATTTTCAACATCCTCAATTGATTTGATGTAGCCAAGTCCTCTTACCATAAATTCCATTTCACCCATTTCAATTACTTCGCCGCCAACATCGTTATTAGATTTCATTATTGCCATTTCTATCATATCAATGGGAATGTTATAGGCAAGAAGTTTTGCAGGGTCGACTGTTACTTGATATTGTTTAACATATCCGCCAATACTTGCTACTTCAGCTACACCTTCAACAGAAGAAAGTGCATATTTTAGATACCAATCTTGAATCGACCGAAGTTCTTGAAGCGACCTTTTATCAGATGTGAGTTTATATTCATAAATCCAGCCGACACCTGTTGCATCCGGACCTAAAGTTGGAACTACCTTGGGAGGAAGTCTTTTTTGTGCATAGTTAAGATATTCTAATACTCTGCTTCTTGCCCAATAAATATCAGTTCCATCTTCAAAAATTATATAAACTAATGAAAAGCCAAAAAATGAATAACCACGCACTACTTTAGAACCCGGGACGGAGACCATTGCGGTTGTTAATGGATACGTAACCTGATCTTCTACTATTCTTGGTGATTGTCCGGGATATTCTGTATAAATAATAACCTGCACATCACTCAAATCTGGAATAGCATCAACAGGAGTATTCACTAATGAATAAATTCCAATTCCAATTATAAAAGCCGTTGCAAGTATAACGAGAAATTTATTCTTTACAGAAAACTCTATTATTTTTTCTAACATTTTTACTCCATTTATTTTCTATAGGCATTTTATTCAACAGCAGAAATTAGATTTAATATTAACTTGCAGTCATTCGCTTAATAAACTTTTGTTTGTACATTTGATGTTTTTACTATCATAAACTCACCCTTTGTCCCTCTCTTAAGAAGAGAGGGATTTTTTCATGGGGGTTGAGTTCAATACATATTATTCTCATAAATCTATTGTTTATATTTAAAACCATGTTTCTCAAGATTTGCTTTAACTTCATCAATTGTTAATTCTTTTAGTGTCATTCCACAAATTGGGCATTTACCCGGCTTATCAGAAATTACATTCCAATCCATCAAATCTTGATAAAGTTTGCCATCCTTATTTTCATCAATTGCTTTTAAGTCAATTACTCCTTTGCGAATTATAGAACTCTCGTTGTGTTTTGTATGAATACTTTCAGATTTTTTTGATTTCACTTCATTTTTCTGTTTCTCTTTATAATCCATATTCATTTTGCTGTGGTCCTCCGAGGGACTTTGTTTTTCAGTCGGTTTGCTCATATCCATCCCTTTATGACCGCTCATTTGCTGGATTGCGGCTTTAAGATTGCTTTCTGAATCAATCAGGAATTGAGAAGAGACAACAATTTTTTCACCTTCTTTAATTCCTTCAAGTACCTGAACTAATCCATCCGATTCAACACCCAATTTAATTTCTCTTGGCTCGAAGTAACCGCCGCCTAATGAAATTACAGCTATGTTTCTTTCGCCAGAACGGATAATTGCCTGGTTTGGAACAACAATAGCATCTACTGAAACGGGTGAAACAAATTTAACAGTAGCAAACATTCCAGGTTTAAAATCATAATTAGCAGTATTTCTTACTTCTGTTCTTACTTTTATAGTTTTTGTTTCTTCGTTTAAGAAAGGATAAATGTAAGTAACTCTGCCTTCATAAGTTTTCCCAGGCAAGTAAGATAATTCTAATTCAACTCTTTGACTTAGCTTAATCCACGGTAAATCCATTTGATAAATATCGGCCATAACCCAGACTGTCGAAAGGTCGGCAATTTTATATAATTCCATCCCAGCCATAATTTGTTGACCCTGATAAACCATCTTTTCAACAACAATTCCATTGACTGGCGAATAAATAGTAAGAGTTTTCTTAGGTGCATTGTTTCTTTCAATTTCTTCAATATCTTTCTCGGAAATATCCCAGTAGAGCAATCTTCTCTTGGCACTATTAACTAATTCTAAGGCTCCTTCTTTTACATCAGCAGAACTTTGAGATACTTTTTTTAGATAACGAATTGCCTGAAGATATTCTTCTTGTGTGCTTACAAGTTCAGGACTGTAAATTTCAAACAGCGGTTGACCTTTACTGATATATTTGCCTGTGTAATCAACATATAATTTTTCAATCCAGCCCATAATTTTTGTTGTGATAGTTGTAACTTTTGTTTCATCATAATCAATTTTACCTGTAGTTCTAATTACCTTTTGCATTTTTTGTCTTTTTACTGTTTCTACACGCACACCAATATTTTGAACTACAACTGGATCGATTTTAATTCCTTCTACATCACTTTCGCCTTCATAGACAGGGACTAATTCCATTCCGCAATCTGGCGCAATTCCCGGCTTATCAGAAGTGTACCACGGATGCATAGGGTCTTTATAATAAGCAATTTTCTTTTCTCCACTTTTAGTTCCTTCGTCAGCATAAACAGGAACGTAATCCATTCCATCAGGTGCTTTCTTAGGTGTAGGCGAAGTTTGAGTAGGATCCATTGGATTACGATAATATAAAATCTTTCTTTCTTTTTGTTGAACAGATGGAATGCTTGATTTAAAGACGAACCATCCAATACCTAATCCAATTATAAGGAAGACAATTGCAGTTATAATAATTTTTCTCATTACAAAATCTCCTTTATTTTCTCTCTATATTTTCTACAATTTCATTGATTGATAAACCGACTGCTTGTTCTAATTGTGCTTTTGCTAACATTAAATTCATTTCGCTCATATAAAAATCTAACTTTGCCATAAAAAGCATTCTGTATGCATCAATTAACATTAAGAACTCGGTTTTACCAGTTTTATATGCTGCCAAGGTTGATTGAAGTGTTTGTTTGGCTTGCGGTATCACAGTGTTTTTATTTAGGTTATATAAATTTCTGTTTGTTTCTAATTTGACAATTGCATTTTGAACTTCGTAAGAAATCATATTTTTTATAGAATTAAATTGCTCTTCGGCTGTTTTGATATTCAACTGATTTTCTTCAACCTTTCCGCTGTATTTATCTTTTGACCAAAATGCAATTGGAACATTTACACCTACCATCGCAGACCAAAAATCGTTCTTTGTATCAGTCATATTTTTATACATTACTCTAACCATAATATCTGGATAAAATTCCAACTCAGAAGCTTTCAATTCACTTTTATACATTTCAATGTTGAATTTCATCCCTTTCAATTCAGGTCTATGCAATAAAGCAATTGGAAGCAGCTGCTGATATTTGAATTCTGGAATAGTTTCATATATACTATCTATCTCCTTAAAAGGCTGATAAGGCGGACGATTTAAAATTGTATTGAGCATAGTTTCAACATCTCTCTTCTCTTTGTAAAGATTTACTTCTTCGTTAATCAATGATGAAAGTTCTGTTTGGGCACGAATAATATCAGGTTGCTTTCCCATTCCGACTTCATAATGCTTTTTTGCTGTTTCAATAAACTGTCGAAGTAATTCTTGATTCTCTTTGTTTATTTCAATTTTGCGTTGAACAAAATAAAGTTCATAGTAAGCACTTTTTAAATCTCTGATTATTTTATTCTTTAATGCATTGAACTGCTCTTCATACATATTAGAATTATAAGTTGCAGATAATCCCATTGCTTTTAGTTTACCGGGAAAAGGAATCATCTGTTGGACGAAATAGTCTGTTTCCATATTATTTTTTAATGGATTTGGAAAAGATTGAATTGGCACCTGAAAAAATTCTATTCCAACCTGTGGCGCATCCCAGGCGGTAACTTGTTTTATCTTTTTCTGAGTACTAAGAAATTGATTTTGAGCTGCCTTAAGTTGAGGATTATTTTGCAGTGTTTCTGTTATTAAGGTATCAAGATAAGTTTTTTGATTTTGTGCTTTTAATATGTCAAAGAAAGCCATCATCACATAAAGAATAATTATTGTTTTTCTCATAAATATTCCAAATTTCATTGTTTGATTTTATTGATTCGATTTAAGATTAGAAGAATCACAATAATGAATACGAAATAAATAATTAACCAGATAATATTTATTAAAGAGTTATTCATATCAGATATGATTTTATGCAAAGAATATGCCTGAGGGATTATTATTTGTTTTGGCTTATTTTGAACGTATCAAACGATAGTTTTTTAAAAATCTTAAATTGTTTTAAAATTTTTTAAATGAAAAATTAAACGCAAGACATTAATAATAAATGAGGAATTTTTTGAAGGGCATCTTTAATTGAGTTTAATAGCACAATATTTTTTCTTTATTGCAATAATTACTTCTGATTTTTTTCTCTTAATATTAAGTTTATCATTTTATATTCTTTCTCTTTTCTCAGTTCTGCTTAGATAATTTATAACTTTCAATTTTATTATAAAGAGTAGGAAGTGATATCCCAAGTATTTCAGCGGCTTTAGGTTTGTTCCAATTAGTGTAATCCAGAACTAATTTAATATGCCTCTTTTCAACTTCTTGTAGCGGCAATAAATAATCTTCCCTTTCTGAAATATCACTAAAAGATTTCCTCAACAAAATATTTTCTTTATGAAGAACATCATCAGTGGAAAGCACAACCGCCTGAATTAAAGTATTTTCTAACTCACGAACATTGCCAATCCAATCATAATTTTTCAGCATTAACATAACTTCGTCTGGAATTTTCGTAACATTTTTATGAAGTTCTTTATTTATCTTCGTTAAGAAATAATTTACTAAAAGTGGAATATCTTCTTTTCTTTCTCTCAATGGAGGAATATTAATTGAAACAACATTTAATCTGTAATATAAATCTTCTCTAAACTTACCTTCTTTAACTAGCTGTTCAAGGTTTCGATTAGTTGCAGCAATAATTCTGGCTTTCATTGGGATTACAGTTTCGCCGCCAACTCTTTCAAATTCTCTTTCTTGAAGAACACGCAGCAGTTTCACCTGTAAGTGAGGCGACATTTCGGAAATTTCATCCAGAAAGATTGTTCCTTCCCCTGCTAATTCAAACTTCCCTTTTTTTGTTCTTTCAGCTCCTGTAAATGCACCTTTTTCATGACCGAATAATTCGCTCTCCAAAAGAGATTCTGTAATTGCAGTACAATTTACAGCAACAAATGGCTGATTTTTTGTTATTCCACTGTAATGAATTGATTTTGCTACAAGTTCTTTTCCTGTGCCGCTTTCTCCTAATAAAAGTACAGTTACACGATTATTAGATACCTGCCCAATTAGCTTATAAATTTCTTTCATTGCAGGTGATTTGCCTATAATTCTTTTTTCGGGCTGAAATTCTTGAGCTTCTTCTCCAATAATCGAATCAATTCGCTCACTCAACATTTTTGATTCGAGTGCGCGCGATATAGTTACTCTAAGGCGTTCTATATCTAAAGGTTTTTCGAGATAATCATAAGCTCCATTCTGCATGGCTTCAATTGTTGTTTGCATATCATCATGAGCGGTAATAAGAATCACTTTGATATTTGTATCAATTTCCTTTGCTTTTTTTAAGACTTCTAACCCGGATAAATTCGGCATTCTTATATCAGAAATAATTAAGTCGGGCTGATTTTCTTGTAAACATTTTAATCCGGAATTCCCATCCTCGGCAGCAAAAACATTATAACCAATTCTTTTTAAATAATTCGTCAATGTTTGACGAATTGATTCGTCGTCGTCAATTACTAAAATTTTTTGGTCCATTTCTAAAAGGAAGTTTTATTTCAAAAATTGTTTCACCTGCTTTTGAAGAAATCAATCTTAATGTTCCGCCATGCTGTTCAATTATTTTTTGAGATAAAGATAATCCAAGACCGGTTCCCGATGGTTTTGTAGTGAAAAAAGGATCAAAAATTTTATCTGTCTCTTCAATTCCGTTTCCATTATCTTTAACATAAATCAAAATCTCATCTTCATTTACTTGTGAACTCAAATGAATTATCCCTTCATTTACAATTGCATCGATAGAATTTTGAACTAAATTCAACAACACCTGCTTAAATTTATCTGAATCAACAAATATCTCTACATCATCGGTTTCATTTATGAATGTAATTTGTTTGTGCAGATTTTGTGCTTTTGTAAGTTGAAATATTTCTTCGCTGAACAGTTTCAAATTTACTTTGGATAAATTCAGTTCAGATGTTTTTGAAAATTGCAGAACTTCTTTTACAAGTTGAGTTAATCGATTTGTCTCTTTCTTAATAATTTCAAGGCATTCCTTATCATCATCATTTAGACTTAATGTTTGACTTAAAATATCCACATTCATTTTAATTGATGTTAAAGGTGTTTTGATTTCGTGAGCAAGTATTGCAGACATTTTTCCCAAAGCTGCTAATTTTTCTGAACGCAGCATCTCGGCTTCTAATTTCTTTTTGTCTGTTATATCTATTTCAACAAATAAATAACCCTTTAACTCAAAATTAGGTGAAAATATTTTTGTGACCGACAAAAGCAAATCCTTGATCTTTTTATTTTCCAATTCAATTTTAATTTCACCAATAAAAACATTCTTAGTATTTACCTCTTCAATAATTTTTTTGAATAATTCTGATGATTTGTGAAATTGCAATACATCAATTGAGGAATGTCCTAAGTTTTCTTTTGGTTTTTCTAATATGTTATAAAATTGAGTGTTAGCTTCAATGATTTTGAAATTGGTATTTACAATAGCAATTGCTGCTAATGATTTTTCGAATGCATTTAATAGAAGTGATATTCGTTCTTTATTCTCTGCAAGTTTAATATCGTCTTGTTTTAATTTCTTTGACATATTATTAAAAGTTTCAGCAAGTTCTCCAAATTCATCATTAGAATTAATATTTACTTTTAAGCCATAATTACCTTTCTGAATTTCTTGAGCTATGTGTTTTAATTTATTCAACGGCATTGCTATAAATCGTGTTATAATATAAGCCATGCTTATACTTACCAACACACCGCTGAATATTTCCACAATAAAATGGCGCTGCAATTCCTGTAATGATTTTACTTCAAAAATAATTCTGGTTAACGGAATTACAATCATCAAAATTATTATTGGCACAATAATAACCGCAGAATAAAACAATTTTTTTGTTACTGAAAATGACTGCAGTTTTTCAGTTACAACAGGGAACATATTAAATTTTCCTAAAGCAATTACAGTCATTGATACAACTCCAACAAGAAAAGCTAATTGACTAATTTCTACTAAATAGTAAAATCCGAGATACCATGGGAGAAATAAACCAAATATAAATGCAACAAAATTTGATAAAATCAACCCAAACATTATAGACAATATTTGCAATCTTTTTTCCCGATATTCCAAAGAAATAATTTTTTTTGTTAAGATGTAAATTGAGAAGCCGAGCAAAAACAAATACCAGATTAAAAAAGATGGATATATACTGCTGTAATGAGCTTCATAAACTGGATGATGTGCATGGGATTCAATTATTAAATCGCCATTCCAAAGCAATATCAATAATACTATCGATGGTATAATCAAAATTAGTTTCAGTGAGAGAATCATTTTTTTATTCTCTGGGAAATAATAAGAAAAGAAAGACAATGCAAGAACAATTAATAAAAGGAATGAATGACAGGACCTGTCGAACACTGTAACATCACTCGAACTTATAATAAGAAAATGAACAGCATGAGAAAAAAGATAACATACTACCAGAAAAAGAATTAAAATAAAAAGTCTGCTTGAAATAGTTCCTTCAGAAGTTGAATAAATTATAAATATTAATCCTAATGCAGATATAATTGAAGTTGCAATAAAAATGTAATCCCAGAAATTACTCAATTATTTACACCGTTATTTAATTAATAGTTAAAAAATTTATCAGATTATAATTACTACAAAAAATAAATGTCAATGTAATTTTCTTTTATTATAATTGAAGCAATATTTATCTGAACTTACTATAAAATTACAATTTTTATTTATTATAATCACAATACATATTTATTCATCAAAATAGGAGCTAAGTATTTTCTTCGGATAGAACGTAATCATAACCGAGTTGATTTTTGCAAATGTGAATTAGAGAAATAATTATTACCAATAATCAATACAAATTTGCTAATTTTATAAGAAGAGCTTAAAAGAAAGAAATGTGAAACTATTGTTCACGTAAAAAATTATATAAATAATTGTAAAGTGAAATTTATTTCGTTAATTAATGCTAAAATAATTAGCGATATAAATTTTGCATTACAACAAAAATTTTTATACATACTCATGTTAGTAATGATTGAAAATTTTTAATCATCTTATTTCTAATTCTCATTAAAGCATAATCCAATATACCTGAACAGTTTTATTTTTTGATTTTTCTGATTCAAATGTAAAATTCTTCAAATCAGAAAGAGAAAATTCTTTCTCTAAAACACCGCCGCAATTTTTAATTGTCTTGCTCGACGCAATATTGTCTTTGTAGCAAGCAAGCATTACTTTCTTTAAACCAATTTCTCTACAGTAATCCAAAGCTTTCATCAAAATTTTTGTGCCATATCCCTTTCCTCTTTCTTCAGGTCGAACCCCAAAGCCAATATTCCCTCCGTATAATCGTAAAAAATCATTCAACTCATGTCGAATATCGACAAAGCCAATTAATCTTTTGTCTTCTTTTCTAATGGCAAGAAAAGTTGAAGAAACGACCCAATTTTTATTAACGGTTTCTTTTTTCGAATTATCAACAATTTGTTTTAGCCAGGTACTATATTCCAACTTTTCAACAAGAGCTCCACCGTGAATTTCAAATTCATTATTCTCTTGATGCTCTTTTATAAAATCAACAATTATTTCTTTATGTTTTTTTTCAGGTTTTATTAGTTCTATTTCAGCCATATATTTTTAATATTTTATAAAAAATAGCTATTAACACCTAAGTATATGTGCAACAAGAATTTGTTTAATAGTTCACCGTTCACTGATATAAACAATTAATCGGGCTGTAATTTTTTATATCTATTAAAGGCTTTATAACATATAAAATTTATTATTCATTTGTGCTAATTCAGATTAAAACTTTTTTGCTAAAAAACATCTTACTTTCTTTAATTATAACAATAACAGCAAACATCATTAACAATACTGTCTGTATTACTTTGCTGTCAGGATGAGTGGCAAATATTTCATTTGAAATATTTGCAGATAAATGAAATACAATCGTTATAAAAATATTTCTATTTGTTTTGTAATATAACCAATTCATTATTATAACAAATACAAAGAGACTAAAAATAAAATTAATTGAATACAACAAACCTATAGCAACAACATTGCTATGATAATATCCTTTAATGAAAGATAAAGGAATATGCCAAATAACCCAGTATACAGAAAATACAATGGAGGTGGTGAATAAATTAAACTTACTTCTCAAAGCGTCCGTCCCATACGAATGCCATGCTAATTCTTCAACTATTGGGGCAAAAATTAAAATAAACCATGGAGATAATAACACTGAAGTAAAAGTTGGGGAACCTGAAATATAAAACTGATTAATGTTGTAACCGAATAATAATGATATAAATTGCGATACAACAATTGATGCAAAAATCAGAAAAAAAGCTAATGCGGTATAAATAGGACTGAATTCATTTGGATTGAACAATCGATTTTTGAAGTCGGAGTATAATTCGCTTTCAGATATAAGCAAATATAATGCAACAAAAAATGGAGCCAACAACCCCAAGATACCTAAAACTCCTTGTACTATAATTAAATATTGGTTAATATCCTTTAGGTGACTTATGTATGCAGCCCCAAACCATAAAGTCCATGGAATAACTAAGGATAGCCCGTAAAAGAAAATGGGTCTATTGTACCTTTCAATGATTTTAGTATTCATATTTTTTCTTAAAATTAATTGTGAAATTTCTCTTATTCCCGTAATCATTGTAAAACTTAAAATTGTGTTTTTCAATTATATCTATTAATTCTTCCATGCTCATTTTATCAGGGTCACCTGCAAGTTCAGAAATTGAAAGAATACCATCTGGTTTAAGCATTCTGTAAAATTCTTTTATATATGATTCTTTATTTTCCACTTCTCCTATTACAGCAACCATGTAAATTATGTCAAAAAAATTATCGCTAAAACTAAATGTCTCTCCATTGCATAAATAGTATTCAACATTTTCAAGTTTTCTTTTCATAAATCGTTTTTTTGCATAATCCAACATCTCTTGCTGAATGTCTGCCAAAAAAAGTTTACCGGCAATTAATTTTCTTGCAACAGGAAGACTGAAGTACCCGGGACCTGACCCCACTTCCAGGACAAAATAATTTTCTCTTAGTTCAAGTCTTTTAATTAATTGCTTTGGTGAGAGAAAGATATTTCGCAAAGGGAAAAGAAGTGTAAAAGCCCATTGGTAAGGAAAAACACCCTTTGTTGCAAATCTTTTTATTATTACCTGATTTTTATTTTCTGTTTTCATATTCCTTCGGGTCTTTCTTCAACGCTATGTTTTTGTATAGCATGGAACACAACAGCTTGCGTGCTTGAAATATTTAGTGTTGCAAGTTTCGTTCTAATCTGCTAACACAAATATGAATTGCAAAAATTCTAAATTAGTATCAACAGCATATACTTTCCCTGCTTCACCTACTATTTCTGCAAATCTTAGTCAAAAATAACCACCACCTGCACTTATATCAGCAATATTTTGTTCGGATTTTAATCCTATGACCTCTAAAATTTCATCAGGTTTATTTCTCAGGTCCGATGCTTTTTTATTAATCATTTGTGCTTTAAGATTTTTCATTATTTATCTCATGCAATTTTATTTTCAATGCAACAACTTTAACTGTTGATAATTTTTGAATTGTCATAGCTTAATTGCAAAGACTATTTAAATGAAGTTGATACAATTATGCAACAATTAACTGTCAATTTGACGCAGTAACTCCGAAATTGTTTTCTAAGAAGAAAGGTATTTCCTCAATTTATTTTAGTTATTGAGCAACCAAAATTCGAGTGAAAGAATAAGAATAACCCCTTGAGAATAAATTATATACTTTTCTTAAAACTCACTCATACCTTTATGCAATATAAATTTATTTCGTACGCAATTTCTCCCATACTTTATCTATATCAACTTCAATTTTGGGCAGATTAGGCCAGGTGTTTAAACCATCATCTTTGAATCTCGGGAGTAAATGAAAGTGGAAATGAAAAACTGATTGTTGACCATCTTTTCCGCTTGCATGCATTAAGTTCATACCAGTCGCATTGATTTTATGTTTATACTCTTGTGTCAATTTCTGTGCAACTCTAATTAGCTCACAAAGAATGTCTGATGGAATATCATATAAATCAGCATAATGCTTTTTAGGTGCAATTAGAGTATGTCCATAAACTTCAATTTTCTTAGGCAAAAAACAAATCACATTTTCATTTTCATAAATGATTTTCGCTGGTGATTTTCTATTAACAATCTGGCAGAATATACAATCGTCCATAGTTTATTACTTAATGAATAAATTTATATCACATTTCTTTTTCCAATATAAGAAATTTCCAAAGGTAAATTGGACATAACAATTAAAAGCATTTATCTATTATCATCTTTTATAAAAGTTTAACAATTTTATTCATCATTCTATAAATAAATTGCTCAGTCTTTTTACTATAATTTTTAATTGGTTTTCTATCTGTTTATTGTCTTTATAATTAATTATATGCAAGGGACAATATTCACTTACCATTATTTTAATACTATTTTATGAGCATCATCTTATTAACCAAAAATTTATCCCCAACCTGAAATGTATAAAAGTAAATTCCACTTGTGAGTTTTGAAGCATTGAATTCGACATTATACTTTCCTGGTCCTTTTATCTCATCAAGCAAAGTAGAAATTTTTTGTCCAAGTATATCATAAACATTTATAGATACTCTTTTAAGTGTTGAAATTCGAAAACTAATAGTAGTTGTCAAATTAAATGGATTAGGATAATTTGAAATAGAAAATTCATCTAATAAATTATTATTTTCTTTTAAGTCTGTTTTAATACCAGACGAAATAATTGAAGGCAGTTTTTCAGGTTCATCCAAGAAATATTTATATGGAACTTCTAAATTACACATAGCAAGAGTATAAATATTGCTGTTCATTAGGTAATTGTTAAGTAAAAATCCTGCACCAGGAATTGAACTATAATCAGAAAAAACTGCTTTACCAACATTTTCAAAGTAATTATTTTCTACATGCACACAAGCACCCATTCTTGAATTAATCGCTGTGTTACAATTTTTATAATAATTATTAAAAATATGCGCCTTGCCAAATCGTATGCTCGGAAGTCTTGATTCACAGTTGTAGAAAAAGTTATGATGAAAAGTAACTCGAATTACAGTATCTGCGAATTGCTCATCCCCTGAACTTATTAAAATTGTTTTATAATGGTCATGAAACGAAGACCATGAAACGGTTATAAAAGAAGATTCATTTTTAATATCAAGCAATCCATCGTAATAATCTGTGCCATGTTCTCTATCGGAAAAAAATTCACAATGGTCAATCCATATATTTTTTGATTTGCCATTTATCTCAATTGCATCCTGAGGAGTTACATGAGATATAGTAATATTTTTAATAATTACATTTCTTGCATTATTAATTGACAATCCAATTCCTTTCAAATATGCAACATTGCCAATACCTAATAAAGTTTTATCAGATTTTACACTAATAACATCATTGCCTTCAATTCTTCCAGAAAATTTTATTACATAAGGTTTATCACTGCCAAGATAATTTTTAAGTTCTTCAAGTGATTTTGCTTCAACTGTATCACCAAGTGCACCACCAATTACTGTGTATCGAGTTCCTTTATCATCTTGAACTGTTGCATATCCAATTAAATTGGTATCTGCTTTCATCCCAACAGGTAAAAATCTTGCAACAGCATTAACATTACTTTTAATAGCAAAAGTAAAAATTGAATCTGAGCTTGTTTCTTCACCAGTCCAGCTTTCAAAAAAGAATCCCGGCTTTGAATGTGCAATAAGGGTTACAATTGTTCCTTCATCATAATAATTTTGAATCGGGAAATATTCTACAGTGCCCCATTTTTCATTATTACTTTTTACAGAAAGAATATATGAAGGTGTACATAGTGCAGGTTCAACTCCATCTCCAATTACTTTGAAATAATCATAATTTCCCAATCCATTGGGAGAATAAGATTCTATCCTGATTTTGTGATAACCCGATTTCAAAAAAACTTGAACTGGGGTTGATTCTGTCCAGGAATCCCATTTGTCACCAGTGCGCGGAAAATAAATTGTATCTATAACAACATTCCCATTGATTAACAATTTTGCATTTCGTTCCTGAGTGCTGCCGCTTACAGCATATCTCCATATAAATAAAAAATTACCATCTTTTATTACATTAATTTGCCAGCTTATACTTTTGCCAATCCCTAAATCAGTATCTGCATAACCAGTTCCAGTATAACCGGATACACTTTTGGCAATTGTCCCATCAACAGAACAAAATCCTAATTCATTTTCTTGAATAATAATTTCCTGTTGAGCAAATAAAATTTTGTTTATCAGTAAAAATAGTAAGATGATTTTATCTTTTACTTTCATAAAACACCAATGTAATTCTATTACAAGTTTTTAAATGAAAATTTTTTCTAGAACACTGATGGCACTGCTGAAACAGATTTGAACAGATTAAATCAAATAAATTCAATAATCTGTTTTCTTTATATGAAAAAAAAATTTTGTTATTTCAAATACATTGCTTTAATTGTTTTTGTATTGTTTTCATTTTCTATTCTTATAAAATAAATTCCAGAATTCAAATTGAAATCATCTGCTTTCCATACAAACGAATATGTCCCGGCTGTTAAATATGAATTTAACAATTCTGCAACTAAATGACCGAGTAAATCATAAACTTTGATTCTTACATTGCTGTTTTTAGGAATATTAAACTTGATAATTGTCGAGGGATTAAATGGATTTGGATAATTTTGAAATACTTGAAAATCATTTGAAATACTTTCATTTATTTTAATTGAAGTTGCATTATTAAATTCGAATGCACCTAAATCAGGTGCAGTTCCATAATATGGAAGTCCCACATCAACTCCAGCATCAATGAATTGAGAATTCGAAGTAAGATGCATATACTTAATATCTGGCAAACTGCCATCTGATTTTCTTGGGGTAAATGCTTCTGATGGGTCAATACTAACAAAATCACTTTCAGAAATCTTAAATGGACTTAACCAGCTGTTCTTTTCCTGAATTGCAAAACTTCCGAGTTCAACCGAACCATTTAATGAAATACAATTTTTTACAATTAATGATTGCCCGGTATTTAATTGTCGTGTTATTCTGTAGTTTGCACTTTTATTCCCAAATCCTGTGCAGTTTAATAAAGTCATTGAACCTGCATTATTGTTTTGATCAAATCCTTTAACTTTGTTATTAAAAGCAAGACAATTTTTCAGTATAAAATGATGCATAAGATTTTGACTATTACTATTATCTCCTCCACCCATTTTAAATCCATTACCATTTCCTTTACTTGCACTTCCATCTTTACGATATCCATTATTAAAAGTCCAGCAGTTTTCAAGAATTGTTGTTACATCATTTGCACCTCTTAAATAACCATCCCAGCCATCATCGGAATTTTGCCAGGCTCTGCAGCCATAAAAATAATTATTAGTTCCTACTGTAAGTTTTGGGGCAAATCCATCCGCATCTCCTTCATCATCAGGGTCAAGATTATTAAATGAATCACAATTAATTATTTTATTATTAGAAGCACCATTGCTAAGCTGCAATCCTGAATCCCTGTTTTCATAAAAAGAGCAGAATTCAATGATATTGTAAGAACCACCATTAATTTCCATTCCATTATCACCCGCACCTTTTATATCAAAACCTTTGATATACCAGTAATTAGCTCTTAAACTTATTCCTCTATTGCTGCCACTAAAACTCATAGAAGAAAAATCAAGAATAGGTCTTTCATTTTTATATGCGAATAAATAATACATTTTTTCTGAGGTGCCAGATTTTGATGAGCCAATACTTATAGTAGAAGTAAGAGAATAAATTCCACTTCGCACATAAATAGTATCGCCAGGCACAGCAACTGAAATTGCTTTTGTAATTGTTTTGAATGGTTGTTCTTTTGTACCTAAATTATTGTCATTACCATCGGTAGATACAAAAATTTGTCCTTTTATATTAAGAGTAAAAGAGATTAATAAGAAATAACTTAGTAATAGTTTTACAAGTAAACGCATAATACACCATGTTGTTTATAAAATGTCAAATTATAAAAATTAGACCAGCAGGAAGAACTTTATTTTCTTCCATACTGGTCTAAAACTAATTTAAGCAGATAATTACTTCATCAACATCATTTTCTTTGTGCTAATAAAATTATCAGCTTCTAATTTATAGAAATAAATTCCGGAAGGAAGATTTGAAGCATCATAAATAATTGAATGAATGCCAGCGTCCAATTCGTTTGAAATGAGGGTAGCGATTTTTTCTCCAAGAGAATTATAAATTGATAATCTTACAAAACTTCTTTTGGGAATTGAGAAAGAAATAGTAGTAGATGGATTAAAAGGATTAGGAAAGTTTTGGTATAATTCAAAACCAAATGGTAATAAAATAGATTCATCTACTGAAACAGCAGTTTCCGTTTTACCAATTACTTCAATATAATTCAGGCAGAAATATTTTGTAGTACCACCTGTAGTAGAATACCAAGGAAATATCCTCATAATGAAAGAGCTGCCATCATTAATTTTTTCACCAATTTTAAAAACACGAACATAAGCAGCACTGTCACGTATATCATTTATAGGGGCAGATGTAGTATCAATAATTCTTTTTGTAGCAAAAGACGGATCAGTATCCCAGTAAACATTAGCATGCATATAAGCACGTGTTCCATAGCTACCCATTCCATATTTAACAGTATCTACAATTAAATTATTTCCTGGTTTTGGTGTAACCTTAAATTCAACATATTTATCGGAAGAAGGAGCTGTTTCATTTGGCCATTCTGCACCATCTTTATACCATAGTCTAACAGCAGGACCAAAGCTACTGCCAGTATAATCTCTAACAGTTAAACCGCCCTGAAGCACAACATCATTAGCAGTAATTTCACCTTTTAAAGTTGTGACTGCTAAGTCTACTGTAAGCTCCCACATAACATATGCTCGTTGAGCAAATAAATTTTGTGTTATAAATAAACATAAAAAACAGATTATTGTAATGAACTTTTTCATATTTCCTCCAATTTGTTTTTTTAATTTAGTTTTTGCTTCTCATATTTTATTAAAAAGCAACAGTTAAAGAAAACCTATTCACACCATCAAAATATTCAGTTGCAGAATATGAATAATTAATATCGAATTTAATTCCTCCAATTGATTGAGTAATACCAAGACCACCAGACCAGCTAAAAATGTCATGATTACTTTCGTACCCTGCACGTAAAGAAACCATATTCATGTAAGTATATTCGAGGCCGGCATTAACTCTGTCTGTATAATTATTTGGATGAATAAATTCTGTTGAAACAAGAATAGTGTGGTCTTGTGAAATATTTTTATTGATTAAATCCATAATATTCATCCCAAGTCCAACTGCAAATGCAATTGGAAGAGGTGAACTAAAACTTTGATATCGAACAAAAGTCGAAAAATTTCTCATTGACATTCCCAATCTTAATGATTCAATACCAGGGAAATATTTAATACCCATATCAAATACCCATTTGTTTGCTCGATTATCACTAACATTTCCTGCTGCATCTACAAATTGACCTAATTGCTGACCAACATATTTGGCAGTTCCACCAATTGAAAATTTTGGACTAATTTGTTTTACATATGTTAACCCAAATGCATAAGCTCCAACATTTTTTACATCTCCCGTAAGAATATAATTATCTAGACTTATACTTGCAGCATCTACAAGTGCAGTGCCTCTGATTGTTCCATAATCAACTATTAAAAAACTTAAAGCAACTGAGCCGTAACTTTCACCATTCCATGCAACTGCACCAGCAAGATATTTAATATCAGCAAACCATTGTGTTGATGAAACAAAAGCCTGATATTTGGAATCCATCTCTGTTAATCCAGCAGGATTTGAAAAAACACTTTCAACACCTTTGCTTAAAGCTGTATAAGAATTTCCTATTGCAGCTGCTTTAGGAGATACTGCTATTTGTAAAAAGTTCATAGTGGTTTGACCAGTCTGTTTAAGGTCAACTCCTCCCTGTCCTGTTGTTTTCATATCAACCTGAGCTTTAATACTCATGCTGATGAAAGAAATTATTACGAAGATTTTTATTAAACTTTTCATTAATAAATTCTCCTTTTTTATTAACGAACTACAACAAGTTTCTGATATGATACATTTCCATCTGGCGTTTGAAATACTACTATATAAATACCGCTTGCAATAGTTTGACCTCGTTCATTAGTCATATTCCATTTATCAAAACCACTATCCTGATTATGCTCGATAGTTTTTACAAGGTCTCCTGTCTCTGTAAATATTTTAATTGTTACTGTTTTTGGCAATTCATAGAAAGATATCTGCATATTAGATGGATTAGTCCATCCATAACCTCGAATCTTTGGATCATTATAATTATACGGATTTGGAACTATAACAATTTTATCCAACTCATTTCCAAGTCTCGCCTCTCCTTTTACAGGTGTATTGTTATAGAAATAAACTCTTCCACTATAAATAGTTTTACCTCTTTCAGTGGGATGTGCATTAGGGTCATTTGGTGAAATTTTTGCTGCTGCCTGTACATAATAGAAAAGATTTGCTCCTACACGAATTTGAGTATCTGTAAATGTATGAACTGCTGCTTTATCATTTGCATTAGACCTGTAGATTTCCTGATAGTAAGTTGTATCTCTATCAGATACTTTTTTCATTATTCTGTATCCATCGAAATTACTTAAAGCTTCAGCTTGTGGGTCTGACCATTGAATTGTTACTCCTGAACTCGTTCCATTTATAGTTACTGTAGTTGGAGGTGGTGGTGTCATTGGTGCATTATAATTATGCAAAAAATTATATTTTGCTCTACTTACAGTTTTATGAACTGAATCTATTCCAGTACTTACCCATCTATCCTTCTTTTTATCTGTTTCTGTTGCCCCTGCTGGAAATACAAAATTACTCGGGAAATAACCAGTAACCGGATTTGGCAAATTTGGCGGATCTTGTAAAGTATTAGTTTGATTTTTTGTATCGTTCAACCATTTTTTACCAACCTCAACTGCTTTTTCTCTGCTTATTCCTGCAACACCGGTAACTTTTACAATCCTAATTTTTTGTCCAGGTGCAAATGTATAAGGTCCATAACACTTAATCATACTTTCAAATGTATTTGCCTGTGCACTTATTCCTGTTTCTCCTCCAGGAGCTTCTTTACCAAGTTCATCAAGATTTTTTCTGTGATGTCCAGGTCGTACATCCGGTCCTGTCATATCTTCACTTTGTAATAATGTTCCATTAATTAGATTATAATAAGATGCCCCATCAGCTACAGGGTCATAAGTAGGAGTAAACAAAGGTAAGTTAAGATTATTTTGCATATTAGCTACACTTGTAACCATTGGCTGATTCATATCATCCTGATCATTAGGATCAATCGGTCCAATATAATTTGGGGTTGGATAATATGGTTGTTTTGATGCATGTATTGTTGCCATAAATGTAAAATCTTTATCAAGTAATCTTCCTCCTTGTTGAGTTAGAGGTTGACCTATTCTATCTCCTTGAACTTCAGGGTCATCTGATGAGTAACAATAATATACACGTAATGAATCTGTTACTCTTGCGCCGTAATAATGATACCACTTTCTTGGTGAATTATTATTTGCATATTGGTCTATTGTTGCTATTGATGGATTTGTTCCATCTGCTCTTTGCAACTGATATTCTCCATCATGAAGAAAAATATAAAAATTAGTGAAAGTAATATTTGTGTCGTTTGAAAATGTATAATCAATAACAACATAGTTATCATGATATTGCTGTGACCAAGCTAATACCTTTTTTTCTACAGTGACTCCACATGAATATTTATTTGTTACTGTTACAGTTTGGTCACTTGTACCTATACATTTTGAAGGGTCTATTATTACACTTCCAAGGTCATTTTGTGGCGGTGTTGTTGTACTACCTTGAGATGAAATTGTATAGTTCGGGTTTGCATAACGGGCATAATTTTTCAGTGGTACTACAATTTTGCCATTTGGTTGGTCTTTTCCTATTGGAGAAAATACTGCTGGCTTTCCATTCCAGTTATCAGTAGCTATTGCGGCAAAACCTCCAAAGTATCCTTCTGTACCTTGAAAGCGGCAACCATATGCACCGTAATCTGCAAAAAGATTTAGATTAGAAGCTCCATACGAAATTCCTTTATTACCTCCATTTGCAGCTACCGCACCCCATATTCTGTTTACTCGCACCAATGCATCGGTTTGTGAATAAATATTATTTGATATTATTAAACTTATAAGGAATATTATAATCATCCTTTTAGTAATAATTATATTATTCATTTTCACTCCCAATTTTTATTTATTATTGTTTGACATCTTTTTATTGCTCTTAGAAGTCAAACCTGATTCCAAACCAGATAGACCTTGCATATCCATATGTAAATATGTCAACATTGGGGTCATTAATCCATGGTTTATCTTTTGACCTCATATCCCCAATGTGGTCTTCCTGAACTACTTCTCCTTTTTTATGTTCAATTCCCCATTGGTCTACTACATCTTTTGTATATACGTATCCAGGATATAAATAATTTCCTTTTGTTTCGTCTCTGATTGGATCCCAGTATGGATTTGCATATTCTTTAAGATGTAATGATGCCATATAAGCTTCAAAGTCGGAACCTGATGCTGAACCATTTCCTCCATAAAATGCATAGTTATACATAAAGATTTTATTGTTGAATAAATTATTTACATCAAGATATGCTGTGGCTTTAACAAATCCAATATTAAATGTTTTACTTAATCTCAAATTAACCATCCAGAAATTAGGCCATCTAAATTCGTTATTAACTCCTTCCACATTTCGAGGGTTATATCTGAAAATATTTCCAAGTCGCCAGTGTGGCAATATGCTTAAATTCCATTCCCCCAGCAAATATCCCCATTTTGAAGGAGAACGTAAGTTAATGTTAGCTTTTACTTCAGGTACTGGATCTGGTCTTGAAGGATCTGCATATGTGAATGCGCTTGGTGCATTGTTCGATGATGGATCTTCAAACACTGCATTCCTTCCTGTATTGCCTCCACTTGCGTATGTATATTGCATGTTCAACCAGCCAGTTAGATACTCACCAACTGACTTTGTAATCTGAAGTTCTAAACCTTGTATTGTTCTATATCTGTCGTTTGTCCTAAATCTATATGTTGGAATTCCTGTTGTTGTTGGTGTATATGTTAATACTCTTACTTCCCCTGTTACATCTTTATAATATCCTGCTATATGAATTAAATATTGGTCAAGTAAATTGTAGTCAACTCCTAATTCATATTGTATTGTTTTTGTTGGTGCAAGATTAGGATTCCCTAACTGATATAATCCTCCTTTCTTATCATCATATCTAAAATCATACATGAACAATTCACTCAATGGAGGTAAACTTCTGAAATGTCCATAGTTAAAATAAAACTTTGCTCTTTCTGTAATAGGAAATGCTATCCCAAATCTTGGACTTAATACAAGATGGTCATCAACAGGTTCTAGTAAGGGTTTTTTCCCTTCAGCAATTAATTTGTTGTTTACCTCATTCCATCTTTCCCAAATAATTGACCTACCTGAACGCAGAATTTCTAAATAGTTTTGTGGTGTCCATGTAGGTGCTGCAAAAGCATCTGCGTTCCATGGGTCACCTGTAGGCCATTTCAAATCTCCAAAACCATAATAATCCATACGTATTCCAATATTCGCTACCATATCTTCAAATGTTATCTCATCCTGTATGTACGCTCCAAATGTTCGTGGCTCAACTTTGAAATTATATTCATACATACTTAGTGGACCTTGGTTTGGCCAGTATGACCATCTATCGTTCTTCAAATTAATGTAATTAAATTCTAATCCAGCTTTAATAAAATGCATTTTTGTAATCTGACTTCCAAAATTAAATTTCATTCTTAATTGTCGAGTTAATGAATTATCATAAAAACATCCACCTTTACTATCAAATCTTTCAGCTAATCCTGGCACTGAATAATACTGGTCAAAAATAAATCCATCAATCGTATCCTGAGATTGTCCTACATTTAAAATTCTTCTTCCATATGGCATTTCTGTAACTGGTATCGGCCCTATATGTGTAATTACTGATAAATCTCTTGTCTGTGTTGCATTTATATCTTCTTTAGTTGACTGATAGCTTATAGTAAAATCATAAAAAGTTTTGGAGCTTATTGCATGTGTAAGATTGGCCCCAATTAAATAATTCTTTTGAATCCATGGTTGAAGCATTGTCGGATACCAATAGTAAATAGGCCCATAATTTGAGCCATAAGCAACAAATAATGGAATATTATTTTCAGGCATTAATGCTCCACGGTCAAGACCTTGATATACTGATGAACCAAGGTCATTAGCTGTTGCTAAGTTTGGTATCTCACTATCAGCTCCTCTTGCAGGATTCATCCCTTTTTGATAAGTGTATACTCCTGTAAGCTTAAGTGTAATCGAATTAGTTATATTAGATTTTAATGCTAACATCGTTGAACTGCTAAAATCAAAATCTAATTCGAGTGGTTGTATATAGGTCTGTCTCTTTGTTACATTTGAAAGATAAAAAGTTGCATTGCCTAAAGCTTTACCAATAAATGGAACTGGTCCACCAAATCCACCATCAAAATTATAATCTCCATATTTACCTTCTTTATTTGCATGACGAGCAAATAAACTCATTAGATTCTGGTCTGTAACTTCATTACCTACATTTAATCCCTCGGCATTAAGGTCTCGTATTACTTTGTTTAACTTTTCAAAGTCTGGCATTACCATATGCATCCATGCATCATATAGATAAAGGTCTACAGGTGTTATACCTTTATTTTTCCATGCAGCTGGAAGTGATTTGCTATTTATCTGTATCCAACCTGCAAATGATGGATATTGTGTAAACTGTTGCTTTTGATAATTATCAATTATTCCTCTTTTTACTGCTTCATTTACTCCTATAAATGCTATCTCTGGGTCTAAATGTGGACGTAAATAATTATTCATTGGGTCATATAGTGATGGACCAAATCTCTTTAGATGTGCCGGTGAACGGGTGAAACTAAATGTACCATGATATCCTTCTGATGTACCATATTTTGTTGCAACATTTATTACTCCCGAACGGAAATCTCCATATTCTGCACTCATACCCCCAGCTTTAAGAGATACCTGCTCTACTGCACTTGTTGGTATTAATGATTCTGTTTTTCCTACTCTTGCATTAACAAATGTTAATCCATTAATTACTGTTCCTGTTTCCGATGGTCTTCCTTCTCTAATGTTCAAATAATCTGTTCCGGTAATACCTGCTTGCGTTGATATAAAATCCTGTAATGTTCTTACTCCTGCTGCTTCGCTTAATTGTTTGTTGTCAATTACTATCTGAGAACTTGAAACTTCTTTATGGAGAATATCTCTTTTAGCTGTAATTACAACTTCTTCTCCAACTATTGCTGTCTGCTCAAGTTGAAAGTCAACCCGGGTTGTTTGATTCTGCGAAACAATAACATTCGTCAGCGTTACTTTGTTTGTCCCTACCATCGAAGCTTGAAGTGAATACGTCCCCACAGGAACATTTACAATAATATACTCTCCGTTTTCATCTGTTGCCGCTCCCATGTATGTTCCTAATATGACAACATTAACTCCTAACAGGGGTTCACCATTACTTTTGTCAGTCACTTTTCCAATAATTTTACCTTGTGCATACATTATCCCGGAAAACATTAGTAAAAATAGTATGCTTAAGGTAAAGAGATGACATTGTAGATTTTTTGTCATGTTTACTCCTCGATTATTGTTTCAAAGTGTCATTTATTACGACAGATAACAAATTAATTCATTTAGGGGAATGACTAAGTATTTATATTTTCTATTGAGCAATATGTTATTAGCCTCAGATAGAAAGAGAATTATTATAAAAAATAGTAAAATCATCTATATTAATATATTATCAATAAAGTAAATGTTTACTTAATTGCTGACTTAACTTGCCAATTTTTTTTATAATTGTCAAGCTATTTTTATGGAGCTGTGTTTGAAGGATTAAATATGGATTAAGCGATTTTTAAATTATAAGTTAATTTTTTTGTCTAGTGAGTTCGATAGCCATTTTAATTATCATTAAAAAAATCTCAAAAAAGAATTACTCAACCTCCATGCATAGAATATTTATATTCCAGTTAGACTCGTATTTTTATAGCAAAAATAATTTTTATCTCTTATTCTTATTCAATTATTGTTATAAAATTTTTTTGAGAACCTCTTAATAAGTAAAACATTTTTATCTAATACTCGCATATAAATTCAGTTGAACTTTCAAATATCATTTTTTAATAAAAAAATCATTCAATAAATTCTCTTACATCAACGACAATCATATTTGCTTTTAATGCTGCTTCAATTCCAAGTTCACCATCTTCAAAAACCTGACATTCCTCAGGCATAACATTTAATAGCTTTGATGCATGTAAAAATAAATCTGGTGCTGGTTTTGGTTTGATTGAATCATCAGCAGTAAGAATTGCATTAAAATATTTTTCTATTCCAATAATTCTTAATTCTTCATGAACTATTTTTTTAACTCCTCCTGACACAACTGCCATTGGGAATACATTTTTATATTTTTCAACAATATCTACAACTTCTTTTATTGGTTTGATTTCATGAATGTTATTCATAAAGTATTCATGTTTTGCAATAACAATTTCTTCTGGTTTTAGATTATTATAATTTGTTTTTAGAATTTCTATGATATCTGTTTCTTTCATTCCCTTTTTTGAAAAGAAAAATTCATAATCAAAAGGGAGATTAAATTTTTTCATTGCATATTCCCACGACTTCATATGCAAAGGCATTGAATCGACTAATGTTCCATCACAGTCAAAAATCAATGCCTTTGCTTCTGGATAAACTGGAATTTTTTTCATAATCATGAATAATATTTTTCGTTCCAGAGTAATTCCTTTTTGAATTCTGAAATATTTGTTGAATCGTTTATCAATAGAAATTCAATATTTGCTATTTCAGAAAAATCTTCTAAATATTCTGATGAGATAGCTTGACTGAATGCTGTGTGATGAGCTCCGCCAGCTAATATCCAGGTTGTTGCTGCAACTTCAAGATTTGGTTTTGGAATCCACAATACTCGTGCTACAGGTAATTTTGGTAGCGGTTTTGATGAAATTACTTTTACTTCGTTGACAATCATTCTAAATCTATTTCCCATATCAATTAACGAAGCATTTAATGCTTCTCCTTCTTTGACATCAAACACTAATCTTGGCGGGTCATCTTTACCACCAATGCTGAGTGGATGAATTTCCAATCTTGGTTTAGTTGATGACAACGATTCACAAACTTCAAGCATATGAGCACCTAAGACCATCATATTATCAGGTTCGAAATGATAAGTGTAATCTTCCATAAATGATGTCCCGCCTTGAAGTCCAGCAGACATTACTTTCACAGCTCTTACTAATGCTGCAGTTTTCCAGTCGCCTTCTGCTCCAAATCCATAACCTTCTGCCATCAATCTTTGAACTGCAAGTCCAGGCAATTGTTTTAGCCCATGTAAATTTTCAAATGTTGTTGTGAATGCTTTAAAATTTCCATCCTTCAAAAAATTTCTTAAACCAATTTCAATCTTGGCAGCTTCTTTTAAGTTGGAATACTTCTTTCCATTGTTTTTTGCGTTTGGAGCAACTTCATATTTATCAAAATATTCTTCAATAAGTTTATCAATTTCATTTTCATTAACATTATTTACATATTGAACAAGATCACCTAAGCCATAGCCATTTACAGAATAGCCGAAACGAATTTGAGCTTCTACTTTATCTCCTTCAGTTACAGCAACCTCACGCATATTATCACCAAAGCGAGCTATTTTTGCACCTTGAGCATCCTGCCATGCTGCAGCAGCTCTCATCCAAATAGAAAGTTTTTTCTGAACAGATTCATTCTGCCAATGACCTACAATTACTTTTCTTTTCTTTTTCATTCTTGAACAAATAAAACCAAATTCTCTATCGCCATGAGCAGATTGATTGAGATTCATAAAATCCATATCAATTGAATCCCATGGAATGTCTCGATTAAATTGAGTATGCAGATGAACAAAAGGTTTTATTAAAACATTTAATCCGCCAATCCACATTTTAGCTGGAGAGAATGTATGCATCCACATTATCAAGCCAACACAATTTTTATTGTTGTTAGCTTCAAGACATAAATCATAAATTGCTTCGGGTGTTGTTAAAACTGGTTTAAAAATAATTTTAAATGGAAGCTTATTAGATTTATTAAGTTCATCAACAATTGTTTGAGAATCCTGTGCAACTTGTTTTAATGTTTGTTCACCGTAGAGATGTTGACTTCCGGTGATAAACCAGGCTTCGTAGTTTTTAATGTCAATCATGTTTATTCTTCCTATTTTTTGTTAAAATTTTTTTGACCATAATAAGCATTTGGTCCGTGCTTTCTTTCATAATGTTTTTTTATAATGTGATTTGGTAATGTTTTCAATTTAGGATTTATTAATAAAGAACCAAAGGCTAATTGAGCAACATATTCAAGAGTTTGTGCATTTTTAACTGAATCTATTGCATCTTTCCCCCATGTAAAAGGTGCATGACCTGCAACTAAAACACCAGGAGTTTCTGCTGAATTTAATTCTCTAAATCTTTCAATTATAACTTTGCCTGTATTTTTTTCGTAGTTTGTTTCAATTTCTTTTTTTGTTAAAAATCTTGTTACTGGGATACTTCTATAAAACGTATCTGCATGGGTTGTGCCATAGCAAGGAATTTCGCAATTAGCTTGAGCAAACATTGTTGCATACAAACTGTGAGTATGAGTAATTCCTCCAATTGATGGGAATGCTTTATAAAGCTCAATATGAGTTGGAGTATCAGAAGATGGTCTTCTTTTACCTTCAATTATTTTCCCTTCAAAATCAACAACCACCATATCATCAATTTTCATCTTATCATATTCAATTCCACTTGGTTTAATTACAATCAATCCTTTAGAACGGTCAATTCCACTCACATTTCCCCATGTCTGGCAAACTAATCCATATTTAACTAAATATAAATTAGCTTTCAGTACTTCTCGTTTTAATTTTTCAAGCATGATATTTCACCTTATTTAATTCATAATAAAATCATCATTATAAAAATGAATTTTATCATTTTATAATCTATAAGAACAACACAATGAACTATATAAAAATTCATCATCTAATGTTATAATTTCTTTTATTAATTAATAAATTTTTTTATTCTATCGAAAATATTTTATTCAAACGAATATCCTGCGATGAACTGCCAACAAGAATTTCCCATTTGCCCGAATAAATTGAAAAATCATTTGTTCTGTTACAATAAAAGGAAAATTCAGAAGCAGGGATTTTGAATGTAAGAATTTTACTCTCTCCTGGTTCTAATGTAATTCTCTGGAAACGCTTTAATTGCTTGATTGGAACTTTGAAATTTGCATTTATTGCACGAGCATACACTTGAACAACCTCATCACCTTTCATATCACCTATATTTTTGATTGTAAATTGAAGCTCTAATTCATCATTTCTTTTGATACTGTCAGAATTAAATTTCAAATTACTGTACTCGAACTTTGTGTATGAAAGTCCATGGCCAAATGGATAAAGAACAGGTTTATCAAAATACATATAAGTGCGCGGATTATTAATTAAGTCATAATCCCACATTGGTGGAAGTTGATTTGTTGAAGCATAAAATGTTACGGGTAATTTACCACCTGGATTAACATCCCCAAATAAAACATCTGCAATTGCATTACCTCCTATTTCTCCACTATACCAAGCTTCAATAATTGCTTTTGCTTTAGATTCAGTTCCTGCTAAAGCCAAGGGTCCACCATTAACTAGAACAATAATAATATTTTTATTAACCGATGCAACTTCATTAATCAAATCTCTTTGAACTTGCGGTAATTCAATTTCTTTTCTATCCAATTCTTCCTGCGAAATACCTGGTGAAATTCCAAGAACAAGAATAACAACATCATTTTTTGCAGCAACTTCCTTAGCTTTGTGAAAATCTTTTTGGCCTAAATCCCAAGTTAATCTTGCTGTAGCTCCTAAAGTATTATCAAAATATTCTAATACTATATTATATTCTTTACCTGGAATTAATTTGACTTCAGCACTGATTGGTTTTTCTCCATGTTCTGTCCAATCATCAATTATTAATTTCCCATCTAAATAAAGTCGTGTTCCATCATCACAACTTGTCCCTATATGATAAATTGTATCAGGTGGAATTATTTTGCCTGACCATCTGACTGAAAATTGGTCTTCTGGAATACCAGGGGCAGGAGAATTAGTACCAAAATTAAAATCTATTAATGAGTCAATTCTTGTAAGAACAGGTTTACCTGACAAATTCATATTATCGAAATATTCTCCTTTCATTCCTCTTTTATTTGTTCCTTCAACAATTGAAAAATATTCTTCTTCTATTGGTCTTAATAATCCACCACCAATATCACATCCTTTCACATATTCTACCTTTATTCCATGTAATGATGCTTTCTTTTTTATACCATCTAATGGACTTACTAGAATATTTGGGAACCCACTATAAATTCCTAATTGAGCTACATCGGCATTGGGACCAATCACTGCTATTGATTTTACTTTTTTATTATTTAAAGGTAATATTCCATAATTTTTAAGAAGAACAATTGATTTCTGAGCTGCTTCGAGTGCAAGTTTCCGGTTCTCTTCACTATCCAATTTATCTTTTGAAATAGTACTATAAGGTACATATTCAGGAGGATCAAATTCACCTAATCTAAATCGAGCAGAAAGAACTCTCTCTACTGCAATGTTAATATCTTTTTCATCAATTAATCCTTTATCTAAAGCTTCTTTAAGATATCTTTTGTATTCATTGCCACAACTTAAATCGCAGCCAGCAGTTAAACTTCTTGCAACTGCTTCAGCTCCTGTATTAAAGAATTTATGTCCATACAACATATCTGAAATTGCACCACAGTCTGATACAACAAATCCTTCAAATCCCCAGTTGCGTCTTAAAAGGTCAGTCATTAAAAAGATATTTGCGTTACAAGGAACTTGATTAAGTTCATTGTAAGCTCCCATTATTGAATAAGCTTTACCTTCAACAATTGATGCGCGAAAAGCTGGAATATAATATTCATACAAACTACGCATATCAACATCTGAAGAACCTGTGTGTCGTCTTTCCTCCTCATTATTTGCAATAAAATGTTTAGGAGTAGAAACTGTTTTTAAATAATAAGGATGGTCTCCCTGCATGCCTTTTACAAAAGCTACAGCCATTCGAGAAAGCAAATATGGGTCTTCACTATAAGATTCTTCATTGCGTCCCCATCTTGGGTCTCTAGCAATGTTAATTGTTGGACTCCAATAAGTTAAGCCTTTACCAATAATTGAATTCAAAGCTCGTGCTTCATCTGATATAACAGAAGCTACACGATAAATTAGTTCTGGGTCCCAAGTTGCTCCAAGTGCAATTGCTTGAGGGAAGGAAGTAGTTCCACTTGCTAAGACCCCATGCAATGCTTCATTCCAGTAATTATATTTAGGAATTCCTAATCGTGGAATTGCATCTGCTTCATTTACTAATTGTGAAATCTTTTCATCAATAGTCATTAAATTTATTAAATCAGAAAGTCTTTCTTTATAAGAATTTGGTTTAAAAACATTTACTACTACAGAACTTTTTAATAATTCTTTTCCTGATACATCTTTTGCTGAAAGATAAATTAAATAATAACCTGGCCGTGGAAATATAACTTCAGTTTCTAAGTTGTACGGATTTTTAAATACAACTTCTAAATTCTGTGGACAAGTCCATTCAACTCTCAAATCTTTTGGTAAGACACTTCCTTTTAACAAAGTTGAGTGAGTCTTTTCCCAATTAATAATTTGATTGCTACCAGCATTAATTGATATATCCTGGCTAAAAATTGGATTGTAAATTATAAATAGAAATATTAATGCAGTAGCTAACTTTTGTATTGTTTTGCTATTCATAAAACCATCTCCAATAATTTTTATATATTCTTTATAACTATTTGAACAAAAGAATGTGCTGGAAATGAATAAGTGATTTTATTTCCATTTATTTTGATTTCTTTATATATTGGTAAATAATCTTTTTGCTTATCAAAAGTAAAAGCTTCTTCGAGAGAATCAAAATTAATTATTGCAGCTTCTGCTTTACCTTTAAACAAACCTGAATTATTAATGATATCAGCAGTAATAGCTTTATCTTTATGTCTGTTAACAACATTAATATAAATTGCATTATGTTCTTTGTTAAATACAGTTGTAACATCAAGGTAAGGTATACCTTTATTTTTTTCTGTATTAAATGTATCACATTCTACGTACGTGTCAATAGAATATCCAAGACAATTGTTTGAAAATAATTTGAATGTATAGAACAGTGGTGTTTTGAAAGTACCTTTTTCTCTGTCACTTCCCAAAAGCGAGGTAAGCATCGTAAAGTTAGCCATCTTCACGATATCAGCATGTCTTATAAAAGAGTTCAAGCATTGCGCTATTGGAAGAACTGTTAAGAAATTTCTTCCGAAAATACCCCATTCATCCACTGCAATGGTAATTGGATTTTTGAATCCCTTCATGACTTTTGCAGCATCGATGAGAGAAGCTGTTACTCTGATCTTCTCTTCAAAATCCATCGCACTTTGTCCCATGAACGTATAATACTCATCCGATCTTTCCCAATAGCGATGAATGGAAATGAAATCGATTACATCACCAAGTCCCGTCAGCACCTTCCAGTTCCATTCAATCCACTGATTCGTGGGTTCGTAGTATGATGAACCAGAGGCAACAAATTGTATTGATTTATCTACCGATCTCATCGCTTTAACTGCTTCTCGTGCAATTTTGACATAATCATCTGCATTTTTATGCCCAAGTTCCCACGGAGCGCCATCTACTTCATTTCCTAAGCCCCATATTTTGACCCGATAGGGTTCAGGATGCCCGTTTTTTGCCCGAAGGTCAGAATAATAAGTCCCTTTTGGATAGTTACAGTATTCAACCCACTCACATGCATCCATGATTGTGGCAAGACCCAAATTGACGCAAATGACATTTTCACTCCCAATGGCTTTGTTTAAAGCAATCCATTCATCCGTGCCTACTTGATTGGTTTCCAAACCTCCCCAGGCTAAATTGATTTTCACTGGGCGTTGGTCTTTTGGACCTATACCATCCTTCCAGTTATAGCCCATAACAAAATTGCCGCCTGGCCAGCGGATGTTCGTGATTTTCAATTCACGCATTGCTTCTATGTAATCTTTACGAAAACCGTTCTCATCAGCAAGCGGGGATTTGGGATCATATAAATTGCCATACAATGTGCTGAAAAAAACAGTGTCAGGTAATCCCATTCGCCTCCCACTGAAGTTAATAGGTTCCATAAACACACCGTAAATTTTGGGATCGATTTCACCAATCTTTCTATCGATATCAATCTTGATTTTTGCTGTTTGAGCAAATAATGATGAAAATAGCACTAACGAAACAATAATGAATTTTTTCATAGTATGTCTCCCTATTTCTTAATGATTTTTTCTTTGTTACCATTGTCAACGAAATTTTTTCATCTTGGCATAATTTTTACTATCACTCTTTTATATCGTGATAAAGGAGGATTCCCCTTGTCCGTCACTCTCAGAATAAAATGAGCGGTTTCTTCCTTTTCAACCTTTGGAGCGATTACCCAAACATGACAGATATTCTCGGCTGAATTAATCTCAATCAATTTTTTATATGAGCCTGCCTCAGGATAATGGAACCATAAATAACTGAGATTATCTCCATCAGGATCATACGAGCCACAAGCATCCAGTTTAAAACCTTCACCTGATTTTACTGTAATTCTTTCTGAATGATTCAAAACAGGCAAAGGTGGATGATTGGCTTCTTCGTAACTTTTTATACACAAATCCATGCGTGCAGCAAAATCATTTTGAAAATCATCTCTCCATCGCCACAGCGTTACTTTATTGTCTGTAAATGTAATGGTATCTCTTCGAACCGTTCTTCCATACTCGTTAAAGATGTATGGAGTATAAGTATCGACTGCATTTGTCCAAATTTTTCTTGTCTCAGGTTCAATGGGAACTCCAGAACTTCCTTTTTTAATGTTTTTAAAATCAGGCATATATAGTTCATAGCGACCACCCCATCCTCCCCAATCTGGATGTTCGGGCTCGTTCAATCCGTTGGGTATTAATGAGAGCCATGAGGGTGTATCGCCTTCCATTCCATAGGCTACGTCTGGATATACTGCGCCAAGAGGTCCATGACCCTGTTGAATATTGTGTGATATCCAGCTATTACTTATCGTTTCGTTATTTATTCCTTTAACAAAAGTATTTATTGCATTCCAGGTTGCGTTTCCATAGTCATCGCCCGGACTAACAATGTAAAACAGATCAGGAAAATTTTTTCTAATCCAGATCCCGCTATCATCCTGATCGGATATGGTATAAACCCTGAGCTTTGCAATAAGTCTCTTTGCTTCTTTTTCGGTTTTTGTATTTTTGATTTTATACAATGCCTGTGCGAGCGTGTTAACACCGCCCCAAACGCAAATCCATAATGGCCGTTCATCGTTTTCTTCCAGTGTCTTAATGATCCATTCAGAACCTTCTGAATCATTGCCCTCACCTACTGCCAGCATTCCGTATCTAGGCAAGCCTACCTTAACCAATTTTAAAAGCGTCTCTTCGCTGGGAAAATTGAGATCGTGTTTTAGAAGGTTGGAATACACTTTCCCGTAAGCTTTTATAATTTTCTTAATAGATTCGGGATGTACCTCTGTTTTGAGCCAACATGAGGTGGTAGCAATTATTCCTTTGATATCAATTTCATTCGAATATAAAAGTAATCTTACCAACGACTGCGTATCATCAGGATCGGCTTCAATATCAGTGAGTATAATAGCCCGATGCTTTTGACTGGGTTGTGGAAATGAAGATTGATACGATAACATCAGACAAAGAAATACTAAAGTAAAAATTGTTCTCATCGTTACTGAGCTCCCTGTGCTATAATTAGTTATAAGATTAATGTACTGGGACTTTTATTTCATCAACATAAATTTTTTTATTTCAGAAAAAATTCCAGCTTGCATTTTGTATAGGTAGATTCCACTTGCCAGATTGGAAGCATCAAACTGAATCTCATAATGACCCTGTGGTTTGAATTCATTCACAAGCGTTGCAATTTCTTGTCCGAGCAGGTTATAAATTTTGATAGTGACATGGCCTGCTTCTGGCAATTTATAATTTATGTTTGTAACCGAGTTGAATGGATTGGGATAATTTTGTGATAACTCATAATTCATAATTGGTCTTACATTATTTCTTTCAACGGCTGAAGATGTTTGCTTAAAAATCAATTGAGAAAAGTGATAAAGACCATATTTCCATACTGTCCAATCATGCCCTGCACCTTGTACCAAGTTATAAATATGTGGTACATTATGCTGTGTAAGATAGTTATAGACTCCTTGGCTGATGTTAAGCAATCCATCATTGGTCCCGCAAGAAATCCAGAGTTTGAATATGCTGTCTTTTACAGCTGCAGGATTTGGGACAAGTGTTGCGGGTGCTTTTGTGTTTGGCGCAGGAGAAAATGCGCCTACCCAAGCAAATGTGTCGAGATGAGCCAACCCAAAATTAAGCGCTTGACCACCTCCCATTGAAAGTCCCGCAATAGCCCGGCTTTCCCTACCTGTTAAAACCGAATAATTCGAGTCAATAAACGGAATTAAGTCATTCAGGAGATCGAATTCGAAAGTCTCGAATGCTTTAATTTTTTCAGGGTCAAATATATTTCCTACTGGATCGTCATTCGCCATTGCACGGCCATTGGGAAGTACCACGATCATTGGCTCGAGTTTTTGTTCCGCATACAAGTTGTCGAGAATAATATGGGGGCTTCCATAATTGTACCATTCTCGTTCATCACCGCCAATGCCATGCAACAAATAGAGCACATTATATTTCTTATCTTGCGAATAGTCGGGTGGCGTGTAAATCAAAGCTTGCCTATTTACACCCACTGTTGTTGAATAATAAATTATCGTTGTTATCTTACCATGAGGAATGTCGCGTTTATATGAATCATATCCTGAAGGCGGCGGAGGATATTCATTTGTTTGCGAGTAACCATTAATGAAAAAGATTCCACAACACACAAAAGCAACTATAGCACAAAATTGAAATCTATTACTCATATTTACTCCTTTAATAATTTCTTTCTATAATAAAAATGTTTTTTGTTTTAAAAAGTCCATTACTTTTCATCAAAAGTCGGAATGCGAATAATAGTTAATGAATTCCCAGGAAAAGTTCGGTTTAAAACCGTACCCGATAATTTTACCATTTCGGTCTTTGGCAAAACTTTAGTAGGTTCTTCAAGTGAATTTTCATCCAATGGACTTTTAGAAGTTAGAAAAATAACTTTCGCTCTATTCGAAAGATTTTTTGCACCCTTTAGTTCAATTTTGGTTTTTACAGGATTATTGGCAGTATTGACTACTTTTACAATAATATCACCCGATCTTTCGTCATACGATGCACTCGCACATAGACTCTTTGTATTCGCTTGTATATCGGATAATTCCTGAACAAGTTTTCCATCGAGGTAACCTTTTGCAGTATTTCCTTGGATTTCTATTCTTACATCATACCATCGATTCGGTTCAATAGTGCCATTAATACTTTTTGAGTAGATTCCTATTTCCATGTAGTGAACTGAGTTATTCCAACCGCCTAAATCCCAGCGTAACCTTTCTGTATTGCTCCTGTTACGAAAATAAATCTGGAAACCATTTTCCCCATACAATTTGCGCGCTTTCAGTGTAACCGTGTAATCGCTCCAGTTTGTATCGCCAACAAAAGCAGTAACGTGAGGAGCAATGGCTGATTGTCGCAATACACCATTTTGAACCGACCATTCTCCTCTTCCGGTTTTTCTCCATTCATCGATGTCTGAGAAGTCAGTTTCAAACAATAACTTTCCGTCAGGAGTCCAAACTTTGAGATCCTTAAATTCTGCCGCATTATTCCATGTGCCCAGTCCAATACATCCTTTTGAGTGAGGCGGCTCAAGCGCTGGTGCATCCTCGATAGTTACCGGAAGTAAAGTCGTGCCCTGATTATTGGCAAACATTTGTTGAACATAATAGCTTGGAAGTCCATACCAACGATAGCTATCGAAATTAATTAAATTGATTGGCCACGATTTGTGATTCACATTGCAGAAAAGGGGAGCATACGATGCCATGACCACTACATCTGAATTGCGCTCCATTCCGATCATAAAAGCAGCTTCACCGATAGCACCTCGAAGGTTGCCATTTCCAGTATTTTGTGTCACTGCATATTCACCAACAAAAATTTTTGGCCCTTTTCTGTCATAGCTATCATATCGATTTGCATTCCATATGAACCAGTCGGGATTACTGTAATAGTGCTCGTCAACTATGTCAGGCACTGGATCGGTTGGATGGCTTCCTGCCCACTCGTTGGCTATGATTTGGATCTCAGGATATTTCTCACGAATCGCTTTTACAAAAAGCGCCCATCGTTCAGCATAAGGTTCCTGCCCATTCTCATTTCCGATTTCAATAAATTTTAGATTGAACGGTTCAGGATGTCCATTCTTTGCACGCAAACTTCCCCAAACTGAAGTGATTGGCCCATTGGCATATTCAATCGCATCCAGTGCATCCTGTATCCATTGTCCCATTTGATCCATAGGAACAATTTCTTTGTGAGATATACCTGCATTAATGCAAAATACAGGCTCAGCACCAAGATCCTCTGCCAATTGCAAATATTCATGGAACCCCAAACCATTCGTTGCATTGTAGCCCCACAAATTCCATAGGGAACTGCGCGTATCAATATTGCCTATTGTATGTTTCCAGTTGTTCATGTGCAGGAAATCATCGCCTTCCACCCAGCAACCTCCAGGGAAACGTAAAAATCCAGGCTTCAACGCATTCAATGCTTCCGCAAGGTCAATGCGCAATCCATGATTCTTCCAAGTTTTATCTGGCATCAAAGAAATCATGTCCAAATAGAGCTTGCCAGTTGCCTGCGATGAAATCTCTAAATGGGCTTTTGGATCGGTTTTCGATGGGATTAATTTGAGTGAATAGTACTTCCAATTCTCATCAAAACCTTCTATTTCCCCCAAAGCCAACACACTTCCATCTTGAGCTACAATTCGAACAATGAGTGAACCCTGGAAATTATCAGGTGAACGAGCAGACAACTTAAATGTGTAGCTATCACCTTTAATCAGGTTCATTCCCCAATAACCTTCGTTCTTTAATGTAAAGGATCCATTTGCTTTAATAAGGAGTGATTTTCGATTAAATGGATTAAGTGGTGGAACGGGTGGTCTTGCCTGAACATTTGCGGTAATAACAGAAGCTGTACTTTTTCCATCGACACTTTCGAACTTCCAGAACTGAAGCGTGTCTGCATCTTCGAAAGACCGATTCCGAACCATCTCAGGATAAAGCCCCCCATCAGCAGAAAGATTGATGTCTTCAAAGAAAATTCCAAACAAAGTAGGAGGAATACGATGACCTGGCTTATCGACTTCTACAATGATTTTGGGTTCTTTTGCATTAATTATTTGTGTACTAGAAAAAAATATGATTGAAAATAAAACCAAAAATACCATTGAATGTTTTTTTCCGTTCATTGTTCGCTCCTTTTTAAGATAAAGAATATTATCAAGACCTGTTTCATAAAATATTATTCTATTTCTTCAAAAACCATTTTGTCTACATTAAAGTAATCGCCATCAAAAACGAGCCTGAGCACATGTTCTCCGGCATCGAGTTTTACTTCCTTCCTTATTACCTCCCACTTCTGAAATCCTGATGTGTTGGGAATTGAAAAAGTGCCTGTGATGTCTTTCCCAGCGCATTCAAGATGCATCTTTCCACTGTCAAAAGCGGATGCCACATAGAATGAAACCTGATAGGTTGCTGATTTTTGAACAGTGACTGTGTACGATAAAAACTCTCCTTTGCTTATCCACCCAACATTGTAACCACCCTCGGAGCATTTTTCGATATCAACACCTTCTTTGAATCGATACTCCCCACCTTCGTTTGCATCATTTTTATCGTAGTAAGCATCCCCTGGACAACCAGTATCAAAATCTTCTGCTTCAATCATACCTGGAATTGTGTGTTGTTTAAACGGCTCTTGTTTTTGCTCACATACTTCCAGCAGCTTCCAACCAAAAAAGGAACCATCTTTTGAATCAAGTAAGTTTGCTTCTCCTCCATCCACTACGGAAGCTTTAACGGATAGCATCAGATTTGGAAATTTTTTATTTGTAATTTTCAGCAGCTCATGATACGAGTGGTCGATCTTCCAGAGCTGATTGTCTTTGCCTGTAAAATCGGAAATCATCAGCTGTTTGCCATCTGCAGCGCACTGGAGTACTTTATTTTTTTCTGCCCGATTTGAAATTTTATAGATGCCCTTTCCGACTGATTCTAATTTCCATTGGTTTGCAGTATTTTTTCTTTGTGTTGTAAGTTTGAGTTCTGAACCAAGCACTAAACTTCCTGCGTTGCTTTGAGGAATGAGATAATAATGAGGTGTACAATCAAACTCGGCATATTTATCAAGCGGAGGGATTTGACCTTCGAAGTTGAATTTTATGACATAGGCGAGTTCATCGAACCAATTTTCTGGCAAATCGATTATCAGTCCATCCGGGGTTTGCCTAAATTGTAATGGAATGTATTTATTCTCTTCACTCTGCAACATGACAACTGACTTTAAATTTTTGAGGTTAATCCTATCCGAACCCAAGAGAGCGAGCTTTATTTGCTTCTGGTTTTTCTCCCAGCCTAGGAGAATGGCATAAAGTGTTGTGTGATCCTTTGAGCGGGTATAACGAATGTCTTGTGCTGTTCCTTGGGCTGGAGCTAAAAATACCCCATGAGCAGCTCCCATTTTTGTGGGACCTTCGCCATACATCTCCCATGCACGCGTGGAGTAAATTGCTTCGCCGTATTTTTTTAACCAATTCCCAATGGTCAAGAGTATATCCTTTTGTTCCTGAGGTATAGTGCCATCTGCTTTGGGTGAAATATTGAGGATTAGATTTCCATTTTTGCTCACTTTATCGATAAGTGAATGAAGAATTTGTTTGGCTGAGTAATACGTCAATCCTTCAGTATAGCACCAGCTCGAAGCGCTGATGGCATCATCAGAAAGCCAGTAGTAATCGGTAAGATCACGTGGACCTCCTCGCTCGTAATCTAATAACGCGCACTTTGTATTTAAGCCATCTTTAAATGTAGCAACCACTTGCTTGTTCCATTCGATAGCTTTGTTGTAGTAATAGGATAAAAATTCCAAAAGAATAGGCTGGGAAATCACATGCAAATTAAAGTCCTGATAAAGAATATCCGGCTTATAATTGTCGATAATCTCTTTGTGTTTTGCTAACCATAAAGCTTCGTTTTTTTCTTTGCCCTGCTGTCCGTAGAGTATTTGAAGCTTGGGGTCGTCTGTTTTAGGAACAGGATCGTAGTAACCTGTTATGTTATAAGCATGATGCATAGAAAGGAACAGTTTCATGTTTCTTTTACGGATAGCTTCTGCCAGGAGTTCTACCAAATCGAGTTTTGGACCCATCTCTTTTGCGTTCCAGGGATTCACGTTGCTTGCCCACATGGAAAAGCCATCGTGGTGTTCAGCTACGGGCCCGGCAAATTTGGCACCAGCATCGGCAAATAATTGTGCCCATTCTTCTGGATCGAAATTGCCACCTTCTGATTTCAGTTTCGGTGCAAATTGAACAAAATTGCCCTGTTTATCTTTTGCTCCCAAAATAAAGTAATGATATGGCCACTCGCTAATATCACCGTACTTTTCTTTATGATGTTTATTTTCGGCAGAGCCTTGAATATACATACTTCTTGGATACCATTCATTTGCAAAGGCTGGCACTGAATAAACACCCCAATGAAAATAAATGCCAAACTTTGCATCTTTGAACCATTCGGGAACTGGATTTACTTTCTCTAACGATTCGAATGTTGGCTGATAATACCAAGTTGTATTAACAAATTGATTCGATGGTTGAGAAACAAGATGGACATAAAAAAGAAGTAGGAGAGAACAAAGTTTCTTTGTTTTCTTCATGTGCTTTCTCCAAATTAAAAAAGATAACTAAGAATATTATTTAATTGCATTCATTTTCAGAGTAATGTTATGGTTATAACTTCAATATTCAATGCATTGCTCTGTCCAAGTCGGTCCATTGATGTAGAACATACCATTCTTGTAATGCAAAGGTTCGATTCCCATTTGAGGGACTAGCTTTTTCCATGACTCTGGTTCATAAAGAGTTGAATCGCTCAGATCATTACAAATAGTATAATGGCACGAAATCCATTGTTTGCCATCTGGACCTTCAAATATGGCAATATGTCCGGCTTCGCAATAAGGATCTTCGCTATCCTGAAACTGTAAATGATCATAACCTCCTTGTTTGGCTAATTCTGGCCTAAAGTTCTTTTTCCTTGCACCAAATATTGGTTCACGTGTAGCAAATTCCCATGGGCCTAAAGGTGATTTTGCTTTCAACAACCCTACTTCATATCCCCGCGTCCATGAGGAAAAAAACATAAAGTAAGTGCTGTCTTTCTTTACTACAAACGGGGCTTCAATACCGCCAATAAGCCAATCAGGATTCCCTGGGCTTCTTTTATCTAAAAATTTTTGAATGGGAGTGATCAGTTTACCATTTTCTAAATCTATTTCTGCCTGAAATAACCCATTTCCACTGCAATATAAATATGTTCTTCCGTCTTCGTCTTCAAATAAAGTAGCATCGTTATTATATTGTTGTGTAAGAGGTCCATTAACAAGTTTATACGGCCCTGTTATACTATCGGAGGAAAAAAGCCAGATGCTATGTGTATTCATTCCGCTGGGATCTTCAGGAGTAACTTTCCCACTATTTACGGTTAGCCAGTATTTATTTTTCATGAAATGAATTTCAGGCGCCCAGAATCTGCCGTTGTATGGACAATCGGCAGGAAGTTTGGAAGCATCAATAATCCACGAATGATGTTTCCAATGGATTAAATCATCGGATACCAATAAGCGTACTCCTGGATTGGGACCTGTCCATACGGGATGAGAAGTGCCTGTACAGTACCATTTGCTTCCAACTTTAATAATAAAATAGTCTCTCATGGAAAGTGATGTATCTCTTGTTATCGGATTCGTATAACAAAACACTTTCTTCTCTGACCTGATCTCGTCAGGTTGAGCAACACATAATTGCAAGAAGCCATACCACAGAATTAGAAATGAGAAAATACGTTTACATTTCATTTATGGTCTCTCCATTTATTCAAAACGCAACCAGTCAACTTCAACTTTTTTATTTTCGTCTGATGTCACAATGATATTGTGAATACCTGGTTGAACTTCGATCAAATTTGATTTAACAACCTGCCATCTTTTTCCTGGCGGTATAGCAATTTTTGCTATCGGCTGATTCTTTTGACTATCTAATCGTATTTCCACAAGTCCACCTTTTTCTGAATATGCATTTACAACAACATTGCTCAAATCCGCTTTTCCGAAATCCACAGCGTTATATTGAACCCACGCGCCTTCCTTGGAAAAAATTGTTTTCCATCCATGGAAAGTATTTGTCGTATCAATAAAATCAATCGTCACACCTTCATTGCTTATTTGGCTGTAACGATCAATTTCTATTTTCTTTGTTGCATCAGTGATTCCAACACCTCTATAGGTTGGTTTCACTTTGCATATTGTTCCATCCTCGTTAAAAAAAAGGCTATCAATACAAGCAGATCTGTTTTTATCGAAGTGTGGGGAAAGATAACTCTGATGATAGAACAAATACCACTGACCTTTATATTCAATAATAGAATGATGATTTGTCCAGCACGTAGGTGATTCGTCCATAATCACTCCAGTCATCGTGAAAGGTCCCATTGGATGGGGTCCCATTGCATATTCAAGTCGCTCCCTATCATTTTCCACGTGGGGGAAAGTCAGGTAATAAATTCCATTTCTCTCGAAAACCCACGGACCTTCTTTTAGTCCTTTTTCAGGCAAGTTTGCTATGATCTGAGGTTCAGAATCAAGTTCTATCATATTCTCTTTCAATTTTGCAACGAAGATGTGCCTCAATGACCAATAGAGATATGCCTGTCCATCTTTGTCGATGAAAACATTCGGATCAATTCCTCTGACTCCTTTGATGGGTTCTGGTAGGGGCGTGTAAGGTCCTTCTGGTTTATCTGCTATTGCTACACCAATTGAAAAAAGCCTTCTCCCTACTGAGTCTGGCTTATTACAAATTGCCGGAAAATAAAAATAATATTTCCCATTTCGTTCGATACAGTCAGGTGCCCACATACTGTACGTATTGGTATCAACCCATGGCACGTCGTATTGCGATAGTATTTTCCCGTGATCTATCCAATCCACAAGATTCTCTGATGAGAAAACATGATAATCCTCCATGCAAAACCAATCTTTGCGGAGATTTTTCCCTTCGGGCACAGGGATGTCATGAGAAGGGAACACATACACCCTGCCATTGAAAATTCTTGCAGATGGATCAGCAGTAAATTGGTTATGAATGATTGGATTTTGGGCCTCACTTGGAACAACAAATAAATGCAAAAGAGAAATTAAAGAAAAAATGTATTTTAACCAATTTTTCTGGTTTTCTAAATTAATTTTTATTTTCGACTTGATTTTCATTTTCTGGATTTTGTTAATTGAATTTAACGATTAGCTTTTTATAATGTCAACAATTTCTTTTTTACTTTCTTTGAAAACTCTCTTTACAAATTCAAAAGTAGCGAGGCTATCTCTATTTAAATGCAAACTAAAGATTGCCTCGCCGTCATATCCCCAACAGCAAATATGTGATTCTTTCAACGAGCACACCTTTTTACATTTTTAACTTAGTCCTTAAACAACAGCATTGCAAACTCACGCAGGCTTCTTCGCCATGTTAAAAATTCATGCGCTGTATTGGGCGAAATATAAAGCACGCAATTAATACCAGCCTTCTTTAAATCTTCAACATTTTCCCGGGGATCGCCTCCAGTCAATTCTCTTCCTCGCTGTACCATCCAATCAATTTCTTTACTACCATAGCTTACAAAAACAAGTTTCACTTTATCTTTGAAACCGGGAACGCTATTGACATCATTCATCGATATGGAGGCACCACTAAACAGGCCGATGTATGAAAATTTATCGATATTGGCTAATGTAATCATTTTTGTTTCCATACTCCCCATAGATAAACCAGCCATTGCACGGTGTTTTCGGTCAGAAAGTGTACGGAAATTTTCGTCAATATACGGAATAAGTTCATCCACAAGAACTGTCTGGAATGGCTTTATGTCGAACTTCCGGAGCTCACCAAACTTGACTTCATTGGTCATTCCGTACGTCATCACAATGATAAACGGCTTTACCTTACCTTCAGCAATCAAGTTATCCATGATGAGATTGGCGTGTCCTTGATTCCACCATGCAGTTTCGTCCTCGCCCCAACCGTGCTGTAGATAAAGCACAGGATAACGTTTTTTTGTATTTTTGTCATAATCTGGTGGAGTGTAAACAAAAGCACGACGAATGCTGTTCGTACTCTTGGATGGAAAAAGAACCTGCTGAACACGACCATGCGGAACATCTTTAAGTGCATAAAAATCCTGATCGAAAGCAGGCACCTCAATTCCACTCTCCCATCTACAGGAACCGTAAAAATTCAATGTTCCAGGATCATTGAATGTCCCACCATCAACTATAAGACGGTAGTAGTGGAATCCTTCATCCAACGGTTCGGCGGTCGTACCAATCCAAAAGCCATCTTCGGTTTTTGTGAGAGTTGTACCTTCACGTCCACCTAAACTCACCTTAACACTTTGGGCCTGTGGTGCGTAAATTCGAAACCGGGCATAGCCTTGCGAATTTACTTGTGGATATTCTTGACCTGGTTGATTCAACACTGAAGGTTTAAAATCTTCTTTAATTGTGACTTGTAACGTCTGCGATAGACACGGTGAAATTGCTCCAACCAACGTCAATATTACTATAAAAATATGATACCGTTTCATTCTTCGATCTCCTTGTCTGAATTAATGCTGTTAAAATTATCCTTAGTCCTTGAACAAAAGCTGTGCAAATTGATAGAAACTCCTTCGCCATGTATGCCACTCATGATGTGTATTTGGTGAAACATAAAAATGCGCATTCATACCTGCCTTTTTGATTGCCTCAATATGTTCTTTAGGATCTCCACCAAAATTGAATCTTCTACTTTCCAATTCTTTACTGCCATAACCCACAAATACAAGTTTTATTTTCTCTTTAAAAGTTGGATTGTTGTTTATATCCTCAAGACTAATACTGCCACCGCTAAAGATACCGACATAGGAAAATACTTCGGGATGTGCAAGAGTAATAACTCGGGTTTGCATGCCACCCATAGACAATCCCGCCATGGCTCGATACTTTGCATCAGCCAAGGTACGATAATTTGCATCAATCATTGGGATAATATCGTTCAGTAACGTATTCATGAAATTGTCTGCCCAGCCTTTTGGTGGCCATGGACCGCTCGGACGTTCTCCGGGCTTTGGCCTTGGAACTCCTTCTGGCCAGGTCCACGTTCCATTGTCCATCACAATAATGAAGGGCACTGCTTTACCTTCCGCAATTAAGTTATCCATGATAAGGTTCACTTTCCCTTGATTGGACCAGCCTGTCTCATCTTCTCCACCTCCATGTTGGAGATAAAGAACAGGATACCGTTTGGTTAGATCTTTGTCATAGTCAGGTGGTGTGTAAACAAAACAACGCCGAATGGTATTATTAACCTTTGAATAATACAAATGCTGACGCACTTCGCCGTGCGGAACATTTTTCAGTGCATAGAAATCTTGATCTTTGGCTGGTACTTCAATACCACTGCCCCATCGACTTGCTCCGTAAAAGTACAAGCTATTTGGATCGGGCACCGCTGCTCCGTCTATCCAGAGCTGGTAATAATGAAAACCTTCATCCTGCGGATCTGATTCACCCGTCCAAACACCGCTTGTATCTTTTACCAAATCGTATTTCACAGCGCTTATGTCCAATTGAACTCGTTTTGCCTCAGGAGCTGAGATCCTAACACGCACCCGTCCTTCAGAATTCACCTGCGGATACTCTCTACCTGGTTGATTCGTCGATGCAGGTTTGAAATCCTCAATTACCGTTTTACTCGTCTGCGCAAAACAGACACCACTGATTAAAGAAGCAACCAGCCACACAATACATCGTTTGTACCTCATGTAAATTCCTCCTTGCAATTATTTATGTTTGTTGTGAATTATATTGTTGAATATCTATCAAAAATAGATCTTCTCTTTTTTCCCTTTATACACAATTTGTTTATCTGTATGAATTGCTTCTTCACACCCGATTCCATGTCCTGGTGATACAAGTATAATTCTAAAAGTCCTTGTTTTAATCATTCCCGGGAAAGAACCTTTTCTATCATGGATGATTAAACTCTTTTCTCTATCATTCCATTGAAATCTAATCTCCGAATATAATCCTTTTTCGTAGTTGTAATTATTGCCTTCATCCTCATACAACGTGAACTCACCATCTGCCCCTCGGTAAATACGGATTTCAAGAGTATCCCATTTTTTCTCAGTAGCATATTGAACATTGGGCCCAATAGGTAAAATAGTACCGGCTTTTACATATAATGGGATAATATCAATTGGTGTTTCTTTTGCAACAGTCTGTCCACCTTGAAATCTATCGCCTGTCCAGAAATCGTACCAAACTACACCTTGTGGCAAATAAAGCTTCTTTGATTTGACATTGGCAAAATCCTCATTCGAATACATCGGTTCTGTGACAGGACAGACAAGGACTGACTTTCCAAACATATATTCATCGTTAATATCGAGCACCTTTGGATCATCTGGGAAATCCAGCATCAGGGCGCGCATCATGGTTGAATAGTTTGCTGTCACATCCCATGCAGTCGAATAAATGTAAGGCAAGAACCGATATCTCAACTGAATAAACTTCTCAATTGCATCGTAAATAGGTTCGCCTTTTTTGCCAAACTGATAAATTTCGCGTGGTGCATCAGTACCATGCGAACGCATCATTGGACAGAGAGCCCCAAATTGCAACCAGCGAACATACAGCTCACGATAGTTAGGATCCTCCAGTTTCTTCGGAAAATTCCAGAGGAAGAAGCCACCGATGTCGGAATTCCAGTAAGGGATGCCCGACAGTGAAAAATTCAAGCCAGCGGGAATCTGAGCTCGCAATGCCTCCCAAGAGGCAATCACATCACCAGACCACACAACTGAACCGTAACGCTGTTGACCAGCAAACGCAGAACGTGTCAAAATGAAAACACGCTTTTCCTGAGTTTCTGTTCTTTGATGTTCATAGATGCCACGAACCGACATCAAAGGAAAAGCATTACGGACTTTTCTGAATGATCCTAAGAACGTTTTATTATCTAAATCGCTCTCTTTGTATTGAAGATGATCAGGCTCTGAGGAATCAAGCCACCAACCATCTATGCCGAGCGAAAATAGTCCGCTTTTTAGGTATTTCCAGAATATATCACGAGCCTGCGGATTAAACGGATCATACACTCTGACTCCTGAGGGATAATCAAGTCGTGGAGGCCATTTATCCGAACCAGATTCAGGCCAGGTAATAAAATCCATTAAAGCATTTATTTCGCTTAATTCTTTATACTGTTTTGTATGCGGACCGAATGAATTCCAGATAGAAATAATGATATGAGCATTCATTCTGTGAATGTCGTCAACCATTTTTTGCGGATCGTAAAATTCAGCGTTTAAAAATTCCATGGCGTTCCAGAGATAATTATTCCCCCAGTATTGCCAATCTTGAATAATACCGTCAAGTGGGACACCTAACTCACGGTATTTTTTAACAACACCTACAATTTCATCCTGACTCTTGTAGCGTTCCTTGCTCTGCCAGTAACCGAAAGTCCAGAGCGGAAACATCGGCGCTTTGCCTGTCAGTTCACGCATTTGCGCAATCACACCATCTGCATTACCTCCATACATAAAGTAATAATCGATACATTCGCCCACCTCTGAAGCAAACAGAGTTTCATTTAGCGTATCGGAAAATATTGTTGGCGAATAATTATCCCAGAACAAACCATATCCTTTGCTAGATACAAAAAACGGAACATAATCGTCTGTGTTTCCCTGTATCATGCGTAATCTGATGTTACGGCGATTGAGCTTGCCATCCTGCTGTTGACCCAGTCCATAAATCGCTTCGTTATTTTCCAGGACAAAAGATTGAGATACACTATAGGTTTTATTCCCTGCATCATTAAAATCCGTAAATGTTGCACTTCTCGATTTTTCAGATAAAAGCAATTTACCACTTACTCCATAAAAGGAAACACTTCCATCAAGAAGATCAAGACAAACCTGAATGGTTTTGGTTTTTACGGTTAACTTATAATCAGATTCCTCCTTAGTAAATGGAACTTTTCTAGGAATCGCAATAACTGAAAGACTTTTCTTTTGAAATTTGTGTCCTGTAGGATATTTTATCATCCTGACTGTGGATGGATTATAAAATTGAATTTCAATTTCAATCGAATCAACAACTGCCTTTATACCAAGTTCTGTTTCTCGATACGATTGAGCATTCAAGTTAATGAAAAAGGCAAAACTGATTACAAGGCATATAAAAAATCTTATTTTCATATACTCTCCTACCTATTTAAATTAGGTTTAAACACTTCTTAACATTATTCTAAATTGCGTATTCATTTCTATGCCTAATTCCTTATCACTTGAGCAAAACAAGTTTCTTCGTTTCGACACAGGATCCAGTTTCCAAACGGAAAAAATAGGTTCCGCTTGAAAGATTTCCTGGATTCCACTGACGCGTATAAGTGCCCGGGCCCAGCTCCTCAGAAACGAGTTTGGCAATTTCTCGGCCTAAAGAATCAAACACGGTTAAAGTAACAAACGATTTCTTCGGAAGCGTGAAAGTAATTGTTGTTGTTGAGTTAAATGGATTCGGGTAATTCTGAGAAACAGAAAACTTTATCTCATCTTTTTTATCTATTTTACCTACCTGTGTAACTTCCAATTGCTGGAGGAAAAAATCTGTCATCATTTTAAAGTACTTATCCTCAAATACGCCGGGACCATGTTGACCACCTGGAACCAGAACAAACTGGCTTGGTACCCCAGCATTCTGAAGCGCACGAAAAAGCATCACGCTCTGACAATACGAAACCAACGGATCTTTATCGCCATGAAAGATAAGGAAAGGCGGATCATTGGCATCGACATAGGTAATTGGATTCGCCAGTGTTGCTTTCTCTTTATTCTCCTGAACCGGCCCGCCAATGAGAACTGCTTCGGGTGCAGTAGCAGAATTATGATCTATCATGCTGGATGTTTCACAAGAATCCATCTTCAACAAATCCGTAGGACCAAACCAATCGACAACAGCATCCACTGAACTCGAGTATGATGTATGCTGACCAACATTACCTTCGATGTCCATTGTCACAGAGCCTATAGTATATTCTTTGACTCCTCTGGAAGTCCCTGCCAAAGCAGCAAGATGTCCGCCCGATGAAAAGCCAGTGATTCCAATAAATGATGTATCAAGCTGATATTGGCTTGCATTTGCTCTGATGAATCGAATCACAGCTTTAATATCATGAATTTGTGCTGGATATTTTGCATCGTAGCTCGAACGATGATTTGGGGTAACCACAGCAAAACCTGCATCGAGCAACGCTTTCCCCAACGTTGAAAAAGCAGATTCTTTCAAATTATTCCCGAACCATGCACTTCCATAAATGGCAACCACAACCGGATAGGCTGATTTTTCAACTTGTGGAAGATAGATATCTAGTCTGTGATAGACCATCGCATCGCCAGCATAATTTATATCCTTCCAGCTTTTCGAATAGGATTGGCTAAATGAATTAAACGAGCCAAGAAGCAAAGCAATAGTTAAGCTAATGTACTTCATTATTGACTTCCTTTTTCTGAATGTTATACACAAAATCAAACATCCTCTTCAATTTTTTTCGATTCCATTCTGGACACCAATTTAGCTATCATATTCCATATTCTAAAAAGTTTGAATCACAAATCCGCCGTAAGGGTGAAACTTTATTTTTAAAGGTTTCGATAGATTCACATTTTTCTTCACAAAACGGTTTCCATCTTCAGAATCTGTAATCATAAAACCTTTTGACTTTTTGCCAAGGAATGAAACATTCAGATCAACAACACGTTCGGAGTTTTCACCGTTAATTCCAGCAATGTACCACGTATCTCCTTTCTTTCTTGCCAGTACCACAAACTTGCCCGGATATCCATCGATAAATTTCACATCGTCCCATACGTTCGGGACAGTGCGTATGAATTCTATAACAAAATCCTCCTGCTTTGCCATTCCATCCGGTGTTTCAGCTATGTGCTGTATACCCGATGTATACAAAACAGAGAGAGCTATTTCAAAACCTCCTGTGGTTCTGCGCTGGATATTCGGAATGCCTGAGAAATTCACTGGCGTAAAATCCATCGGGTCGAAAAGATTTCGGGTAAACGGAATTACTGTGCAATGCCACGGCTGATTATCTGCAAAGTACTGTCCGAACGTCACATACTCTTCACCTCTTATTCCTTCCATACTCACCAAATTAGGATAGGTTCTGTGCCATCCTCTGGGATAGTTGCACCCGTGGAAATTTACCGCAAGTTTAAATTTTGCAGCATCTTTTAATATATCGATGTAATATTTCATCATCGATTGTCCGTCGCCGCCGAAGAAATCGACTTTTATGCCTGCAATTCCCATCTCTTTCAATTTCTGAAACTCAGCGTATCTCTGTTCTTGAGTAAGCAACTTGTCGCGTGGCGTAAGTGTTGTTGAATTCCAGTCGCCAGATGAGTTATACCACAACAAAATTTTCACATTTTTCGTCCTTGCATAATCTGCGAGTTCCTTTATTTTTTCATAGCCAATTTGTTTGTCCCAGAATGCGTCAATGAGGCAATATCTCCAGTTCATGGAAGAAGCAAAATCAATGTATCGGCGTTGAGCGCTGTACACAGTGGAATCATCTTTCAGAATCACCCAGCTCCACGAAGCAATGCCAGGCTCGAGCCACGAGGAAACATCATACTGAGCAGGATTTGCTAAATCTGTTCCTAAGGTTGATTCAACCAACCCAGCCAAATTCTCCGCAAGAGCAATAATACGCCATGGCGTATACCACGGCAACTTGGATTCTGGCAAATAGGGTTCGCCGGACCTGCATTCCTGTGGTTGAGGAAATTGAATCGTATACTCACCGTCTGGAGAAAATTGACTCAAGCGTGAGCCGCAATAATTCGTATCTACAGCTGTTTCTGTGATACACATCCAGAACTTACCATAATGAAAAAGTGCCGGCATGACCCATCCAGCTTGATACGGCGCGATTGTACCTACTGGGATATTTATTTGGTAATATTCTTCATACGATGGCTGCGTAAAACACCAACCTGTACGAGCATCTGGACAGGGCTGGAGAAAAGCTTTTGTCGAAAGATCAAAGTGAAAGGATGTAAGCTCTTTAAATACCTTGACTACCGTATCGCTCTTTTCAGGGAAATAATATCTAAAAGCAACCCCATCATTAGAAACCTGAAAGATAATTTCAATTCGTTTTGAATCCTTGTTCTTCAAATAAAACGTCCGCTTGTTTGCAACGTAACTGCATTGCCGTCTCTTCCCGTGGTGCAATGTGTAATTATCAGAAACAGTCATTTCATTTGAGACGGAATCAAGGGAAAGGCTTCTTGAAAAATCCCCATCATTCCTGACAATACCTAATTTTGATTCTTTCAAAAATAGAGATCCTGAGTGAGAAACAGAATAAACAGGCTCACCTTGCGGAGTGAGCCAGAATGCAACGGATATTTTTTTATCCGGGCTTTTCACAGTGTAAGGTTCTGAGTACAAATTTCTACTTGAGCATAAAATTATCGGAATTACAAGCACCCATTTTATATGTCTTCCTATCATTTTATTCTCCCTTATTTAAAAATTAATTGCGCAAAATTATAAAGATTATTTCTCCACACAGGCCAGGTATGTCCACCTGGATATTCGCTGTACTGATATGCTATGCCTAGCTCATCAAATTTTTTGAGCATCATCTGGCAATTTTGCCATGCGATGTCTTCTTTGCCACCCATTCCAATCCAGAGCAGTCTCAGGTTGGATTTAATTTTCTCCTTATTATTCGCAATATACTTGTATTGTCGATCGGCAAGATCCTTTTGCATTGGCATAATCCAGCCAGAGCTGAATACGCCAAGATAAGCAAACATATCGGTATTTCGCATACCAGCGTATAGAGTTTGAATTCCTCCCATGGATAAACCTGCCAGGGCTCTGTATCTTGCTCCACTTTTCACTCTGTAATTTTTTTCAACAAAATGAATGACACTTTCTTTTAACTCAGTTTCGAAAAGTCTCAATCCATCTTCTCCAAATGCCCGTATCGGCATATTGCCATCCACCATCACAATGATCATTGGAACTGTCTTCTTTTCGGCAATGAGATTGTCTATAATCAAATCAGTTTTTCCTTGTTGAGCCCATCCTCGCTGGTCTTCTCCACCACCATGAAGAATGTACAACACAGGGTATTTTTCTTTGGTATTCTGATCATATCCAGGAGGAGCATACAAATAAAAGCTTCGCCAGGAACGAGTCAATTTCGAATAGTACCTTTTTATTCGAATGTCACCGTGCGGAACATCTTTTACTTCGCAGTAGTCCCAATTTTTATAAGGTACTTCAATTCCGCTTGCCATGCGTCCCATGCCGTAGAACGCCTCACTTGAAGGATCACAAACAGCTACTCCATCGATGATTATTGAATAGTAATGAAATCCTTCAGAGAGAGAGTCGGTAGTTACTTCCCAAGTGCCATCACTATTTTTTATCATATCGTATTTGTGCCCTAAATCAAGTTGTACTTTCTGTGCTTCAGGAGCTTTTATACTGAAAGTAGCTTTCCCTGATGAAGATACACTTGGATATTTAGCCCAGCGAACCGTTGTCTCAGCTGGTTGTGTCATTTCCTGTGCATTGACAAATGGTGTAAGAAAGCATAGGACTATATATAAAAAGATTTTTTTCATCAACAATAGACTTACTTAATATTAAACTTAATTCTTTTGATATGTATTTGATAAATCAATGAGTTTATATACTATCGGTTTTGGCTGATTATTCCTGTCGAAAAGCAGTGGGTAGTCGGTACGTCCTCTGACAGGGAAATTGTTCTTCCATGAATATGCATCGTTGACTCCCCACAGAGTTACACGAGTAATGTAGTCATCGTATTTTAAAAACAGTTTAAAAAAGTCGAGATAACGGTTTTCAAACGCAATGCGTACTGAATCAGGTAATCCCTTAGTGAATGGATTAAACTTTTCTTGATAGACAACATTGGTAGCTATGTCGGCACCCCGGCCCCATTCAGGAGTTGGGAGCACACTAATATCCATTTCTGTTATCATCACTTTAACTCCTAGCGATGCGTACGCCTGAATGGCTTTTTCATAGTCATCAAGATTAGGGTAATCGAGCGCCGAATGACACTGTAAACCAATGGCATCGACTCTTATACCTTGATCTAATAATTTTTTAATCATTCGAACTATTCCGTCTCTTTTCGCAGGTATAGCTTCTGAATAATCGTTATAGTAAAGTTCACAATCAGGGTCAGCTTCGTGGGCATATTGGAAAGCATATTTAATGTAATCTTCTCCAAGTATTTGATAAAACTTGCTTTTTCTGAACGAGCCGTCATCTTCAATAGCTTCGTTAACAACATCCCAGCCTTTAATTTTCCCTTTATAACGTCCTACTACAGTATAGATATGTTTTTTCATACGTTCTTTCAGTACTTCCGGAGTAACATCTTTTCCCAAACTATCGGTAAAGAACCAGCGAGGTGCTTGTGAATGCCAAATAAGGCAGTGTCCCGTTATGTGCATGTTATTTTTTATTCCAAATTCAACAAATTTATCGGCAAGAGTAAAGTCGAAAACTCCTTCCTGTGGTTGCAGAGGACCGCTCTTCATGCAATTTTCGGCTACAATTGCGTTAAAGTGTTCTTTGATGACCCTCACCGACGCCGTATCTTGTTCAGTAATCTGAAATGTATTCATGGCGGTGCCAATGAAAAATTTTCCAGCAAAAGCATCCTTTAGCGTTTGAGATTTCTTCGATGTAGATTTTGGTTTGAAAAGTAATTGAACAAATTGATATAGGCTTTCTTTCCAAACATTGAAATCGTGATTTCCATCCGGAATGATATAATAAAAATGTGGAATTTGTTTTGATTGAGCGTATTCATGAGTTCTTTGACTAAATGGTAACAAGTTGTCTTTATCACCACACGAAATGAAGAGCAACTTTATTTGATGTTTAGCTTTTTCTATGTCGGGGAAAAGCTCTTCAGGTTTTTTTGTATTTGGTGCTGATGAGAAACCACCAATCCATGCAAACTTATCAAGATTGCCCAACCCAAAATTGAGCGATTGACCTCCACCCATAGATAGTCCAGCAATTGCACGATGCTCACGATCTAAAATCACTGGAAACGTTCTTTCTATGAATGGGATTAAATCGTTGAGCAAATCTTTTTCGAAATTGGCAAATGCTTGAACCTTAACGCTATCAAAAATATTCCCGGTGGCTCGATCATCTTTCATGGCTCTACCATTGGGCATCACGACAATCATCGGTTCCATTTTTTTGTCTGCATATAGATTATCGAATATGACTTGCGGTTGAGCACCTTTCAGCCATTCCGTTTCATCTCCTCCAATACCATGCAATAGGTAAAGGACAGGGTATTTTTTATCATTTGAGTAATCGGGAGGAGTATAAACAATTGCCCTTCGTGTAGTTCCAACGGTTTTTGATTCGTAGTAAATAGTGTCTATTTTACCGTGTGGGATATCTTTCCTTTCACTGTCATAACCTGTAGGAGGAGCTTGTCTTTCTAAATTTTGAGCATTAGAAATAATATTGAAAATTATAAAAGCACAAATAAGAACAAACTGTTTCATAAATCACCCTTTGTTTTTTAACAATTCCAGGGATGGATAAATTATTAAAAATATATTGCTAATGCAGAATACTTAAATCGCAATACGGAAATCTTAAATATTACTTATACTTTTTATAAATATTCACTCAAAATTTCTACAAAATGTTATTACATCATAGTATACTAATGTTGAATTAGTGTTAACATTATTTTCAAAAACAATAATTATATTTATTTAATTATAACAGAAATTAACATGACCTTTTTCAATTCAATAGCCTTTGTTACATTAAACTATCAGTCTTGAGTGAACATTATAAATTATCATTAATATTGTGTTAGTACTTGCCTAAGTATTAAAAACCCTTAAAATAAATTTAGAATTATATTTACTTCGTATATTTTACAAAGCTAATTTTTATATCTTTTATAATTTCTTGTTTTAACTGAAAAAATTTTGCCCACATTTTATATGAATATTTTTCATGCATGAACTCAATTTACATTATATTAATATAAAGAAAGAATAAAATGATGTGTAACCATACATTGTCAAAAACAAACCAGATAGCGACAATTAATTGTGCTGATGATGTTAGCGAAATTTTTTATCTAGGTATACTTACTGATTTGCTGATAAAAATTTAACCGCAACAGTTTTTTATAATAACAGAAACAAGGATGACAACTAGAAGCAAGATTATTTATTAAAATAATTATTAAACAAAAAAACTCACTTAACTATGCAAACTTTGCTACACAACAATTACATAAAATCATCAGAGAAAACTCTGAATATATTGTTCAACCGGTTATTGTGCTTTTTCTGTTTTAGATAACTCTATGCAAGATATTTTTAGTATAGAAATAAGTAAAGCTAATAATGTTAAAAGAAGAAGAAATATTTAGAATAATACCATGACTAAATTTATTTTCTGAACTACTTAATAGCTCAACAATTATCACTAATAATCCAATAGTTCTATATTGGTTAGCAATACTGCCAGTTGCTGTGTACAATCTTATGAAATTTTATATCATGAAGTATTAAATATGTTCAGGTCATAATATAACAGCCCAAATATTATGAAGAAAAAAAGCCGTTCAGGCAATATAAAATATATCTTTAGAATACTTTTAATGATTACCTCCTTAAGTTGTATATGATGATGTTTTTAAGTCGACTTTCGAAATAGCTCTGTAGTTCTTGCATTAGTGACTCCTTTTTAGTAAAAATGAGTACCAATAATTATTACAAATTTATTTTGTATATTCAAATAATAACTAAATTTTATCAACCAATTAAGATTAACTCTAACGACTGGATTGAAGATGCAGTCAGCTTGTAGAAAGGGTTAAACACATTTAATCAGTTAACTCATCGATAATTTGCAGGATTGATTGTGGCTCTGCGGTACGCATTCCGAAACTAACCTTTTAGTTTCAGAGAATATTTTGTCCCAATCTTCCTTGAATTCATAAATAACTTGTGCTGCATATCTGCCAGAAAATTGTATTTGCATATTTTACCTCATATGTTATAATTGTGTTGTTTTTCACCTGTCCAACAGAACATTACCGACGAAATGGAAAAATAAACCCTAAATCTTATAATAAATTTATTTAATATAACAAAGTTAAATTCAATACCTTATTTTTTTTAACTTAAACCGAAAACTTGGCTCTGCCACAATGAAAACGCGGCTGGGTGGTAAGGCAGGTTAGAAAATACTTTATATTTTTTTAATTATAAAATTCTTTTCTTTGGTATATAAATAATGAAACTGATAAAGATATTAATAATGATGTTAAGGATCTTAAGATATTTATAAAGAATTCTCGTTCCATATTTTCAAGAGTTTGTGAAATGGGAGGTACGATGAATGACAATATATTTATGAGTAATGTGGAAGAGACGCCAGCATGACTGAATAAACCACTTACCACAAAAACATAAATTACATATAGAAGAGTTGCATTGCCAATAGAATTAGTTATAATAATTAAAGCACTTAAAAAAGTAAATGAAGAAAGAAATAAAAAAAGAAAAGGTATAAATAAAATAAATATATTTAGGAATTTTATCCCAGTAATTACCCAGAAGTATATCATTATAATTAAAACAAATAAAAGGGTTAATAATAAAAAGACAAAATAAAACGCTAATAAGATACCTAAAAGTAATTCAACCCTTGTAATAGAACGTGATAGATAAATATTTGCATAGTCGATTGTCGTTATATTATGAATATTATGGGCAAATGCAATCGGGAAAACAATAATAAAAATGACTAAAAAAATAAATGATAAGTATAATTTTAAAAAATCACTTTCAAAGTTGACTATTTCATTACCCCATACCGATAAGATATATCCATTTTCTAAATTTCTACTAGTAATGCCGGATAAAATGATAGATAATATTACCAAAAGAGAGAGTATAAACACTTTAAAATACATTGAATTAATTAATATGCATATTTGATTTACCATAATTTTATAAATATTAATCATTTTTCACCCTTATCTTTTTTCACCCTTATCTTTCAAATAATTAAAATAAATCGATTCCAAACTATCTTTCTTAGATATAATTTCTGTAACTGTAAATTTATTTTGAGCTAATGCTAACAGAAGTTCTGATAATTCGGTTTCATTAAGCGCAAATGCTTTTCCTTCATGACCATCATATTCAATAACGAACCTATTAATAATATTGCTTATAGTATTGTCATAATTCTGATTAATAAATTTCACTTGAAATCCATTGTATTCAAATTCTTCTTTTATACCCTCATAAATAATTTTACCTTTTTGAATAATCGCAAATTTATCGCAAAGTTTTTCTACTTCTGTAAGTATGTGTGAACATAAAAATACGGTTCCACCATTGCTTTTAAAATCTAAAATCATATTCATTATTGTTTTTCTTTCCATAGGATCAAGACCATCGGTAGGTTCATCCAGAATTAATATATCTGGATTAGTAAGTAAAGCGTAAGCAATACTTAATCTCTTTTTCATGCCTTTAGAAAAGTTGTTAATTGAATGTGTACTTTCCTTAAGATTGAGTTTATGTAATAAGTATAGTATATGTTCTTTGGGAGATATCAATTCAGAACCGCTGACTCTTACGAATTGCTTAAGGAACGAAAAAGCACTGAACTTAAATGGAAATTTAATTTCTTCAGGAACATATCCTAAATATTTTCTTGATGCTTTTGATGAAACTGAATAATTATGAATAAAAATATTTCCTTTAGTTGGGAAAATAAAATTCAACATCAACTTTATTAATGTTGTTTTTCCAGCCCCATTTGGTCCGATTAACGCAAAAATTTCTCCTTTTTTTATCTTTAATGAAACTAGATCTAAAGCATTTATGATAATGTTTTTCTTTTTAAAAATTTTACTTACTGATTCCACTCTTATAATGAATTCATTCTGCATCAGTGCTCGCTTACTCCATCCTTATTATTTAATTAATATTTTTGTGGGATTAAAAGGCAAAGTATAATAGCTATTAATTCTACCACCTTCATATATTAACAATATTGAATTAAAAATATTTGTTTCTTTTATCTTTTTAAAGTCAATGTATTTTATTTTGATATTTTGAGGTTGGTTTTTTATCCATCCGATACAACGTCTTTCACCAAAAATCTTATCAGGATGAGTTACTAAAACTAAAGTTCTACTTGCTAAGTTTTCATTTTCGGATAAAATATTAATAAAAGTATCTATTGTCATTACACAATTCATGCAATTTATGTCAGATAGATTTATAAGAAATAAATACTCAATTTCAGTAGAAATTATTTTCTCATCAGTTAATATACTATTTAATTTGTGAATCTTTACAAAGGAAAGCTCCGAAGTGTTTACTTCCTTAAATATCGAAAGTGATAAAATATTAATCATAATCAAATAAAAAACCAAAAATAAAATTATTTTTCGAGTGGTTACTTTGCTTAGAAGCAAAAAATTAACAGAGGATAAACATGAAAGTACTATGTTTAACTGAATGTGTAAAACCAAAGGCAATTCAATATTCCCTAAACAAGGACAATTATTTATAAAATTCCCTTGCTTCGATTCTATAATAATAATAACAATAAATACACAAAACAAACCAAAGCTAAACAACGATGTAATTTTTTTCTTGTAAAAAAACACTAAAGAAATTGCAATTAAAAATTCAATTATAATTATAATAAAAGCTATAAGAGTTGGATAGGGTAAAAAATTAAAAATAAACATATTCTGAATAGAAATATTGTAATTAGTCCAAGAATGGATTTTAAGTAATATCGAAAAAAATAGTGTAAACGCTATTATATATGAAGATATCTTTATAAAGACACTTTTATATTTATTATAATTTATTTCATGTGTTAACATCTTTGAGGGCCTATTATAAAAGATTAAAACAGTGAATAAAAATTTTGTTTTTATCTAAGCAAAAAATTTTATGTGAATTAAATATTTTTATTGATTTTGACTCGTAATCTAGTATAATCTCCTTGAGTTCATTGCCACTACTATCAAAAACTTTAATTAATCTATTTGGATATTTGCTGTTTTCTCCAAAAAGAACATATATATTACCTTTATTATCATAATCAATATCTTGTATTAGTTTTTCTTCAGGAAGTAGTATGTCCCCGCTCTTTATATGTTTTGAATAATTAGGTAGAAAATCAAAAGTCTTTTCCCAGCTTATAGCTCCATTGTCATAACACATTAGTTTGTTTTGATAGTTATATGCGAGAAATAATTTGTTACCTAAAATTGCTAAGTTAACTGATTTCCAAATTAGTTCTGTTAGTTCGTCTTTCTTTTCAAATTCTATTTTGTAAGGCATTTGTAATGGAATTTGAGCTTCTTCGATTTTTAAAGTCTTCATTGAAAATCTTCCTATTTTTAAGTTGCTAGAATTTGCTTCTGTACCCAAAATGATTACTTCATTATCATAAGAACCGATTTCGATTGGATGTAGTGGCAATATTATATCTTTAACATATTGATAATCTTTATCAAACAAGTGTGCTACCGGAATAAACTGCTCTGTAACTATAATATAATCGGTTGTATTACTACAAAATACTGGGCTCATAAATTCACTGGGACCTCTTCCTTTATTACCAATTGACTTTAACAGATTCCCTTCTAGATTAAATATGTGTAGTTTATAACCTCCTCTATCCAAGATTAGCAACGTTTTATTGTTATTATTTATATGAATAGAACTAACATTATAAAAAACAACTGCTGAATCATTCCCGATAGAAAATAAGTATTTAACATTTTTCCCAGTATACCTTTTATGTTCAATTGAATCATTTGATCTGGTATATATTTCATCTTTTTTGTAGTCAACGCAAGAATAGAAGAAAATTAAAATGAAAATTGCCATTAACTGGATTTTCATATAAGCCTCCTTGATTAAAATTAACACCAACAGCCGATTTTTGGATTTAATTGATTCACGATAATAAATATGATAATTTTGATTTTAACAAGTTATATATCCAATTGCACATCCAGTTTTACAGCCAACTCTCATTGGATACTCAAACCAGTCATACTGTTCTTCACACCAAGCATTTCAATTTCCAAGTGCAGTCAAACAATATGCAGGTTTGGCATAATTAACTGTTGCAAATAAACTAATAACTAGTATTAATACTATCTTTTTCATTTTACACCTCCTGTAAAAAACAATTGTATTTAATCGGCTGTTGGTTTTTAAATTTCATACCAATTAATTATACTGCAGGAATTAATTATTTAAGGAACAATATCTTGAATCGTAGTTGCAGGATATCATTCCAATTTTTTTAAATAAATTTTATTAATCAATAACTTACTCTGACACACATACTTTGTCAAGCTATTTAACTCGATGATGTTGGAAGAAATAATTAATCGTAATTAACCAAATTTTTGTAAAAGTAGTATATGCTTTTTGATTTTTCAAAAGTACCCTCAAATACTTGCTAAAAACTTATTGAATAATTTTTTTTTGTCAAGAAAAATTTTATCAAATTATTACCCGAGGATTCTGCACTTGAAATAAAAAAATAATTACTTAATAGAATACGCAAGAATTTGATGGGATTGTAAAAAAGTAAGATTTATTTAAAAAAATTGCACACAGAAAAACACTTATTTGTACATATTCGCAAAGATACTGTAATTATAAAAGTAATCTTAAGATATTACCACTTGATTCTTATAAAAAATCACAGAACTCTAATATTAATTAAGAATTCTTAAGCATCTTCCTCTATTACTAAAAGTAACAACACATCCTTAAAGATTAATTTTTCTTTAACACAAATTTTACAGCTATGGAAGAAATTGATTTTGCATAACAAATTATTTATGCTACTAAGTAATGATTAATAAATCAATTTTTATGTGAGTGTTACTGTAAGTTAAAACATGAAAAGATTTTTATAAATCGATTTATTTGTAAAATAAATTTTTAAGTGAGACTAATGTGGTTGATGAAGTTTGCGAAACTCTCTTAATCCAATTCCTTTTTCTCTCTTAAAATATCTTGAAATATGTTCTGCATCGGTAAAACTAAATAATGAAGTAATTTCACAAATTGGGAGGTCTGTTTCGATAAGAAGTTTGGAAATTAATTCTATTCTTTCATGTTGAATTTGATTATAAATTGTTCTATTGATAATCCTCTTAAATCTCCTCTCAAGTGTTCTTCTGCTCAAACATGTTGAGTTAACAACATCTTTCACCTTGATTTTATTTTTTGCATTAATTTTAATAAACTGAATTGCTTTTGCTACTTCACTATCATCAACTGCAAGTATATCAGTTGATTGTCTTTGAACGATATGAGTTGGAAATACTAAAATATATTCACTATAAGTCTTTTTATTTTCAATCATGTAATCCATTAACTTAGCAGCTTCAAAACCTGCCGCTTCGACATTTAATGCAATACTTGTAAGCGGCGGGTCACTTAATTCACAAACCATTGGGTCATTGTCTACTCCAACAACTGCAACATCATCAGGCACTTTGATATTTATCAACTTGCATACTTCAAGAATATGCTGTCCACGGTCATCATTACATGCAAATATTCCAACAGGTTTTGGTAATGATTGAATCCATTTGATTAAATGTTGTTGCTCAATTTTCGAGTAATTATTTTTTGTTTTTTTGGGTGGCGTGTAGTTATAAGTTTTGAAACCTGCATCGTTAATAAATTTATTAAAATAAAATTTGCGTCCGATTGACCAGTCATAATTATCAAAACCGCAGAATGCAAAATATTTAAATCCTTTTTCTATAAAATGCTCTGCTGCTATTTTTGCAATTGAGTAGGAATCAGTTTTTATCACTGGTAAATCTTTCGGATATTTCGAATCATGAATTGCAAGTATAGTAGGCTTTTTCAGTTTTAAAAGTTCTTTCGTAATTAAGGAATCCCTCATAATTATACCATCAGGATTCCAGTTTTTTAAATGTGGCACAGATGATTTTAAATCAATTGGTTCTTTATAAAATGACCAGGGACCATGTAATTTTGAATATCTTGTGATACCAATAATTAATTGTCTACCAAATGCTCTTGATGTTTCAAGAAGTAATAGAATTCTTTTCATCTTCGAACTGTCTCACATAATCAAGACCATTTTAATAATGTTTTTGTATCTATCAAAATTGATGTGAATAATTTCTAACATAAAAATAAATTTTTATTTTCTATCAAACCATACTTTCATCTTTCCAATTCCCCTATTTGACCATACATAATAAGGTATTAGTTTAATCTCAGATTCATCAATCTTTGTTTTTAATGAAATAAATTTTTCTCCTGAAATATTCATATCTTCTTTATAAAAAATTAAATTGCTGGGAATGTAAATTTCATCAATATTTTTATTATCAATTTCTTCGGCACAATATACAATCGGACCATATTCAAATGCCACTTTGTTGCTGTCGTCTTTAACTTTTTCATTTGCTATAACTTTCCGAACCATCATTGGTAAATTGAGTTCTATATTATCTCCCTTATGCCATTTTTTTGATATTTCGATATAACCTTTATTTAATTTAATATCTTCTTCTTTACCATTAATTTTCATTTTAATGCCATTAGAAAAAACATTCAAGTAAGAATATAAATCTCCAGGCAGAGGTTTGTTTAATGCCCAACCTGGCAAACGAATTTTCAGTGTAAAAGTTTGTTCTTCATCTGGATTAACAAAAATACTTATATTTTCATCCCAAGGATAATTTGTTTGCTGGTCTAAATTAATTTTTTTGCCATTAATTAATAATTGCACAGAGCTTGCGACAAATAAATTTATGTAAAGGCTATCATTATGCTTTGCATAAATTAATTCAGGAATTGAAGGGATAAATCGAATTAAATTTGTTGGACAACATGAACAATCAAACCATGGTTGTCTTGTACAAGAACCCATGTTAAATTCAAATTTACCATCTGACTCAAGAGGATTGGGATAGAAAAAATTTTTGCCGTCTAAAGATATACCTGCAATTAATCCGTTATAAAGAGTTCTTTCAATGATATCATAAAATTTTGATTCGCCTGTTAAAAGAAATAATCTATGATTCCAGTAAACACTTGCGATTGCAGCACATGTTTCGTTATAAGCTGTGAGATTAGGAAGTTCATAATCTTTACCAAAAGATTCTCCTTCATGTCTTGAACCCAGTCCGCCAGTGATATACATTTTTTTATTAATAATATTTTCCCAAATCTTTTTAACAGCATTTAGATAATCAGTATCATTATACATTACAGCAATGTCAGTCATTCCCGCATACATATATAAAGCTCTTACAGCGTGTCCCACTGCTTCTGTTTGTTTTGTAACAGGCAAATGGTCCTGACTATAATCACCATATAATTTATGTGTAGTAGAATCTCCTCTAATGTCAAGAAAAAATTTTGCAAGTTGAAGATACTTAGCATCACGAGTAATTTGATAAAGTTTAATTAGGCCGGTCTCAACAATTTGATGCCCAGGTGGTGTTCTTAATTTACCAGGCCCGAAATTATCAACTAACAGATTAGCATTTTTAATTGCAATATCTAAAAAATTTCGTTTACCAGTTGCCCAATAATGTGCTGCAGCAGCTTCAAATAAATGACCACTATTATATAATTCATGACTGCTGATTTCATTTTCCCATCTTGTTTTGGAAGGTTTTACCCACCAAGCAGGTGGCTTTTCACGATTAATTGTAAACCATGTTGTAATATATCCATCTTCTTCCTGACCAACTTTAATTATAGCAATTATAGAATCTAAATATGCATCTAAATCTTTGTCATACTTATTCATTAAAGAATACGAAGCACCTTCAATAATTTTATATAAATCTGTATCATCAAAAGGCATTTTACCCTTATATGTTCCTTTCTTTTTACCACCTGCAACTAAAAAGTTTTCTATGCGTCCTTCTTTATCACATTTGTCAAATGCATATTTTATAGTAGTATCTTGAATAACTCTAATTTTAGGCAACCAGAAATTATCATGAAGAACAATATTTTTAATATTAACAGGTAATATCGGATAGTGCAAATATTTTGAATAATCCTGAGAAAAAATTAATGATGTTGAAATAACAAATAATGATAATAATTTTTTCATTTCATATCTTGTCTCATTTATAGTTTTTAATTTCATTTGTAAAAGTCTTTTTACAGGATTTAAGAAGAACTGATTTGTAAGATAGCTTACATAAATTTTTCTAAGAACTATTTATACTGGGCACAAAAAATACGAGGATAAAAAAAAGAACAATTTGCGACTTTAAAAAGACTGTATTGGTTCAATCAAACTCTCATTTACGAAAATAGATATACAGATAATTAAACATATATTTAATACAACAAATAATAATAACTTCTAAAAATAGATTTCGAATTGACTTTTATTTTCGCTGCTATATGAAATCCAGCAAGAATTTATTTAATAATCAATGGATTTCTGTATACACAAAAATTAATACATTAAATTTTTCAGAAGTCTCAATTAATTATTTTTTATTTTTTCATTCTTACTTCATCACGAATATCGAGCAATTCTTTCATTACATTGAACAATGAGCCATTCCAATTTTTAGTACCAAAGGCATCGTGAAGTTGACGATATAATGCATAAAGTTTTTTATAAGTTTTATGATATTCTTCATTTGGGTAATAAGTTTTACTTAAACTGGTCATTGCTGCTTGAGCATCTTTTACAGAATCATATCCGCCATTTTGTTTTCCGGCAGCCACAGCAGCAAAAATTGCTGCGCCTAATGCAGGAGTTTGTTCGCTCTTAGAAATTTTCATTGGTCTTCCAATTACATCTGCATAAATCTGCATCATTAATGGATTTTTAACTGCAAGACCACCACAATTAACTACATCCTTAATTTTAACCCCATATTCTTCAATTCTATCAATTATAGTTAAAGCACCAAAGGCAGTAGCTTCAATTAATGCACGGTAAATTTCATGTGGTGTAGTATGTAGTGTTTGACCAATTAACAATCCTGATAAACGTACATCAACAAGAATCGTTCTATTCCCATTATTCCAATCAAGAGCTAATAAACCAGATTCACCGGGTAATAATTCCGAGGCAGCTTTTTCGAGATTAATAAATTTTTCTTCAACTGATGAACCATATTTTTCTGGAGTAAGATAATTTACGAACCACAACAAAATATCACCTACTGCAGATTGACCTGCTTCAATTCCATAATAACCATTCATAACAGAACCATCAACAATACCACACACACCTTCAATATCTTTAAGCGGTTTTTGATTATTCCATACCATGATATCGCAAGTACTTGTGCCGATTATTTTTACCATTGTTTCTTCAGTAATTCCAGCTCCAACTGCTCCCATATGAGCATCGAAAGCTCCAACTGCAACTGCAACATTTTCAGATAATCCTAATTTTTCAGCCCATTCTTTAGAAAGATTACCTGCTAAGTTTTCTGCACTGTATGTGTTTTCGTATAATCTATCACGCAGTTGTTCCAAGCCGGGAGAAAGTGATGTTAAAAATTCTTTATCAGGTAATCCGCCCCATTGCAAATTATACATTGCTTTATGACCAGCAGCACAAATACTTCTTTTAATTTCTGCAGGTTTCGTTTTACCAATTAAAACAGCAGGAATCCAATCACAAATTTCTACCCAGCTATATGTTTCATTGAATAATTCAGGGTCAACATTTTTGCAATGAAGAATTTTGCTCCAGAACCATTCCGAGGAATATTTACCACCAATCTTTGATAAATATTGAGGACGAATTTTTGATGCTAATTCTGTAATTTGTTCTGCTTCCTGAAAACTGGTATGGTCTTTCCACAACCAGACCATTGCATTTGGATTATCATTGTATTTTTCTTTGAAACACATTGGCAGTCCATTTTCATCAATTGGCATAGGACTACTGCCCGTTGTATCAATACCAATTCCTATAACATCATTATTATTAAAATCAGGTTCAATTTCTTTTGATTTCTTTAATGCTTCTTTAATTGTAGATTCAATGCCTAGTAAATAATCTGCTGGATTTTGTCTTGCAAGATTGGGGTTATCAGAATCAATGATAACCCCATCTTTTCCAGATGGATATGGAAATACATGACTTGCAATTTCTTTTCCATCAGAAACTCTAACTACTAAGGAACGGCATGAGTTTGTGCCGAAGTCAAGACCAATAACATATTTGCTCATATCAACCTCTCAAAAAATTAACCTGTAAAGTAGATATAAGCCATAAGTATGAAAATAATTACTAATGAAGAGAAAATAACATCCCATTTATTCCAGCTTGCTCTTGATTCTTTACGATGTTCTTCTGTAACTGTTTGATATGTTAATCCTGTTATTTTATCATACGATGGTTCTTCTGTAGCATAGCTTACTGCTACCATTACAATTAGACTTATCAAAAAGATCAATAAGCTGTAATATTGGAAATAAATATTATTGACAATCCAAAGGAATGAACCTTCGGAGTAATGAAATCCTTTAATTAATTTGACTGGAGTATCTACAGCGAGTCTAAAAATACCTAATGCAAAACCTGTATAAAGAGCAGCCAGACAACCCTTTGCATTTAATCTTTTATGAAATACTCCTGCAAAGAATACAACAAAAATTGGAGGAGCTAAATAAGCTTGAACACCTTGCAGATAATCATAAAGACCTTTACCACCACGAATAACAGGCAACCATAATAATCCAATTAAAACCATCACAGCAGTAGCAACTCTTCCAACCCATACCAATCTTTCCTGAGAAGCATTCGGATGAAGTCGAGAATAAAAGTCAATAGTAAATAAAGTTGAACTCGCATTAAAAGCTCCAGCAAGAGAACTCATTAATGCTGCTAGTAGACCTGCAACTACAATCCCTCTTATACCAATTGGTAAAACAGTAGCAACCATTAACGGGAATGCTTGCTGAGCGTTATCCCGAATAATATTTCCATTAGCATCGAGTAAAGTTTGTTGAATTGAAGGAATCTTTCCACTAACTGCAAGGCCATAGCAAATTATACCAGGGATAATAAATATAAATACAGGTAATAATTTAAAAAATGCAGCTGCAATAGTACCGCGGCGAGCTTGAGTTTCATTTGGTGCTGCTAATACTCTTTGAACAATATACTGGTCTGTAGTCCAGTACCACAAACCAATAATTGGAGCACAAAATAACATTCCAACCCAGGGATAATTATCATTAAAATACCATGCCATTTTACCTGCTTCTTTTACAGGTGCCCAGGTTCCTTCAACGCCATGTGGAACAAGCGGTTTCCATAGATTGAACATTTCTGGAGAAACAATTGCTCTAAGTTCACTCCAGCCACCAATTGCTTGCAGACCAAAAAATGTAACTAATGCAGAGCCAATAATTAAAATGATAGTTTGTAATGCTTCAGTATAAGCAACCGCACTCATTCCACCAAGAATTGTGTAAATTCCAGTTACAATAATTACAAGTATTGAACCTATCCAGAAACTATCCATTCCCATAAAATTTATATCTGGCAACAAGACAGCAAAAACAACTCCACCTGCAAAAACTCCAACTGCAATCTTAGTTAATATATATGCTACCAAAGAAATACCAGAAAGAACAATTCTTGCTTTGGGTGAAAATCTTTTTTCAAGAAATTCAGGCATAGTAAATACTTTTGACCTTAAATAAAAAGGAACCATAATCCATCCTAATATTAGCAAACACCAAGCATGCAATTCATAGTGAGCCATTGCAACTCCATCAGTAGCTCCTGAACCAGCCAATCCAACTAAATGTTCTGAACCGATATTAGAAGCAAAAATTGAAGCACCTACAATAAACCATCCTAAACTTCTTCCAGCTAAAAAATATCCATCAGAGGTTTTCTTTTGTCTTTTTATAACCCACCATGCAAGACCAAGAATTATCGCGAAATAACCGGCTATAACAAGCCAGTCAATTGTGCTGAGTACTCCCATATTTGACCTCTTTTATTTTGATGTGATTATTTAACTAAAAATCGATATATAGTTTTTTGTGTATATTTTTCACCAGGTTTTAAAACTACAGATGGAAAATTTGGATGATTCGGTGAATCAGGAAAATGTTGTGTTTCAAGACATAATCCTGTTCTAAAATCATAAGTTACACCCTTTTTCCCTTTAATTGAACTATTAAGAAAATTACCAGAATAAAATTGAATTCCAGGTTGGTCTGTTAATACTTCCATAGCTCTGCCGCTTATTGGTTCAAATAATTCTGCAACCTTTCTTACTTTGCCATTAAAATTATTTAATACCCAGTTATGGTCATATCCTTTTCCAAAAATTAACTGTTGATGTTGTTGATTAATTCTTTCACCAATTTTATGAAAAGTTTTAAAATCAAATGGAGTACCTTCTACTTTCATTAATTCACCAGTTGGAATTAACTGGTCATTGACAGGAGTTAGATAATCAGCGTCTATAAACAATTCATGATTTAGAATTGTATTTTCAAATGAGCCGCTCAAATTAAAATATGAATGATGTGTTGGATTTACAATAGTCGGTTTATCAGTTGTTGCAGTGTAATCTATAATGATTTCATTATTGTCATTAAGAGTATAAATAACTTCTATTGTTAAATTACCCGGATATCCCTGTTCACCATCTTTACTATGATATGTAAGCTTTAAAGATTGCGAGCTATCAGTTGTTATAGGTTCAGCTTCCCATAAAACTTTATTAAAACCTGTTGTCCCTCCGTGCAAATGATTTACACCATCATTAATTGTTAACTGATATTCAACATCATCTAATTTAAATTTCCCTTTATTAATTCTATTTCCAAATCTACCTACAATACATCCGAAGTAAGATTTTCCATTAATATAATCTTCAAGATTATCATAACCCATTACAATATCGTCGAACTTATTGTTCTTATCAGGTGCAGTTAATGATACAATCGTAGCTCCATAATTAATAATTTTTGCTTCCATTCCATTCTTGTTTGTAAGAGTGTAAACAAAAACTTGTTCACCGGTTGGAAGTGTACCAAACAATTTTTTGTCAATCATTTTTTCCCTCGTGTTACTTGTTTGACATGAATATAAAAAAGTCACAATTAATACCGTGCTGATAATTTTCTTAATCATTTTATTAATTCCCTTTTAATTAATTAAATGATATAAATGATATATTAGATAAGAATCATAAAGAAACCAAATTGCGACTTTTAATAACCAATTTACGAAATTATTTGTAAACATTAACAATAAATTTCAAAAGTAGTCAATAGAATATTATGACAAAAATAATTTAGTCATTTAACACTAAGCAATTTTTTTTATTGATGTAATAAATTACAAATTAATGATTAAAAACTTTTGAGACTAAATTTTACTTGGGAGTAAATTTAAGTAGAAATAACTAACATGATTTTAAAAATAAGAACTATTAAATGCATTACTTTGCAAATTCATTTTTTAGGTTTAGGATAACCTCTTTCTATTGGGAGAGAAAAATTTCTTGACCATTCATTCCATGAGCCTAAGTAATTTTTTACATTTTTAATTCCAGCGAGCTTCATAGCAATAAACATATTTGAAGTTCTTGCCCCTTTGAAACAATAAATATAAACTGTACTTTCTTCAATAATTCCTGACTTTAAAAAAATTTCTTTCAATTCATCTGGTTCTTTGAAATAAGCAACATAATTTTTATGATACATCGTCTGATACCATTCAATCCATTTAGCTCCTGGAATTCTGCCTTTCCTTGGAGCAAAATCAGGACCATATGGCGAAGAACTTGTGCCTACCCATTCTGCATGGTCACGGCAATCTAATTTTATTATATCTGGATTTGTCAATGATTCTAACATTTCTTCCTGAGTAACGATAATAGAATTATCAATACTTATATTGAAAATTTTTTCTTCAACATTAGGAATTTGTCGTGTAACAGGAAGATTTTTTGCAATCCATGCTTGATATCCGCCATGTAATACTTTTACATTTTTATGTCCAAGATGTTTTAACAAAAAATAACCTCTGCAAGATCTTCCATATCCATTATCCATTGCATCTTCATAAACAATTACTCTTTCACTTCCATCAATACCAGCTTTACCAAAAAGTTCGGTGAATTTCTTTCTCATTGCATCATATCCACCATTCTCTTTTGTGGATAGATAAGTAAATATTTCATAAATATTAATTGCACCTGGTATGTGGTCGACGAGATAATCTTCAGGTTCTCTTGTATCAATTATTACTAAATCTTTACTACCTAATATTTCAAATAATTCTTCAACTTCGATTAAATATTGTTTTTTTATTTCAGATTCCAATTTAATCTCTCAATTAATAAGGGAGTAGATTTTTTATAAAATTATCGGAAGTTTAATTGAAGATTTTAGTCGGGATTATTTTTTTGTTTTTGATAATGTCTTTCAATTAGATTATTCAAAACTTCCTGCAGTTCAATATTTTCTTCGACAAGCATTACTAAGAGATGATAAATTAAATCTGATATTTCATTTATAATTTCATTTCTGTCCTTATTCTTTGCAGCAATAATTGTTTCAACAGCTTCTTCGCCAACTTTTTGAATTATTCTGTTCAAACCGCTCTGGAATAATTTAGTGGTATAAGAACCTTCCGGTAATTTTTCTTTTCTTTCTTTAATTAATTCGAAAAGATATTCAAGAAATTTTGTATTTAATTTTTCATTGCCAAAACATGAATAATTTCCAAGATGGCATGTTGGTCCATCAGGCTTAGCAATTATTAAAAGTGTATCATTATCGCAATCTGTTTTGATATCAATTAAATGCAAATAATTTTTTGATGTTTCTCCTTTAGTCCATAATGTTTTTCTTGTTCTGCTATAAAATGTTACAAGTTTTGTATCAATAGTTTTTTCAAGAGCTTCCTGATTCATATATCCAAGCATTAAAACCTGACCGGTAAAATTATCTACAACAATTGCAGGAACAAGTCCAGAATTCTTTGAGAAATCAATCGAGTTTATTTCTATCATAATCTTATATTTATATTATTTTCTTTAAGATAATTTTTTAGTTCATTAATTCTTAATTCTCCATAGTGAAATAAACCTGCAGCGAGACATGCATCAACATTTGCAATTTTAAATGCATCAAGAAAATGTTCTTTTGACCCTGCACCTCCGCTTGCAATTACAGGAATTGTAACTGAATCTACTACTTTTTTCAAAAACTCTATATCATATCCTTTGCGAGTTCCATCATGGTCCATCGAAGTCAATAAAATTTCTCCTGCTCCAAGTTCATTAACTCTCTTACACCATTGAAACCCTTCAAGCTGAGTTTCTTCTTTCCCACCTTTGATGAAAACTTTTTTAATTCCATTTACAACTTTAACATCAATTGCCGCAACAACAGCCTGCGAACCAAATTGTTTGGCAGCTTGAGTAATTAAATCTGGATTTCTTACAATTGATGAGTTGAGAGATACTTTATCAGCTCCTGCTTTTAATAATTCTTCAATATCTTTTAGAGAAGAAATTCCTCCACCGACAGTAAAAGGGATTCTCAAAACTTTTGCAACATCACGCACAAGTCCAATCAAAGTTTTCCTTTTTTCTTCTGTTGCAGTAATATCAAGAAACACAAGTTCATCTGCCCCTTCTTCATAATATCTTTGTGATAACTCAACTGCTGAACCTGCATCTTTCAAATTAACAAAATTGACTCCTTTGACAACTCTACCATCTTTCACATCAAGACACGGTATTATACGCTTAGCTACCAATTTTTATTAAATCCCCCAGTTTAATTTTATTTTCATAAATTGCTTTGCCTACAATTACTGCATATAAGTTTATGTTTGAGAGTATTAAAATATCGTGTAAAGAACCAATTCCACCAGAAGCAATTAAATTTATATCCGGGAATTGATTCAAAATTTTTTCATACAATTCTTTATTTGACCCGCTAAGTGTTCCATCACGACTTATATCTGTGCATAAAAATGTATTTATTCCTCGTTCAAAACAATATTGAATATGTTCGTAAATTGAGATGCCGCTATGTTGCGTCCATCCTTTAATAAGAATTTTTTCTTTATTTGAATCTATTGCAACAATAAATCTTTCTTTGCCAAACTTATCAATAATTTTTTCAAATTCTGTTTTATCAGTAATAGAAAGAGAACCAATAATTATTTTATCTACGCCAGCGCTTATCAATTGATTGACCTGTTCAACATTTCTTATTCCTCCGCCAAATTCAATTTTCAATTTTGTATTTTCTTTTATCTGTTGAATAATTGGAAGAATGCTAATTTTTCCATCAATAGAAGCTGCAAGGTCAACTATGTGAACCCATTTGAAACCTGCAGAATTATATCTTTCAGCAACTTTTAATGGTGTTGTATCATAGTAAGTTGCTTGATTAAAATCTCCCTTCGTGAGTCTAGCAACTTTATTGTTCAATATGTCAATAGCTGGTATGATTAACATTTTTCAATAAAATTCTTTAATACTTTTAATCCATTGCTTCCAGATTTTTCAGGGTGAAATTGAATACCATAAAAATTATCTTTTTCACAGGCAGCTGAGAAGTCAATATCATAATTTGATTTTGCAACTGTAAAATCATTTAATGGGACATAAAATGAATGAGCAAAATAAAAATATGAGTTGTTTTCTATTCCATCAAATAACTTGCTTTCTTTAATCACTTCAACTTTGTTCCAGCCCATATGTGGCACTTTAACTTTGGATGCATCAAACATTTCTGTGGTAGTATTTATTATTCCCAGGCAACTTACATTTCCTTCTTTTGATTTATCACATAATACTTGCATACCAAGACAAATTCCAAGCAAAGGTTTTTTAATTATTCGAAGCATTGTAAATAAATTTAGAAGATGCAATTTTTTTACAGCAAAAGATGCTTCACCAACTCCTGGAAAAATAATTTTTTCACATTTCAGCAAATCACTTTCTTTATTTGTTACAATGAAATCTGTTGTTATGTCGCTCAATGCATTAACTACAGATTGAATGTTACCAGCTCCATAATCAATTACAGCAATCATAATTTCCCTTTTGTTGATGGCAATAATCCTTTTGCTCTTGGGTCAATTCTGCAAGCTTCATTTAATGCTTTTGCAAACGCCTTAAATATCGATTCAATTTTATGATGGTCATTTTTTCCTTCTGCTTTAATATAAATATTTGCCATTAATCCAATTGTAAGACCGCGGAAAAATTCTTCTGTTAATTCTGTCGGAAACTCTCCAACTTTTTCTCTTTGAAATTTGCAATTAAAATTGAGAAAATTCCTCCCGCTTAGGTCAATTGCACATACTGCAACTGAATCATCCATTGGCAGCATAAATCCAAATCTTTTGATACCTTTTTTATCACCGAGTGCTTTTCTTAATGCTTCTCCCAGAGCAATTCCAGTATCTTCAATTGTATGATGTTCATCAATATTCAAATCTCCTTTTACCTCAACAGTTAAATTCAAATTTGCATGACGGGCAATTTGTTCAATCATATGATTGAAGAATCCAATTCCAGTTTCTATTTCAGCTTTTCCTTCGCCATCAAGTTCAAGTTTAATTGTGATATCTGTTTCTTTTGTTTTCCTTTTTATCTCGGCAGAACGCAAGTTCTTAATTATTCTATCGACCGCCTCTTCAATATTTTTTATTTTGTTTTTAGAAATTACAATTTTGTTATCGGAAGATTTTCCTTTAATTCTAATTTCAAGATAGTCACTGTTCTTTTTCGCAGGATTAATTTTAATTCCTTCCAGTTTTAAAATGTCCAAAACTGTTCTATCAATTTTATCTTTATCAGCAAAGATTTGAAATGAATATTCTGATAATTTTTTTAATGAACTAATTAGTCCCTTTGCTAATTTGTTTGACGGATTAAAAAGTTCTGAATCAATTAAAATATTTTTCATAATATCTCATTAAGCTTTTCAAGAAATAAATTATTTTCTTCAGGTGTTCCGATTGTAACTCTTAGATAACCGGCAAAATTAAATTGATTGCTTCTATCGCGAATAATAATTCTATTTTTTTCGAGATAATTATAAACTTCTTTTGGATTTTCTACCTTAAAAGAAATAAAATTTGAATCAGAGTGCAACACATTTAATATTTTTTTATTTGATTTTAATGAAGAATATACTCTTTCTCTTTCCTTTAAAATCATTCTTATGTATTCATTTCTTTTATCAATGTTTTGAAGAGCAAGTGTTACTGCTTCGGCTGTAAGTTTACTAATATTATAGGGTAATTTTATTTTGAAAAATATATTAATAATTTCTTTTGAAGCAGCACAAAAACCACAACGAACACCAGCCATTCCCCAGGCTTTTGAAAATGTTCTCATTACAATCAAATTAGGGAATTCAAGTGTATATTTAATCAGACCTTCATTCTGAGCAAAGTCAATGTAAGCTTCGTCAACAAGTACAATGATGTTTAATTTTTTTGTCAACTCAAGAATTTTTTCTTTATCAAGCAAATTTGCAGTGGGATTATTAGGCGAACATAAAAATAGAATTTTTGTTCTTTCATTTACTGCTTTTTCAATTGCATTAATGTCAATGTTAAAATCATTTGTCAATGGAACATTAATAACTTCTACCTGATTTATATCGCATGCAACTTTATACATACCGTAAGTTGGTTCGCAAACAATTGCGTTATCAATTGAAGGCTGGCAAAAAATTCTTATAGCTAAATCAATTATTTCATCTGAACCTACACCAAAGAATAAATTTTCAACAGGAATATTTAAAAACTTGCTTACACCTTCTCTCATTATCTTTTGATATGGGTCCGGATAACGATTAACACCCCAAAAATCTTCTTCAGGTAAAACTGTTCCAAAACTATTTTCATTTGCATCAAGAAGAATTCCTTCAGAATGCGACTGGCGAGCAGAAGTATAAGGTTTTAGTTCCAAAATATTTTTTCTTACTAATTTTTCTATGTTCATTTATTTAACCTAATTTTTATTGCATTTGCATGAGCTTGCAGTTCTTCAACCTCTGCAAGAGTAATTACTGTTTGAGCAATTTTCTTTAGTCCATCTTTAGATAATTTTTGAAATGTAATAGACTTCATAAATGATTCTACATTAACTCCACCATACGACTTTGCATATCCATATGTTGGCAATGAATGATTAGTTCCAGATGCATAATCACCAGCACTTTCTGGTGAATAATTTCCAATAAAAACAGAACCTGCATTAACTATTTTATTTATTAATTTATTTGGATTCTGGACTGCCAATATCAAATGTTCCGGTGCATATCTATTGCTAATTTCAATTGCTTCTTCAAGATTTTGAACCAAAATGATTCTTGAATTATTAAGAGATTTCTCTGCAACTAATTTTCGAGGCAATAACTGAAGTTGATTTTTCAATTCAATTAATACCTGTTCTGCTAAATCTTTACTTGTCGTAACTAAAATTACCTGAGAATCTTCACCATGTTCAGCTTGTGATAATAAGTCAGCTGCAACAAAAGAACTCTCTGCAGAATCATCTGCAATTATCAAAACTTCACTTGGACCTGCAGGCATATCGATTGCACAGCCATCAGGGTCAATGCTTACAAGTGTTTTAGCTGCTGTTACAAATTGATTTCCGGGACCAAAAATTTTATCTACTTTCTTTACATCCTCGATTCCATAAGCCATCATTGCAATTGCATGAGCACCGCCTATTCTATAAAATTCATCTACTTCACAAATTCTTGCTGCAAATGCCAAAGCAGGATTAATTTCATTTTTAACTGGAGAGCAAACAACTACTCGTTTACAATTAGCTATTTTTGCAGGTATTCCCAGCATCAACATTGTCGAAACTAAAACTGCACTACCACCCGGAACATATAAACCAACATTTTCAATCGGAACAGATTTACGCCAGCATTTTATGCCCTGCATTGTTTCAATCTCATATTCATTTTTCTTCTGCTTTTCATGAAATTTAAAAATATTATCTGCAGCAGTGATTATTGCTTTACGAACATCGCGTGATAATTTTCTTTCGACTTTTGATAATTCATTCCTGTCAATAAGAATATTTTCGTCTCTTAAGCCATCAAATTTTTTTGCATATTTTATTACTGCACTTCTTCCTTTATTCTTTACATTTTGAATTATTGGTCGAATTTGTTCATAAATCTCTGCTGTCTTAATAGCAGGACGACTTAATAATTTTTCAATCTGTTTTACATTAAGATTTTTGTAATCAACAATTTTCATAATATCATATTTTCAATTGGTAAAATTAAAATTCCTGAAGCGCCAGCACTTTTTAGTTTTTGATAAATCTCCCAAAATTGTTCTGCAGGTATTACTGCATGAACTGCAACCATTGTAGGATCAGCTAAAGGAAGAATAGTTGGACTTTTAAGTGAAGGGATTATTTTTTCAATTTCTTCGAGTGAAGACTTAGGGGCATTCATCATTAAGTATTTTGATGTTTTTGCAGTTAAAGCTGAATCTATTCTAACCAATAAATTATTCAACAATAAACTTTTGTTATCATCATTATCAATAAATTTGTTCTTAATCAAAACTGCTTCAGAAGAAAAAACATCAAATGATTTTTTAAGCTTATTCAGCTTAAGAGTATTTCCTGTTGAAACAAGGTCACAAATTACATCTGCTACTCCAAGTGATGGTGCAATTTCTACTGAACCACTAATCTCGACAATTGTTGCTTTAATATTATTTTCATCAAGAAATTTTTTTAAAAGATTTGGATAAGAAGTAGCAATTCTTTTCCCATTGAGTTCGGATATGTTGTTGAGCGTTTTATTTTCTGGAATAGCTAAAGATAAATTACATTTGCCATAACCTAATTTTCGAATTACATCAACTTCTACATTTCTTTCATATAAAACATCTTCACCAACAATCCCAATATCTGCAACTCCATCACTTACATATTCTGGAATATCATCATCACGCAAGAATAAAATATCAAGTTCAAAATTACGTGTTGTAATTATTAACCTTTCTGAATAATCTTCAATATCAAGTCCGCAGTTACGCAGAAGTTGAAGTGATTTCTCGGTTAATCTTCCTCTTTTTTGTAAAGCTAATTTTAAATTTCCATTTAACATATTTCACTCCATATAACAAAAAACCCCGACATGCGCCGGGGTCTTATTGAAAATTTATTATTTAATTTATAGTATACCGGCGCTTCTCTCAGGAAGTAGATGATAATGGTGGATATGATGATATACTAAATTTTTCATAAGTCTTGTAAATTTTTGTTGTAAATTTAGAAAACTTTAATAAAGAAACAAAAATATTTTTTAGGAATTATAAATGCTCTGTTATTTTACATCTGACTTACACGGTCATAAATCAAGGTATGAAAAATTATTTAACTTAATTATTCAAGAACCACCTCATATTTTATTTTTGACAGGTGATATACTTTCTCATCATTCCACTCAAAATTTTTTAATGGATTACATAGTTCCAAATCTAAAAAGAATAAAAAATTTTCTATCAGAAAGATATCCACAGATATATTTAATTCTTGGGAATAATGATGAAAGAATTTATGAAGAAATCATTGAAAATATTAGCAAAGAAAATTTATGGAATTATATTCATTTTAAGAAAATAAAATTAGATAATTACAAAATCTATGGTTACAATTATTCTCCACCTACACCATTTTTATTAAAAGATTGGGAAAAGTATGACATTAATTATGAAATTAAAAAAGGTTGTATACCGCCTGAGATGGGTAAACGAACAGTCGAAATTTCTGATGAAGAAAAATTATCTACAATTCAAAATGATTTAGAAAAGTTAGCAAATATTGAAAATCATTCTAATTCAATATTTTTATTTCACGCTCCTCCTTATAAAACAAATTTAGACAGAATTGGCAGTAGTATTGTGTTGGATTCTCATGTAGGCAGTAAAGCTATTAGAAAATTTATTGAACAAAAGCAGCCATATTTAACATTGCATGGTCATATTCACGAATCAACAAGAATAACTGGTAAATGGAAAGATAGAATAGGCAGAACAATAAGTTTTAATGGAGCTCATGATGGAGAAGAATTATCGATTATAAAATTTCATATTGATAATTTAGAGAATGCAGAACGAATTTTAATTTGACCTAGATTTTAATTTCAATGGATGAGCAGCTTCAGTCAATGCGCTGATTTTTAATGCATAACTTGTTTTATTCTCAATATCATCATCCGTTATATAATGAACATCCAGTAATCCTTGAGTTTTTATACCAGTTCGTAAATAATTAATTTCACTCAAACATAAAGACCATCCTTCAAACCATAATTCGAGTTCATATTTTTTGCATTTTTCTTTATCTATATGAACAATTAAATCTATATCACTCGCTGGACCAGAAACAGCATCTTTGGTACTGCCAAATATATAAATACCTTTAACACCAAATCTTTCACCATCAAGTTCAGAAGCAATTTTTTCAGCCATTTTCATTCTCCAGCGCCAGTGGTCGCTTGGATGAAAATTCACACTTTCTTTAATTTCTTTTTCAATTTGAATATCCATAGATGGAGTAACAAACATTGCAATTGCTTCATCATATTCAGCATTCATCAATACACGTAAAACCATCCCACCAGTAGATTTTACTACATCAATCACTCTTATAGTGTCTTGCAGGTAATAGTATTCAGGTAAAAGATTTTCGAAAATATTTTCTGATTGAGTCAAAAATTCTTCATTGAATATAATCCCATCATCATCAGGATAAAGTGGAAGATATTTAATATTCGATTCAACTAAATCCTGGAAAAAATGAGTTCCAAAAGAAACTTCCGGGACATAATTCCCTTTTTTGCGTGCAATTTCAATTAACATTGCAGTATTGTTAATATCGGAATAAGTTACACTAACGCCTAATTTAATATCACCACGACTACCCCATCTGCCAGGTCCCATTAAAATAAATTTTCTCTTGGGTAATAGTTTATTTAGTCTGCTTACTGCTCTGCCAACTTGAATCAATTTATTTCTTTCAGAAATTTCATTGTATTTTATTGGGTCTACATAAACAATGTGAGTAATCTCAGGAACTCTTCCGTTTGACACAAATTTTTTAGCTGTAAAAAGAATTTTATCAACAGGAACATCTTTGGGAATTATATCAATAGCAGTTTCTCTTGAACGACTTTGCGGTCTACATTGAAGTAAATAAAAATCCTTGCTGTCACAAGCAAATTCCACATCAACTGGTGTTTTCATTTTTGACTGAAGAGTTTTTAGAATCATATCAATTTTTTTGAGAAAATCTGTTTTCAAAAATAATCCATCAAATGTAACAATGTATTCTTTTGATGGGTCCTCAAATTCAAAAGTCATAGGTTGACGTATTATGTTCCCTTGTAGAACTGAAAAAACTAATTCAAAAGAAGGAAAAATATTATTTGTTTCTTCAAGAAATTTTTTAATCGATATTGTTTCAAACTCGTTTGTTTTCAAATTAATCACATCAATATGCTTAGGAGAATATCTTAACATTTCTTCTGGCGAAACATTTACTCTTAAATTTGGTTGAGCTGGAGAAATAAGAATTGGATAATCATCACTTAATCTATCTACTGCACGAGTACCCAAGCCTGGAACCAGGCGAACCAAACCATCTTCTCTTTTAATTCTTGGAGACCATCTAAATTCATTCAAGCTGAAAGCAACGCCGGCAAATGAAGGCAGAAAATAATTTCCCACTCTTGTACCTACAACTTCTTGAATCATTATGCCCATTTCTTCGTGAAAATCCAGTAATCCTCTTTCTGCTCTATATTCAATTGGGTCAGGTCCAAATGTGGAAGCATAAACTTCTGCAATCGCATCCATAAGCGAAGCAAGTCTTTGCTGCTTTGTTCCCTGATTTGCAAGAAACAAACTTTTATATTTCCCAGAGAATGTGGCATCCATCTGATCTTCAAGTAAACTTGAACTTCTCACAATTAAAGGTCTATCACCAAAATCATCTAAAGCAACTGATAATCCTTTTACTATATCAGGAGGAAATTCAGAATTTTTAAAGAGTTGAACGATATGAGGATATTCAATTCTTACCTCATCAATTTCCTTATATTTTTGTTCAAGAACCTCTTCTAAGTTATTATATTGCATAAAATTAAGAATGCCATCCGAAGCTATATACCATGTTTTAGGAACTTTTATATTTTTCAATAAGTCATTGTTTTCAGCTTCTTTTTGTAGAATATGAGATGCTATAAATAAGCCTGCACTCTTACCACCAAGTTTGCCGTGACTTCCTGGCGGGAAGATCATCTTATCAATTAACTTATAAAAATCTGTTAATTTAACATACTCTTTGGCAATTGAAATAAAATTAAGCTGGTCAGTAAAAAATCGACGGAGCAAGGACACACGCAAGCCTTTAATAGTAGACGGTGGCAATTCAAATTTTTCTGGAGCTAAATGATAATATTTGCGCAAAGCATCTGCTATTTCTGTTAAAGAAGTATCCTGATTATCAACAACTTTAATCAATGCACTTGATTTATCTTCCTGAATCCATTTTTGAATTTTATTAAGTATAACTTCATCAGGTAAATTATCATCAGCTAATCTCTGAATGGTTTCAACATATTCGTCATAATTAATAATCTTTTCAACTTTGCTTGGTTTATTTTCATCCTGTGTATCACTATCATTATATCCAACTCTAATCCTTCTTGGTATATTTGAATGTTTCATTAATAATTCTGCTTCTTCAATCCCTTTCCAGCACAAAAGATTAAGAAGTTTTCTCATTAAACTCATAAAAAGATTAGGATCAGTCTTTCGTATCATATCTAAAACAATTTTCCATTCTCCTCTAATTGTTTTACCTATATCTTTTCTTGCATTTTGTAATTCCTCAAAAACACTTTTTAATTTTTGGTGAAGTATAAAATGACCCAATCTTTCAGCAATTGTATTAAGTAATCTTTTTTCCTCTTTTAGGAAAGGACTACCTTCAACCATTGGTACTTCTTTAGTATAATAAACAAGTATTTGCCCTACAACTTTTTCCTGGACTATAATATCAGTACTAATTACCCATGGCGTTTCTTCAAATTCAGAAGTTTGATAAACAATATCACCATACACTAATTTAGCTTTACAATATTCAGAATATTGAAATCCTGCTGGAATTGCATCAAGCACTGTAAGAAAAGCTTGGCGCAAAGATATTTCGGAACGATTAAGATTATCCTCTATTGTATATAAACAATTTAGTTCTTTTGTTCTTTCTTGAAGTTGCAGAATAAGATTATCATCCGGCTTATGTCCATTTAACATTTCTTAATGATTCCTTTCCCTGTTTTTCCATCTACTTTTACTAAAATACTTTTTTTTAGTTTAACATGAGAAACAAAATTTTTCTCTTCTACAATCTCCTGAACCTTTAGCCAGTCCCAATCTATTTTGTATTTACCTTTGTAATTTATTGAAAAATAGAACACATTGAAACTCAATAAATTATGAAAAAAGTGAGAACCTTGACTTAACTCTACATCGATATTAAGTAATGTGGATTCAACAATTATACTTGCCCCAGAAATTTGACTCCATATAACAGGTATACCAAGCCAAGGGTCACTGCTGCCCCACCTCCCAAAACCAATTAATAAATAAGGCAAATTATTCTTAACAAGTTTTTTATTGATAATCTCGATTTCTTTAGCTATTTGAGTTGTATATTTTTTATCAAAACTATCAGGTTTCACATAAACAATATCAAAAATATTTTCTTTAATCCCGTTACCCAAAACACATTCTGAAGCTATTAAAATATCATCGCTCATCATTTCATCATCTTTAATTTCTACAACCTCATTAGAAATTGCAATTGGTCGTATCTGTAAGAATCCCAAATCCATTTTACATATCTTTGGATTTAGTGTGCAGGCAAATTCAATTTCTACTGGTGAGTTGTAAGCATCCTGGCATATTTTTAATAATTCTTTTATTAAATCATTAAAACGAAATTCGTTAAAGTATAACAACGGTGTAAAATTAATAATCCTTGGTCCCTTAGTTTCTGTTCCAATTATAATTTTATCTTCTGAGTAACTATAAGTTGATGCAATCAATTTTAGAGTACTGTCATACTCTGCATCTTTTAAATTGCATTTAATAAGGAATTCTGTTTCTCTAACCGGATTGTAATGAATAATAGTACTCAAGTTTACTGCCCAAAAATCAGTTTGAGTGAGTTTTAATAATTCATGTGGGCTGCCAAAGACAAATGAAGACTTTGGATAAGCTGGAGAATAGGACCATGTTATACCCCCATCAACAATTGTTTTACCTAAACCAAGGGCTAAATTAACAATGCCATCTTCAGGTTTAGTTTTACCAATGGAATAAAAATTATACGAACGTGCAACTCCAGAAAAATTCGGATAATATCTTGTATCATATTTATGACCTACAACTTCCTGAATAATAACAGCCATCTTTTCTTCTTCTATATTATGAGTTGATATTCTAAAATAATCTTTTGAAACTTTGAAATAAGTGGATGCATAAACAAACTTAATTGCTTCAATTAATTTTTGGAAACGAACATCTGTACTTTGTTGGTTATTAGGTATCATCTTGGTTGCATAAACTCCAGCGAATGGTTCAAATTTAGCATCTTCCAACAAGCCAGAAGAACGAACTGCTAAAGGCGTTTTTATTTTGTCAATGAAGTAGTATAAATCACCCAGATATTCTACAGGAAAATCAGCTTTTAAAAAACGGTCCAATATTCTTACATCTGATTTTTCATTTAATGCATAATCATATAAATTATTGCGGGACATAAACAGTTCAAAAACTTTTGTGCGCAAAACAATCATTCTCGGAACTGAAATGACAATATCAGGGAATTTAGAAATATTAATTTCTTTACGAATAATTTCTTCAATAAAAATTAATCCACCGGCTTTCCCTCCAAATGAACCTTCCCCAATAAAGAAGTGAGTTTTTTGAGGTTCTAATAATCTTCTATCAAATTGTTCAATAATATTTTCATTCATCAGAATTTTTGAAATAATTTCTTGAGAATAAAATAAAGCCAAGAATTGAAAAAATTCAATCCTTGGCTAAACTTAAAATAAATATTAAATTATACCCAGCCTCTATCTTTACAAGCTTGAGCCACACGGCTAACAGAAATAATATAGGCTGCATCACGCATGTAGAGATTTTTCTTTTTTGCGAGTTCACTAACAGCCAAATAAGCTGATGTCATTTTTACATCAAGTTTACCTAGTACTTCATCTCTTTCCCAATAATAGTTCATATTTGACTGAACCTGTTCAAAATAACTGCATGTTACACCACCTGCATTAGCTAAAAAATCAGGTATTAAGAAAATTCCTCTTTCCTGAATTACTTTGTCTGCATCTGGTGTTGTAGGTCCATTTGCACCTTCAACGATTATTTTAACCTTCTTGCTAATTTTAGTGACATTATCTGCGTGAATCTGGTTTTCAAGAGCAGCTGGCAATAAAATATCAACTTCTTGTTCAATCCATTCCTCCCCACTTAAAACCTCATAACCAATTTCTTTAGCTTTATTTTTATCTATTCCACCAAATCTATCAGTAATTTTTAACAGCTCATCTTTATCAATTCCACTCATCTTTCTAAAAGTATAAGCACATTGGTCTTGTTCATCCCAGCTTGCGACTGCAATTACTTTACCGCCTAATTGTTGATAAAGTTCTATTGCATACTGAGCAACATTGCCAAAGCCTTGAACTGACATAGTTGTATCTTCAATTTTAATACCCATTTCTTTTAGTGCTTCTCTTAAAGTGAAAATAACACCATAACCAGTGGCCTCTGTTCTACCTAATGAACCTCCCATGCCTACAGGTTTGCCAGTAATAAATCCAGGATATTTACCGCCGTAGATAGTTTCATATTCATCAAGCATCCAGAGCATGTGCTGAGCGTTGGTCATTACATCAGGAGCTGGGACATCGTTAACAGGTCCAACATTTTTAGCCATTTGACGAACCCAGCCTCTGCAAATCTGTTCTTGTTCTTTCATACTCAAATGATGTGGATCGCATATAACTCCACCTTTTCCACCACCAAGCGGAATGTTTACAACAGCACATTTCCAAGTCATCCACATTGCAAGTGCTCTTACTGTATCAATTGTTTCATGAGGATGGAATCGAATACCACCTTTTGATGGTCCCCTTGCATCATTGTGCTGAACTCTAAATCCTCTAAATATTTTTGTTGTTCCATCATCCATTTTAACAGGTATGCTAAAATGATATTCCCTTAAAGGATATCTTAATAACTGACGAGTAGCTTCATCTAAATTTAACATGTCTGCTACTTTGTCAAATTGTGCTTGTGCCATTTCGAATGGATTGAATTCTTTTGACTTCATAAATTCCTCAAAATTTTTTATTGAATTTTTAAGTCATCAACACATATTATTTGTAATTAATGACTTAACTTATTTTTCTTATGAACGAAAAATAGAGAGAGAATATCATAAAGCAAAATAAATAAAAACTTAATTACACACAGAATGATTTCTTAATTTTAGCATGTTACAAAAAATCATTTAAGAAAATTATGCTATTAAATTTTATTTCTTAATTATTATTGATAATTTTTAGAAATACCTAACTTTCTCAAATAGTAAAATATTTTTTTAAAAAATGATATTTACAGACATCATAACTCAATTTAAGTAAAATTAAAGTTTGGATTTTTTCTGAACGAATTCTATCTTGTAGTTAAATAATCTCCTGTATATAAAACTTTGGAGAAATAATATGAAAAGAGCTTTACTGATAATATTTTGTGTTTATTTTTCACTTTATCTGAAAGCACAAAACTTACAATACCCCGTAACAAAAAAAATAAATCATATAGATGAATATCATGGAGTAAAAATTGCAGACCCTTATCGCTGGCTTGAAGATTTAAATTCTGAAGAGACAAAACAATGGATTGAAGCTCAAAACAAATTAACAAACAATTACTTATCAAATATTCCATACAGAAATAAAATTAAAAAACGATTAACAGAATTATGGAACTATGAAAGATACAGTACTCCCTTTAAAGTTGGGGACTATTATGTGTATTCAAAAAATGATGGATTGCAAGAACAAAATGTTTATTACATACAAAAAGGAATTAATGGAGAACCCGAAGTTTTAATTGACCCAAACAAACTTTCACAGGATGGTTCTGTTTCACTAGCAGGAATCTTTTTTTCTAATGACAATAAATATTTAAGTTATGGAATATCAAGAGGAGGTTCTGATTGGCGCGAGTTTTATATAATGGAGGTCTCTACAAAAAAATTATTTGAGGATAAAATTTTATGGTCAAAATTCTCAGGTAATGCATGGTATAAAGACGGTTTCTTTTATGCTAAATATGATGAACCAAAATCTGGTGAAGAATTAAAACAATCCAATCAATTTCAGAAAATCTTTTATCATAAGGTTGGCACTCCTCAGACTCAGGATGAATTAATTATTGAAGACAAAGAAAATCCCAAAAGACTATTTGGTGTAAATGTTACTGATGATGAAAAATATTTAATAATTTCTGTTTCAGAAGGGTCGTCATCTTACAATTTATTATGGTATAAAAATCTTTCTGCTAATTCTTCAATAATAAAATTAATTGACAACTTCGAAGCTGAATATAATTTTATCGACAATATTGATGACAAATTTTTAGTACTTACAAATTATCAAGCTCCAAATAATAAACTGATTTTAATTGACCTTAAAAATCCTTCTAAAGAAAACTGGAAAACTATAATCCCTGAATCAAAAAATGTTATTCAAAATGTTTCTCGGATTGGAGGGAAATTAATTGTTACATACTTACAGGATGCAAGCAGTAAAGTTTCAGTTTACACTGAAAGCGGTAATTATCTTTACGATGTTAAATTGCCCACATTAGGAACCGTCTTCGGCTTTTCAGGGAAAAATAAAGATACAGAAACTTTCTATACATTTACATCTTTCACATATCCTCCAACAATTTACAGATACGATGTTAAAAACAATAAATCAACTTTATTTAAAAAGTCTAACATAAAATTTAATATGGAGGACTATGAGACGAAGCAAATATTTTATAAAAGCAAAGATGGTACAAAAATCCCGCTATTCATTGTTCACAGAAAAGGATTACAATTAAATGGAAATAATCCCACATTACTTTATGCTTATGGAGGTTTTAATATTTCGCAGCAACCAACTTTTTCAATTCCAAGAATTCCACTTTTAGAAAATAATTTTGTATTTGCTTTAGCATGTTTACGCGGTGGAAATGAATATGGTGAAGAATGGCACAAAGCTGGGATGTTAAACAATAAGCAAAATGTATTCGATGATTTTATTGCAGCAGCAGAATGGTTAATTAAGAATAAATATACTTTACCTGATAAACTTGCTATTCAAGGAGCTTCGAATGGAGGTTTATTAATTGGAGCAGTAATTAATCAAAAGCCTGAATTATTCAAAGTTGCTTTTCCAATGGTTGGTGTAATGGATATGCTGCGTTTTCATAAATTCACCATAGGTTGGGCCTGGGTTTCAGAATATGGTTCAAGTGATAATCCAGAACAATTCGAATATCTATTAAAATATTCTCCACTTCACAACATTAAAAATTCTGAATATCCTGCTACACTTGTTACAACTGCTGATCACGATGACCGTGTATTCCCTGCTCATTCATTTAAGTATATTGCAACTCTTCAAGAAAAAAATACTGGTAAAAATCCAACATTAATTCGCATTGAAACTAAAGTGGGACACGGTGCAGGTACAAGCACATCAAAATCAATTGAACTCTATACAGATTTATGGTCATTTATGTTTTTCAATCTTGGTATAAATCCAAATTATTAATTTAATTTTTCCCCATTATGAAAATTTATACTATGAGGAAAAGAAAAATTAAAAAGATAATAATCAGTATCGTTGGAGGTATATTATTAATAATTGGTATCATCATGATTATTGTGCCAGGTCCTGCTTATTTGATTATTCCTGCAGGTCTGGGAATACTTGGAACAGAATATCAGTGGGCAAAACAAATGCATGAAAAAGTAAAAAAGATTTTAAAAAAAATTTTTAGTAAGTAAAAATCATCATCATTAACTTCAAACGAAAGTCTTTGTATTGCTACCGTAAAAACCACTTTGAATGATACTTTTATTATTTACGAAACTTTTTCATTGAGATTTTAGTTTTTATAATCAAACAAACTGAAAAAATCAATATGAGAAATATTATTTTATTAATTACTTGTGGACTGTTAATTTCTACAAAAATTTCATCACAGAATTATGGTGAAATTAAAGGATATGTAGTAGAAGCTAATACACAATTACCATTACCTTTAGCAAATGTAATAATTTTAGAGACTAATATTGGAGCTTCTACCGATTTAGAAGGAAAATTCACAATCAAAAATGTACCTCCGAATATATATAGAATTAAGGCATCAATAATAGGTTACAAATCTGTTATTAAAACTGATATTATAGTTAAACCCAATTCAACAACTCAAGTTAATTTTGAACTTGCTCCTGAAACGATAGAACTTGATAATATAATTGTTCAGGCAAATTATTTTGACAAAAATATAATTGAACCTGTAAGCCTGCGAAAACTATCTAATGAAGAATTGAGAAGAAGTCCTGGAGGTTTTGAAGATGTTATCAGAGCTTTATCTGTATTACCAGGAATTTCTCAAGCAGATGCAGGACGAAACGATTTAATAGTTCGTGGAGGAGCCCCATCTGAAAATCTTTATGTTGTTAATGGTTTTGAAATTCCTAATATCAATCATTTTGGGACTCAGGGTTCTACAGGAGGACCTATAAGTTACATCAATCTTGATTTCGTCAATGAAGTAAATTTTTCTACTGGTGGATTTTCAGTAATGTATGGAGATAAAATATCATCTACCCTTAACATAAATTTACGCGAAGGAAATGACAGCAGAATAAAAGGAAAAGCAACTATTTCAGCATCTATGTTTGGATTAAACATTGAAGGACCAATAAATAAAAATTCATCTTTTATTGTTTCTGCAAGAAGAAGTTATTTAGATTTTATTTTCAAAGCTGCTGGATTTTCTTTCGTACCCGAATATTATGATTTATTAACAAAAGTGGATTATAAAATTGATAATATTAACACAATCAACTTCTTATTCATAGGAGCATTTGATAAAGTAAAATTTTTCAACGATGACAAAGAAAAAATAATAAATAATTCGAGAATATTAGGGAGTAATCAAAATCAATATATTGCAGGATTATCATATCGTAGAGTTTTCAGCAATGGTTATATGAATTTGAAGTATTATAGAAATTTTACTGACTTTGATTACGTCCAGAAAGATTCATTACTACAACCTCTATTTAAAAATATTTCCAGAGAAGAAGAAAATAATTTTCAGCTTGATGTTGTTCATAAATTTTCAAAAAAAATTGAAATGAATTTTGGTGCTGCAATCAAATTAATAGAATTTAATAGTGACATATATTTCCCATCATTCAAAACTACTTTTGGTGAAATATTGCCTTCATTATCTCTTAATGAAAAAAATAATTTTCTAAAGAATGGTTCATACATCAATTTTAATTTTTTATTAACTCCAAAAATCCTAACCAATCTTGGTTTAAGATATGACTATTTCAATGGCATTAACAAAAAAAATTATATTAGTCCGAGATTTTCAGCATCATATTCATTAAATGAAATGTTCAGCTTTAATTTTAGTGCAGGAATTTATAGACAATTACCATCTTATATCTGGCTGATATCAAACAATCAAAATAAAAATTTAACTGCGATTAAAACCAATCAGTATGTATTTGGTATTAATTATTTATTTAGGAATGATGCAGAATTAAAAATCGAAACTTTTCTTAAAAATTATTCAAACTATCCAGCAAGTTTAATCAGACAATATCTTGTTTTAGCAAATACAGGTGCGGGTTTTTCAGGGAGTGATGATAATTTTTCCTCTTTTGGACTTGACCCTTTAATTAGTGCTGGTGAAGGGAATGTAAAAGGATTAGAATTATCAATTCAGAAAAAAATTTCCGACATACCTTTATATGGGATTTTAAGTTTAACTTATTCGAAATCGGACTTCATTGCATTAGATAGAATTAAAAGAAGCAGCAGTTATGATCAGAATTGGATTTTCAATATTGCTGGCGGATATAGATTTAATATGTTCTGGGAATTAAGTATGAAATTCCGATATGCTTCAGGAAGGCCATATACACCATTTGATGATAATGGTCTGCAGAATGTTAATCAATATAATTCAAGAAGATTAAAATCTTTTCATTCTCTCGATGTGAGAGTAGACAAAAGATGGTTAATTAATAGTTGGACACTAATTACTTATATTGATATTCAGAATATATATAACAGAAGAAATTTAAGCGGCATTAGATGGGACCAAAAAACAAAAACTATCGACGAAACAACGTCAATTGGTATATTGCCATCAATCGGGATTTCACTTGAATTCTAAACTAACTTCTTAAGCACAAAAGAGAATTCACTTCCTTTGCCTAATTTACTCTTTACTTCCACTTTTGAATTATGAGCTTCCACAATGTGCTTTACTATAGCCAAGCCAAGTCCTGTTCCTCCCATATCTCTTGAACGATTTTTATCAACTCTGTAAAATCTTTCAAAAATTCGATTTAAATCTTTCTCGTCAATTCCAATTCCCGTATCCCTAACAAATATTCTTGCATCCTTCTCGTATTCATCAACTCCAACTTCAATTTTGCCGGTTTCAGTATATTTTATTGCATTAGTAATTAAATTATTCATTACCTGTTTTAATCTTTCTTTATCACCAAAAATTTCAAGACTTTTATTTATTGGCAATAATACTAAATCAAGATTTTTCTTTTCAGCATAAGGTTTCATTTCATTTATTATGTTTTCAAGGAATGGAGCAACTTGAAAATACCTCAAACTCATTTTCATTTGTTTTGATTCAATCATAGAAATATCAATTAAATCATTCAACAAATTATTAAGATTAATAACGTGTTGATTAGCCTTTTGTAAAAATGTTCTATTAACTTTTTTATCATCAATAGCACCGTCAAGTAAAGTTTCAATATATCCCTGTATTGCAAAAATTGGAGTTCTTAATTCATGAGAAACATTACCCAAAAATTCTGTTCTTGTGCGTTCTAATTTTTTTAAATGATTTATATCATTCTTAACTTTTAAAAACATCTTACGAATTTCATCTTCAAGGTCTGCTAAATTTTTTGGTAAATGAATTTCTTCTGAAGATGAATATTTATTTTTTCTTATATAATTAATTGTTCTGGTTATAATATCAATTTCTAATTCTCTTTTTTTTGCCAAGTATAATATCAAAATAAATATAAATAAGAATGTAAAAATAGAGATGAAAACAATTTGTGAAATATTAAGGTTGGAAATAAAAAGAATTAATAAAAACAAGAAATAAAAAATTATTAAAGGGATTAAATAATCAGTTGAACGAAATATAAAATGACTAATTTTTTTATATATTCTTGAATCTATAACCAACTCCTTTAATTGTTTCTATTAAATCTGCATGTTTACCCAATTTCTCTCTTATTTTTCTAATATGAACATCAATTGTTCTTTCAACTACAATTATATCGTTGCCCCATATATCTGATAAAATTTTTTCTCTGTCAAATACTTTTCCTGGATTTGAAGCAAGATAAGCAAGCAATTCAAATTCTTTTCTTGGTAGCACAACTTTTTTATTATCAACAAATACAGTATATTCATCCTTGTTAATTTTCAGTGGACCAATATTTATCTCATTTTCACCAATCTTATCTTTTTCACTGATTTCCGTTTTTCTAAGATTCGATTTTATTCTTGCAATTAATTTCTTAGGAGAAATAGGTTTTTGAATATAATCATCAGCTCCAATGTTTAAACCGTGTATTTCGTCGATTTCAGAAGATTTAGCTGTCAAAAATATAATAGGAGTGTGTTTATGATTTTTGCTGCTTCTAATTCTCTTGCAAGTTTCGTAACCATCGAGCTTTGGCATCATAATATCCAGAACAATTAAATCAGGATTCTCAGAAAGTTTTGAAAGTGCTTCAATTCCATTACAAGCTGAAATTACTTCAAAGCCTTCGGCTTCGAGATTATATTGAAGAAATTCGATAATATCCTTTTCGTCGTCTACTAAAAGTATCTTTGCCATAATTATATTTTTATTTCTTTTCCTGTTTTTGCTGATTTATAAATTGCTTCAAGCATTTTCATTCTAATCAATGACTCTTCACTTGATGATATCGGCTGAATATTTTCTCGGACAGTTGCAATAAAATGTTTCAACTCATTTTCATAAGACTTTCTAAACAGATTCGATATATTTGTTTTTGATGGAGTATAATCAATATGTGTTGATTCAATTCTTTTATAAACTCTAAGCGGATTTAAATGTGCTGTCCCCTTTGTACCATGAACAACCATACTAAAGCTATCAGTTTCTGAATATAGTTCCCAGCTTACTTCAAAAGTTATTACTTGCTCATTTTCAAATCGAATAAATCCAATTGCTGATTCTTCAATATCCTTCAAAGTATGATTAAATGTTTGAACTGAGACAGATTCAATTTTATCGTTATCAAACATCCACAAAGCTAAATCGAGTAGTACAATCCCAAGGTCAATAACAACTCCGCCACCTGAATGCTTTTTATTTATAAACCATTTTTGTGCACTGCTTTTTTTTCTTAACCAACTGCATTTTATATAAAAAAGTTCTCCTAGTTCTCCGCTGTTTATTATGCTTTTCATTAACATAGCATCGGGTCTAAATCTCAGGTTCGTTCCTACCATTGCAATTTTTTTATGTTTTCTAGCAGCGTTATTAATCTCTTTAGCTTCTTCATAATTAATTGCTATTGGTTTTTCAATTAGAACATTAATATTTGACTTCAAACAATGAAGTGCAATTTCAGTATGTGTAGATGTTGGAGTTGCAATTATAACAGCATCAAGATTTTCATTCGCTGTCATCTCTTTATAATCTTGATATTTTTTTGCAGATGGATATTTTTCACCTATAGTTTTCAATCTATTTTTATTTATTTCACATAAAGCTGCAAGTTCTGCATTTTCGAGCTTAGATAAAATTGGCAGATGCACTAGTTGTGCAATACTGCCCAGGCCAATAATTCCTAATTTTACTTTTTCCATCAAGCTACAATTCCATTTTTAATTGCTTTTTTATTGATAAATTTTAATACCTGGTTTGCAATTCCATTCGGATCAATACCAAGCTGGTTATGTAATTGTTGCTGTGTCCCATGTTCAATAAATTTATCGGGTAATCCAATTCTTAAAATATCATTTTTATAATTTTTTTCTGCAAAATATTCAAGTACACCTGAACCAAATCCTCCTATTAAAGTATTTTCTTCAAGTGTAACAATTTTATCGAAACGATTTGCAACATCATCAAGCTTATTTTTATCAAGTGGTTTAATAAATCTCATGTTTATTATTTCAGAATTTATTCCATGTTCACTTAAAATTTGTGAGGCTTTTTTAGCATATTCAACCATAACACCCACAGCCAGAAATACAACATCATTACCAAGTTGAATAGTTTCACTTTGACCAATTTCTAATTCTTCGAATTCATCTTTTATTGTTACTCCAAGTGCATTCCCTCGAGGATATCGCAAGGCAATTGGACCTTTTTTATAATTAATTGCTGTAAACAACATATTTCTTAATTCAGCCTCATCTTTAGGAGCCATTATAACCATGTTCGGAATTAATCGCAGGTAAGACAAATCAAAAGCTCCATGATGAGTTGGTCCATCAGCGCCTACTAATCCAGCTCTATCCAGCACAAATACAACATGAAGATTTTGTAATGCAACATCGTGAATAATCTGGTCAAAAGCTCTTTGGAGAAAAGTAGAATAAATAGCAACTACAGGTATAATGCCTTGAGTAGCCAAACCTGCTGCAAATGTAACTGCATGTTCTTCTGCAATTCCTACATCAAAATATCTTTCAGGAAATTCTTTCTGTAAATAATCTAACCCTGTTCCATCAGGCATTGCTGCAGTTATACCAACAACATCAGAATTTTTTCTTGCAATATCAACAAGTGTTTTACCAAATATTTCTGTATAAGATGGAGTTGTAATAGATTTCTTAATTACTTCACCAGTAATTTTATCAAAAGGGATTGCTGCATGTAATCGTTGATTATGTTTTTCTGCAGGTGCATATCCTTTCCCTTTTTCTGTAATAACATGAACAAGGATTGGTCCTTTTAGATTTTTTACATGTTCAAATATTTTTATTAATTGAGAAATATTGTGCCCATTAATTGGTCCAAAATATCTAAATCCAAGTGCTTCGAACAACATTCCAGGTGTTACAATAGCTTTTATTCCATGTTCAATTCTTACAGCAGCTTTTCTTATCCTGTCTCCAAATTGGTCAAGTTTTCCGGTCAAATCCCAGATAGCTCCTTTTAATTTATTGAATTCAGGATGAGAAATTACTTCTGTAAAATAATTAGAAATCTGCCATTTATTTGGAGCTATCGACATTTGATTATCGTTGAGAACAACAATTAAATCACTTTTAATCAATCCAGAATTATTCATAGCTTCGTAAGCCATTCCGCCTGTCATTGCTCCATCACCAATTACAGCAACAACTTTTCTGTCTGTCTTTAAAATATCCCTTGCAACTGCAATACCCAAAGCTGCAGAAATTGAAGTTGAAGCATGTCCAGCACCAAATGCATCGTATTCACTTTCGCTTCGTTTTAGAAACCCACTTATTCCATTTAATTGTCTTATTGTTTTTAATAAATCTCTTCTTCCAGTAATAATTTTATGAGGATAAGCCTGATGACCTGTATCCCATACAATCTGGTCGTAAGGTGTATTAAATACTTTATGTAATGCAACTGTTAATTCAACTGCTCCTAATCCCCCGCCAAAATGACCACCAATTTGAGATATAATATCAATCATGTATTGTCTTATTTCATAACAAAGTAAATTTAATTCTTCGATAGAAAAATTTTTTATATCAGCAGGAGAATTAACATTAAAAAGAATTTTGTATTGAGCTTTATCAATCATAATTCATTTCCATTTTGAAAATTATTTTTTAAATCTGCTTCAAATTGTTTTTTAAGTTCGGTTACTTTTAGTTCTGCTTCTTTCAAAGTAGTATAGCAGAATTTTGCTAAATTTATTCCTTCTTCGTAAAGTTTAATTGATTCTTCAAGGCTAACTTCTCCTCTCTCAAGAATTTCCGAGATCTCTTGAAGTCTTTTCAATGATTCTTCGAATGAATTTTCTTTTTTCTTACTCATTTATTATTACTTCTCCATCATAAAATTTCAATTGGACTGGTTTGTGTAATGTTAATTCCTTTAATCTATGAATAATCTTTTCATTCTGTTTGACAATAGCAAATCCTCTCCTTAAAATATTTTCTACATTAAAAGATTGAACTTTGTTATTGAGCAATTCAAGTCTATTTTTTTCTGACTTTAGTTTATCATCAATTAAATACTGAAATTTAAAAACAGTACTGTCTAATAATTGAATTTTGTTTTTAATATTATCTTGTGGCAATCGGAAACCATAGGAAGAAATTAATTGATTAACCTCCAATTTATAGTTTTCAATAATTTCGAGCATATTTTCTGTGAAATAATAGGAAAATTCATTTATAAAGGCAAAAAGTTCATCAATATTTGGAGTTGCAAGTTCCATAGCTGCGGAAGGAGTAGGAGCTCTTAAATCTGCCACAAAATCTGCAATTGTAAAATCTATTTCATGACCGACAGCACTAATAATTGGAATTCTTGAATTGAATATAGCACGAGCAACAATTTCTTCGTTAAAGGGCCATAAATCTTCAAGTGAACCTCCGCCGCGTCCAACAATAATTGTATCAATATCATTAAACTGATTGAGTAATTTTATGCTTTCTACAATTTCTTGAGCTGCACCTTCTCCCTGAACTCGGCAAGGTGCTATTACTAATTCTACAAGAGGATATCTTCTTGCAGCTATACTTTTCATATCCTGAAAAGCTGCACCATCAATTGCTGTTACAATACCAATTTTTTTAGGAAATCTTGGGATTGGCTTTTTATGTTCAATATCAAACAAACCTTCAGCGGCAAGTTTCTGTTTCAATTTTTCAAATGCTGCTTGAAGTTCACCAATTCCTGCCGGTTTCATGGAGCGAACATCAATCTGATAACTACCTCTTGGCGCATAAACAGTAATTCTTCCACTTACAATTACTTTCATTCCATCCTGTGGAGTAAAAAACACATAACTGTTTACTCCTCTCCACATAGCACAATTTATTTGAGCATTTGCATCTTTCAATGTAAAATACCAATGGCCTGAAACATGCGCTTTGAAATTAGAAATTTCACCTATTACATTTACTTCCGAATAACTTTCTTCGAGAGTAACTTTAATAAGATTTGTTATTTCACTAACCGATAAAATTGTTTCCTGCATTACAATAAATTTTTTATAAAAAATTCATTAACTAAAATTAAATTTTCTAAAAATTAATTGAGAAGAAATTGGAATATAATCCCACAGATACTTCATGAAAATCTGTTCCCCCTCTGTCAGGTTGGAAATTATATCTGTATCTCAAAAAAGCAGTAAAAACATTTTGTATCTGGAATAAACCAAATGAGAACTCTGGACTTATTCCATTATAACCTTTAAAATCAGTAAAGTAATTTAAGCCTGCAGAAACATATTTAATAAAATTTAACTGAATAATTTGCTTGTATCCAACTCTTAGAAAATTTTTTTTATCTGCATTAAAAATATGAGCATATTCAGCGCCTATGTAACCAAAGGGATAATTATAACTTCCTTTATAAAAAGAAAAAACAGGAATTTCTTTTGTTAAACCAAAATAATCCTTGTTGTTTTTAGAAATATAAGTTGGAGAAGGTAAACCAAAAATAATACCCCCAAAACAACATACCTGAAATAAGTTTACATTTTTTTTGTAAGCAAAAATGATGTTCTGCGGAATTTCTATTTCATATAACTGGCTAATGGATTCAACATTATCTTTATTGTAAACTAAAATTTTATATTGAATTAAATTCTTTTTATTAATTATGCCATCAAGCTCAATTTCTATTCTATGATTTTCATTCAATTTATCAGAAACAATAAATTCTTTTTTATTATCAAAAACTATTTTTGACGTACAGCTATCACTTGTATAAAACGACAAAGTAAATTTATACGGTGGTTCTGGTGTTATATATGAATCGATAACAAAAATATCAATGTTTCCAATCTGTGTAGTATCAATTTGTGCTGTTATTAATGACGAAACTGAAACAAGAAAAATTAAAATATCTTTGAGCTTCATAGTTATAATAAATTTTTCAATACAAAATTAAGATATTTAAAACAAAGTTTTATAACTAATTTAATGTTTCTTTGTTATTTCAGCTTTTAAGTATATTTACTTTAATAAAATTTATTTATAGAGAAATATTTCTGTTAAATATCCAATAAAAAATATAGGTGAATAGTGAAAATATTAATAACAAATGATGATGGAATTGATTCTCCTGGAATCTCAGCACTTGCTGGTGAGATGAAAAAAATTGGAGAAGTTACAGTGGTAGCTCCGCGAACAGAACAGAGTGCTGTTGGACATGCAATAACAATGAAAATCCCATTAAGAATTACAGAGTATTTCAAAGATGGAGAATTTTTTGGTTATGCAGTTGACGGAACTCCAGCCGATTGTGTAAAAATTGGAATTCGAAACATAATGAAAGCTCCACCAGATATAGTAATTTCGGGAATAAATCATGGCTCAAATACTGCAATTAATATAATTTATTCCGGGACAGTATCCGCAGCACGCGAGGCAGCAATAATGGATGTTCCTTCTATAGCCGTATCGGTTACCAATCATGCAGCTAAAAATTTTCAATTTGCAGCAAAATTATCAAGAGCACTTTCATTATTAGTCATAAAAAATGGATTGCCAAATGGGACACTACTTAATGTAAATGTGCCTGATTTGCCAGAAAATCAAATTGCAGGAATTAAATTAACACGTCAGGGGAAATCAAAATGGGATGATATTTATGAAGAAAGAATTGATCCTTATGGCAAAAAATATTACTGGCTTACGGGAAACTTAGTTGAAACAGACAATGATTTAACTACAGACCAATTTGCCATTAAAAATAATTATGTATCAATTTCACCAATTCATTTTGATTTGACAGATTATAATACTTATAACTCAATGCAAAGCTGGAAAATTGAAAATCTAATGGAAAGTTTAGAAAAAGGTTAATCAAATGCCCACAGGCAATTTTCATATTTCGACAGAAATAAATTTTTTTTATTTAATTCCCGGAATAATTATTCTACTGGTTTATTCATATTTTATATATAAATATACAATCCCAAAGGTTTCTACTTTAATAAAAACACTTTTAGTAACTATAAGAAGCATTTCGATATTGTTAATCCTGATTTTAATTTTTGAACCTGTTCTTACAATCAGTTACAAAAAAATAAATGAACCAAAAATTTTTCTTTTTACAGACAATTCAAAATCACTTGCTGTTAAAGACAGCCTTAAAAGACTTTCGAGCAATATTGATGCAATAAAAAATTTAGTAACTACCAAAAAGTCTATTTATAACATTTTTACTTTTGGAGTTCATCCTGAACCTCTGTCAATAGATTCGTTAAATAAAATTAAGTATAATGAACCGGTTACAAATTTTGATAAAATAATTTCCGTATTAAAAAATTCAGAAGATAATATTGCAGGAGCGGTGATAATTAGTGATGGAATAATAACAGATGGAAGCAATCCGATATATGAAGCAGAAAAATTAAACTTTCCAATTTTTACTGTTGGAATTGGGGATAGTTCAATTCAAAAAGATGTTGCTGTAAAGGAAGTTCTTTATAATCAATATATTTATGCAAATAAAGAAACAGAAATTGAAGCATTAATAACACAAAAAGGATTTGATAATAGCATCATCAGTGCTTCTCTTTTTGAAGAAGATAAGTTAATTCAAACAAAAAATTTTAATCTCAGTGAAACAGGTTTTAACAAAATTAAATTTGATTACACACCTAAAAATTATGGAGAAATAAAATTAAGTATATTAATATCCCAACTAAAAAATGAGGATAATCTTTTTAATAATAAGAAAACATTTTTCATTAATGTATTAAAAGACAAAATTAAAGTTGCAATAATTGCTGGCAGTCCATCTCCTGACTTGTCAGCAGTTTCAACAGCAATTAAAAACAATGAGAATATTGATATAATAAAAATCATACAAATTACACAAAACAAAATATGGAATGATAATATTTCCAAAATTGACAGTGCAGATGTTTTAGTATTAATAGATTTTCCTGCATACAATTCAACATCATCTTTTTCTCAACAAATCTTTTCAAAGATTGAAAAAAATAATAAACCTTATTTGATGATAGTTTCCAACAATACGGATATGCATCAATTATCGGCTTATGAAAAAGTTCTCCCCTTTTCAATAAATAACATTTCGAATACATACATAGAAATTGCACCAAGTATTTTTAGTAGTTCTATAAAATCAATATTCTCAAAATCCTTTGAAGATAAAGAATGGGAAAACTTGCCTCCACTTACAAAATCAACAACTGAGTTAATACCAAAACCTGGATGCGAAATTTTGGTTAAAGGAACTGTAAGAAATATACCCGCAAACATTCCTCTGATTATTTCAATGAATATTGGGAGACAAAAATCATTTGCAATTTTAGCAGGAGATATTTGGAGATGGCAATTATTAAAAGCAGAAAAAAATCCTTACTTTTTTTCTAAATTTCTTAACAATATAATCAAATGGCTTAATACTGCTGAAAGACAAAACCAATTCATTGTAAAAACAAACAAAAAAATATTTTCCGAAGGCGAACCAATTGATTTTATAGCTGAGTTATATGACAACACTTTTGCACCGATTGACTCAGCAAAAATTAATTTGACTGTTTTTAATGATAATCAAAAGTATAATTTGATATTAGAAAAAGTTAAAGATGGAATATTCCAATCTAATTTTGAACTTAACAGGCAGGGAAATTATTCTTATGAAGCAACTGCAGAATATGATGGAATAACTTTGAAAAGTAATCGTGGAAGATTTTCAGTAGTTGAATCAGATATTGAAAAATTAAATACTCAAATGGATATAAATTTCTTAAAACAATTAGCTTATGCATCAAATGGAAATTTCTATTTTTTAAGTGATATTGATGAACTTAAAAAACAATTAAACGAAATCCTTAATGCTTCAATAAAAGAAAAAAGCATTACATCAGAAATTAATTTACGAACAGATAAATGGCTGCTGATTACAATTATAATATTATTTTCAATTGAATGGTTTATAAGAAAAAGACACGGAATGGTATAGTTAATCATTTGAAAACATTAATGTAATTCAAATGAAATTAGTAAAAGAAATATTAGATTTTTTTCTGCCAAGAATTTGTATTTCATGTGAAGAGAAATTAAAAGATGACGAAAAATGCATATGCTTTAATTGTTTTTCTTCTATACAAAAAACAGATGAAAATTTATTGTCAAAAGAATACAATAGAAAATTTAAAGAAGAAAATATCATAAAAGATTTTCGTTCTCTATTTATCTTTGAAAAAGATAAAGCTTTACAATCAGTAATTCATGATTTAAAATACAACGGAAATATTAAAGCAGGTATTTTTTTAGGTGAGCTCGCTGGAAAAAATTTTTACAAAGATATTCTAAACTGGAAACCTGACTTTATCATTCCAGTTCCTCTTTATCATCTTAAAAAAGCAGAAAGAGGATATAATCAATCATATTATATTGCCAAAGCAATAAGTAATATTGTTAAAATTCAGGTAGAGACATCTATCTTAAAAAGAATAAGATATACTCAATCGCAAACAGAATTAAAATTAGAAGACAGAAAAGCCAATGTATGCGGAGCTTTCTCAGTTAAAAATAATAAATTGATAAGAAATAAAATTTTCTTGATTGTTGATGATGTAATTACAACTGGTGCTACAATTTCTGAATGCGGTAAAGTTTTAATAGAAAATGGTGCTTCAAAAATTTATGCATTATCTATTGCTTTAGCCAGTTAATTACATTTTTTCAGGAGCAGAAACACCAAGTATTTTTAATCCATTTCTAAGCACCGTTTGAACTGCAACTATTAATGCAATTCTTGCTTCGGCTAATTCTTTTGGACTGCCTATTATTCTGCATTCAGTATAAAATTTATGGAATAAAGCAGCTAATTCTTCTAAATAAACACATATTCTATGAGGTTCGAAATTTTCTGCACTCAACAATACTTCATCAGGAAATTCGTATAATTTTTTCAATAAATTTTGCTCTTCATCTTGAGTAAGTAATTCAAGATTTTCTAAAGAGAAATTTAGATTTTCATCCTTTGTTATTCGAAGTATTGATGAAATTCTTGCATGAGCATATTGCAGATAAAATACTGGATTTTCGTCAGACTGTTTTTTTGCAAGTCCAATATCAAAATTCAAATGACTTGAAATACTTCTCATGTTAAAAAAGTATCTCACAACATCACTTCCAACTTCATCTATCAATTCATCCAAAGTTACATAATTTGCTTTTCGGGTTGACATTTTAACTACTTCACCATTTTGAATTATTGTAACAAATTGATGAATCAAAACTTTTACTTTGTTTATATCATACCCAAGTGCTTTAAGTCCAGCTAAAACATCTGGATAAGTTGCATTATGGTCTGAACCAAATAAATCAACTATTAAATCATAACCTCGTTCAAATTTGGTAATATGGTATGCAATATCTGGCAGTCTGTAAGTTGGTTCCCCGGTTGATTTAACAATAACTTTATCTTTTTCATTACCTAATTCAGAAAGTTTAAGCCAAACAGCATCATCTTTCTTATAAGATAATTTTTTTTTCTCAAACAATTGTAAAAGTTTTTCTATTCTTCCTTCTTCATACAAACTATTTTCATTATAATAATTATCAAAATGAATATTGAGCCGTCTCAAAGTTTTATTAATATCATCAAAAATTTCTTTTTCTGCTCTTTGCTTAAAAATTCCTTCTGGATTTTCATTAATTAATTTATCTCCATATTCATCATAAAGTTTTTTTGCAATGTCTTTAATATAATCTCCCTGATAATATTCTTCCGGAAATTCAATACTATGACCGAGCAATTCAAGATATCTTAAGCGAACTGAATCACCAAGAATTCTCATTTGTCTGCCAGCATTATTAAAATAATATTCTCTTTCAACTTTGTAACCAATCCATTCAAGCAAATTTGCAATAGTATCACCCGTTACAGCGTTTCTACCATGTCCTACTGTTAAAGGTCCAGTTGGATTTGCAGATACAAATTCTACCTGTGCAATTTTACCATCATATTTTTTTGATTTGCCATAGTTTTCAGATTTTTCAATTATCTCTTTAATTACATTCGTTACATATCTTTTTGTAAAATAAAAATTTATAAATCCTGGTCCTGCAATTTCTATTTTTTCAATAACTGATTTATCATACTGAAGATTAGAGATAATTTCATCAGCAATTTCTCGTGGGCTTTTCTTTAATGATTTAGATAGCAACATTGCAACATTTGTAGAGTAATCACCATGAGCTTGTTGATTAGGCACAGTAAAAATAAAATCGATATTTTTTAGATAATCTAATTTATCAGAAAGCCTATTAAAAATAGTATAAAGATAATTTTTCAATTATTTCTCCGTTTTCTTTTTTGATGAACTTTTAGAATTTTTTGAATTAAGTTTTTGTTTGGGCTCTTCTTCATCATCGAGAGGAACAATTGGGGCATCACCCCATAGTTTTTCAAGATTATAATAATTTCTTACTTCCGTTCGAAAGATGTGAACAATTACATCAAAATAATCAAGGATGACCCAGTTCAATGTTTCATAGCCTTCTCTGCTGAAACATTTAACACCTTTAGAATTTAGTTTTTCTTCTACCTCATCAGCTATAGCTTTAACCTGTCTGTCTACATCAGCAGAACAAATAACAAAAAAATCTGAGATAGTAGAAATTTTACGAATATCAAGAATTTTTATATCATAACCTTTCTTGTTTAATATCAATTGAGCTATTTGTTTAGCAAATTTTAATGAATCCACACTTACCTCATTTTAGTGGTTTTAAGTTATAGTAATCTTTTCCAATTACTATTGTAACATCAAGAAAATAATTTTCGTTAAGCTGCTGAATAACATTGTCTCTTTTTACACCCAAAACCTCTGCAACTTTGTATGCATTAGCTTTATTGCCCATTCTATCGATAACGATAGTTTCATCAATGTCATTGTTTATGTAATTACCAATATTTACAACATCAAATCCGTTGTTTCTTAGAAAATCTGTAAATCTATCAGCTATCCCTGCTACATTACAGCCATTTAAAACTTCTACTTGAATAATTTCTGAAGGTAATTGTTCTTCTTTGTATGAATTTGTTTTTGCATCTGAAATTTTTATATAAAGTGAATATATCATAAAAAGTATAATTGCAAATAAAAAGAAATTGGTGATGTTTAAGAATAGATTTATTGAGGAAGATTTTAAATCTGTGCTCTTTTTAGATGATTTTTTCGAATTATATTTTTCCAATTGTTGTGTGTCTAAGTTAAATCAAATTATCAATCGTAAATTTAATAAAATTTCTGTCTCTATTTATCATACTCAAAGCGGTCAAACAAATCTCTGTAATAAAAAGATGAATAATAACTATATGGATTGTAATAAGGAATGTTTCTGTATTGTAAAATTATCGACATGTTTTCAGTAGGCTTGTAGTTTATTTGTGCACGGTTTAAATATAATCCATTAATTTTATTTGAGAATTCTTTTCCAAAAGAATTAAAAGGAGAATTTACAAGACTAATATCTGCTTGAATATTTAATTTATCATTTATTTTATAAAACATGCTGTTAGTATAAGTTGTCAAAGCTAAACTGCCTGCTGCACCAAATGTTTGATAAGAGATATCGAATGTATGATTCATCTTAAAATTTTCTGAGTTAAAAAAATTGAATAAGCTTGATGAATAATTTTTTATTATGTTACTTTTAATATCATAATTACTTGTCTGGTCTTTGAATTGAGCAGTTATAGTTGTTGCACAAATTATTAATACCAAAATTACTCTTTTCATTGTAAGCTCCATTTTTTTGGCTTTTAACAATGAATCAAAATTTTTGTTTCTTTGTTAATCGCTATAGCAATTTTATCATAACTTTTATAAAGTTTCAAGTCATATAATAATCAACTAATTATTTAATACGCACGACCATTTCAATTTCTATTGGTGCGTTCAATGGTAAATCACTTACTCCCACAGTACTTCTTGCATGTTTCCCTTTTTCTCCAAAAACATTAACTAAAAACTCCGAAGCTCCATTTGCAACTTTGGGCTGGGATGAATATCCTATTCTGGAATTTACAAATACAGTTAATTTCACAATTTGTTCAATTCTATCCAGGCTGCCAATTAATGATTTAATTGCACTTAAACAATTTATTGCACAAAGCTGCGCACATTCTATTGCTTTTTCTTCACTTACCTCATAACCTACTTTGCCTTCAGCTATTAATTTCCCATTTTTAATGGGAAGTTGCCCTGATGTATAAACTAAGTCACCAATTTGATTTGCTGGAACATAAGCTGCTAATGGTTTGGGAGTATTTGGCAAATCATATCCTAATATTTCTCGAATTTTTTGTTCATACATTTTTACTCCTCCTTAATTTCAATGCAAATATATTGAAAATATTTTTTTGATATTATTAAAAAATTTTGAATTAGCTTTTTATCGAACTCATTATTTATCTTTGCAGCAAAAAAAGGTTAGAATATGACAGGGGAAAAATTTGAAGAACTATACAACATTATGAAAAGACTAAGAAAAGAATGTCCATGGGACAGAGAACAAACTCACGATTCAATTAAAGCTGCTACAATTGAAGAAACTTATGAATTAATAGAAGCAATAGATGAAAAAGATTACAAAGAAATTAAAACTGAACTTGGAGATTTATTGCTACACATACTTTTTCATTCTGTTATTGCAGAAGAAGAAAATCATTTTAATATCAATGATGTAATAGATACTATCCGAGAAAAATTAATTCGTCGTCATCCGCATGTTTTTGGAGATGTAAAAGTCAATGGGACTGAAGATATTGTAAAGAACTGGGAAGAAATTAAATTATCTGAAGGAAGAGATTCAATTTTGGAAGGAGTTCCTAAAAATTTACCTGGACTTGCAAGAGCATACCGTTTACAGGAAAAAGCTTCTAAAATTGGTTTTGATTGGAATAATAAAGAAGATGTATGGAAAAAAGTTATAGAAGAAATTAACGAAATGCATGCATGTGAAAAAAGTGGGGACCAAAAAAAATTAGAAGAAGAACTTGGAGATGTTTTCTTTGCTCTTACAAATTATGCAAGATTTCTTGGAATCAATCCTGAAAATGCTTTGAGAATTACAAACGAAAAATTTATAGCAAGATTTAATTATGTTGAAAATAAGATAAAAGAAAGCGGAAAAAATTTAACAGAATCTTCACTAAAGGAAATGGATAAATACTGGGAAGAAAGCAAAGCAAAATTGTAAATCACTTTTATTTAATAATAAATTTAATTCCCACTTTATAATTTTACTGAAGCAAGAGCAGAGAGCATAACAGAATCAAGAATTATATTCTAAATTATTGCTCTATACTCTTGCTTTTTTTAAGAGCAAATTCATTTTATACTGTTGATTGCTCTGGTATATTTTTTAATACATTAACTAATGTATTCCAGAATTTTTCAACCGTACTGATTTGAACCCTTTCATCTGGAGAATGGGCTCCAATTATAGTTGGACCGAATGAAATCATATCCATTTCAGGAAATTTTTCTTTAATAATTCCACATTCAAGTCCTGCATGGATTGCTTTTACGTGTGGTTCACTTCCATATAAATTTTTGTATACATTTTTCATTATTTGAAGTATCTGTGAATTAACATCGGGCTTCCATCCTGGATAGCTATCTTTTTGATGAACTTCGGCTTTTGCTAAATTAAAAACTGATGAAATTGCATTTGATATATCATGTTTTTCAGTTTCCACTGAACTTCTTTGGCTTGTAATAATCTCTACAGTTTTTCCTTTTGTAGTAACAACAGCTAAATTCGAAGAGGTTTCAACCAGTCCTTCAATCTCTGCACTCATTTTAATTACACCATTTTGAATACCATAAAGAGAGTTAATCAAATTTGTTGCAGTCGTTTTATCCATAACTTTTGAACGATTTTTTATTTCTGTTGCTGTAACATTTAAATTTGGCTCAACTGTTGACATCTCACTTCGAACTATGTTGTTATAATTTTCAATATAACCAACAACATCATTTAATATTTTGTTAGATACTCTAATTATTGAAAAACATTCACGCGGAATTGCATTATGTTTGCTACCACCATTTATATTTACTAATCTAATCCCAAATTTATAATTCAACTCATGAAGTAGGCGAGCCATTAATTTTATTGCATTTCCTCTTCCAGTGTTAATATCCAGTCCCGAATGCCCGCCTTTCAATCCAGTAATTTTGATTTCGAGAGCAGTAGTATTTGCAGGAATTTCAGATGGTTTGAAGACAAATTTTGCAGTTGTTGTTTGTCCTCCTGCACAACCGATGTATAAATCTCCATCCTCTTCTGAATCGAGATTAATTAATATTTTAGCATTGAGAAAATTAGGTTTAAGAGCTTGCGCCCCATTCAATCCCGTTTCCTCATCCAAAGTAAATAAAGCTTCAAGTGGTCCATGTTCAATGTCATTAGATTCAAGAACTGCAAGAGCAGCAGCTACTCCAATTCCATTATCAGAGCCAAGTGTTGTCCCTTTTGCTTTTACCCAATCACCATCTACATATGGTTGAATGGGATCTCTATCAAAATCATGCTGAACATCTGCATTTTTTTCTGCAACCATATCAAGATGTCCCTGCAGAACAACAGGAATTAAATTTTCCTTTCCTAATGTTGCCTTCTTTGTAATTACAATATTTCCAAAATCATCTCTCTTATACTTCAAGCCATTCTTTTTTGCAATTGAAATTACATACTCAGCAACTTTCTCTTCTTTTCTTGAAGGATGTGGACGCTTGCAAATTTCTTCAAAATGGTTCCATAGAAGAGATGGTTTCAAATGCCCTAATATTTCTCCCATAATTATTCTCCTTTAATTTCTTCAAATGTTATTAATCTTTGTTCATATAGTTGTGTTAAAAATTTAGTTAATCTTTCTTCAACAGGCTGAACTTTAGACCCAAATTTTTGAGTGAGTCTATCTGCAATTTCTAATACTTTCTTTTTACCATCAATTTCAAGCCACGCAGCAGAACCTAATTCATCAAGTTTTAGTTTTATAAATGGATTTTTCAATCTGGGCATGATATATTTAAAACTAAAGCTACTATTAAACTTAGGTATGTGAATTGTTACGAAGTTGTTTTCATCTGATTCATATTTCATTAAATGAACAGGGGTGAGTTCAAGATAATTTGCACTTTTCAATTTTTTTCTTCTTTCAAAAAAATTCATATTAATGTCAATTTGTGAATTCAATAATAATTTAATTTTATACTTCTAAACCAAAATTATAAAATTATTGCATCTAAAAAAATTTTAAAGAATAGCTTGATAAATTATTTTTTTATTTTATTAGCTCCGCAAATGAAATATAGTTTTTCATTTTACTATAACTATTTTTTTCATTTGTATGATTTTTGAATTCACTGTAAATACTAAAATATAAATCCCACTTGAACAATTATTTGGAATGATAATAGTTGAATTATCTGACTCTATATATGCTTCAAATTTTTTTTCTCCAATTATTGAGTAAAGAAATAAGTTCCCGGATACTGAATTTTTATTGCTAATTCTAATAACATAACTTCCTTTTTCAAAAACATCATTGAAAGTTATCTCATTTTTATCTCTATTTTCTTTTATTCCTGTTAAATGATAATCCACCATAATGGTATCAGAAAACTGAAAATGTCCGTCGATATCAATTTGCTTTAACCGATAAAAATATTTTCCTTCATGAAACAAAGTAGAATCAATAAATACATAATTCTTTGGTGAATTAGAATTTCCGTTGCCCGGGACAAATCCAATTTCATTAAATATCAACGAAATATTTGAACGTTCTACATAAAATCCATAATTGTTAACTTCTGTTGCAGTACCCCAGCTTAATAATACAAATCCATTGGAAGCTATTGCTTTAAAATAAATTAGTTCTACAGGGAAAGTATGGTTCTGTGCATTTAAATTAATAAAGCACATTAATAAAAAAGCAAAATACTTCATTTTAATATTGCCAATTTTTGAATTGCAGATTCAGTCTTCTCTTTCTTTTGTACAATTATTTTATAAAAGTAAACTCCGTTTGAGACAATATTGCCATCATCATCTCTTCCATCCCAGTACACTTTATTAAGATTAGTCGTTAATTCATAATTATAAACATTTATTTGCTTTATTAATCTTCCTGCAACTGTATAGATTTTGATTTTAACTTCATCGGGAATTTGTGTTAGAACAAAAGTAAAATAAGTATAACCGCTGAAAGGATTAGGGAAATTGTAAACATTCTTAATTTCTATTTCAGAAGTCACAATAAAATACTTTTCATAAACTGGTAGTGTTGTAAATTTATTATTAGCATCTTTGGTAAATATTTTCAAGCTGTGTTCGCCTTTTTCAAAACTTCTGTGAAAAAGAACAATTATTTTTCTATTCATTGTATCATAATCAATTGCACCAGAATTCTTGAGCTCGAAAAAGGAAATTACTTTGTTATCTAAGAGTAATTTGAATGCTGTTGTATCTTCTTCATACATATACCATGTTGGATAATATATTTCTATTTTGATATCAGTTTCTGGTTCTACATAATCCCAATCATTTATTTCAAACTCGTTAAACTTAACAACTATTGAAGATGCATTTATTGAGGTGATTGTATCTTTCCAAACATAAAAGGTTTTTACATAAGTGTTATTATTTTCTATTAATTCTTTTACTTCATCCTTTTTGTCTAACGTTAAAATAAAACTAAAATTACCATAACCATCATTATTAATGTATTGATAAGAAAAAGAGGTATATTCAAATGGGGTTAAATTTTCAATGAGAGTATCTTTCAAATTAATAATTGTATTATCAGGTTTAACAAGTTGAAGAGAAACATCAAATATACCTGAGTTCGATTTGCCAGCATTAAAAATCTTAGAATGAAAATGAATTTTTCCTCCCTGTTTAATAGAATCTTTACAGGAAGGGTTGGATTCACATTCAATCGATGTGATCTGATAATTAGTTACTAATTCAGGTAAAGATGAAAAATATGCCGAAAGAGATTTAATGATTGGGCTTTCCTTCTTTTCATTCGCAAAAAATTTTGCGATAATTTTAATCCGAGGATATTTACTTGCATCTAACTGGCTGATATTTATAGAATCAGTATATGAAATAAAATTTTTCAGTGTATCAAATTCTCCATATGTATTTATTCCTATAGGGGTTAAAACAATTTTAGAATTATCAGGTTTATATGTATCTATAATAATTTTTTCCCATTTACTTGCATTTGTTATTTCTGGAAAACTCAAAAAGCCATTATCGAACATTAGACTTTTTGAAATTTCTATTTGAACGGGACCCTGTAATTGTTTTTTATATGCTTCAGGAACTGAGCCGGGTATAGCACCTTTCTTTCCAATCAAGCACCATGAATCACGATATTGAACACTGTCAATGTAAAAACTACCTAAACTTTTTATAGCATTGCGAACTTTTGAATTTTTTCCACCAAATATATTTTGCTGTGCATCTGCACAAACTGTCATTGCTACCATTGTTCCAGCAGCTAATGAATTGATAAAATTTACAAGTGAATCTGCTACTTCGGCATCGGGCACTAAAAAATATTTAACTGTATTTGGCATATATGTAATAGAATCAATAATAGCAACAGCAAGACCCCAATAATATGTTGAAGGGAGCTGTTCATTGTTATCATACAAAATAGAACCATATGAACCATCGAGCCAACCTGCTGATTTGACAATCAATGAAATATTTCTACTGTTTAACTTCCAACTTTTACTTTGACTGTCATAAACAGTATTTGAATAAATAAACTCTCTATCATTTTCAACTGGTTCATCAATCAATACTTCAGCTTTATTATTAATCTTCTTAAATGAATATACATCTGAAAATTGACTTGATTTATCATTCAATCTAAATCTGAAATAATATCTTTTATTATCCTCAAGCTGATTTAATGGAATTTTTGTAACTAACATACCTACTGGTTTAACAATTTCTATTGGTTTGATGAAATCAGAATTTTCATCAAATTGAATTATAATTTCATCAACATTAATATTTAATTTTTCTATTGGATTCAGAATTAATAATGTGTCATTAATTATACTGTAATGCTTAGAAGAAATTAAGGGGACCAGTGAAGCTGAATAAACAAAAAATTCATATTCAGCATAATTATCATCTTCATAAATTTCATCAATGGAATTTGTGATATCTAATACAATTCTTATTTTATGTTTTCCAGCATAATTTTTAATGGGGACATTAATTAATAATGTATCTTCAAACTTTGGAAGATAAACATTGATTAACCGCTCAAATAATATTTTATTATTAAATACATCTTCAATTTTAATTTCAGTTATCGCATTTTTATATATACCATAATTTGAGACATTTATTTTAATCAATGCTGAATCATTTTTGTCATTAAGATTAGATGAAAGCAAATTGATTTTTGAATTATCTACATACAAATTTGGCTTTGATGGCAAAGCAAGACTGACGATTGGGTCCCCAAGTAAAAGATTACAATAAGTAAAAACACGATTAATATCATTAAAACCATTTTCATTAAGCTGTTTAATTTTTGCTGAAAGATGAGCATAACCAATTCCCTTTCCTAAATCACTCAGAAATATTTCATAAAAATATTTTGGAAATCTTAATGAAGTCGAAAGATAGCCCCAGCTTGAATTTCCAAGATATGCAATTGCCTGGCCATCATGAGATTGACAAATAAACAATTCTCCAAATGCATCGACATCAGGTTCTGCAAACTTTCCTGTAGAACAACCAAAATCGGTAATTAATGGGAATCTATCAGAATATTTATTCTTTAGATGTTCAACTTCTGTAATGCCATTATCCCATGTTCTTGTTCCACTATGTCCAATGTAAGAAATAAATAATCCCCCTTCATCAATTATTTTTTGAAATTCTTCATTTGAATATGGTCCAAAATTCGTTTGAGGTGATATTGTTTTAAAGAAGTGAGTGCCCGTTCCAAAATATGGAGATGATAAAACATAATTTTGATAAAGTGCATCATTTACATTTTTAATTTCTTGCAGTTCTGATTGTCTTGTTGTATTGCCTCCACTGAAAAACAAAAATGTCTTGTTATATTTATCATATTTTCTTGAAATATATTTTTGATGTTTATTCATGTAAAAAATTACCTGTTCATCATTATTAGCAGGAATTCTTCCAACATACATTTGAGGAATTGCTGTTATTGTGCTATCCCATATAACATACCATATATCACTCACAGGAAACCCGTAAGACATTACCAAATTTTTTTTGCGAATTATCGGAGTAGATGATGTTACATTTTTATAATCATAGTTCGCATCTCCAATTAAAGTTAAATAAGATGGTTTTGGATTATGCCAATTTTCATAAGCATTTATTAAAAAGCTTTTAATTGCTTGAGCATCAATCTGTCCATATGAAAATTCATCATAAATATCTTCATCATAAACCAATTCAGTTTTAATGCTATAAGAATCGTTAATAAACTTTTTGTAATTTTCAACCGAATTGGATAATGATTTATTTGTAATTATGATATAATCAGCCTGTCTTGATTTATCTCTTAGATTAACAAAGTGTTTTTTATACCTGTAAATTGGTTCACCAACTTTTTCAATTTTGGTTATAAAATATTTATCCCCACCTGTGACAGTATCAATTATCTGTAAACTCTTTTTAACTTCTCCAAGTAATAAATAATTATCAATCTTTTTGAATGAAGGAAAAATTTTATAGACTAACAAATTACTTTTATCTCCTTTAATATTTTCTACTTTTATCACTCTTAATTTTTTTCTTAAAGTATCTGGAATTGTAATTAATATCGAATCATCAATTGCAATGTTTTTTCTGAAATATTCTACATCAATCCAGTCAATTAATGATTGATGAAATTCAACTGAAGTTGGTAATCCAAAAATTCTTATAGTGTTTACACCATTCTTTAATTGTCCTGAATCAAATGTTGAAATAAAATTTATTGTTTCTTTGTAGTTATAAACAATTGTATTTTGAATTGATGGGCTGTTAAGACTAATGCCAATTTTATGCGTATTATAAATTCCTTCTGGGTTGTTTGCCACATTAGCAGAATAACTAATTAACCTCGTTAAAGTCTTTACAATGGAATTTTCGACACAATTACTTGCATTAAAATTTACATTAAGTGAACCTGAATTTCCGATCACTAACCAGGTATATAATTTATTTTCCTGCCAGAAAGGTAACTGAACTCTTGGTTCTGTCGGATCATAATACCAGAGTCTTTCATCTTTCTCGAGATGTAATTTTACAAGATGATAATCAATTGTATCTACAATATGGCTATAATTAGAATTATCAATTTCAATTCTTTTCCCTTTTTCACCGCCCCATGTAATCCACAAATTTGTTGTATCATTATATAAATTCATATAATGGACATAATCTTCTCCTTTGTTGACTACTTTACGATAATCTTTGCCTGAATAATTTTTCTCACAGTAAAATTCAATATAGTCACTTTCATTAAATTTATTATCTTCTTCCCCCTCAACATAAATTGGAATTTCTTTACCTTCTCTGAATATTTTAATAGTAGCTGGATTAATTAAATCTAAATTTATATCATGTTTGATAAAAAAATCATAACTAATTCTATATATGTTATCATTTGCTACAGAAATTTTAATATAATTTTTTGAATAATCTATCCAGCTGTCACTTGAATCCTTAAATGTAAATTTATAATTAGTGCGAAACTCTTTGGCTTCTTCATAATTAACAATCAATTCTTTCAATGTTTCGTCGAATAATGATGATTCATCATTTCTTATATAGCTCACATTGTTGCCCTCATAAATCAACCTTAAACTACATGTTTCAATTATACTTAATGTTCTATCCTTGAATGAATAACGATGCGTGTTAATTTTAACCACAGCACAATAAAAACCTCTCACCCATGTATAATTTACAATTTCATAATCTTCTTCAGGATAAATATCAGTTGTTATTGAATAATTATGACTTTCATAAGTTTTGTAGAGAACCGAATCATTATCATATGCAGGCAATTTGTTTACTGCAATATCAATATCACGAATTTGTGTAATATTTTTATCTGTTAATTCAATCCTTGCTTTTGATTTTGGTGGTATAGCAATAAATAATGTTTTTGAAGGTAATTTAGGTTTCCCTGAATTTGATTCATCTTCATCATAAATAAAATCAAGTTTTGAATTATTATTGATATTATAAACATGCTGATTAAATTTAATAATAAGTTCGAAACCATTTGGTATTTTTTTCACATTAATATCCTTAGCAAGAATTCCTGAAAAAATGAAAATAAAAAGTAGAACAAAAAAATTATGTGTCTTCATAATTAAGCCCTCTATTAAATTTTGCCCTCTGATAAGTAAGCATATAATAAATAAACAATGGTATTCCCAGAAAATATCTGAAAAATAATCTTCTTGGTTCTTTTACAACTCTGTACAGCCATTCAAGTTGTAAATGTTGTATTAAGCTTGGGGCTCTCTTTTTAATATCAAAATAATAATTAAAAAAATTACCAACACATACATAGTTTATTTCAGGTAAATGTTTTTTTAATTCAGCAGCTATAAATTCCTGCTTCGGTTTACCCATTCCAATAAAAACAAATTCAGCATTTGAATCTTTTATACTATTTATTATTGTTTCTTGACAACAGCTATTAAAAAATCCATGATGATAACCAATTAGATAAAGATTTTTCTCTTTGGATTTACTTTCAACAAATTCATTTTTGAAATCATATCCGAGCAAAAATATTTTCTTTTTTGTTTTTGTAATCTTTTTAATCAGCCAGTTAAAATAATCGGTACTGACAAGCCTGTCTGCATCTTTTCTCAAGTAATTCAAAGCTAAATACATTCCTATACCATCTTGAAAAATGTAAAAGTTATCAATCATCAACGAACAATATTTTTTGTTATTCTTAACATGATTAAACGCATGAAAATCAAAGTAGGTAAATAGAATTCCTTTGCTGTTTAGAAGTTTGTTTAATGTAAAGTTTATTAGCTCTTTTTTACTTGAAATTATTTTGTTAAACAATTCCATAGCAGTTAAGAATCATTTAACATTTCTATGTAAATCTTTAAAAGTTTTTCTGCATAACTTCTTGGGTCAGAAAAAGTATTTGTTTTTTCATACAAATTTTCTACAAATTGTTGTTTTTGAGAATTAGATATTTTTAAAGCTTTTTGTATAGAATCAATCAATGCTTTATAATTATTAGCTTCAAATAATATTGCATGTTTTCCATCTTCTATAAATTCATTAATTCCATTAATATTTGATGCAATCAAGAATTTTTTATTCATTCCTGATTCAAGCACAACATATGGACAACTTTCAACTAAAGATGGAACAATTACAATGTCAGACAATTTATAATACATCGTTATATCATCAGAAGGTTTTATAAAAATTATTCTTCCATTTTTTCTAAGAATATGACTCTTAATATTTTCATCTGCATCTGTAATGATTAACAAAAACAAATTATAAGTCTTTGATACTTCTAAGAATGCTTTTATTAAAATATCAATACCTTTTTCTTTAGAATATCTCCCTACAAATAAAATTACTTTGCTTTTATTATCTATTTTGAAATCATTTCTATTAATTTGTATTTCGTTTGTAACTGATTTATCAACTGGATTATAAAATTGAACTATCTTTTTTTCTGATATTCCATAATTATTAATCAAATTATTCTTAACAGTATTACTTACAGCAATAATTTTATCTGATTTAAAACTGATACTCTTATAACCCTTAACAATACTATGCGCAGTTGTAATAATTTTTATATGCTTCTCTGTTTTTCTAAAAATTCCTTTTTTAACTAAATAGGAAAGTAATTCTGTATAACGGTGATGCGAATGTATAATGTCTATCTTATGTGATATACAATATTTTTCAAGTTGGAATGTGTTGGGGATAATAAAAAACAAATTTCTAAATCCTCTCTTAAACGTAATAATATCAGGTCTTATATCAATTGAACTGAGCCTGCTTAAGGCATCTCCGCCATTTGTTATGAAATGCAAATTTAGTTTTGGAACATTATTAACGGACAATTCTTTCAGCCCTCTTAATACCAAATAAACATACTTGCTTACACCACATACATAATTAAAGTATGGTGAAATATGTAATAAGTTAATTTCGTCCCTCATTTACTAAATTGTAATAGTACTTTTCAAAAAAAATTTTGAAATTGTTCAAATTATATTTTTTCACTATTGCTTGATAACCATTTTCGCCTAACTTTTTGCATAGAGTTTTGTCATTCATTAATAAAATTATTTTGCTAACAGCTTCTTGATAATTTTTGCAACTAAAAATAAATCCACAATTATTTTCTTCTATAATTTCTTTTACTCCCCCAGCATCAGTTGAAATTACAGGAATTTTATTAAACATTGCTTCCCAGATTACAATTGGCAAACCCTCTGTTTTTGATGTTAGTATCAATAAATCAAATAACTTCATATAATGAACAGCATCATGAACAAAACCATAAAATTTTATATTCCCTATTGATAAAGATAATGCATAATTCTCTAGCATTACTCTCTCTTCTCCATCTCCAAATATTACCAAAAAAACATTATGATTTTTTAATTCATATAAAATCTTTATCGCACACTTAACATTTTTTTCTCTGTTTAATCTTCCAGTATAGCCAATTACAAAATATTTTTCTTTTAATTGATGCAGCTCACTAAACAAGTTAGCATCAATACCTTCGCTAAAATAAATAGGCAAGTATCCATTATAATAAAAATCAATTCTTGAGAATAATTTTGTTTCGCTTATTAAAATGTTTTTATTTCTCCTGGAAGGAACTAATGCATTTACATTATTAATTCTGCAAATAATATGATGAAGAATTTTATAAATAAACTTATCTAATTTTGTATTGTAATCATTCTCTATAAAACTTCCGTGATAACTAAATATTATTTTTCTCCTTAAGAAGAAATTCATCAATCCTGCAATGATATAAGGTTTTAATGAATGAGCATTAATAATATCAGCATTTTCTAACGATATAATTTTAGCGACATGAAAAAATATTCTAATTGAGTACTTTTTATTAAGAAGTGGGAGAGAATAATACTTAATGTTTAACTCTCTAAAAATATTTTCTACAAAAAAATCACCTTGAGATATTACAAACTGTTCATATAGTGAATTATCAAGAAATTTGATTTGAGCACATAAATGCCTGAATACTCCATCTTCTTTTCCGGTAACACGATTTACAAAATGACAGATTTTTATTTTATTCTTTTTGAACTCTTTCATATAAACTCACATAATTATTTATCACATTTTCCCATTTTAAATGATTGCATATTTTTCTTGCATTTTCAGAAATGCTTTCTAATAATTCATCATGTTCATGTAATCTTTCAATAATGGATTTCAATTCACTATAATCGTTATAAAGAATAGCATTAACATTATTTTTTATTAATTCTGTAATTCCTGCTTTTTTACTAACTATCACTATTTTTCCGGCAGCCATACATTCAAGAGCAAATAAAGAAAAAGAATCAAAAACATCCCCCTTGATTAAAATATTTTTGTCTTCAAGAAAATTGATTAAATCTTGTTGATTCATATAATCTTTATAAAAAACTGCTATATTATTTTTTGATACAACATCTGTAAATGAATCTCCAATTACATAAAGTTCTAATTCAATATTCCTGATTTTTAGCAATGTGTTGTAAATCTTAAGTAAATCTCTTTCAATATACTTTGAAGAATTATAAAAGATTAATTTCAATGGACTTTTATTAACTAAAGGGGAAGGTTTAATGTAAAATATTTCATCGATTCCATGATAAATTACTGTGCAATTCTTATTTAACAAATCATAATTTTCTGCGAATAAATTTTTCAGCAGTTCAGAAACAAACACAAGGTAATCAGCTTTTGATACTGCGAGTTTCTCAAGGACTCTTAACTTTAATTTTTGTATCCAACTAAATTTTTGTTTTGCATTTTTTATTTCATAAAGAAGGGAGCCATGAAATGTTATAATAATTTTTACTTTCAAAAAATATTTAAGAAGAAAAATAATTATCTGATAATTTTCGAGTGTTACAATGTGAATAATAGCAGGAGAATTTTTAAGTAAGATAAAAATTAATTTAACTATACCAGTGCAAATTACGTTGTTTTCATTTTCAACCTTAGAATAACCAAAAAATCTATTAAATAAATTTGTATCAAGTTTGTTTTTAAAGTAGAAATCACAAAACAAAACCTCACAATTTCTTAATGATAGATAGTGCAAGATTCTTTTAGCAATTTTTTCTGGACCTGTTAGAACTTCTGACTTATTAAATCGCCCCAGAAGAATAATTTTTTGCATTAAAGCTTTACCCTCATTAGTTTTAATGCAGGGCTGATTAAATAATGATATGCTTAAATCATATTTAATCAGCCTTAAATATTTACATTGCAGTTACATTGAAACAGGAGGTGGAGCAGGTTCGTCAGCTTTGCCAGCATTCTTTACAGGAATCTGGATTAAATACCATGCAATAAAAGCAAAAACCAATAAGCTAATATAGAATGATGGATATTGAAAAATTGAGAATAACTGTATTTCAAAGAAAGCGAATGCAGCAAAGACTAAACCAATCAAAGCTTCACCTGCAATTAAACCAGCAGCAACAAGTACTCCTGTATTTTCAACTCTTGATTTTTGTGCATCATTAAATTTTCTTTTACTACTAATTCTTTCTACGATTCCTTTAATAATTCCGCCGATAAAAATTGCAAAAGTTGTTTCAAGTGGCAAATACATTCCAACAGAAACAAGCATAGGACTACGAACCTGCATCAATATAAATCCAAATCCCATAACCATACCAACAATAATTAAAGGCCATGCCATTTCACCTTTGACAATACCTTGAGACAACAAAGCCATTAAACCTGCTTGAGGAGCAGCTAATTTTGCACTTCCAAAACCGCCTTCATAAGGTGGTGTAGCCATTTTGCCTGCATTAACATCACCTTGATGTAAAATTAAAAGTGGAATAAACATTACTGCGGAAGCAACAGCTACGCCAAGTATATCACCCACCTGCATTTTCCAGGGAGTTCCACCAAGTATATGACCCACTTTTAGGTCTTGAAGCATTTCGCCTGCAACTGCAGCCGAGACACAAACGACAGCTGCAACTCCCAGCACTGCAGCAACTCCTTGTTTTCCTGTCATTCCAAGTGCAACCATTAATAGAGCAGCAACAATTAAAGTGGAAAGAGTTAATCCACTTATTGGATTATTACTTGAGCCGATGATTCCAACTAGATACCCTGAGACTGCAGCAAAGAAAAATCCTGCTATAATCATAACCAGAGTTGCAACAAGAGCAGCAAAAATATCTTGTGCAAAATAATTATAGATTAAAAAGGTCATAACAGCAGAAAATGCAATTCCAATCATAACCCATTTAAAGCTCAGGTCCTGGTCAACTCTTTCTGTTTTATGTTCTCCAGTTGCTGCTTTTTTTACATCACTTATTGAACGTTGAATTCCAACTGCAAGACTTTTTCTCATTCTAAATAAAGTATAACCTGCACTTACAAGCATTCCACCAATTGCAATAGGACGGACTACATATCTCCATATCATTTGCGACCAGATAATCCAATCATGATCAGAAGGATTCATTCCTGGATTTGCAGATTGATATTGTTGAATTAATTCTGGCGAGAGAAAATATAAAATTATCGGTACAAATAATCCCCACGCAAGCAATCCACCGCTAAAGTTCAGTGAAGCTAATTTAGGACCAATTATATAACCAACTCCAATATATGCTGGACTTACACCAGGGGAACTAAGTAAAACACCTCCTTGTGCAGTTGCAGTTCCGGCCGATTTTAAATTTATTACTGATTTTGAAAATCCAACAAACTTTTCCCATGTAGTAGCAAAAAATTTAAGTTGTCCGAGTGATTGAATTATTGCCCCTACTCCCATAGCAGTAAATAAAAATTTTGCTCCTGTTCCTCCAGCTCTACCTGCTTTGTGAATTTCAGAAGCAGCAACAGATTCAGGGAATGGCAATTCTGCATCTTCAACCATTACTCTTCTTAATAATGCAACGAACATTATACCAAGCACTCCACCAACAAACATAATTGCTGTTGATATTAAATAATTGCTCATTGTATCGAACTGAACCCAGATTCCTGCAATATAAAATGCAGGTAAAGTAAAAATTGCACCTGCAGCAATTGATTCACCAATTGAACCAACAGTACGTGCAAAGTTTTCTTCAAGTATTGTTCCTTTCATCAATTTAAGAAGTGCCATTCCAATAACTGCAGCCGGGTAAGTTGCAGCTATAGTCATACCGGCTTTTAATCCAAGGTATGCATTTGCGGCACCTAAAACAACAGACATTATTAATCCAATTATCAAAGCTCGGATTGTAAATTCTGCCATATTTGTTTCTGAAGAAACAAAGGGGACAAATCGTTTTTGTTCCGACATGCCGTTCTCCTATTTATGATTGTTGTGTATAAAAATAATTATGTATTTAACTATGAGCAACTATTAATTTTCAAAATTTCATTTTTCTCATACCAATATGGCAAATTGCAAAATCATATTTAACCGGGTCATCAGGGTCATATCTTTTTAATTTTTCTGTTATCTCTTCTGCCATCAGCCAGTTTATATTTTTTCTTTTAGTAAGTCCAAGATTCCTACAAATTTTTGCTACATGAGTATCTACTGGTATAACAAGTTTTGTTTTGGAAATTTCTCTCCATAATCCAAAATCAATTTCATCTTTTCTTACCATCCATCTTAGAAATAAGTTAATTCTTTTACATGCACTCCCTTTCAGTGGATCTGGAAACATAAATTTAATACCGGGACTTACATCAAATTGAGAACCAATTAATTCCAAAATATTTTTTGAAAAAAAGGAAATAGAACTTTTTAGATTTTTTTCTTCACCGAAATGATATAACAGAAAGAAATATTTTAATGATTGATACGAAACATAAATTTTATTCAATGCATAAAAAAATTTTGCAATATCATCCGAAGTATAAAACCGATGAATAATTTCTTTGAAATATTTTTTATCTCTCGAATAATTATAATTCATTACAAAATCATAAGGTTTGAAATTCATTAGAGAATGAATTGTAAGCAGAGTTTGATTTATTTGTTTTACATTGCCATATGCAAAAACTGATGAGATTATACCAGAAATTTCTATATCAAAATAATTTTTATACCTGTGAAGAAATTCTACAGGGTCGGGTGACATTTTATCTTTATCAAAAAATTTGTAGTGATATTCTAATTTTTCTTTCAGATTCAAATTTATTCCGGATTAAAATTTCACTTTGAACTTCGGATAATTTCTATCATTTCTTTTACAGCTTTTTCAACTCCAACAAAAACAGAACGAGCGATAATTGCGTGCCCAATGCTCACTTCGTCAATATCCTTAATAGCAACGAGTTCTTTCATATTAATATAATTCAGGCCATGACCAGCATTGACACCAAGTCCTAATTTTTTTGCATGCTTAGCTGCAATTCTAATTTTTTCTAATTCATCAAAAATATCTTCCTCACTTACAGCATTTGCATAATGACCTGTATGAATTTCTATAAAGTCAGCATTAATTTCTGCAGCAGCATCAATTTGATTTATATCCGGTTCGATAAATAAAGATACTGCTATTTCAGCTTCATGAAGTCTATCAATTGTATTTCTTAAATGATTGATGTTATCAATTACATTAATACCACCTTCAGTTGTAAGTTCCTGTCTTTTTTCAGGAACTATTGTAGCTAATTCTGGCTGAACTTCACATGCAATTTCAATAATCTCATCAACAGCAGCCATTTCAAGGTCAAGTTTTGTTGTTATTAATTCTCTTAATAACCTTACATCCCTTTCATTAATATGTCTTCTATCTTCTCTCAAGTGAACAACAATTCCATCAACACCAAATTGTTCTGCCATAAGTGCATATGTTACGGGATCAGGTTGAACTTCTGCACGAGCATTTCTTAATGTTGCTATGTGGTCTATATTTAAACTGAATCTCATAATTATTCCCTTTTATTTGTTTTTCAAAATTAAAAAATAATTGATATCAAATCACAAATAAGATATCAATTCAGAAGAATAAAATGAAAAGATGTTAATAATAAATTTTTTATTTCAAAAATAACATTGCAACTCCACCAACAGCTAAAAATGCTCCTATGATTGCAATCCATGTCAATTTTTCTTTGTAATAAAATTTAACAAGTGGAAGCATAATTATTGGGACTGTCGACATTAAAGTAGATGCAATCCCAACTTTAGTATGTGCCACAGAAATTAAACTGAATGTAATTCCCAAGAAAGGACCAATTACTGACCCAATCAAAGTATAAATTAATGCAGTTTTGTTATTTCTGAAAATTGAAAATGGATTTTTAATTTTAGTTATAAATACAAACAAAGGATACATAAAAATAACAGAGGCACTGATTCTAATAAATGCAGCTACAAAACCATTGATATCAGATTCGTTGAAAGCATTTTTAGCAAAAATTAATCCTACAGCTTGACCAACAGCTCCCATAAATGCATAAAAAATTCCAATGTAATCGATTTTATAATCAGAACTTGGTTTTTCCTGACGATTTAATACAACAATAGCAATTCCCAAAATTGTTATTAGCATTCCAATTATTCCTGTAAAAGAAATTTTTTCACCAAGAAAAATGAAAGCTAAAATGGCAGAGATTCCAGGGACAGATGCCATAATAAGCATGCTTAATCTTGCACCAATATTTTGAAATGCTTTGAATAAAAATGTATCACCTATTATAAGCCCAATTATTCCACTTAAAACTAAATTTAGTATTTGTGATGTTGATAGATTAATTTCTATTTGGAAAATTAAAACTGTCAAAGCAAGACAAAACATTGCAATAATTAATCTTGCTACATTAACATAGAACGAACCAACTCTAACAGAAGCCTCCGTAAAAACAATAGAAGTTCCTGACCATAGAAGAGCTGTTATAAGTGCTGCAATTTCTCCAATCATTTTTGCCCTTGAATTTCTGTATACCTTTTTTTAACAATTTCCCACACATAATCAATTGACAATGCTTCCATAGCTTTTTTTTCATCTTCTTCTGAGTAATGTTCTAAATTTAGTGGCGATTTAATGTTTATATGCTTATTACCAAAAGCTCCCCAATCAACTGGATGTGAAGAACCAAGCAATGCTATTGTTGGAGTTTTTACAGCTACGGATACATTCATAGGTCCTGTGCAATTAGAGAAAAACATACTGCAATTTTTTATCATTGCTGCAAGTTGACCAATTGTTTCGGTAGATGCCGATATGATTGCTTTATTACCAATTTGTTCTGCAACATAGCTAACTAATTTTTCTTCACCCTTTCCCCATGTTAGCAAAATATTTACATCAAATTTTTTTACAAGTCTTATCCCAATTTCTGCAAATCTTTCAGGCATCCAGGCTCGAATTGATTTACTTGCCCCGGGATGAATACAAATTGTATTTGCTTTTTTTAATTTATTTTTTTCGAAAAACATATCTGCATATTTCTGTTCTTCTTGTGAAATAAATACAACTGGATTTTCATCAGAAACACTGCAACCAACTGCTTTCACAATATCAAGATTTCTATGAATTTCATGATATCTGCCTTTTGGATGTTCTAATTTTATTGTATACAAATTCATTAATTTTTTTGGACCACTGCTTACTCTTACTTTTGCAGCACTTAAATAAGTAATCAAAGCAGCTCTTTCTGATGTCCATCTTAAATTTATTCCTAAATCAAATTTCCTTCTTCGCAACTTTAAGATAATTAACAACTGCTTGAATATTGAATCTACAACTTTATTTCTATCTGTATTTACTATTATGTGTTCATCAACTAAAAAATTTTGTGGAATAATTTGAGTCATAAGTTTATTCGTTAAAAGTGTAATGTGTGCATTAGGGAAATTTTCTCTTACTGTTTTTATTGCAGATGTACTTGCAATTAAATCTCCCAATGCCCCCCATTTTATAATTAATATATTTTTTACCTCTTCTTTCACCATAGATTTAGTATCTCTCCAATTTTATCATAAACTTGTTCAACCTGTATATTACTTAAGAAAGATTCATTATCATTTTTAATTCTTTTGCCAATTAATGAATAATGCCTTTCTTCTTCTGAATAAAAATCCCAGCATTTTGAATTATCATCAGGCATAAGAGCAAGAACTGGAACTTTCAATGCAATTGCTAAATGGCGTGTTCCTGTATCATGAGTTAATAAAAGAGAAGATTTTTTCAACAAAGCTGCAGTATTCAGAATACTTTCAGAGTAATAAAATATTATGTCTTGTGTATCGCTCAATATTGCATTACAAACTAATATATCAGCTGGTCCTGATATCAATAAAATTTTCAATGAACTTTTTTGTTTTAATAAATTAATCAGTTTGATAAAATTTTCTTTTTTCCAAACCTTAGAAGGTTCACTTGCCCCTGGATGAATGCAGAGTACTTCTTTATCATTCAGACAATTGTTAATGAAAAATTCTTCTGCCCATTTAATTTCTTTTTCGGATATAAAAAATTCTGTTGTTTTTGAATCAACCTTAACATTAAATGACTCTATTATTTTATTATAATAATCTATGTAACTAATTGAATCTTCCAGGACATCAACTTTTTTATTTAATAAAAATGAGAAATTCTGTTTTCGTGGGGCAATTCTAATTTTTGCTTGCGATAACCAAGATAAAAAAGCGATTCTATCCCCGGGATGTAAAGCTATTACAACATCAAATTTTTCCTTTCGGATTTTGAAAAAAAATTTAATACCCTCTATTAGTTTTTTTATACTTTTTTTCCCTTTGATTTGAGGATTAAAAGTAATTATGCCATTGATATAAGGATTATATTTCAATACATCTTCAAATCCATTTCTCACCATAACTATTATTTCAGCATTTAAGTAGCTATTTCGAAGTGCTCTCAATGCAGGGGTTGAAATGATTAAATCGCCAAGATATTTGATATTAATAACGAGTATTTTCAAAATAGTAAAACCAATAATTCCAATTGTAAATTTAAGAAAGAATTATTTTCTTAAACGAAGAAAAATAAAAAAGGTCACTAAAATTTTAGTGACCTTAAAAAATCCATTTATAAATTTTTGGGTTAAACCTGACTTAATTGTTCACTAACAATTTTTTCTGTATCGAGTGCTATAACCAATTCTTCATTCGTAGGGATTCTGAATACCTTTACTTTTGAATCATCTGAAGAAATTAAACATTCTCCTTCGACATTTTCATTTCTATTATCGTCAAGTATAATTCCAAGATATTCCATATTTGAACATACTTCTTTGCGAACCATAACAGAATTTTCTCCTATACCGCCTGTAAATACTAAAGCATCCAAGCCATTCATAGCGGCTGTATAAGCACCAATATATTTTTTAATTCGATAGTTAAAAACATCAAAAGCATTTTTAGCTTTTTTATTTCCTTCTTTAACTGCTTCTTCAATTTCACGCATATCACTGCTTTCACCGCTAATTCCAATTAAACCGCTGTGTTTATTTAACAGAGTATTAGCTTCAGAAAGAGATAAACCTTCTTTTGCCATTATGTAAAGAATAACAGAAGGGTCAATATCTCCGCTTCTTGTTCCCATAATTAATCCTTCAAGTGGAGTAAAACCCATTGTTGTATCAATTGACTTTCCACCTTCAACTGCAGCCATTGAACAACCATTCCCTAAATGAGCTGTAATAATTTTCAATTCTTCGATTGGCTTACCTATTAATTTAGCTGCTCTCTCAGAAACATAACGATGGGAAGTGCCATGAAAACCATAACGACGGATTTTATACTTCCGATATAGTTCATAAGGTATTCCATAAAGATAAGCTCTTGGTGGCATTTTAACATGAAATGCCGTATCGAATACTCCAACTTGAGGAGTATTTGGTAAATGCTCTTTTGCTGCTAAAATTCCTTTTATGTTTGGTGGATTATGAAGAGGTGCAAGTTCAATATTTTCTTTGATTGCATTCATTACCTGGTCTGTAATCAAAACTGAGCCAGAAAAAGTTTCACCACCATGAACTACACGATGTCCTACAGCATCAATTTCTTTTTTATTTTTAATCACACCATGATTAGGACTCAATAAAACTGCAATTACGTATTCAATAGCAATTGTATGGTCTAAAATTTCTCCGACAATTCTAATTTTTTCTTTTCCATATGGAGTATGAGTTAGAACTGCACTAGACATTCCAATTCTTTCGACCATTCCTTTTGCTAATGCAATTTGAGTAGTTGTATCAATAAACTGATATTTAATCGATGAACTTCCACAATTAAGAACTAAAACTTTCATGATATCTCCAATTTTTAAGAAATTATTTTACCTTCAGCATCATATTTGAAGAAACCTTCGCCAGTTTTTTTGCCTAATTTTCTTTCTCGAACAAGTTTGCGCAATATTGGACATGGTCTGTAGCGTGGCTCGCCCAAACTATGCCATAGAGTTTCCATCCAAGCAAGAACTTCATCGAGTCCCATTGCATCAGCCATTTCAAGAGGACCCATAGGGAAATTATAACCAAGCTTCATTGCCGTATCAATATCTTTAGCTGATGCAATACCTTCAAGTAAAATATGCATTGCTTCATTTAATAAAGGTACAATTGCTCGGGTTGTAACAAATCCTGGATATTCATAAACTTCAACCGGGGTTTTACCAATTCGAGCTGCAAATTTTTTAATTATTTCAACTGTCTTATCAGAGGTATCCAATGCACGAACAAGTTCAACAAGTGGAACTTTTGGTACAGGATTTAAAAAGTGCATCCCGATTATCTTATCTCTTCGATTTGTTACTTCAGCAATTTTAGTAAGGCTTAGAGTGGAAGTATTTGAGATAAAAATTGTTTGTGGTTTTGCTATAGCATCTAATTCCTTAAATATTTTTTGTTTTAATTCATAATTCTCATCAACAGCTTCAATAACAAGGTCACATTCAGGAATATCATTTCTGTCTGTAGTCCATTTAATTCTTGAAAGAATTGATTTCATTTCACTCTGAGTCATTGCCCAGCGGGCAATTTCCCTTTCCATTGATGCTTTAAGACTTTCTCTTGATTTTTCAATTGTTTCCTCATCCTTTTCAATTATCACAACATCTAAACCAGCCGCAGAAATTGTATGAGCAATTCCCTGTCCCATTACACCACCCCCAATAATTGCTACAAAATCAATTCTGTCATACTCTTCATTTCTTTGAACGTTACCCAGTAAATCTTCTAATTTTAATTTTTCTTCTGCCATAAAAACTTTCCTTTTATTATTAACAAAATTACAAAAAAAGCCGATTACCTACTCAAAACTTATACCAGCATTATATCTAAGTATTTTACTAAAATCCATTAGCAAATTTTAAAATTTTATTAAAAGTAAAAATCTAGAACCAATAATGAGAATTATTCGGGAAGAAAATGCCGCTGAAATAAAAAAGAGATGAATAATAATTTTTTAGGTTTGAAAAAATAAAGAGCAGGGTTTGAGATTTTAATTTATTCCTGCTCTTAACTTAATTACATATTTTTAACAATTTCTCTTGCAAAATCAGAACAGCTTAATTCTGTAGCTCCTTTCATTAATCTTGCAAAATCATAAGTAACAGTTTTGGCTTTAATTGTTTTGCTTAATGCTTTTTCAATTAATTTAGCTGCTTTTTTCCAGCCAATATAATTTAGCATCATAACACCTGATAAAATAACGGAACCTGGATTAACTTTATCAAGTCCAGCATATTTGGGAGCTGTTCCATGAGTAGCTTCAAAAACTGCGTGATAATAGCTCATATTTGCTCCGGGTGCAATGCCTAAACCTCCAACCTGTGCTGCACAAGCATCAGACAAATAATCACCATTTAAATTTGGTGTAGCAATAATATCATATTCATCAGGTCTTAATAAAACCTGCTGGAACATACTATCTGCTATTCTATCTTTAATTAAAATTTTTCCTGCAGGTAGTTTACCATCATAAGATTTCCACAGTTCTTCTTCAGTAATTATAATATCACTAAAATATTTTTCAGCTGTTTCATAACCCCACTCTTTGAATGACCCTTCAGTAAATTTCATAATGTTTCCTTTGTGAACAAGGGTAACACTTTTTCTTTTATTTTCAATTGCATATTCAATTGCCTTTTTAACCAATCGTTCCGTTCCGAACTGACTCATAGGTTTAATACCAATTCCGGAATCTTTACGAATATTTTTATCAAATTTTTTATTGATATAATTAATCAATGCTACTGCTTCTTTAGAATTTGCTTTGAATTCAATTCCAGCGTAAACATCTTCTGTATTTTCACGAAAGATAACAACATCTAAATCCTTCGGACGTTTAACCGGGCTTGGTGTTCCTGAATAATATTTCACCGGTCTTACACAAGCAAATAAATCAAGTTCTTGACGAAGTGTAACATTCAAGCTTCTTATTCCGCCACCCACTGGAGTTGTAAGTGGACCCTTGATAGCGACAATAAATTCCTTAATAGCTTCAAGAGTTTCTTTAGGTAGCCATTGATTTTTACCATAAGTTCTTACTGCTTTTTCTCCTGCATAAATTTCCATCCATACAATTTTCTTTTTTCCATCATAAGCTTTTTCTACGGCTGCATCAAAAACCATTTTCGATGCAAACCAGATATCTGGGCCTGTGCCGTCTCCTTCTATAAAAGGAATTATTGGATTATCGGGCACCGAAAGTTTTCCATCTTTAATTGTAATTTTTTCTCCTTCGGTAGGAACAATAATTTTTTTGTACTTTGCCATGAACACTCCAATTTTATATACTTAATAAATTTTGATGGATATAACAACCAAATATCCAAATCAAAATTAAGCAGAATAAATCAAAAACCAAACTGATGTTTTTATAAAAGTAATCTATAAAACTCTTAAAAGTGCTTGATATACTTTGGCAAGTGGTAAACCCACAACATTGTAATAACAGCCATTTATTTTTTTTATAAATACAGCCCCGAAATCATCTTGAATTCCATATGCCCCAGCTTTATCCATTGGACTTTTAGTTGAAATATATTCTTTAATTTCATCATCAGAAATTTTTCTGAATGTAACTTCTGTTTTTTCGTAATCAACTATCTTTTTATTGTTTAAGACATTGCACACTATAAAACCTGTATAAACTGTGTGTGTTTTTCCACTTAAAAGTTTTAAGATTCTAAAAGCATCTTTTTCATCTTTTGGCTTGCCTATAATTTTTTTATTAAGAACTACTATTGTATCGGCAGTAATTATAATTCCATCCTGTTTTCTTTTTAAAGCTTCTTCAAATTTATGATTGGCAAGACGTTTAACTGTTGCAATCGGATGTTCACCATCAAATATTTTTTCATCAACATCGACTGAAAAAACTTTAAAGTTAATTCCGAGTTGTTTTAATAATTTTTTTCTGCGTGGTGATTTTGATGCAAGGTAAATTGGTAAATCTGTCTTCAACATTTTACAAAATCTTTTAGTGGAATTATGAATGGAACAAACGAATAGTTAATTAACGGAATAAAGCTTTAATACTTCCCCAGGTTCTTTTAACACTTGATACACTATGTGCAACAGAAACTGGAGCAGAATAAGAAACAGTACCGTCATTATCTACAATTTTCAATTTGTAAGTATAAACCGCATCCAAGGACTTGAAAGCTGTTTGGTCAATGAATTCATAAGTTTTGTCTGCTCGTGGTTCAATTCTTGCAATTGGAATAAAACTGCCTGATGCAGTTGCTCTTTCAATAACAAAATAATTAAGATTAGTTTCAGATGAAGTTTTCCACTCGAGAATTACATTTCCATCTTTACTTGTTGCAGTAAAATAAATCAATTGTGCACCGGCATAAATAACAGAGGAAATTATAATGACAAGCAATATGTTAAATTTGATATTCATCATAATTTTGCGACAGCAATATATCTTAGAAAAATTATTTTGTCAAGTAGTTATTAAACTCTTTTATATCCATCCCAATTTCCAAAGTAAAATTTGAGAAATATAATTCCTGCATAAAGTATCACATAAAATGGAAGTGCTAACCAGGCTCCAATTAAACCTAATTTTAGTATTACTCCGAGAAAGAATGCAATCGGGACAAAAACAAACCAATTTGCAATTACTTCGGCCATCATAACAAAAAATGTTTTTCCTGCTGCCTGCAAGCCATTGGCAAGAACAACACCAAATGAATAAAATATTTGACCAAATCCTGCAATTCTCAAGGCTGGAACGGCTGTATCAATAACTTTGTAATCATTCGTTGTAAGAATTAAAATTGCTTTTGGAACAGAAATAAAAATTAATCCTACAAACAATGTATAAATCGCTGCAATTTTGCTCGTTTCAAAGCCGTAATGTTTTGCAAGTTTAATATTCCCACTACCCAGACTATTACCTACAAGTGTTTGAACTGCTATTCCAAAACCAAAGCATGGCATAAGAGAAATTAGAAGTGAAGAAAAAACAATATTACTAGCGGCTTGTTCGAGTGTGCCAATAAAACCAGTTATTGCTATAAAACTTAAGAATCCAATCAGTATAAAAATATTTTGAAGTGAAACAGGGAGAGAAATTTTTATTATGGAATTTGCTATATCTTTAACAAACTTAAAATTCTTGAAGTATTTATATCTGAATCGATAAGATGGAAGAATTGAAACCCCGAAATAAAAAAGTGCATCGCAAAATGTTGCTAAAGTTGAACCCAAACCGGCACCTGCCAATCCCATTCCTTTAATTCCAAAAGCACCATAAATCAAAATATAGTTAAAAATAATGTTAAGAAAATTTGCCAGTACACCTGAATACATAAAAATTTTTGTTTTACCAATACCAAAATAAAATCCACGATATGATACAGTCATCAAAAAAAATGGAATTCCTAAAAATCGATAATGTAAATATTCACCGGCATAGATTCCAACTTTTTTATCAACTGCAAAAAAATCAGCAATATCATTTGCAAAAAGAACAACAAGCGAACTTATTATCACTCCAATTAATAGTGAAAGGAGTAAAGATGTATTTAGAACTTTACCACATTCTTCATAATTTTTGGCACCATATCTTCTGGCAATTAAAACATGAGTACCTGTGGCAAGACTTGAAAAAAAACTTACGACTGCCCATGTTGCCAGTACTCCAATACCCATTGCAGCAAGATAATATTTTGCATCTGGAAGACGCCCTATCATTGCAGTGTCAATTAATGAAACCAGCATTTGGGTTGACAAACCTGCAATTGCGGGTATGGCAAGTCTTAGAATATATTTACGGTCGTCGTTAAGAGAAAATAATTCCATGAAACTAAAATATTGAAATAAAATTTTTGATAAAACTTTTTTATTCTTCAAATAATTATTAATTCATTTTCAAAAAAGATTAATTGAAAAGTTAACATTTAATCTAAATTTTACTATTTTGCAAATGGTAACGTCGGACTAAAGTAATAATGACAAAGCAGGAAGAGATAAAATATTTAATTCATACTTATGGAATTAAACTGAGTTACATTGCTGAAAAAATTGGAATAAAAACACAAACATTAAATTATTTACTTAATGAACATCATCCATTTGATGATGAACTTTATAAAAAAATAAAAGAAATAATAGACAACTATCAGTTTGAATTAAATTTATTCGATGAAACTTATCAGGAGGATTTTGATTTATTCAATGAAGAAAATCAATTCAGTATTGGAGAACGAATTAGAATATTTGCAAAAAAGAAATTTGGAAAACTCAAAAAACTTGCTGAAGCAATGAACATATCACCTCAACAACTTCAACAATATATTAGTGGAAAAAGAGAACCGGGGGCAAAAATATTAACAAAACTTTTAAGACTTGGGTGCGATATTAACTGGCTACTTGGAGGTAAAGAATCAATTGAATCTTATCGAATTTATAAATTAGAAACAAGACTTAGACAACTCGAAGAAGCTGCTGAAGAAATTTCTCAAATAATAAAAAAATTGGAATAAATTTATTTCCCCAATGCTTTTCCGTAGTTAATCATAAAATTTGTACCAAATCCTTTTTTTGTTTCCAGATTTATTTTTGCTTTATTTAGTTCAACAAATTTTTTTACAAGTGCTAAGCCTAATCCTACACCATCATAAGCTCTTCCATAACCCATTTCTTCTTGAATATAAGGTTCAAATACATGTTTGATATATTCTTTACTTATTCCTATACCTGTATCCTTTACACTTATAATAATTTCATCATTATCATTTTTGTCAAGAATTACTTTTACATAACCTTTTTTTGTATACTTTATTGCATTATCAATTAAATTAGAAATTGTTTGCGTGAATGAATATTCATCAAGATAAAGAAAAACTTCTCCACAGTTATTTTCAAAAGTAAAATCAATATTTCTTATTGAAGCTGCAGATTTGAATTCTAAAACAAGATTGTTAATAATAGATGTTATGTTAATCCTTTTCATTTCAACTGGGAATTCACCAGTTTGTAATCTCGAATAATTTAGAATCATGTCTACAGTCCTAATAATTCTTCTGCTTGAATTATCAATACTAACAAAGTATTGTTCTTCTTCTTCATCAATATATTTTTCAAATGATTCTTTTATTAAACTGACCATTCCAAGAATACCATTCAAAGGAGTTCTAATCTCATGAGAAATATTTGCAATAAATGCATCTTTAAGCTTGTTTGCAGATTCAGCTTTTTCTTTTGCCTCAACCAATTCATCATGAATTTTCTTTAGTTCAGTAATATCTTCAACCGTTCCATCATAATATAAAGCTTTTCCATTTGCATCTTTAACTGCTCGTGCACTTTCTCTTACATAGATAGTACTCCCGTCTTTTCTCTTCCATGCAGATTCTAAACCTTTAACAATACCATCTTTTTCAATTTTTTCAATAAATACTTTTCTTTCATAACCTGGTTCAAATCCTTCATGATTTAAATTTCTTTTGCATAATTCATCAAAAGAAGAATAACCAAGCATATTGATAAGTGTTTTATTTGCAAGCAATATTTTCCCTTCTGGTGTAGTTCTATAAAGCCCGATTGTAGAATTCTCATACAAAGAACGAAATCTTTCTTCACTTTCTGTCAATAATTCCAATGCTTTTTTTCTTTCAGTTATATCCTCAGCAATTGATAAAATTGCGGTTCGTCCATCCGGTAATTTCACTTTTCTTTCTACTAGATGAACCCATATAGGTTGGCCTCCTTTTTTTATGGAAGTTATTTCCATGTCGAGAATTTCTCCTGCAAGTAATCTTTTAATATTTTCTTCAACATGGTCAATTTTATTTTCTGTTTGGAATTCTCGAACATTCATTTTCAATAATTCATCGCGAGTATATCCCATAATTTGACAAAACTTTTTATTGACATCGATAATATTTCCATTAACATCTTCAAGAACAATTCCCACAGGTGAAGTTTCAAATAGATTCATATAAAGTTCAGCATTAAGATGAAATAATTCTTCAGCTTTTCTCTTTTCAGATTCTTTCCTCAAGAAATCTAATGCAAAAGAAATATCCATTGCCATTTCAGTAAAAAGTTTTACCTCATCTAAATCGAAGTAATTTATTAGTGGTGAATAAAGTGTCAGAATTCCTTCTACTTTTTTTGATATAATCAGCGGAAAGAAAGCAATGGAATTTATATTATATCTTTTATAAATCTGCCAGTCAATTGTTCTATCATTTAAGCCATTAAGAATAATACATTTTTTACTTTTATGAATCTGGTTAATTATCTTTTTGTATGAATTATCATTCAATAAATTACTTTGCTTATTAATGAAACTCTTTGTAAATCCTTTGCAAGCTGTAATTTTTATATTGTCATTTTCAAATAAACCAATCCAGCATAAAAGATTAGCTTTTTCGTGGGAGAGCTTACAAATTTCGTAAAATAATTTTTTTTGCTCTTTGACTCTTACAATCGTCTGGTTAACATCACTTAAAAAAGAATATAACTTATTTAATTTCTCAATCTTCTGATCGATTAATACTTCCCGATTAATATCTCGCGATATTACAAGAACAGCATCTTTTCCTTTATATCTAACCTTATGTGAGGTTATGTCTACAAAAATTATATTACCATTTTTTAATTGATGTCTACATATACCATACTGCTTCGATTTTATTTTTTTCTTTTTAATATCCAACAGACTGGGAATATCTTCTTTTGGTTCAAGGTCTTTCATTTTAATATTAAGAAACTCTTTTCTTGAATATCCATATTTTTTTATAGCAGCTTTATTAACTTCAAGAAGTTGTAATGATTTATAATCATATATCCACATGGGCAAGGGATGATTTTTGAAAAGTAAATTGAAAGTATAATCCACATCGGTGCCGAAAGCCATATTACCCTCACAAAATTTTTAAGAGATGATAAAACATTTTTTTATGTTAATTTCTGAGAAAAACTAATTAATTAAAATGTAATACTCAAGAATTAAAATCACTTCGGATTTGATGCAAAAGGCTTTTAATATTGAGGAGAAAAATTGTGGAGCTGAGGGGATTCGAACCCCTGACCTTCTGAATGCCATTCAGACGCTCTCCCAACTGAGCTACAGCCCCATAAAGTTCAGTGCAAATATAGAGAAACTTATATTCCTGAGTCAAATATTATCCAATTCAAATGAATAAGGATTCTATAGAAATATTTATGTCCATTGAAAAATAAATTCATTGAATTCCACAAAGAGTAAGAATATCTTTGTATCAAAATTTTGTGAAATTATGAATTACAAAAAATATTTAAACATAATATTTATTATCACATTTGTACTATTAATTTCTTATTCATGCGATGATACAATTACTCAGGAGGATTTAGACAACAGACAAATACCTTCTTCAAATGTAAGTTATTCACAACATATTCAACCTGTATTTGATGCAAAATGCAATTACGCAGGTTGTCATAATGATAGAGATATGGCTGGTGGATTAAGTTTAACAAATTATTATAATACAACCGCAGATTATTTAATTGTTGCACCCGGCTTACCTGAAAACAGTAAATTAGTCTGGTCAATTGAAGGTAGAGGGACAAATCCAATGCCCCCTGTTGGAAGATGGCCCTTAACAAAAAACCAGATTGATGGAATTAAAATCTGGATTAAAGAAGGAGCAAAGAATAATTAAAAGTAAATTTTTTATTTAATTTTGTTTTAATATTTATAACCACTTCATTTTTCTGTACCATGAGATTGTTCGCATCATCCCTTCATCTAATGAAATATTTTGTTTATAACCTAATTCATTCTTTGCTTTTGAAACATCGCATGTCCATTCTTTTTGAACAAAATCTTTTGCTTTTTCTAAATTAAAAGTTGCTGCTTTTGAGCTGAACATTGCAAAAAATTGAGCGATGGCAGCTACTATATAAACAATAAAATGAGGTATTCTGATTGTAAGAGCACTTCTACCAAATGCTTTTTTTATAGATTGACTTATCTGTTCCCATGTATAAATTTTTTCTGATGCAATAAAATAAAGTTGACCCTTAGATTTATCCGAAGTCGCTGCAAGAAAAATTCCATTTACTACATCATAAACATGACTTAAGTTCAATTTCTTTTCGTTAAATCCTACAAGTGTCATTATTCCCATTTTATAGGTTTTGAATACCTGATAAATTTCCGTATCTCTTTCTCCATAAACCGCTGGCAGTCTTACAATAGTTATTGGCAATTTATCCATATAACTTTTGGCAAGTTTTTCTTCAGCAAGTTTACTTCTTCCATAAGTTGTGATTGGATGTTCGGGAGTTTCTTCATTACATGGTTCCCCATTTAATGAAGGACCGCATGCTGTTTGACTGCTTACCACCACAATTCTTTTAATTTTCGAATCTATTTCACATAATGCATCAAGAAGTGTTCTTGTTGTTTCAACATTACCTTTGAAATAACCTTCTTCTGTTTTTGCTTTTACAACTCCGGCAATGTGAAATAAGTAATCAGCATCTTTAAGAACCTCTTTTAATTTCTCTTTATCAAATAATCCTGAATAGAAAATTTCTACTGGCTTCCCCTCCAACCATTTTGTAGAGCTCGTTTTTCTTAAAATGCATTTTACATGATGACCCTTTTCAAGAAGATAATCGACCATATGACTTCCTACGAATCCGGAAGCTCCTGTAACAACTGAAATAATTTTAGATTCCATAGTATTAAATAATTATTAATTTTATTTATATTGTCTTTGTTATTTAAGAATTTTATTCAAAAGATATAACTAAAATATAAAAATCAAAATTTGTAAAACAATCAGGAGGTATTTTTGGGAGATTTATTCACAAAATGTTTTGAATTTACCCGCGCAGATGATATCAAAGCGTTGGGCTACTATCCATATTTCAGACCTATCGAAGAAAATGAGGGACCTGTAGTTCAAATCGAAGGAAGAAAGATTGTAATGGCAGGTTCAAATAATTATTTAGGTTTAACAGCACATCCCAAAGTTAAAGAAGCAGCAATTAAAGCAGTTGAAAAGTATGGAACTGGATGTTCGGGTTCGAGATATTTAACTGGCACACTTGACCTTCATATTGAATTAGAAAACAGATTGGCTAAATTTTTTGGTGCTGAAGCTGTACTTCTTTATAGTACAGGTTACCAAACTGCACAGGGTATAATAGCTGCATTAGTCCAAAAAGGTGAATATGTAGTTTCCGACAGAGATAATCATGCTTGTATAGTTGCTGGACAAATTATGGCACGCGGTGCAACTGCTGAACTTGTAAGATACAAACATAATGACATGAATGACCTAGAAAGAGTTCTTCAAAAAATTCCAATTGAAACAGGTAAATTAATTGTAAGTGATGGTGTTTTTAGCACAGGTGGAGAAATAGTTGATTTACCAACACTTGTTAATCTTGCTAAAAAATATAATGCTCGTGTTTTAATTGACGACGCACATGCAGTTGGTGTGATAGGAAAAGGTGGCCGTGGAACTGCAAGTGAATTCAATCTGGAAAAAGAAGTTGATTTAACAATGGGAACATTCAGCAAAACATTTGCATCTCTTGGCGGATTTGTAGCAGGACCTGAAAGAGTAATTAATTACTTGAAACATCATTCATCTGCATTGATATTCAGTGCTTCTCCTACTCCAGCAGCTGTTGCTGCAGCTCTTGCAGCTCTCGATATTCTTGAACAAGAGCCATGGCGCGTTCAAAAATTAATTAATAATGCAAATAAAGTTCGTCAAGGATTAAAAGAAGCTGGATTTAATATTGTAGATGGAAGAACTGCTATAGTTCCTGTAATCGTGGGAGATGACGAATTAGCATTTAAAATGTGGAGAAAACTTTTTGACGCAGGCGTTTTTGTTAATGTATTTATTTCACCCGGAGTCCCACCAGGAAGACAGATGATGCGAACAAGCTATATGTCAACTCATGAAGATGAGCACCTGGAATTTATTATTGATACTTTCAAAAAAGTTGGCAAAGAATTAGGATTAATTTAATAGAAATTATCTCGTTTATTAAAGAGCCAATCAAATTTTGATATGGCTCTTTTTTAAATATTGGAGGTCTTATGTCAACAATAACAATAAAAAAAGTTGACTCAACAAAAGATTTGATGACATTTATTAAATTTCCCTGGAAAATTTATAAGAACGACCCTTATTGGGTGCCACCTTTAATTTATGACAAGAAAAAAATTCTTGACAGGGAAAAAAATCCATTTTTCGAACATGCGGATATGGAATTATTCCTTGCAGAAAAAAACGGTGAACTTGCAGGAAGAATTGCAGCAATCAAAAATGACCTCCACAATCAATACCACAATGATAAAGTTGGCTTCTTTGGATTTTTTGAATGTATTAATAATCAAGAAGTAGCAAACAAACTTTTTGATGCAGCAAAAGAATGGTTGAAATCAAAAGGCTTGAATGCAATGCGCGGTCCAGCTAATCCATCTTCTAATGATGAGTATGGAATGCTCTTAGAAGGTTTTGATGATGAACCAAGATTACTTATGCCATACAATCCAAAATATTATCTCGAACTTTGTGAAAATTATGGTTTTAAAAAAGCAAAGGACCTTTATGCTTATAAATTAGAAAACAAGAAAGTTATTTCATCAGATAAATTAAGAAGAGTTGCAGAGATAGCCCAGAAGCGTTCTAAAATAAAAATTACTGAACTCAATATGAAAGATTTTAAAAATGAATTAGAAAAAGTAAAATATGTTTATAATAAAGCATGGGCTCCAAATTGGGGATTCGTTCCAATGACTGATAAAGAAATTGATGCTATGGCTAAAGACTTAAAACCGCTTGTAGAGCCATCACTTGTATTATTTGGAGAAATTGATAATCAACTTGTTGGCTTTGCTCTTGTAATGCTTGATTTTAATCAAATTTTTAAAACTATGAATGGAAGACTCCTACCATTTAATTTCATTAAACTTTTTACACAAAGAAAAAAAATTACTTGGGCAAGAATTCTTACTTTAGGCATTATCCCTGAATATCAGAAGCGTGGTCTTGATGCAGTATTTTACTGGGAAATTGTAAATCGTGCTGCAAAACTTGGAATTTATTTAGGCGAAGCAAGCTGGATTTTAGAAGATAATGACATGATGAACCGCGCAGCTGAAGTAATGAATAGTGAGCTTTATAAAAAATACAGGATTTATGAAATCTCAATTTAATATTTTTTGAACTTGAATTCTTTTGAATTGATTATCAAGATATCTTAAATACCTAATAAATATTTTAAATAAAATTAATTTTACTTTAGTGCTTCTTCATATTTTGCAATGTGTGGTGCATCAATTTTTTTAAGTGTTTCAAAAATTGATTTATCAGGATAATTTTTTAATACTTCCACTAATTCGCCAGCTTTAGCATCAAAAAAAACTTTGAGAAGAACACTGCGTGTGTCAATTTGGTCTCTCACTTTTTCAAGGTTCTTAATTAACTTAACAATATTTTTCATTGCTGTTTCAGGGTCGCTTTCTAAAAGGTCTAAACCATTGTAGTGATAATCAAAATAATCCATTCTAAATTGTTGATACTTTGCATTTACAAGATTTTCTGCAAGCCCACGCCTATTATACAAGGTCCCTTTTGCCTGCCAGCCTTCACCAAATTGACTATTTGCACCTCTTATTGTTATTTCTAATGCTTTTGAAAAAAATTCAGAACCGCCTAATTTGTAATATGAATCCATATCAAAACCAATAATTATATAAGCATAATAATCAAGCAAACTAACAAGCGGGTCAAAATCTGTTTGATTGAAGTACATTGCTTGATTTTTCTCATACTTAAAATTCCATGCATTATCAAGAATATTAAGCATAAGAGAATTTCTTTCAGTTCCTTCAATTGGTCTTTGACTTGTAACAACTAATTGCGCCATATAAGTTGTTTCATCGCTTGCACTGATAAAGAAAATATTAAAACTACATTTAATTCTATCCCCTTCCCAATTCCCTTTAGTAAATTTTGTGTTGTTCAAATAATTCTGAATTTGATTCTTAAAATTTTCTAATCTTTCCTTAGCTGCAACAGGAAGTTGTTCAAAATTAACTGTTACAGTTGCATCGAGTTCCTGAGATTTTATAGTTGAACCAATTAACAAAATAATCAACAATAGCTTTTTCATAACTATCTCTAATTTCTTTTTATTCAAAATATAGAATTGAAAATAATTTTACAATCTATTAACTTGACTTTCAGTATGAAGGGGGTTTTGAAAATCTTTTGTTTTCTTCTAATTTTTTCCAATTTGTGTGATGCACAACTAAAACCAGGTGCACGCCAGGCTGCTTTGTCTTTTTCAGATTTATCAACATCGGATATTTTTTCTTTGTATTACAATCCATCAACTCTAAGCTATTTTTCAAATAGCTCAGTCGGAATTTCTTACTCACCTTCTCCTTTTGGTCTGAAAGAATTATCTACTGCTTATTTATCTTATGTTCAACCTGTAAAATTTGGAGTGATATCTGCTGGTTTTATGATTTATGGTTTTGAGCTTTATAAAGAAACTCAATTTGCTTTTAGCTTCAGCAAATTACTATCAAATAACTTTTCATTTGGAATTACTTCTATCTTAAAAAACATCTCAATCAAAAATTATGGTAGTAAAAATTTTTTATTATTCAATCTCGGTTGCAAATCGATATTGACACAAAATCTAAACTTTGGTTTTGCACTTGAAAACTTCACAAGAACTTCTGTAAATAATGAAAGCAATCAATTCCCTGTAATATTAAGTCTTGGAATGAACTATCACCCATTTGACTGGATAAATTTTTTTACAGCTCTATCTAAAGAAATTAATTATAATGTATCATTAAAAACAGGTGTTGAATATAAAATTCTTGACTATTTATCATTAAGAATCGGGACAGCAAATCAACCTGAAGAATTCTCAGGGGGATTTGGATTTTTTTATAACTTAATCTCACTGGAGTATGCTGTTATATCTCATCAAGATTTGGGCTTAACTCATCAATTTGGATTAGTAATTCAAATAAAATGAAAAATACTACGGGACTAATTTTAATATTTCTTTCATCATTAATTTTGGCGCAGGTAGATTCATCAGAAATTAATGATGACTTTCAATCTATACTTGAAGATGCTTCTATCGACAAAGAAGATTTTCAAATTTATGATTTAATTGAAGAACTAATTATTTATCCAATTGATATTAATTCTGCTACTATTGAACAATTGTTACAAATTCCTTATCTCAATTTTTTAACAGCCAATGCTATTATCAGATATCGAGATTTGCACGGCAAATTCAATTCTATAAATGAATTAGAAAATATTGATGAACTTAACGATGAGTTAATTAATAAAATCACCCCATTTATTCAAATCAATAAATCAGAGGATATTTTATTGACATCAATGAAAAGAATTTTTAATAAAATAAAAATTTCAAATCGATTTAGAACCATTCAAGATATACAAACAAGAAAAGGATTTAGGGAAAATAAATTTACTGGTTCAAAGCAAAAAATTTATAATCGATTTCTTATAAATTCAGAAAATAATTTTCGTGCTGGGCTTACAATTGAAAAAGATGCAGGTGAAAGTTCTTTCTCAGATTTTTTTTCTTCCCATATTCAAATAAATAATTATTCAATTTTTTCGAACATCACTTTTGGAGATTATATTGTTGAATTTGGCCAAGGTTTAGCATTATGGGGGCCATATTCATTTTCAAAAGGAATTGATGCAGTAAATTTTGTCAATAAAAATGGAAGAACTATAACTCCTTACATCAGCACAGACGAAAATAAATTTTTTCGTGGTTTTGCTATGAATGTTAATACCAATCACTTGATTTTATCACCATTCATTTCATCGAATAAAATTGATGCATCAATCGATAGTATTACACATAAAGTAAATTCATTTGATTATGATGGATATCATAGGACAAAAACAGAAATTGATAAAAAAGACAAAATCAATGAAAATCTTTATGGCATGGCTATTCATTTTGATATAAATGAAAATAACAGAATTGGTTTACTTTATTATCATTCAAAATTTAGTAACGAACTAAAATATGATTCTGAAAAATTTTACAGCTCATTTGATTGTTACTCATTAAGTTATTCATCATTAATAAAAAAATTAAATATTAACGGTGAATTTGCTTATAACAAAAATTCTATTGCTTCAATAAATACAATCAATTTAGAAGCAGAAAAAAACTTATCACTTATTTTTTCGCATAGATATTATCCTGCAAATTTTATAAGTCTTCATGGAAATTCATTTGGTGAAAATCCTTCTGTTCAAAATGAAATTGGTTTTTATACAGGAATTTTATTCAGAACTAAATTTGGCACTTTTCATTTTTATTACGACCAATTCCATAAACCTAAAGCAAGTAATACTTTATCATTCTCTTCCAATGGTTATGAATTTTTAATTTATTACTATTATAAAATTTTTCAACGAACAGAATTGAGAATAAAATATAAGTATCAAAACAAAGAGATTGAAAGTAATCTAAATGAAGTAAAATCTTTAATAAATAGTATAACTAATAACCTCCGCTTAGAAATTTTATTTAATTCATCACAAAAATTAAAATTGAAAACCAGGCTTGAATTAATTTCTCTTTCTCAATTAGAAAAAGAAAATGGATATTTAATTTCCGAAGACATTAATTATTCATTGCATAAGAATTTATATTTTTATGGTAGAATAATTTTCTTCAGAACAAATTCATACAACTCAAGACTTTATGCTTATGAAAACGACTTACCAGGGATTATGTCAGTTCCAGTTTTATATGGAGAAGGAATGCGATGGTTTATTCTAATAAAATATAAAACTAAATTTGGAATAGACTTTTCATTCAAATATTCTGAATTATACAAACCAGATGAAAGAACCTTAGGCAGCAGTTATAATCAAATTGATGGCAATTTAGACAATAGAATAAGTTTCCAAATTGATTGGAGATTATAAAATTCTACAAAAATTATATTGTATAAATCAATTTTATATTTCGAACTTAATTCCCTGAGCAAGAGGTAATTTAGTTCCGAAATTTATTGTATTAGTTTGACGACGCATATAAAATTTCCATGCATCTGAACCAGACTCTCTTCCGCCGCCTGTTTGTTTTTCACCACCGAATGCACCCCCAATTTCGGCTCCGGAAGTTCCAATATTTACATTTGCTATTCCACAATCACTCCCCCAAGCTGACAGAAATTCTTCAGCTTCTCTTAGGTCATTTGTAAAAATTGCTGAAGATAATCCTTGAACAACATCATTTTGAATATCAATTGCATTTTGAACATCACCAGAATATTTAATCAAATAAAGAATTGGAGCAAAAGTTTCTTCTTGAACAATATTATAACTATTTTCTGCTTCAACAATTGCAGGAACAACATAACATCCTGATTCATATCCTTCACCGGATAAAACTTCGCCACCATATAAAATTTTTCCACCTTCTTTTTGAACAAGGTTCAATGCATTCTTAAAATCTTCCACAGCAATTTTGTCAATTAATGGGCCAACATGATTTTTTTCATCAAGTGGATTTCCAATCCTTAGACTCTGGTAGGCTTTTATTAAAGCTTCTTTAACTTTATCATAAACATCTTCATGAACAATTAGTCTTCGAGTTGTTGTGCATCTTTGACCTGCAGTTCCTACAGCTCCAAAAACAACTGCAGGAATTGCAAGCTTTAAATCTGCATTTGGAGTTATTATAATGGCGTTGTTCCCTCCTAACTCTAATATTGCTTTCCCAAAACGTTTTGAAATTATAGCCGCAGCATGTTGTCCAACTTGAATTGAGCCTGTCAATGAAATCAGTGGAATTCTTCTGTCGTTCAATAGTTTTTCTCCAATAGTAGAACCTTTCCCAATTATTAAAGAGAACAAACCTTCTGGTAAATTATTATCCCTAATTACTTCTGCTAAAATGTTTTGAACAGCGATAGCAGATAATGGTGTTTTAGAAGAAGGTTTCCACACATTCACATCACCACATACTGTTGCAATCATAGCATTCCATGACCAGACAGCTACTGGAAAATTGAAGGCAGTAATTATTCCAATAACACCCAGTGGATGATATTGTTCATACATTCTATGTTTTTCTCTTTCTGAAGTCATTGTAAAACCATATAACTGGCGCGATAAGCCTGCCGCAAAATCACAAATATCAATCATCTCCTGAACTTCACCTAATCCTTCTTGCAAAGATTTTCCCATTTCGTATGATACTAATCTCCCAAGTTGTTCTTTGTAAGTTCTTAGTTTTAATCCAATTTGTCGAACTATTTCACCTCTTTTTGGGGCCGGGATAGTTCTCCAGTATTTAAATGCTTCAACAGATTTTTCAACTACAAGGTCATATTCATATTCATTTGCTTGATAAACTTTTGCTATTAACTTCCCATCAACAGGAGAAATTACTTCAATCATACCGCTGCTTTTTGTTTCAAGCCAGATTGTCCCGGTGGAAGCACCAAAATTTTCTTCTTTAATACCCAATAATTTTAAAAAATCCATTTTACACTCTTAATGAATTTATAAATTTTACTTGTTATTCAATCAATCGACTTTATTGAGCTTATTGTAGATTCCATATATTCATGTTCCTCGTTGTAATTTCTCTTTAGAATAGTAAAATCGAATGTAACTATAAAATTTTTGCTTTTTAGTATAATCTTGTTATTAATAAAATTTCCAATTTCATATTTGAATTTAGTAAAATGAATATTAGAATGAACAAATTCATCAACAATTAAATTGTAGTGATAGTATTTGTTGTTTACAAAATTTTTATAATAATTTAATTTATCATTTAATGATAATGAACTATCAGGAGAATCAACATATCCAACATTAAGTAAACTTTTTGTCGAATCATTAAAGAAAAGATAAACTGGAATGTAAAAAAAATTTTTTTCTGAAGATTCAGTATTTTTTGAAAAGCTTTCTACTTTTCTTGAAAATTCAGGCTGTTTAATTTGCCAGTTGATTGGAGGATTAAATTTAATCTTCAGTCTTTCATCTGTAATTTCAGCAGCAACTTTAGATTTATCGAATTTCAAATTACGATAGTCGAGTATATCGTTATTTTTTTTACTGCATCCAGTTAGAATAAATGAAAAAGCAATAACAACTAAAGTGGTATAAACAAAATTAATTTGCATTCATATCCAATTTTTATTCTAAATTAAATTAAGCAAAAATTATTCATAAACAAATCTCACCATTTCAATAAACATAAATAGCACATGAAATCCATAATTGATTTGTTAATATTGATTATGATTCATAATTTAACGATGAATTTTAGCAATTACTATGAAATACATTAATTTTCAAAAACTAACCGGAAGAAAAAACTTAAAAAGCTACTTAAGCTCCCGCTTAGAACAAGTTTATTAAGTTATCCCCTCTCATTGTACACTTACCAAAATTAAAACCCAAAAATATTTGAGAGGTTACTATGTCAGAAAATATTTTTACTAATACTAAATTAGTAAATAACATTAACAAAGTTACTCCACAGAATGCACTTGATGTTCTTCGCAAAGTAATGTTAATTGATGGTTTTGAAATTGTTTTGGATTTAGAAAAAAGTCATGGTTTAACAATTATTGATGCTAAAACTAATGATGAGTATTTAGATTTTTATTCATTTTTTGCATCTGCACCGCTTGGGATGAATCATCCAAAATTAAATACAAAAGAGTTCAAGGAAGAATTAACATTAGCTGCAATGAATAAACCTTCCAATTCAGATATCTACACAGTTGAGATGGCAAAATTTGTTGATACTTTATGCAGACTTGCAAAGCCGGAATATTTCAAGCATTTATTTTTTGTTGAGGGAGGAACACTTGCAGTTGAAAATGGACTTAAAGCGGCATTCGATTGGAAAGTTAAGAAAAATTTCATGAAAGGATATAAAGAAGAAAAAGGTCAGCAGGTTATACACTTTCGTCAAGCATTTCATGGCAGGTCAGGCTACACATTATCATTAACAAATACAGACCCAATTAAAACTGCACATTACCCTAAATTTAATTGGCCCAGAATTACCAACCCAAAAATAATTTTCCCTGTTGAAGAAAATTTAAATAAAATTATTCAGCTGGAAAATCAAGCAATCAATGAAATTTATTCAGCAATTAAAAATAATAAAGATGATATTGCTGCAATTATAATTGAGCCAATTCAAGGTGAAGGTGGCGACAATTTTTTCAGAAAAGAATTTTTCTTAAAGCTTAGAGAAATTGCCGATGAACATGATATTATGCTTATGTTTGATGAAGTTCAAACCGGTATCGGTTTAACCGGTAAAATGTGGGCTCACGAATACTTTGTTCAACCTGATATTATGTCATTCGGGAAAAAAGTTCAGGTGTGTGGAATAATGGTAAGCAATAAAATTGATGAAGTTGAAGATAATGTTTTAAGAGTATCTGGAAGAATTAATTCAACTTGGGGTGGTAATTTGACTGATATGGTTAGAGCAAGAAAATATCTAGAAGTTATTGTTGAAGATAATTTAATTGAAAATGCAAGAATTGTTGGTAAATATCTTTTAGAAAAATTATTGGAGGTTCAAAAAGATTTTCCACATCTTGTAAGTCAAGCTCGTGGTCTTGGTTTAATGTGTGCTTTCGATATGCCAACCCCAGAAATTAGAAAAAGATTTCTTACAAAATTATTTGAGAACAAAATGCTAATGCTTGGTTGCGGTGTATCAACCGTGAGATTCAGACCACCATTAATTATAACAAAAGAAGAAGTTGATAAAGGAATTGAAATAATAAGAAGAACTCTTAGAAGTATATAAAAGGCTCTGTAAAAGAGCCTTTTATTTTTTGATTTGATTAGTATCCTGTTCCCTGGTCGTGCTTCTTTTCAAGTTTTTGAACCAACTTAAATCTTATTGCACCATTAAATAACTGAAAAGAATTCCATAGTTTATAACCACCGGCAAGACTATTATCATCACCAAACCATGCATCAATATCACCATTAATATTGCCAAAGTTTGTATCTTTTAGCGTAAATGTTAAAATAGTATGCTTATTAATTACAGTGCCTTCAAAATTGAAAGTTATTGCATTCCAGCTGCCTGTTCCGTAAACTTTATTACCTTCATGTGAAAGCAATAAAATTACAATTGGGTCAGCATTATCAGCAGAATAAGGAATTGATTGATATTGTCCACTGTAATCATTTGATACTGTTGGTTCAATAATCTTTTCCGTCACGCACGAAGTAACAAGAAATATTATCAATGCACCCATCATCAATATTTTTTTCATGTTTACCTCACAATATTAACTTTATCAAAATTGTTTATTGCTTCTGGCTTATTATCGTAATGATATTAATGTTTGTTTAATTTTTTGATGAAGATAATTTTTTGAGTATTCAAGATTTGATTTTATAGAAATAACTTAGGATAAAATTTTGGGGAGAAAAAATTATTCTTGTTAAAAATTCCTGTATTATTAAACGATAATAATTATTACTTTTTGTTAACAAATAATTTTTCTATTAGGATAGAAATATTTTCTTCAAATAAAATTGTAATTAATAATATTACCAATAATAATTATGATATGAGAAACTACGACGATAAAAACAAATATGGCAGAATTTATGTAGTAGCTACGCCGATTGGGAATTTAGAAGATATTACATTGCGTGCATTGAAAATATTAAGAGAAGTTGATTTTGTAATTTGCGAGGATACAAGAGTTACAAAAATTCTCTTTGACCATTACAGCATTCAAAAAAAATTTGTAGTTGTTAATGCAAACAACGAAGAACACCAGATAGAAAAAATTTTACAAGAGATAAAATCGGGATTTACATGTGCATTAGTTTCTGATGCTGGTACGCCACTAATTTCTGATCCTGGTTCAAAATTATTAAATGAAGCAGTAAAGAATAAAATAACAATTGTACCGGTTCCCGGTCCAAGTGCGATTACCACTGCTTTAAGTATAAGTGGTTTACCTTCAAGCTCATTTGTCTTCGAAGGTTTTTTACCTCAGAAAAAAGGAAGACAAAAAAAATTGCAAGAACTTGCTGAAGAAGAAAGAACTATTGTTATTTATGAATCAATGTATAGAATTAAAAAACTTATAGAAGAATTAAAATATTTTATGCCAGATAGACCAATAGTTGTAGCTAGAGAGTTAACAAAAAAGTTCGAAGAAATCTGGCGTGGAACTCCTGAAGAAATTTTAAAAGACTTTGATAAAAAAATAATAAAAGGAGAATTTGTAATTATAATTGCACCAAAAAATTTTTCAAATCTTTAAATAAATTAATCACTTAGATGTTAATGAACTTTTATTCTGAATCATATTGAATTAAGGAGTGAACTTCATACTTTTTTAACCTATCACGCCCTTTAAGAAAATTGAGTTCGATTAAAAATGAAATTTGGACAACTTTTGCTCCCAATTTTTCTACCAATTTGCAGGCTGCTTCCATAGTTCCACCCGTAGCAAGCAAATCATCATGCATTAAAACCAAATCACCATCTTGAATAGCATCTTTATGAATTTCAACCGAGTCAATACCATACTCTAAAGAATAGGTTTCTGATAATTTTTCAGCTGGAAGTTTTCCAGGTTTTCTAACTGGAATAAAACCTACTCTTAGTTTATTTGCAATTGCAGCTCCCAAAATAAATCCTCGAGATTCAATTCCAACTACTTTTGCTATCTCTTTATTTTTACATAAGTTATATAATTCATCTACAGCATATCTAAATGCGTTGCCATCCTTAAGTAAAGTGGTAATATCTCGAAACATAATCCCTTTTTTAGGGAAATCCGGGACAGTTCGAATATAATTTTTCAAATCCATATCGCTGCTCTTTTTTTAGTAAATAAATTTTTCTTCTTTTTTTAATTCCTCAAGATAGTTCATTAATAAATCTTCAATGGGAGCATACTCAGTCAATTTCATTAATTCCTGTTTTACTTTTGATGAATTCCTTAACCCTTTTAAGTAACCAGACCAGAATTTTCTAAATGGAATTATTGCAGTTCTCGGTTCTTTAATTTCAAGTGAATATCTTAAATGACGAAGAGCTGTTTGAAATCTGAATTCAGGAGAATCAATTAATTTTATTTCTCCATATGTTAAAAGTTCTTTTGCTTCTCTAAAAATCCAAGGTCTTTCAATGGCTCCTCGAGCAATCATTACTCCATCTGCATTTGTAGTTTCAAAAGCTTTTTTTACATCATATGCTGTCATTACACCACCATTAAGAAAAACAGGAATCTTAACTACTTCTTTAACTTTTTGAATCCATGACCAATCGGCTTCACCATTATGTCCTTGACTTCTTGTTCTACAGTGTATAGTTAATGCAGATGCACCTGCATCTTCAACTCTTTTTGCTATTTCAATTATATTTATAGAGTTTTCATCCCAACCAATTCTTGTTTTAACGGTTACAGGAATTTTAACAGACTTCACAATTGCTTCAACCATTTTCTGCATATAATCAGGGTCTCGTAATAAACCAGCACCCGCACCACGATTAGCAATTTTCTTTACCCAGCAACCTGCATTAATATCAATGATATCCGGATTTTTCTTTTCTGCTATTTTGGCTGATTCTACCATAGGTCCTAAGTTACCGCCATAAATCTGGATTCCGACAGGTCTTTCTTCATCAGTTATTTCAAGTTTCTTAAATGTTTTTTTGTTTGAACGTATTAATCCATCTGAATTGACAAATTCAGTATAAACAATATCCGCCCCAAATTCTTTACACAATTTTCTAAATGCAATATCTGTAACATCTTCCATTGGTGCTAAAAGTAAGGCATTATCTATTTTAAGATTCCCAATATTCATATTTCTAAATAATATTTTTCCAAAAATTAATTACAATGATTAATATAAAAAATGTAAAAATAGCACCAGTAATAAATGGCGCTTTATAACCTAAATAATCGTAAGAAAATCCACCCCACAGTGGACCAAGAACTCTTGCAAAAGCAGAAAATGATTGATTCAAGCCAAGTATAGAACCCTGTTCTTCTTGCTTTGAAAATTTCGAGATCATACTAAGTATTAGTGGCTGCAATATGCCTGTCCCTATTGACAAAATTGTAATTACTACTATAACACCAAAAAAATTCCCTCCGTATGGAATTCCTGCTAAACCAATCATCATCAAAATTAAACCCAAAATTAAAAGTACTCTTTCAGAAATTTTATTTGTAAACTTAATTAATACACCTTGTACGATAGCTCCGATTACACCCATTATTCCAAAAAGAATACCATTTTGTTGATCAGTAAAGTGATAAAACTTGTAACCAAGTAATGCAAATGTTCCATATAAATTTGCAATTGAAAAAATTATTATAAAAAAAATAAAAATCAGCAAACCCACAACAGGCTTTCTTAAAACATCTTGAATATACTTCACATCAAATAATTTAAAATGAAGATTCATTCTTTCAGATTTCAACTGCTTAGATTCAGGTAAAATTAACAATGCAAATAAAAATGCAGTAAAAGAAAAAACTGCGCTACTTAATCCAGCAACAGCATAACCGAACTTTGCAATAAATGCCCCAATTAAAGGTCCGAACACAAATCCCAATCCAAATGCAACCCCAATAATTCCCATTCCTTTAAGTCTTTCTTCTGGTGGAGTTATATCAGCTATATATGCTTGAGCTACAGCAATATTACTGCCTCCAAGTCCAGCCAATGCTCTTGACAAAAATAAAATTACAAATGAATTAGCAAAACTAAATATCACATAAGAAATTGATGTTAATAATAATGTTGCTGCAATTATTGGTTTTCTTCCAATAACATCAGATAATTTCCCTAGTAATGGATTAAATAAAAATTGCATCAAAGAAAAAATTGCTACGATTATACCAATGCCATAATCTTGCACTCCTAATTCTTTACTTGCGAATGTTGGCAAAATGGGAATTAATATTCCAAAGCCCATTAAATCTATGAATATTGTAAAAAATATTACCGAAAGAGATGCTTTATTTTTCATATTTGTTTAAATATTGACCCGTAAAGATATGAAATTAGCTTATTATTTATTATTCTGTTTTAAAAACATTTCCATTGTATCGTAGTAACTTCTTTTGATTAACTTCTTATCATGATTGTTAAGAAAATAAAATTCATTTATTTTATTTGTATCAGATGGAATTATATAAAATTGATTTTTGCCATCAACCAAACCTTTATAAACCCATGTAGGAATTATTGAGATACTATCAAACGAAACCACACTGCCATTTTTACTCATACGAATATTTAAAATTACTCCCGCATCAGAATATCTCCATCTTTGATTCGAAATAAAATTTCCCAAAGAATATGCAACTAATGTTTTGCCAATTTTATTGTTACTTGAATTACGAACCATTATTGGTTGAACAACATGCGGGTGACTTGCAACAATTATATCTGCCCCATACTCAATTGTTTTCTTTACAATTTCTTTTTGATATAAAGATGGCTTCCTTTTATACTCATCTCCGAAATGAAAGTAAACCAAAATTATATCAACAGACTTTTCTTTTAATTTTTTAATCTCTTTTTTAATCAAAGTAGTATCGATAATTTTAACAGCATATTTATTGTATTTATTCAGATTGATATTCAAACCATAAGTATAAGCTAATAAACCTATTTTAAAATTTTTTTTATTTATAATTCTTAATGAATCATAATCACTTTGTGATAAGTAAGTCCCCAGATAATCAATTTGATTTGCTTTCAACACTTTGATTGTTCTAATAATTCCTGAAAACCCTTGATCAAAAGAGTGATTATTAGAAGTATACAAAATGTCAAATTTTGCGTATTTCAATGCCTCTACAAATTCTGGAGGAGAATTAAAAAGCGGATAACCTTTATAACTATCTTTTTCTTCACCTATAACAGTTTCTAAATTTCCAAATGTAATGTCAGAATTTTCAAGAAATTTTTTAATGTATTTAAATGATGGTTTGAAATCGAAACTGTCTTTATTTATTTGAGAAGAAATGACCTGGGGAAGATGACACATTAAATCGCCAACAAATGTTAATTTAATTACTGAGATTGAATCTTGGGATAAAATACTTACAGAGTTATTAAAACATACCCCAAATAGAAATGAGTAAGAAAAAATTAATGCTGCAATAGAAAAAAATTTTATAAGGAATGATTTGAAAAAGAGGCTGGATAAAATAATCCAGCCCCTAAAAAATATATTATTCACTTTTTGTAGCTTTACGCTGTGCCTTTACTTCTTGAATTTCATTTCTAATTTCTTGAGCCATTTTTTTCAGCTCGCTCAATCCTTTTCTTAGACGAGTGCCTGCAGCTGCCTGGCCCTTTTCATAAAATTTAATTACATCTGTTTCTAAACTTTTAACGAACTCTACTAAATTTTGATACTTTTGCATGTATACCTCCATAATTTTTAATTAATTAATAAGTTTTCAAGAATTATTTCGGAAATATCTTTAACGGTAATTTCATCTGATTTATTAAAAGATTTTAATCCGTCAGAAAGCATAGTCATACAGAAAGGACAAGCTGAGGCAATAATATTTGCATTTGTTTTAAGTGCTTCCTTTGTTCGATTTTCATTAATTCTTTCACCCTCATTTTCTTCGAGAAACATTCTTCCACCGCCAGCTCCACAGCAAAAACCTCGATCTCTATTTCGTTCCATTTCAACTAAATTTATGCCATTTATCATTTTCAGAGATTCTCTAGGTGAATCATAAATATTGTTATATCGCCCAAGATAACATGAATCATGATAAGTAATTTTCTGTTTTAGAGATTCATTTTTCAATTTTAATTTTCCCTCTTTCAATAAATCCAAAATAAAATCAGAATGATGAATAACTTCATAATTTCCACCGAAATGAGGATATTCATTTTTCAACATATTAAAACAGTGCGGACAACCTGTTACAATTTTTTTAACATTATACCTGTTCAGAGTTTCAACATTTTCTTGAATTAACATTTGAGCTAGATATTCATTTCCTAATTTTCGAGCAACATCTCCCGTACATTTTTCTTCAACGCCCAGAATTCTAAATTCAATATTCGCATTTTGCATCAATTTTGCAATTGATTTCGTCACTTTTTGATACCGTGAATCAAAAGAACCAGCACATCCAACCCAGAATAATATTTCACAATTTGAATCTTCTGCCATTGTTTTGATATTCATTCCTTCTGCCCAGTTTGCTCTATCCTGTGCATTAAAAGCCCATGGCGTGAAATTCGTTTCTATATTTTTAAAAACAGCATTTAATTCAGATGGGAAATTAGATTCCATTAGAACAAGATTTCTCCTTAAATCAACAATTGTATCGATGTGTTCGATTGTAACAGGACATTCATTCATGCAAGCTCCACATGTTGTACAAGCCCATACTTCTTCATCAGTTATATAATCATGTATAAGTGACTTTGTTAAAATTTCATTTTCTTTTATCCCATTTACTATTAAAGGAGCTTTATCTTCAGTTCTGTAACGAATATTTTTTATTATCTCACGAGGAGATAATTTTTTGCCGGTATTTGAAGCTGGGCATGCATCTGTGCATCGTCCACATTCAGTGCATGCAAAACCATCAAGGATTTGTTTCCATGTCAAATGTTCAAAATCTGCCGCTCCATATTGACTTATATTTTCATCTTCAAGATTAATATTCTTTAAAACATATTTTTCATTACCAAGTTTTGAGAAGTAAACATTCGGAATTGATGAAATAACATGAAAATGTTTCGAGTAAGGCAAAAAATTTAAAAAGCTTAACACAAGCAGAATGTGGATCCACCAAAAAATTTCATAAGATACTTTTGATATTGAAACAGCATTTGCAAAGAAATATTTGCTTAACACAGTCGAGATTGGTCTGTATTCATTTGCTGATAGTGTGAAATTATTTGAAGCTATATGCGCAGAATTCTGTCCAAACATAGAAACAACTACTCCCAATATCAAAAGCAAGATTATTGCAGCATCTAAATTTCCTTCTTTCCCTACATTGAGTCTTGGGACTTTTATAATAAATCTTCTATAAAGAGCAATTAAAACAGAAGTAATAACAAGTAACCCAAATAAATCTTGAATAAATGTAATTATTTTATAGAATGAACCTATAAATTCCCAGCTGAAATTTGAATAGAATCCCTGTATGATTGATTCAAGCACTGCAAGAAGAAAAATTATAAAGCCCCAGAAAATGAAGAAATGAATTATACCGGCAACAGGTTCTCTCAATAATTTTGATTGAGCAAAAGCAATTTTCAATACATTTTTAATTCTTTCTCCAGGATTATTAAATCTATCTTCTTTTTGTCCAATAAAAATATATTGTAAAATTTTTTTTACATTATAAATAAATAATCCAATTGCACAGAAGAATACAATTATAAAAATTATATTTTTAGCATTCATTTTTCATCCGAAAATTGTAAACGAATTTCTCATTCTTTATGATATTTAATTTTAATTGCTTTATAAATGCTAAATGCTGCAATTATTTTAATAAAATCCCATAGAGAAAAAATAAATGCACCGCTTACAAAAGCCTGCTTAAAATTACCATTTAAGAATAATGACAGATATAATGCTCCTCCAGTTAAAATTATCAATTCACCAAGCATAAAAGAAACTAAAACAAACAGATTGTTGATTTTCTTTTCAATTAAATAACCGGTTAAAAATGCAGCAAAAGGAAATGACAATAAATAACCTCCTGTAGGTCCAAATAATTTCAAAATTCCTGCACTAAAACCTGCAAAAACAGGTAATCCTAAAATTCCTGCCAATAAATATATAACTTGACTTAATAAACCATTTCTCGCACCTAAAAATGCTCCTGACAAAAGCACAATCATCGTTTGAAGTGTAAATGGGACAGGTTGAACAGGAATCATTAATTGAGCACTAAGAAATGTAAGTATTGAAAAAGAAAATATTCCCAATAATTGATTTGATTTGATTTTATTCAGCAATAAAACAAAATGATTGGATAATTCTTTTACAATCATACCTCACCTTTTTTTATTTAAGATTATTTTGAAAAAAATATAATGTTGTTTCTAACACTCTTTCAAATTTATCATTTGAACCATTGAAAGGGTGAACGATATCAAAAGTATGACCAGTACCATAAATTTTGAAAAATTCTGTTTTAGTTTTATCTGACCACTCATATAATTGCATAGCTTCTTTCACCGGAACTACCATATCCTGATTGCCATGAACAATTAATATTGGTCTATTAAACTGAGAGATTGCTTTTTGTATATTCAAGAAATCATCTGAATTTTTTTCAATATCTTCAAGAAGCGAGATATTTAATTTCATTATTTGCTTTGTTCTTGTATTTATTATTTCGATATAACCTTTTTTGCGCCATTCATCTTTTTGTCTCTGTGTATATCTATCAAGTTTTGATATTGAGGCCCAGAGACTAACACAACTAATATCTTTTCTTTTACTTGCTGTTAAAATGGCAACTGCACCTCCTCTGCTATGTCCAATATATCCTATTTTACCTTTAAAATTAATTTTAAAGAAATCAGATTTTAATGCATCAGTAATCTCGTTCAATTCCCTTATTTCTCGCGAAATAGTATTCTTAGAAAATTTATCAAGTTCTGTAAATTCTGTTAAATTTTCTCCAATTCCATTAAAAGAAAAATTAAATGTTACAACAAAAAATCCATTGTTTGCAAAATAATTGCCAAGATAAGGAACAAACCCCCAATCTTTAAATCCTTTGAAACCATGGACAAAAATAACTGCATTTCCACTAAATTTATTTTTATTCAAGTAAGTGGTGATAGCAAGTTTTTCATTATCTGAAGCTAAAAAAGTAAAATTTTCAATCATATAATGCGAAATATGAATATTAGCTATTCGAAAGTCAAGAAATTAGATAAAATTTGATTTCGAGAAAAAAATATTAATCTAATTTTAAGTTAGCATTGCTCACTAAAGCTTTCCATTTTTTTTACGATTATAAGTTAGAAAAAATAGCCATTAAAGAAAAATGACAATAGAAGAAAAAGCAAAATGGTTTGATGTAGCAATGAGATTTGGTTTAGAGGGTAAAATCCACCTCGTTATGAAATCATATAAAAACGGTGTAGCAAAATGGGCTATTGTTAATACAGAAAATAACACTGTGTTAAATTCAAATTTAGAATGGGAACCGGAGCCACCTGCCAAAAAAAGAGATGAAAGCTTTTTAATTAGAACAAGATTTAGTTTTGAGGATGCAGTTGCTCTCTACAAACAATATAAAATGTTTGCTGTAGAAACATCACAAGCAGTTTAATTTTTCTTCTAATAAACATTTCTTCATTGATTTTATTTTAGTATCCATTTCTTTATTTTACATCAACAAATCAAAAATTCTTAATTAATATGATGATTAAGTTTACAGAAGAACAAGAAATGCTGCGTTCAATGGTAAGAGAATTTACAAACGCAGAAATTAAACCATTAGCAAAAAAAATTGATGAACAAGAATTTATTCCACAAGAATTAATTAAAAAAATTGCTGAAATTGGATTATTAGGCACTGCATTCCCTGAAAAATATGGTGGGGGTGGATTTGGTGAAGTAGGATATTGCATTGCTCAAGAGGAAATTGCAAGAGGATGCGGAGCTACTGCAACATTTATTGGGGCACATCAATCTATTGGAACAAATGCCATTTATATTGGAGGATCAGAAGAATTAAAACAAAAATATTTGCCATCACTTACATCTGGTGAAAAAATTGCTGCATTTTGCCTTACCGAAGCTGAAGCTGGTTCAGACTCTTTTAACTTAAAAACCACTGCAGTAAAGAAAAATGACAAATGGATTATTAATGGTGAAAAACTCTGGATTACTAATGGAGCTATTGCCGATGTATTTTCTGTTTTTGCAAGAACAAGTAAAGGCATAACTGGCTTTGTCGTTGAAAAAAATTTCGAAGGTGTTGAAATTGGTCCTAACGAAAAAAAACTTGGTATAAGAGGAAGTGTAACAAATGCAATTAGATTTAATAATGTAGAAGTTCCCTCAGAAAACATAATTGGTACTGAAGGCAGAGGTTTTGCAATTGCAATGAAAACTTTGGATGCAGGAAGATTAACAGTAGGGGCGTGTAGTATTGGAGCTGCTAAAGAATTGCTCGAACTTTCAGTTCAATATGCTACTCAAAGAATTCAGTTTGACCAACCAATTTCTAATTTTGAAGCAATTCAATTTATGATTGCAGATATGACAACTAAAATTTATTTAATGGAAAGCATACTTTATCGAGCAGCTGAAAAATATGATAAAGGTCTGGATATAAGTCATGATGCAGCAATTGTAAAACTTTATTGTTCGGAAGCTGTTTCAAAAATTGCTGATATGGCAGTTCAAATTCATGGCGGTATGGGATATTCCAGAGAACTTCCAATTGAAAGATTTTATAGAGATGTAAGAATTCTAAAAATTTTTGAAGGAACAAGTGAGATTCAGAAATTAATTATAAGCAAAAAAACTATTAAGAATCAGGGTAAATGGAAATTCAATGGCTAAACTTTTAGTTATTCCTTCAATTGATATACAAGATGGTAAGACCGTTAGAGTTGTTCAAGGGATTCCAGAGTTAAATTGTCCTGCCTATGGAAATGACCCGGTAGAAATGGCTCTTATCTGGAGAGCAGAAAATGCAAAATGTCTTCATGTAGTAGATTTTAATGCAGCTTGGGAACATTCACATGTTAATCATGAAATAATCAGAAAAATTTGTGAAGCAGTAATAATACCCGTTGAACTTGGTGGAGGCATCAGAAATTTTGAAGATGCTAAAATTGCTTTTGATTTAGGAGTAGCAAGAATTGTAATTGGCACTTTAGCATTTGAAAACCCAAAAGAATTTTCAAAAATTCTTGAGACATTTACACCCAACAAAGTCGTTGCGGCAATTGATGTAATTGAAAATCAGGTTGTTACACGTGGAAGAAGAGTTTTTACAGGAATAAATGCATTAGATTATGCTCGCATGCTAAAAGAACTTGGTGCTCAACGTTACATTGTTACTGATGTTAGAAGAAATGGAATGATGCTTGGACCAAATATTGAACTTTCAAAAAATATTGCAGAAGTTACGGAAAGAAAAGTTACTCATTCTGGCGGTATTGGTGGTTATCAGGACTTAATTAAGTTACAAAAAGAAGCTGAAGGCTATGTAGACTCTGTTATAATAGGTAGAGCATTATACGAAAACAAATTCCCCTGTCAAAAAATCTGGCGTGTTGCCGAAGCAGGTTTATTTAATTAGAGATTATATATGGAAAGAAAATCAAAAGTAAGCAGTAGTTTTTGGACAAACTTGTTTAAAACTCCAACAGAAAAAAGTGATTTAGAACAGGTTCTTCTATCTATGCCCCCCTTTAAAAATCTCAGCAACAAAAACTTTGCATCACTTTTAAAATTATTTCACAATAGAGTCTATGCCCCCAAAGAATATATTTTTTATCAAAACGACCCTGGCATTGGTTTGTATGTAATAATTAATGGAGAAATTTTAATCACATTTGAAGCTGAAGATAACGAAAGATTTGATCTGGCTCATCTAACAAGAGGAGATTTCTTCGGTGAGTTGGCACTGCTTGATAATGACAAACGCTCTGCTTCCGCTATTGCTCTTAAAGATTCTCAACTTGCAGTAATATTTAAACCTGATTTAGATGATTTTATTGAAGCTCATCCAATTGATGGTATAAAAATTTTAAAAGGTATTGCTCAAATAATTTCAAGAAGATTAAGAAATCTAAATAAAGATTACATTGAGCTTTATAATAAACTTAGAAATAAATGAGGTGAAATATGGGAATGATAGATAAAATTCTTGTGCCAATTGATTTTTCTGATTATTCTAAAAACGCATTAAAGTATGCAGTACAATTTGCTAAACATTTTAATTCTTCCATGTACTTAATTTATGTAATTGAACCTATTATCTATCCTGCAGATTTCAGCATGGGACAGGTTGCAATTCCATCAATGGATACAAATATTCAATCAAGAGCAGAAGAGGAACTGAACAATCTTGCTAAAAACTATGTTGACCCTTCAATAAAAGTTGAAATAATAATAAAAACTGGAAAACCTTTCGTCGAAATCAATGAAACAGCAAAGGAAAAAGATATAGATTTGATAATTATTGCAACACATGGCCACACAGGAGTGGAACATTTACTCTTTGGCAGTACAGCAGAAAAAGTAGTAAGAAAAGCTCCGTGTCCCGTATTAACTTTGCGGGAACCTATTAAAGGTTTTAAGTTCAATCAAAATTTTTCATAATGTTTTCTGTCTTTAATGAAAGAAAATCTTGATAAAAATTTACTAAAATTAATCAATAATAAAACTTCAGGAAGCAGTGAATTACTTACTCTTCTTCATGACCATATAAAACAAGAAAGAAAGAACTTTGAATTATTCCCTTCTCTAATAATTGAATTACAAAAAAAATTTACTTCATTTCAAAACATTAATAGCTATCTTGATGAATTCTACAATGAAATTAAAAATAAAGGTAATCTTGAAAAATTCTTTTACAAATATGATGAGATTTTAATTAATGTTTATGACAACATTTTTTTGAAAGCTAAAAATGAATTATTGAAATACTCAAATTTCATTACTATTTCCAACAGTAAAACTGTTTATGAAATCTTAAAAAGAATTAAAAAAGAAAAATCTAAAATTACAGTTTTTGTTTCAGAATCAAGACCAAAATTCGAAGGTAGAATTTTAGCACGAAAACTCGCAGAAGAAAAAATAAATGTTTACCTGATTACAGAAGCTATGTTAAGCAATCATGTTAAAAATTCTGATGCTGCATTAATTGGAGCAGACATTATTTTAAAGAATGGCAATGTTGTAAACAAAGTCGGCAGTTCCATACTTGCAATTCTTTGTAAATTTTATAAAGTCCCATTTTTTGTAGTAGCTCATAAAAGTAAATTTTCATCAAAAAATACATTCGACAGAAAAGAGATGCACTCTACTGAAATTTGGAGAAACCCACACTTAAACATTGAAGTCCCAAATTATTATTTCGAAGAAATTGACAAAAAGTTAATTAAAAAGATATTTACTTCTTAATCTTCTCTAAATTTTGTAATAATTCCTTAGCATTTTTAGCCAATTTACTATCCGGTTCTTTTTTAAGAACTTCATTCCAATAATATTTTGCTTTTTGATTATCCCCTTTTATGTGAGAAATAACTCCCAGATTATACAAAGCAAGCGGATAATCTTTTTTAATGGTTAATATTTTCTTCGACATCTCTTCGGCTTTATCAAGTTCACCCTTATTGAAATATAAGAAAGTGAGGTGTTGTAAAATGTCAATTCTTTTCGAATCAACTTTCAAAATTTTTTCATAAAGTTCTATTGCTTTATCATGCTGATGAGCAAGAGTTAACATATCTGCATAATTTCTAATCTTAACTGTATCCTCAGGATTTTTCTCATAATCTTCTTTTAATTGATTTAATTGCTCCAGAGCTTCTTTAGCTACATTAGATTTTGAAGGCATGTCTTCAGTATTCTGAGACATACCCCGATGAATGTCGTCATCAGGCATTTGACCATGGGGATTTATTTGTGTTTGTAAAGTTGGTTCCTTGGCGCTTGGCGAAAATATAATTAATGAAATTATAAACGCCGTAAAAATAATAACATAGATATATAATGATTTAATTCTCATAAGTTCTCCAATTATCTAAATTGTGGCTGCCAAATTAAGAATATTTTTCTAATGTTTTTAGTCTTTCTGAAATTACAAAGTAAACTCACTCCTATAAAAAAGCATAATGTGAACTATAATTAGTTTATCAATGTTTGATTATGATACATAAATTAAATTCTTCAAAACACGAATTGACAGCATGTTCTGGCTTAAGAGTTAAGGAAAAAATTCGATAATAGTTCTGAGTTTTAAAATTTTTGTGAAATTAAAATTTATATAGACAATTAAATTAAAATTTATTAATTTTGGGCGTGAAATTTTGGTTAACATATCAAAGAGCTGCTATTATAAATCAAATTTATACTTACTTTGTACACTTCCTTATAAGAAGGAATTAATTAAACAAATTAGCTCTAAAATCAGAAAAATTTTTACCCGAATATATATTAAAATAAGGGAACAATTTTGTATTACTTAAAGTTGAAGCTCAGAAAAATTTAACTAACTACAAATAAATTAAGGAGAGATGTAGATTTGAAGATTACGAAGCAATTCACGAACAGAGAAAGCAAATCTTTAGATCAATATTTACAAGAGATTGGCAAAGTAGACCTCCTTACACCGGAGGAAGAAATTGAATTAGCCAAAAGAATCAAAAAGGGCGATAAAGCCGCACTCGATAAGCTAACAAAAGCTAACCTTAGATTTGTTGTTAGTGTTGCAAAACAATATCAAAATCAGGGATTACCTTTAGGTGACCTGATAAATGAAGGTAATCTTGGACTTATTAAAGCCGGTCAAAGATTTGACGAGACCCGTGGATTTAAATTTATATCTTACGCCGTTTGGTGGATTCGTCAATCTATTATGCAGGCTATTGCAGAACAGTCAAGAATGGTACGCCTGCCATTAAATAGAGTTGGCGCATTAAATAAAATGAGTAAAGCCTTAAGCCAGCTTGAACAAGAGTATGAAAGACGTCCTAATCCAGAAGAAATTGCTGAACAACTTGACATGGATGTTCAGGATGTTACTTATGCAATGCAGATTGCAGGACGTCATATTTCTATGGATGCTCCATTTGCACATAGCGAAGACAGCAATAATAGTTTGCTTGATGTTATGCCAAATGAAGATCAACCACCACCAGACCATTCTCTAATGAAAGAATCTCTTAAAGCTGAAATTGAACGTTCACTTTCTACTTTAACTGAAAGAGAAGCTGAGGTAATCAGATTGTATTTTGGTTTAGGTAAAGAACATTCTCTCACTCTTGAAGAAATTGGAGAAAAACTAAATCTTACTCGTGAACGAGTTCGTCAAATTAAAGAAAAAGCTCTTATAAGATTGCGTCATTCTTCAAGAAGTAAAAATTTAAAAGCATACTTAGGTTAATAAGTAGAGCGAACTTTGTTCGCTCTACATTTTTTATCACTTCCCTATTTATCACCTTTTCTCAAATTAAAATTTATTACCCCCTTTCAATTATCATTATTATTTTTGTGAAAAACAGAAGAGGTATTATGCAGTCCCTTGAAAAATTTTTTGAAAAATATCGAAATAACATCGTTGGAATTAATCAATATTTTGATGGACCTTACGGAAAAAGAAAAATAATCTATGCAGATTGGATTGCAAGCGGAAGATTATATGACCCAATTGAAAATATTTTAAAAGAAAGATTTGGACCTTTTGTAGGCAATACTCACTCTGAATCCTCAATTACCGGGACCTCAATGACAAAAGCATATAAAGAAGCAAAAAGAATAATAAAACAACATGTCAATGCTAATCATAACGATGTTTTAATTTTTTCTGGTTATGGAATGACTTCTGCAATTAACAAATTTCAACGCATACTTGGTTTAAGAATTCCTGAACAACTTCAAAAATATGTTCATATTCCTAAAGAAGAAAAGCCTGTGGTCTTCTTAACTCATATGGAACATCACTCGAATCAAACATCATGGCTGGAAACAATTTGTGATGTTGTTTTAATTGAACCTGATGAAAAAGGTCTGGTGAACATTAGTCATCTTGAACATTTATTAAAATTATATGAACATCGTAAATTAAAAATAGGGTCATTTACTGCAGCATCAAATGTAACAGGTATTCAACCACCAATATATAAAATGGCAGAATTAATGCATAAGTATGATGGTGTTTGTTTTATTGATTTTGCAGCTGCTGCTCCATATGTAGATATAAATATGCATCCTGAAATTGAAGAACAAAAATTAGACGCTATATTTTTTTCACCCCATAAATTTTTAGGTGGACCTGGTACATCAGGAGTGTTAATCTTTGATTCAAAGTTATATAACAGAAAAGTACCTGACCAACCTGGCGGTGGAACAGTTGATTGGACAAATCCATGGGGAGAACACAAGTACATTGAAGATATTGAAATCCGGGAAGATGGCGGAACTCCTGGATTTATGCAAGCAATTAAAACTGCTTTAGTCATAAAACTTAAAGAAGAAATGGGCGTAGAAAATATAATTCAAAGAGAGCACGAGTTATTATCAATTGCTTTCGATAAACTAAAAAAAATTAATGGTGTTCATATACTTGCCGCTGAACATGAAGACAGGCTTGGAGTTATCTCATTTTATTTGGAAAATATACATTATAATTTAATGGTCAAACTGCTCAATGATAAATATGGCATTCAAGTAAGAGGTGGATGTTCATGCGCAGGAACTTATGGCCATTATTTACTTCATGTTGATCCAACTAGATCAAAACATATAACAGAAAAAATAAATCAAGGTGATTTATCAGAAAAACCAGGCTGGGTCCGTCTTTCAATTCATCCTACAATGACAAACGATGAGTTGATATTTATCATTGATGCAATTGAAGAAATTATCATCAATGCTCCGAGCTGGTCTAAAGATTACATTTACTCAAAGAAAACAAATGAATACACACACACTTATTACAATGAAGAGAAATGGCAGCACATTCAAGAATGGTTTGAAATTTAGATTGCTAAAAAAAATTATGAATTAAAGCAAATATTAATTTATCAGCATATGTATTGAATTTTCACTATTAAATCTCAGCCTAATAATAATGAAGCTCCAGTTAATATTTTTAATCACATAAATCAGAAAATATAAAAATTCTTCATCCAGATATTGACTTATTTAATTCATTTTCTCTATCTTTGCAGCAAATGATTTACAGGAACAAAACATATAACAAAATGAACAAAAATCACTGGTGGTGGTGGCGCAGAATTATATCCATCATCTCAGTGATAACATAAATTTAATTAAATATTTCAATGCAAGAAACCCTTCTTAGTTATCACTGAGAAGGGTTTTTTGTTTTAAAGGAATTCAATATGGAATACAAAAAATTTTTAGAACTATCAGAAAAATATAATATCGTACCAGTGTATGAAAGAATTGCTGCTGATTTGCTTACTCCAGTTTCTGCATATTTAAAAGTCAGAAATAAAAATTATTACACCTTTTTGTTAGAGTCCGTAGAAGGAATTGGAAGATTAGCTCGATATTCATTTATCGGATTAAATCCAGCTGAAATAATTTCCAATAATTACACTGAAATTACTATTAAAGATTTTAGAAAAACTGAGAAAATCTCCGGCAACATCTTCGATTACTTAAAAAACAAAATTCATAAGTTCTCTTATCCCAAAATTGATGAACTACCCTATTTTTCAGGTGGCTTAGTAGGATTTATTGGTTTTAATAACATATCTCTAATTGAAGATAGTATATTGTATAATTCTAAAGAAGAAAGCATTGCCCCCGATTCAATTCTTGGGATTTATAATTCACTTATTGTATTTGACCATTTTAAGCATCAAATAATATTGATTTATAATGTTGATTGTTCTCATAAACAAAATATCAAAGAAAAATTTGAACATGCAAAAAATGAACTTCAAAAACTAAAAGAAATATTGAACAAAAACATTGAGTTTAAATCTGACTTCAAAGCTAATCCCAAGCCTTTGAGTGATAATGAAGAAGAAGAATTCTGTGATCTTGTAAGAGTATCAAAAAAAAATATTTACAACGGCGATGTATTTCAAATTGTTCTTTCAAAAAGATTTGAAGCAGAATATCATGGTGACCCATTCAATGTTTACAGAGCATTAAGAATGATTAATCCTTCACCATATATGTATTTTATGGAATTTGATAATGACTTTAAAGTTATTGGGACATCACCTGAAGATTTACTAAAAGTAAAAAACAGAAAAGCTGAAATATTACCAATAGCAGGGACAAGAAGACGAGGCAGAACAGAAGAAGAAGATTTAGAATTAGAAATGGATTTACTTAACGACCCTAAAGAAATAGCAGAACATGTAATGCTTGTAGATTTAGCAAGAAATGACCTTGGAAGATTTTGTCAACTTGGTTCTGTAAAAATAAGTGAGAGAATGAAAATCAATAGATTTTCTCATGTTATGCATATCGTATCTCGAGTTGAAGGTATATTGCGTGAAGATGCCGATTGCATAGATGCTTTTAAATCATCATTCCCGGCGGGAACAGTAACAGGCGCTCCAAAAATTAGAGCAATTCAATTGATTAACGAATACGAAAAAATAAAACGCGGATTATATGCTGGTGCAGTTGGATATATCGATTTCAGTGGGAATTTAGATATGTGCATAGCAATAAGAACTTTATTTGCAACAAAAAATAAAATTTACTGGCAAGCTGGCGCTGGCATCGTAGCCGATAGTAAACCTGAACTTGAACTCAAAGAAATTAAAAACAAATCAGCTGCATTAGTTAGCGCACTAAAATGTGCGGAGGTAATTGATGAAAATCTTAGTAATTGACAATTACGATTCTTTTACATATAACCTTGTTCAATTAATCGGACAATTTACAAATAACATAATTGTAAAACGCAATGACCGAACATCAATTGATGAGATTAAAAAAATGAACCCAGATAAAATTGTTATTTCTCCCGGTCCTGGCACACCAGAAGATACAGGAATTACAATTGATGTAATAAAAAATTTTGGTCCAAATACGCCTATACTTGGTGTATGTCTTGGTCATCAAACTATTGGTTATTACTTCGGAGGTAATATAATAAATGCTCCTTACTTAATGCATGGGAAAACATCACTTATCATTCATGATGGCAAAACAATATTTAAAAATGTTGAACAAAAATTTGATGCTGGACGATATCATTCTTTAATTATTGAAAAAAGTAGTCTTCCTGATGTTCTTGAAATATCCGCTCACACTGAAGACGATATTATTATGGGTATTAGACACAAAAAATTTCCAATCGAAGGAATTCAATTCCATCCAGAATCTATTTTAACAAAAGTAGGTTATCAATTAATAAAAAACTGGATTGAACTATGATAAATAATTACATTGAAAAAATTGCTTCCGGCATTAATCTAACTATTGATGAAGCTTATGAATCAATGACTCATATAATGAATGGTTCATGTAACAACTCGCAGATTGCTGGATTTTTACTTGCTTTAAAAACTAAGGGTGAAACTCCAGAAGAAGTTGCTGGCTTTATAAAAGCAATGCGCAATAAAAGCATTAAAATTAATTCTGATGAAAACACAATTGATGTATGCGGCACAGGAGGTGATGGTTCCAATACATTTAATATTTCTACTGCATCTGCATTTGTTGTTGCAGGTTGTGGAATTAAAGTAGCAAAACATGGTAATAAATCTATTTCAAGTAAATGTGGAAGTGCAGATGTTCTTTCATACCTTGGAATTAATATTAATCTTTCCCCTTCTGCTGCAGAAGAAGCATTGAATAAAATAGGAATTACATTTTTATTTGCTCCTCTTTATCACCCTGCAATGAAATATGCAGCAGAAGTTAGAAAAGAATTAGGAATGAGAACTGTATTTAATATTCTCGGACCTTTAACAAATCCAGCTAATACTAAAAAACAATTAATTGGCACTTTCAATAATCAAGCAGCTGAGTTGATGTCAAAAGCTGTTTCATATCTTGATATGCAAAAGGTGTGTTTTGTTTGTACGGATAATAGTCTTGATGAAATTTCTCTTACAGAAGAGACTGATGTATTTGAACATCATAAATCAACTTTAAAGAAATACAAAATTTCTTATAATACATTCGGTTATAAAAAGATTGATAAAGAAAATATTCAGAGTAATTCAGTAGAAAAGAATGCAGAGATAATTCTTTCTGTGCTTAGAGATAAAGTAAAAAACGATGCTTTTTATGTTGTTGCAGCTAATGCGGCAATGGCGCTTTACGCCGCTGATTATTCAAACAACATAAATGAATGTCGTCTTGCAGCAGAGGAATCAATTCTTTCTGGCAGAGCATATGAAAAATTAATTTCTCTAAAATCTTTTGGAGAAAATTATCAATGAACTTTCTGAATAAAATACTCGAAGTAAAAAAAGAAGAAGTAACAAAACTCAAACAGAGATTTACATATTCATCATTTATGGATGAAGAATTTTTCAATACAAAGACGATTAGTTTAAGTAAATCTATCAATAAGCCAGGGAATCTTTCTTTAATAGCAGAAATTAAAAAAGCAAGCCCGTCAAAAGGTATTTTAATTGAAAATTTTGACCACATAAATATTGCTTCAATTTATATGGAATGTTCTGTGCAGGCAATCTCAATTTTGACAGACAACAATTTTTTCAAGGGGCACATTAATTTTCTAAAAGATATTGCAAGAATAAAAACGGTTCCTCTTTTAAGGAAGGATTTTATTATAGATGAATTTCAGATTTATGAAGCAAAAGCCTCAGGTGCTGATGCTATTCTACTTATTGCAGAAGCTTTATCAAAAAATCAAATTGATAATTTGACCTCTGCTGCTGTTGAATGCGGCATGGAAGTTTTATTAGAACTTCATTCAACTTCTCAGCTCGATAAAATCGATTTTAATAAAAATAATTTAATTGGCATTAATAACAGAAATCTTGAAACATTTGATGTTGATTTAAGCACAACATTAACAATTTCAAAGCATTTACCTGAATATGCAACCATTGTATCAGAAAGCGGAATTCACACTAAAGAGGATATTAACAAAATAAAACAGACAAAAGTTAATGCTGTTTTAGTAGGTGAACATTTTATGAAATCAAATAATATTAAAGAAAGTGTAAAAGAATTTATTAAGAATTGTAATTCGAAAGAGACCTGAAGGATGAGAGTAAAAATTTGTGGCATTACAAATATTGATGATGCACTACTTTGTTGCGAATTAGGTGCAGATGCACTTGGTTTTATTTTTTACAAAAAAAGCAAACGATTCATCAACTATTCATCGGCAGAAAAGATTATAAAACATCTTCCTGCATTCATATCTAAAGTTGGAGTGTTTGTAGATAATGATGCACAGGATATAAATAATATTTCAAAAAAAATAGGATTGACTCATATTCAATTACATGGCAATGAGGATTTTAATTTTGCTTCTCAAATAACTTTGCCTGTGATTAAAAGTTTTCGCATTGATGAACAATTTGATTTTACAAAATTATATATGTTTAACAATTGCGAGTTTTTATTAGATACATATTCGCAGAAATCTTTTGGAGGCACGGGAAAAACTTTTAACTGGAATTTAATCCCGGAAAACCTAAGAAATAAAATTATTTTAGCTGGCGGTGTATCTATTAACAATATTGAATACATTTATAAAAATATCAAACCACAAGCTGTTGACCTTTCTTCATCTGTTGAAACTAAACCAGGTAAAAAAAGTCACAAAAAGCTAAAAGAATTTTTTAGAGTAGTAAATAATCTCAGGTACTCATGCAAAAATATTTAATAAGAAAAATTCACAAACAAAACAAAATATATCTTTATGTTCCGGTGCATACACTCCTCTCGAGCCCTCTGAGCTTCCACAAAATGGAAGTCTTAAGGGCTCGAGCAAATTTTAAAATTTAGTATACAAAACTATGAGCGCAAAATGAATAATTACAATTATCCTGATTCACATGGTAAATTTGGAATTTATGGCGGGCGTTATGTTCCCGAAACTTTAATTCCAGCTCTTTATGAACTTGAATCAATTTATAATCAATTAAAAAATGATTCTGAATTTATAAGTGAATATTATCAACTACAAAAAGAATATAACGGAAGACCAACTCCCCTTACATTTGCAAGCAGATTAACAGAATATTATGGTAAAGCAAAAATTTATTTAAAGCGCGAAGATTTATGTCACACCGGTGCACATAAACTAAATAATGCACTTGGTCAAATATTAATTGCAAGAAAATTAGGTAAAGAGAGAATTATTGCTGAGACGGGAGCCGGACAACATGGAGTTGCTACAGCAACTGTATGTGCAAGATTCGGAATCAAATGTGTTGTTTACATGGGAGAAAAAGATATTGAAAGACAAAAACCAAATGTTTTTAGAATGAAACTTCTTGGAGCTGATGTAATCCCTGTCTCTTCTGGAAGTAAAACACTCAAAGATGCAACAAATGAAGCAATAAGAGATTGGGTAACAAATGTAAAAAATACTCACTACATTATTGGTTCTGTTGTGGGTCCTCATCCTTATCCGATGATAGTTAGAGATTTTCAATCAATAATTGGGAATGAAACAAAAGAACAAATCTTGTCAATTGAGAAACGACTGCCAGATTACATTATTGCATGCGTGGGAGGCGGCTCAAATGCTATAGGTATTTTTTATCCATTCATCAATTATAAAAACATAAATTTAATTGGAGTAGAAGCAGCAGGTTATGGAATAAATACAAACAAACATTGTGCAACTTTAAGTCTTGGTTCACCAGGTATTTTCCAAGGAATGCTTACATATCTTTTGCAAGATAAAGATGGTCAGGTTTCAGAAGTTCATTCAATTTCGGCAGGCCTTGATTATCCTGGGGTGGGCCCTGAACATTCGTTACTTAAAGATATTTCTCGAGTAAAATATTTTTCTGTAACTGATACCGAAGCTTTGAAAGCTGCATATCTTTTAACTCGACTTGAAGGAATTTTACCTGCTTTAGAAAGTGCACATGCAATTGCTTATCTTGAAAAATTTATTGACAATACAAATCGTGATGAAATTATAGTAATTAATTTAAGCGGCAGAGGAGATAAAGACCTTTCAACTTATATGGACAATTTTAAGGAAGAATTATAATGAGCACTATTCATAATTACATTGAAAAATTAAACAACCAAAAAAGAAAAGTTTTATCAATATTTCTAACTGCGGGCTTTCCTGATAAAAATAATTTTGTTGAATTAGCAAAAGCTGTTTTAGATGCTGGAGCTGATATGCTTGAATTAGGGATTCCATTCAGCGACCCTTTAGCTGATGGACCGGTTATTCAAACATCATCAAATATTGCACTCAACAATAATGTTACTACTCATGATGTATTAAAATATGCAGAAGTAATTTCAAAGCACTCTGAAAAACCAATTATTTTGATGGGTTATGCAAATCCAATAAATAGATACAACAAATCAAATTTTTTCGAGGATGCCTTTAATGCAGGCGTAAAAGGTTTAATTGTGCCCGATGTTCCACTTGAGGAATACGACTCATTTTATGATTGCGATACAAAAAATTTAGATATTATACTACTTACAACTCCTGCTTCAACTAACGAAAGAATAATCTCAATTGATAACAAGAGCAGTGGATTTGTATATTGCGTCAGCGTTACCGGGACTACAGGAATCAAAGATTCATTCGGCAATGAAACATTTGATAATCTTAAAAGAACTTATTCTTTAATCAAAAAAAATAAAATGCTGATTGGATTTGGAATATCTAAATCTGATGATATAAAAAATTTTTCTCCTTATTGTGACGGAGTAATTGTTGGAAGCAGAATTATTAAATCCATTCTAAATAATGATAAGTTTGATGAGACACTAAAAATTATTAGTGAATTGAGCGAAGCTTGTGAAATTTAATTTAATACAAAAAATGTAATATTAAGTTTTAAACTCGATGTTAAATAAATTAAATATTTTATCCTCTACGATTAAAAGATAAAACCGCAGAGGACAAAATAATTCATTAGTTATTACAAATCATATTTTATAAATACTAAATGTTTACCTTTCAACTCTTCCAGAGCCACCACTTTTAATCAATTTTTCTACTTCATCGATTGATACTAAATTAAAATCACCGGGGATTGAATGTTTCAGACATGATGCTGCTACTGCAAATTCTAATGCATCTTTAGTATTATCCTTTGTTAATAATCCATAGATTAACCCACTGGCAAATGAATCACCAGCTCCAACTCTGTCAACTATCTCAATATCATATTTTCTTGAACGATATGGAGTTTTACAATCTTTGTCATCAAGTAAAATCGCACTCCATCCATTTCTCGATGCTGAATAACTTTCTCTTAGTGTAATTGCAACTGCCTTAAATCCATAAATTTCTTTTAATTTTTTTGCAACATTAAAATATCCTTCTTCGCTTAACTTACCAGACTCAATATCGGTAGCCTCTGCTTTAATCCCCAAACTCTTTTCTGCATCTTCTTCATTTGCAATACAAACATCTACAAATTTCATTAAAGGTTTCATGACAGCTTGAGCTTCTTCAGTAGTCCACATTTTTGCTCTAAAGTTTAAATCACAGCTAACAGTAACATTTTTTATTTTTGCAATTTGGCAGGCTTCCGATAAAATTTCCTGAGCATTTTTACCCAATGCTGGTGTAATACCTGTCCAGTGGAACCAGATAGCATTTTCAAAAACCTTATTCCAATCTACTTCTCCTTTTTTCATTAGTGCAACTGCTGAATTAGCTCTATCATAAATTACTTTTGAAGGTCTTTGACTTGCACCTGTTTCTAAAAAATAGATTCCAATTCTATCTCCGCCGCGAACAATAAAATCATCTTTAACACCAAATCTTCTTAAATGATTTACAGCTGCTTGACCAATTTCGTGCTTTGGTAGTTTTGTTACATAATAAGATTCAAGTCCATAATTTGCTAATGATACCGCTACATTTGCTTCACCACCTCCAAATGTAACATCAAAGCTTTGTGACTGAACAAATCTTGTAAACCCTGGAGTTGATAATCTTAACATTATTTCACCAAATGTTACTACCTTTTTTGATTTGTCAATTGAGTTTATCATTGTGCTCCTCATATTTATTATCTATTAACTATTAACTAGTAACTATTAACTAATAACTAGTAACTATTGTCTATTATTTACTTTTCATATTTCTTTATTACAAGATATTTTAATTCAGTATCACCAATGTTTCTAATGCCATGCATGCTATTCGGTGGACAGTAAAAACTTGAGTAGGCTTTACCAACTTTAGTTTCACCATTAAGATAAAATTCTGCTGTACCTTCCAGAACAAAGAAGAACTCATCTTCAGAATGTTTATGAGGCGGATGAGTTGCTGAATGCGGAGCTACAACACTTAATTTTAATGTCCTACCATCAAGAAAATTTTTATCAACAAACCAGTATTGATAACCTACTTCTGTCTTTACAATTTTTTCAGGGTTGAATTCATTTACACAATTTTCAATTGTAAATTCTTTTGCAGGCTGGTTAGTATCTTTTTCCTGAGATAATAAAGTCAGCACAGGGATACAAAAAATCAAAAATAATTTTATTAATACTTTCATTTTGTCACCTTTTTAATTCATTATCATGTTAAATTATTTCAGCATAGGTTTAACACGACTTACAAATTGAAGTGGTAATCCAGTAGAATCTTTAAAATTCATCACATAATCTCCGGATGGTGTTTGATAAATATCATTAACAAGTTCAGCTTCATTCGTTAATAATTTTTCTTTCAATGCTTTTATATCCTGAACAACAAAAGCAACATGCAAAGTTGAGTGAGTAATATCATTAAAATTTATTACGGGCGAATCTTGATGCTGATAAAATTCAAACATTACATTTTTATTCTCATCAGCTATAAACATTCCAAATGACGGGGCTTTCCCTTCTCTCATAATTTCCATATTTAAATTATTAACATACCACTTGGATTTTGCAGGAGAATCCGAAACATTAAAAGCAATATGTTCTATAAAAATTCCTTCAGCGTTTATCATAGGTTTTACTCTTTGAACAAACTGGATTGGTAAACCCCACGGATCTTTCAAAACTAAAACCTGGTCTCCAGAATCAGTTTTTCTTAAATCACTTAAAACAGTTGCACCTGCATTCAATAGCTTTTCTTTAATCATGTTAATATTAAAAACACAAAATGCAAGATGAAAAGAATCATAATTAAAATTAAGTGAATCAATAGTTGGAAAATCTTTGTTGTAATTAAATTCTATCATCATATGTATGGATGAATCAGCAACGAATGTAGAATAATTTGGAGCAGTACCTTCACGCAGAATCTTCATATTCAAATTTTCCGAATACCACCTTGCAGCTGTAATAGGGTCCTTTACGTTTATGCCAATATGTTCAAATCTTATACTATTTTCAGACTTATGACAACAAGAATCTCTTTTCTTACAATCATCATCTTTGGCATAAAATTGATTTGCATATGCCAAAATAATAATCAAGAATGTTGTTACTTTTGTTATTATTTTATTGTTTGTTAAAAACATTTTCATCCCTCCTCAAATTACTAAACAAAGTTATAATTGAAATATTCTATTTATAAAATTATTCTTAGAGAATTTATAAATTCGTATCAAAACTAAAACCAAGTAAAAATGTTCTCCCCGGCATTGGATAACCATCCATAATTTCATATTGTCTGTTTAATAAATTATCTAATTTCAAATACATTGACAGGGATTTAACTAAATTAACCCACATCGAGGCATTTAATAAAGCATAACTTTGTTTTTTCTCTACAGAATTATTTGTCTTTACCGAAGTATAAAGATTTGAAATTGTTTTTAATCCTACATTAAAACTGAAAATTTTATAAATATAATTAGCTTCTGCAAAAAATTGTTGTTGTGGAACGCCTATTAATTTAGTAGAATTTTTAATGTAACTATAATTACCATTTATCGTAAAACTTTTTGATAAAATATAACTTGCCTCAATTTCAAAACCTCGATTGGTCAATTTATTTACATTCTGGTTTTTAATATTAGGATAAACACCGACCATATTAATAAAATCTTTTCCTTCAATTAAATAAAAGGCCCCATTAAATAAAAGTTTGTTTTGAAGCAACTTGCTTTTAAAACCAATTTCATAATTCCAGATTTTTTCAGGTTTTAAATCAATATTAGCCCCAAAGAGAAACAATTCATTGAGAGTAGGATTTCTAAATCCTTCTGCTGCAGAAATATATAGATAAGATTTACCATCAACCTGATAACTTAAATTAAATTGTGGTATCAATAATGTGCCATAAACAGAATGGTTGTTTAATCTTACTCCACCACTGAATGAAATTCTATTGAATATATTTTTACTTAGAAGAACATAAAGAGATTTTTCTATTACATGTTTATCTATTAATTGAGTTTTATTTCTTGCACTGCCTGCATAACGTTTTATATCAGCCCCTAATGTTATTAAACTTTTTTCAATAAATTCAAAACTCTCATTTATTATCAATCCAAGTGTATTATCATTTGAATGGAATCCATCAAAAACATCGTGAACACCATTATTAAAAAAAAGCAAAACAGAGCCTTCATATTTGTCATATTTATTTTTCAGTGATAAAGAAGTGTTTGCTCTGGTAATATCTGTCCAGACTGAATCATTTTTATATGGTTTTGTTACAGGTCCTGGGTTAAAAGATTTCGTCGAGCTGATAAAAGCATTAAAGTCAATTGACCAGGATTGATTGATTAAATAAGAAGCATTATAAATCCCCGAAATAGAATGAAAGCTTGAAGAGGGACGATTATCATTTGAATAATCTTTACTTATTGAGATTTTGCTTATGAACTTATTTCTTTTATAATCAATACTGCTTTTTATTTTGTATGTATCAAAAGAACCATAATTAACATCTGTAAAAATTTTTATACCTTCAAGTTGAGTTTTTTTAGTAGTAATATTAATGACACCTCCCATTGCGTTAGTACCAAATATAACTGATGAAGGTCCTCGCAAAACATCAACTGCTGCTATTTCAGAAGATTGGTAAATATCTGCAATAGGATGCCCAAATATTCCAGCAAATTCTGGTCTTCCATCAACAACTATTAATGTTTGTTGTATTCCATTTACACCACGTATTGAAATTTTTCCAGCAGCTTGTGAGCCAATTCCAAAACCACTTAAACCATTTTCAGTAATAAACAAGCTTGGGATTTTCCCACTGATCGAAGCAAGTAAAGATGGTTTAATATCCTGCTTAATTTTTCCCTCAGGAATTATTGAATATGAAGGCGTAAAATTTCTAAGTAATTGCTCAAATTTAGTTGAAGTAACTGTAATTTGCTGTAGTTCATATATTTTTGCAGTATCGTTTTGTGCATTAAGAATTGTAGTTAAAAAAATAAAAACAAGAATAAATTTTATTCTCATAATATTTCCTTTCCGGTAATGTCAGTAATTTTAGAGCAGATTTATGTTACGATAATTTACTATCATAATTTATAAAATTTTAATAGAAATCTACTCCACTTTTTTACCATTAATTATCACATTAATTAATTTGAGTTCTTCAACATTTTGCAATGAATTTTCCTTAGCAACGCCTTCAAAATTACAATCAATAATTTGAACATTACGAATTGGCGAATCTTTCAGTCCAATAAATTCTAGTGCATATTCACTTTTTTTACTTGTTACTTTTTCCACTTTAATATTTCGAAATACTGGGGGGAATTTACCATCGTTGCCTTCATTCGGGTCATAACGCATATTTAATCTTATAACAGCATTGCTTACTTCTCCAACTTCTACATTTCTCATAAAAATATTTTCAACTACTCCACCTCTATAAGAATTAGACTTGATTCTTAATGCTCTATCAAGATTTGGGCTATCCATTTTACAATTCTCAATAAATACATTTCTACATCCTCCAGAAATTTCACTCCCAATTGATACCCCGCCATGCCCATCTTTCATAATAGAATTTCTAACTATAATATTTTCACTTGGAACATTAATTCTTCTTCCATCAAGATTTCTACCTGATTTTATTGCAATGCAATCATCTCCATTATCAAAATAACAATTATCAATCAACACATTTTTACAAGATTCCGGGTCACAGCCATCTGTATTTGGTCCATCACTGATTGTTTTTACATTTTTAATTGTAATATTCTCTGATAGTACTGGATGAATAATCCACATTGGAGAATTTGTAATGGTAATATCTTCAAGAAGAATATTTTTACATTTAATAAATTGAACAAAATTTGGTCTTAAATAATATCCTTTACCAAAAATTCTTTTTTCAACTGGTACCCCCTCATTATTCATTTTCATCAATCTTGGTCTTGAAATACTATCTCTTTGACTTGGCATTCCAGTAACCCACCCATAATTTTTGTTGCCGTTCCATTTCCACCAGTTTTCGGAACTTGCCTGGCCATCTAAAATTCCTTTCCCTGTAATTGCAATATTTTCCTGCTCATATGCATAGATAAGAGGAGAATAATTAAAGCATTCTACTCCTTCCCATCTTGTAAATACAACTGGTAAATAATCATCTGGGTTGGTACTAAATTTTATTATTGTTCCTTCTTCCAGATGAAGATTCACATTACTTTTAAGATGAATTGGACCACCACAATAATATTCACCTTTTGGCACCACAACTGTTCCACCACCATTGTTTGAACATTTTTCAATTGCATTTTTGATTGCCTCTCTAATATCTTTTTTTGCTTGTTCAATGCTTATGAAATCAAGAACATTATATTTTTTTTCAGAAAATTTTGGCGGGACAATATTTTTCAAAATTTCATCGGCTTTGTGCCATTCATCCTGTGCATTATTATTTGAATAAAAAAATATAGATAGTATCAATAAAATTAATTTTTGCTTTTTCATGCTCACCTCATTCTATGTTAAAATATGATGTGTAATAATCAGAATGAATATTGTTTCTTTATACAGGTACCTCGTAAAATCAACTCAGTATCGATAACAATATTTTTAGGGTTAAATTCATCCTGATTATTAATGTTTTCAAAAAGAATTTCCATTGCGTGCTGGCTTAATAAATTAGTGGATTGGTCAACACAACTTAAAGGCGGGCAAAGAAATTCCTGAACTTTCGCATTACCAAAACAAATTAAATCTATATCCTCAGGAATTCGCAATCCAACTTCCTTTGCTGCCGTATATACTCCAAGTGCAACTGGAAAAGTAACAGTAAATATAAATTCAGGTAAATTATTTTGTTTATAAAGTTTCATGAATGCATTATAACCATATTCTTCTCCAAAACCACCTTCTATGACCCAATCAGGATTTATTTCAATCCCATATTTTTCCATAGCATCTTTGAAACCCAATAATCTCTCTTTACCGATATTGATATTAGTATAACCTGCAAAATGTGCAATTTTTGTGTACCCAAGTTTTATAGCATGTTCAACAGCTTTGAATGCACCACCTCTATCGTCAACAGTAACAGTACTTATATTTTTAAGTGAAGGGACTCTATCAATAAATACAATTGGGATTTCTCTCTTCAATACCGTTTCAAAAATTTCATAATTATTGGTATGTTGTGTTATAGATACAATAATGCCATCAACTTTCATAGCCAATAATGTATGAATATGCTTTCTTTCGAGTTCTGTATTTTCTTGAGAAACAGTAAGAATAATTTCATAATTATGTTCCATCCCGATTCTATAAATATTTTCTATTATAGAACCAAAAAAGAAATGAGCAATTTTAGGAACAACGACTCCAATTGTATTTGACCTTCTTGCAGATAAACTACGGGCTATAAGATTTGGAGTATAGTCAAGTTCTTCGGCAAGTTTTTTTATTTTTTTTGTTGTTTCAGGGGAAATATCTGGATGATTTCTTAATGCTTTAGATACTGTTACAGTTGATACATTCAATATCTTAGCAATATCACTTAAAGTAACAGGTTTCGATTTCATATTTATACTTTTAGTAATTCAATCCAAAGAATAATGTTATGTTATTTAATTACTTACCACAAAAATAATAATTTTGATTAACTTTTTTATTATACACTTATTAAAAAGGGATGACTTATTTCAGTCATCCCTGATTGCATATTTATTTAATCAATGTCATTTTTCTTGTAAGAGTTATTTCATCAGTCTTTAACTGGTAGAAATAAATTCCGCTTGATAATGTTTGGCCAGATAAATTTTTCCCGTTCCATGTAACTGTATATTTACCAGCATTTTGAATCTGATTGTTAACAAGTTTTGCAACTTCTTGACCAAGTGAATTATAAATTGTCAATGTTACATTGGAAGTTTTTGGCAAACTATAGGTAATATTTGTAGATGGATTAAATGGATTCGGATAATTTTGTTCTAGGATATAGTCATAAACCAAAATTATATCTTTTTCAACATCAACTGTTTCTCCAGCTTCCCAGCGAACTTTTAGTTCTGGAAACCAATTTAAATCGCCAACAGGGAATCCTCTTTCAGCACTATAATATGCTTCAACATTAGTATCATAAGAGCAATCAAGTGTATCTTCAAAATATTTATAAGTTCTTCTATCCATATCGTGCAGATTTTTATTCCATTTATCTGAAGGTGTATTTTTAGTTTTATTCCCACCATCAGGGCTTTCATACCATTCCATCATATTAATCATTAATCTTGGGATTTCTTTCAGTTTCAAATTAATTTTCTTAAATGCAGTTGCAGCTGCTGCACCAAGTCTGCTTTTAATATGTAGTGATAATGGAGAACCTTCTCCAAATCCATACTTTGTTAAAAAGCTTTGTCCTTCTGGAGAAATAACATAGTAGTTATTTTTAACAGTCCATTGAGTAGTATCATTTGGAGCACTGAAAATCCATGTAATCCTATTATTCCCATTAGCATAAGTTTCGCCAGTATTAGCCCATTCTGCAGCTCTCGTAGCATCTGTAGAATCCTCACCTAAGGCAAATGCATCATAGAATAAATTATTCTTTATAATTACTTCTTTGCCGACATTACCTAAAGAAAGTAAGCCATGGAAACCCATACCATTAACAAAGGAATTATGGTTAATTAAACAATATTGAATTCCACCTGTCCCAGCAAGAGGATTACTAAAGTTGTAATGTCTAATAACACGGTCCTGATAATTTACAAAAGTATTATTAACGAGAATAAGAGAATCACAAGAAGCTTCTCTTAAATCGATACCTTTACCAGCTCCAAGATTTGAACGGCCAAGAAATCCCATATTAGCAAATATTGTATTGGTTACTTTAACTTTCTTTGTTGCACTTCCAGTTCGAATATGTTGACCATTAATATTATTAAAAATACAATCATCAATAATAATAGAGGAACCTTCCTGAGTTGTATTAATAATGCCACCCTGCAAGTTATCGAGATAATCGCTGCTTGCCTCAAAATATCCAGATACTGCAATATTTTTCATTTCTAAATTCCCACCCTGAAGAACAAAGAGATTTCCTGGAGGATTTTGTGGATTGCTTCCTGTTCCAGTTGGGAATTGATAAATAATTGGCTTCTTAGGACCATAGCATACTAATCTAATAGTTACTCCTTTAGCTATATTAAATTGTTCTGTATTAAGATAGATACCACCGCTTTGAAGTTCATAAACACGGTCAGGTAATACTCCATGATTAGCTGCAGTATCAGCTTTAATTTGAGCTATTATGTATGACCCGGGTGTACCATCATAAGGTTTAAGCTTAAGTACATTTTGACCAAACACATATGATGTAATAAACAAAAGTAAAAATGAAGATAAGATTAGGTTGTTTTTCTTTTTCATGGTGCCTCCATGGTTTTGTTGATGGATAATATGTTTTTTATAATCCATATATGGTTTAATAAATTATAAATCTATTTTAATCCCTAAATCAGCTGTTAATCCGTAACGCTCACTTGTATTTAGAATTTTATAGCCATTTACGCGGTTATATATCAAATTTTCTTCTTTAATATTTGTCAAATTATTAATATTCAGAAGAACTGCTATATTATCATTGTATTGATACTTAAGAGCAAAATCCAATCTTGTAAACGGATTTATTATAACATCTCCTCTTCCACTTGGTGAAAATGATAGATTATATTCTGATTGATGGAACAATGAGATACGGGCAGATACAGGACCAATATCATAACCTAAGGCTATGTTTCCAAAAAATTCCGGTTGATTTTCCAATTGTTGTTTGACTTCAATTGCATGTTCTGAATATTGTGGGACTTTTATTTTTATCCCGGGTAAAATTTCTTTTTCAACAAAAGTAGTATCTGTCTTTGAACCAATAAGCCAGGTTTCAGAACGAACAAGTGATGCATTATAGCTTAAGACAAAGTTTCGTAAAAATCCGGGTAAAAATGTAAAATTAATTTGATGCTCAAATTCAAATCCCCATACTTTTGTTGGTTTAGGCGAATTATAAGGAACTGTTAAAGCATAACTGCCACTGTGAAGTGTTTTCCAACTCAAGCCAAGATAATGAAACAAAGTATCACCAGTAGTATTAATTCTATTGAGCATATGGTACATATCTTTTATCTCTTTATAGAATGCAGAAATTGAAATTAAACCAATATCATTTCCAAAGAATGATGTATTAATTTCATAGTTCCAAGCTTGTGCAGTTTTTAATATTGGATTACCAACAATCAGTTGTTTATCAATACCAACTTGAGCAGGACGCCATGCAAAATATTTACTCAATCTCATATTAAAATCTGGTCTTGCTAAAGCTTTATAGGCTGCAATTCGGATGCTCATAAAGTTTGTGGGTTTAATATTAAGATGAAAATTCGGCAAATAAATTGTTTGAGTGAAGTTTGAAGATGTATCTTTTGTTACACCAAGAGGAATCGGGAATCCACCAATTTGACTCGGAGAATATTTTGATTTGTAATCATTATCTTCTCTTTCAATTCTCAATCCAGCAATGAAAGTTATGTTCTGTCCAATTTTGAGTGTATTCATTATATAACCAGCAGAAACACTTTCCGATATATCGTAATAATTAGCTTGATTTGACGGGTCTAAATTATATTCTCTTTTAACACCATTTTTATCTATTCCATTTTTATTCAGTTCATACCATTGACGCATTTTATCTCTGTTAATTAAAGGATATAATTTGTAAGAAGCATATAAATCTCTTGAAGCTGGGGTATCGTCGAGAAATTCAATAAATGCTAATGTATTATTAAGAGGGTTTTGCAAATATCTTTGATAGAAAGCATCGAACAAAGTTCCGCTTAAATTTTTTGGTTGTATTTTCCCATCGGCTGTTAATTCATATGGCTGCCAGTAACCTAAATAATATGGGGCATATTGTGAAGTTGTAACATTTGACCTGCTTTTAATTTTATATTTAGCTCCAAATTTAAATTCGCCTGACATTAAATTTCCAATCATATAATTTCTTGAAGCATTAAGAAAAGCAGTTCTTTCTTTTTCAAAGTTTCTTTGTGTATAATAATAAGCTTCATATAGAGTAGCTGTTCTAAAATTATTATAAGCAAAAGGAATTAATTTTTCCGGGTTAGATTTCAAACTTGGAGTATTTGCCATACCGGAAACACCAGCATTAGAAGGTTCATGAAAATCTATACTGTAATCAAATGGATAATCAGCTTCTGATTGAGCATAAGATAATCCCCAGTTTAACTTAAGTCCAAGCAAATTATTTTCACCGGCAATAGAACTGTTGAATGTTTTAATTTCCTGTTCTCTATCTCTGAATGAATATGTTACAGTTCCGCCAACTCCGCCTCCCGATGGATAGTCTCTTGAATGAATAATATAATCTCGTTTAGTACTATTATAGACATTATTAATTTTTATATTTCCTTCATCAGGTGTATTAATGTCGAACATAATTCCACCACCATTACGAGTTCTAATCTCATCAGTAAATTCAAGTGTAAAATTATTAATTGCATAATCAGTTTGATTATTTATAGTTTGGTCATAGTCAAGGTCGTATTTTTCGTTACTTCTAATTTTGCTTTCGGCATTTGCATTAACTCTGACTCCAAGCATGTCATTAAAAAATCTTTCTCCATACTTAAAAGAAAAATCGTACTGCTTTGCAGAATTCATTACATTATTATAGCCGCCTTTTAATACTGCGTTTATTTCTCTAAGAGATGGAGCCTTTTTCGTTACCAGATTTATACTCCCTGCAATAGCATCAGCATCTTTATCTGAGGTAAGTGCTTTATAAAGTTCAATTCCTGCGAGTGAACTTTGAGAAATTGTACTTAAATCTAAACCACGGCTATCTGCATCAGTTGATGCTATCCTAATTCCATCAATTGTTACAGATGTATATTTATCACTTAATCCTCTCAAAATTACTTTATTAGCTTCGCCACCTGAACGAAGTATAGATACCCCTGGAAGTCTGCCAATTGATTCTGCTGCATTCGCATCAGGTAATTCTTTAATCTTTTCCTCAGATACAACATTAATAATTGTGTTCGAAGTTAATTGTTGGTTAATAGCTGCAGCTTGACCAACTGCTTGAGCAGTAATTATTACCTCAGTTCCTTCTATAACATCAGGTACTAATTTAAAATTGAATATAACTGTTTTATTTTTTTGTATAACGACATCATAAACTTTTGGTTTATAGCCAACATAAGAAACTTTCACTTTGTATGTGCCTTCTGGGATTCTGTTAATAATATATTGACCTTCAATATCTGTTGCGCTCCCTAAAGAAGTGCCTAACAAAAACACATTTGCACCAATCAAACTTTCATTTGTAAGTGAATCAGTAACAGAACCTCTTAAATTACCCTGAGCGTTTATTATCCCAAAAGTAAATAATAACATTAATAAACCACTTTTAATGAAATTTAACTTCATACTCTTATCTCCCTTTATAAACTTTGTTTTCAATTAAATAATAAATGTGAAAAAGATAAGATAAAATTAGAACAATAAAGTCATTGTTTACTTAATTGATAACTTAACTTGCCAAATTTTATTTTAATTGTCAAGAACTTTTTACGAAATTATTTTATAATTATTACAATATATCCATTTAAAAATAGTAGCATTCTTCCATTCTATTTGCAAAAAGGATTATAATAAAAATTACTTTTATATAAGGCTTTATTATAAGATATATTAAATGTTACTTTATTCATCACTAAGTTCTAAATTTTAACTTTGGCAGGCTATACTTTTGAGACCTACTATAATTATAACGAAAGGATTACGTTTACGATTTTAATTATAGATTAATTAGTAATCTTACACTACAATAAAAGGATTATCTATTTCACAAGAGGATGTTATTCCTTTGAAGTATTAGTACCATTATAATGCTTTTCGTAAGCATCTATAATATCTTTCACAAGTTTATGACGAACTACGTCTGACTTATCAAAATAAACAAAACTAACGCCTTCAATATCTTTAAGAATTTCTTTAACCTGAACCAACCCACTTTGAGAATAGGATGGTAAATCAATTTGAGTAATATCTCCTGTTATAATTGCTTTTGAATTTGGGCCTAATCTTGTCAAAAACATTTTCATTTGCATACCGGTTGCATTTTGTGCCTCATCAAGAATTACATAAGCATTATTAAGTGTTCTGCCTCTCATGTAAGCAAGTGGAACTATTTCAATAATTCCTTTCTCAATATAATTTCTTAACTGTTCTGCTGGGAGCATTTCTTCAAGTGCATCATAGAGTGGTCTTAGGTATGGGTCAATCTTTTCTTTAAGGTCGCCAGGCAAAAAACCCAAACTTTCACCGGCTTCAACTGCTGGTCGTGCTAAAATTATTTTCTTTACAATTCCTTTTTTTAATGCAGCAATTGCAAGAGCTACAGCAAGATATGTTTTACCGGTTCCTGCCGGCCCAATAGCAAAACAAATATCATTTTCTTTTACGCTTTTTATGTAATTGATTTGGTTTTGAGTTTTAGCTTTTATAACATCTTTCTTTGAATACAAAACAATATTATCATATTCATTTTCACTAATAATTTCTTTGCCCTGAAGTGTTAAATCTATAATTGTTTCAACATCATTTGGTTGAAGTTTGCCTGTTGTATTAAGGACAAAAATCATTTCCTTAAAAACTTTTTCAATTGCATTTACTTCTTCTTCCACGCCCTGAATAATAACATTATCTCCACGCACAATAATATTGCTTGAAAATCTATCTTCGAGAGGCTTGAGATTAGAATCTCTGTACCCCAGCAAAGATATTAAATCGACATTTTCTAATTTTAATTGCTTCTCTATTTGCGTAGCTACCTCCTTAATTATAAAAAAAGCCCTCTTCATTAATAAATGAAAAGGGCTTTATGAAAAAATTATCTAACACCTTTTGAAATTATCACCCAATTATTTAGCAGACTGTGTTTGTGTTGGCGGAGCTGGTTTATAATTTCTTCTAATCTTATCATACTTTGCTTTTTCTTCTTCAGTCAAATTTGGAATCTTAAATACCTGTTTTGGATAAATCAAATCTGGGTTTTTAATTTGATCTCTATTAGCTTTATAAATTATAGGCCATGCGAATGGATTATCGTAATGTTCTTTCTTTTTAGCAATATTCCACAGGCAGTCGCCTTTTACAACTGTATAATTAATTTCTTTTGGAGCTTCAACCCATGCATCAAGTTTTCTTTGCAATTGGTTATGAACCTTATCAAAAAATTCTGGAAGAGCAGAAATTTTATTTTTCTTCATTGCATCTAATTCTGCCTGTCGATCAGCCTTTGGAGCTTCTTTGTTGTCAATTTTCTTTGTTAATGCATCAAGTTGATTTCTAAAATTATCTATGTCAGCTTTTGAAGATGCACCAACCATAGCGTATAATTCCTTCATACAATCATCATAAGATTGCAATTTTTCACTTGTAGCTTTTAAGTCAGCAACTTCTTTTTTAAGAGCATTTAGTTCTGTTGTTAACGAAGCTTTTCTTTCTGTAAGACGATTAATTTCGTTCTGCCACTCCTCTTTAGTCAATTCTTGCTGTTGCGCAAAAACGTTAGCCGAGAGGAGTATTAAAGCTGTAATTGTCAATAAAAATTTGTAAACTTTCATCTATTCCTCCTTTTTTGATTATTAAACTTTTTGAATTATAAACCGAGTTTTTCGAGATTCTTTTTGGTCTCTGCCTTTGCTTTTGCGCATTCATCAAGCTTAGCATTCTTCTCAGCAATTTCTCTTTCGAGGGCAGCTTTTTCACTCTTCAAAGAATTAACTTCTTTTTCAAGTGCTTTTACTTCGGAACGAAGAGCTTCTAATTCAGCCATTTGTTCTTCAGATACACCACTGCAGCCAGTCACGCTAAGCATGCCAACAAATAAGGCTATTATAAGCCCGCTGCTAAGGATTCTTTTAATATTTGCCATATGCATCTCCTTTTAATTTGTGAGTAATGAATTTTTAGAATTCGATTTTAATGAACTAATTTATAATGTATAAAACAAACCTCTTAAAATTCATTTCAAATATAATTATTTTCTTTATAAAAGGAAGTAAATAGATAATAATTCAAGGAACTTTATATTAAATTAACCTTTTTTCAACCAAACTGGTATAATAGTTCCCTGCTATTATAATGTGGTCGAAAACCTGAATTTCAAGTAGCTTACCAGCTTCTACTAATTTTTTTGTTAATGAAATATCTTCACGGCTTGGTTCTGGATTTCCACTTGGATGATTATGTAACAAAATTATATTGGCAGAATTATTTTCAATTGCAACTTTGAATACTTCTCTTGCATGAACTACACTCGAATTCAAATTCCCGATTGATATCAGTTCATTTTTGATAATTTTATTTGCAGTATTCAAGCATAAAACATAAAATTTTTCTTTAACTTCATCTCTTAATAATGGAATAAAAATTTCTGCAACATCGGAAGGTGATGTAATTTTTTTATTTGAAAACCATTTTTTCTGAGCATCAGCTCTTCGACTAATTTCAAATGCTGCAATAAGTGTAGCGGCTTTATCTTTTCCGATACCCGGAAAATTTTTTATTGCATCTATTGTTTGCATTGATAAAATATTCAGATTACCATATTTGCTGATTAAACTTTGTGCAATCTGAATTACATTTTGTCCCTTTGTACCAGTTCTAAGTAAGATGGCAATTAATTCCGCATCAGATAAACTCTGCGCCCCTCTTAGAATTAATTTTTCTCTTGGACGGTCGTCAACAGGTAATTCTTTTACCTTCGACATTTCATTCCCATTCAATTGTTGAGGGTGGTTTTGAACTTATATCATAAACCACACGATTAATTCCTTTAACTGAACGGATAATTTTATTTGCTGCTTTTTCTAAAAAATCATGGTCGAAACGAAACCAGTCGGCTGTCATCCCATCAGTAGATGATACAGCTCTTAAAGCTAAAACATTTTCATAAGTTCTTGCATCCCCCATTACTCCCACACTTTGCACTGGAAGCAACACAGCAAAAGCCTGCCATATTTTTTCGTAATATCCATCTTCGTGCAAAAGGTTAATAAAAATATCATCAGCTTCCCTTAGCAAATCCAGTCTTTCTTTTGTTACTTCTCCTAAAACTCTAACTGCAAGTCCGGGACCCGGGAATGGATGTCTATTAATAAACATCTCTGGTAAACCAAGTTCTCTCCCAATAGCTCTAACTTCATCTTTGAATAATTCTCGGAAAGGCTCAATTAATTTTAAATTCATTTTTTCTGGTAGACCACCAACATTATGATGAGTTTTAATTGTAACTGAAGCACCTTTTACTGAAACAGATTCAATTACATCTGGATAAAGTGTTCCCTGAACTAAAAATTCGGCATCGGGAATTTTTTTTGCTTCTTTCTCAAATACTTCTATGAAAGTATTACCTATAATTTTTCTTTTCTGTTCTGGGTCTACAACATTCTTTAATCTTTCGAGAAATAATTCTGATGCATCAATAAAAATCAATTTTATATTAAAATTATCACGAAATAATTTAACTATATTTTCACTTTCATTTTTTCTCATCAAACCAGTATCAACATGAATGCAAATTAAATTTTCTTTTAATGCTTTATGAACCAATACAGCTGCAACTGAAGAATCTACACCGCCGCTAAGTGCACAAATTGCTTTTTTATTTCCAACCTTTTCTTTTATTTCATTAATGGATAATTGAATAAAATTCCCTGCTGTCCAATCTGCATTACAATTACAAATATTGAACAAAAAATTCTCAATTATTTTTTTACCATCTTTGGTGTGTGCTACCTCAGGATGAAATTGAATACCATAAATTTTTTTTGTTGTGTTTGAGATTGCACAAATTGGAGTGTTATCTGTTCTTGCAGTTACAATAAAATCTTCAGGCATTTTAGTAATATAGTCTCCGTGACTCATCCACACAATTGAATTATTCTCAACATTTTTTAACAATTCGTCTTCGTGTAAAATCTGTATGTGAACTTTCCCATATTCCCTGTTCTTAGCTGCATCAACTTTTCCATTATTGTATTTAGCAATTAGCTGCATTCCATAACAAATTCCAAGTATCGGGATTCCAATTTCAAAAACTTTTTTATCAATTGTTAAAGCTCCTTCGTCATAGACACTCATTGGTCCACCAGAAAGAATTATACCGCGAGGCTTTTCACTAATTATTTTTTCTACAGGATAGTTATTAGAATGGATTTCAGAATAAACATTTAATTCACGAATTCGACGTGCAATTAATTGCGTGTATTGTGAACCAAAATCAAGAATTAATATCTTATGTTGATGAGTCATAAGTTCAATTGCCATCAGACAATTTACTAACTCTGTCAAGCTAACTGTGCTTTATAAGCTTCTGCATCAAGCAGTACATTTAATTGTTCGGGATTAGTTAACTCAATCTTGATAATCCAACCTTCACCATAAGGGTCAGAATTAATTAATTGAGGTTCACTATTAATTTTAGGATTAATTTCAAGCAATTTGCCATCAACAGGAGCATATAAATCACTTACAGTTTTTACAGCTTCAATTGTGCCAAATGGTTCTCCCATTTTGATTTCACTTAAGTCGGGTTTTATATCAACAAATACAATATCACCAAGCTCACTTTGAGCAAAGTCGGTAATACCTACAAATGCAATCTTACCTTCAACTTTAATCCATTCATGGTCTTTTGTGTACTTTAAGTTATCGGGTATGTTCATAAATCCCTCTTAATATTGTTTAAGTATTTTTCTATAAAAGAAGTATCAAAATCCCCTTCAATAAATTTTTCATGTTCTAAAACTTTTCTATGGAAAGGTATAGTAGTTTTAATTCCTTCTACAGTAAACTCTTCAAAAGCTCTACGAGCGCGATTAATTGCATGTTTTCTATCTGTTCCCCATACAATTAATTTTGCTATTAAAGAATCGTAATAAGGTGGAATTACATATTCATTGTAAATATGAGAATCAACCCTCACACCAAATCCTCCCGGGAAATGTAAATATTCAATTTTTCCTGGACTTGGTCTAAACTTATTTTCAGGGTCTTCTGCATTAATTCTAAATTCGATTGCATGTCCGCGAGGTTCTAATGGTGGGTCAGCAATTTTTTCACCAGCAGCTATCAAAATTTGTTGTTTAATTAAATCAAGATTTCTTACCATTTCTGTAACTGGATGTTCAACCTGAATTCTTGTGTTCATTTCAATAAAGTAGAAATTAAGATTCTTATCAACAATAAATTCGACAGTTCCAGCTCCCTCATAATTTACAGCTCGAACACCTTTGAGAGCAGCCTCGCCCATTTTTTCACGAACCTCAGGAGTAATAATTGGAGAAGGTGATTCTTCAATTAGTTTTTGATGTCTTCTTTGAATTGAGCAATCACGTTCGCCGTAGTGATATGCATTACCATGCCTATCACTCAAAATTTGAATTTCGACATGGTGAGGATTTTCAATATATTTTTCAATGTATAAATCTGGCACACCAAAAGCTGCTTCAGCTTCTGCACTTGCTGTTTGAAATAATTTTGGTAAATCTTTTTCTTCCCAGACAATTCTCATTCCTTTGCCACCACCGCCTGCTGAAGCTTTAAGCATAATTGGATAACCAATTTCCTTTGCAATTTTTTTTGCTTCTGCAATATCTCTGACAACACCATCACTCCCTGGCACCACGGGAACACCAACCTTTTTCATGGTTTCTTTTGCAAATGCTTTATCCCCCATTTTTCTTATGGAATCTGCTGATGGTCCAATAAATTTAATATTAGACTCAGCACATATTTCACTAAAGTCAGCATTCTCTGCTAAAAATCCATAACCTGGATGAATTGCTTCGGCACCAGTAATAACAGCAGCAGAAATTATATTTGGAATTTTTAAATAACTTTCTGAACTGGGGGGAGGTCCAATACAGATAGCTTCATCAGCAAAAATTGTATGTAAAGATTCTCTATCAGCTTCGGAGAAAACAGCAACGGTTTTTATCCCCATTTCTTTACATGTGCGGATAATTCTTAATGCTATTTCTCCTCGATTGGCTATTAAAATTTTTTTGAACAAAATAACCTCTAAAAAAAGTTAGACAATCTACATAGTTTCAATTAAAAAAAGAGGCTGATTATATTCTACAGGTGTGGCATTCTCGACAAGTATCTTTACTATCTTACCGTTCACATCACTCTCAATCTCATTCATTAATTTCATTGCTTCTACAATGCATAAAACCATTCCTGGTGAAACAATATCTCCTACCTGAACATATGGGTCGGCATCCGGTGCTGGTGCTCTATAAAATGTTCCAACTATTGGGGATCTGATTTCATGTAAGTTTGATTTCTTCTCTTCCTTTGGTTCCAGTAATTTTGGTTCTTCTTGAATTGTGTTAGTTACCGGAACTTTGGTTATCATTTCTGGAATTACAGCAGGCATCTGCTGAAATACTGCTTGAGTTCCAGCGTGCGAATTTTTTGATATCTTAATTTTCAAATCACCTTCTTGAACAGAAAATTCAGTGATTTCACTTTGTTCTACAATTTTAATTAGCTTCTTGATTAAATTAATATCCATATTGATTCTTATTTTAGTTTTAAAATTTTTATAATCTTGCAGAAGAGATATTATAAATTATGAACTTTGATGAAAGGTAATAAACAGTAAATGTACATTTATTTAAATATGACATGCTTTCCATTAAATTTATTCCCTTAAGTAATGAAAATATATTCAGCACTTGTAATAAAATCAAGTATATTAATTAAAATCAACTTTCAACTTGAATTAAATATCTTTCAACTTCTCTTGCTTCCTGGTAATTTTTATAATCTTTTTTAATGATTTCAAAAATTGATTTTGCTTCTGCCTTTTTATTTAACTTCAGAAGATTAATGCCTGCTTTAAGCAAATAGTCCGCGTTCAAAGGATTTTCTTTTGATATTTTTGCTGCATCTTTATAAGCATCTACAGCCTTTTCATACTCTTTTTTAGTCTCATAGTATGAAGCCTGTCCAGCTAAAGAAGCTGCTTTTAATATAGGATTAGAACCATCATAATCTTTGAACATTTCATATGCACTATCTATTTTCCCAAGGAACAAATAGCAATTGGCCAGATAAATTCTTGCTGTTTCTCCCTGCTCTGTATTTCCATAATTTTCTACAATACTCTTCAACCCAACAATATTTTGAGCTTTAATACCTTCGATTGCTTGTTGATATTGACCCGCATCGTAAAGCGGGATTACTTTTGAGAGTAAATTTGCTGCTGTTAAATTATCACTTGAACGCTTATTAGAATAAATAATAACTGATACCACAATTAATGCTGCAACTGCTAAGGCAATCAAAATTTTTGCCTGATATTCTAAAAAGAAATTGTAAACTTTGTAATATGTTGTAACTAAGGTATCTTGTTTAATTTCTTTTTTGGTAATTTTTTTCTTTTTTTCTAACACGTTCACCTCTTTATGAAATTTTCAAAAAATTCGGCGTGAAATTTAGCAAATATTATAGACCAATTCTAATGTGATTTGAAAAAATCCATGGATTCCCATTGAGATAAACTTCCACCCTGTAAGCTCCAGATATAGCAACATGAAACTCCAATTCTGAAGCATTTTTGTTTTCAATAATTTTGCCATTTCTAATTAATCTAATATCTGCTGTTTGATTAGGGAGTAAAATCCTCAATTTAATTCCATTATTCAATGGAATTGAATCTCCCATCTGATATGTTTTGATTCCATCATCAGCATAAAATTGAAATCCTTTTGAATCACCATAATAATAATTTGCCACATAACATCTTCCGTTCTCAAGAGCTTCGTATATAATTTTTTTTGTTTCATTTTTATCATTACTCGGTAATAACTCCTTTTCAACTAAAATATTTGTTCTAATTGACCTGAACATTACTTTATAGGGAAAAACTTCTACTTCAAAAAATCCAAGTAAATTTACTTTGTGAGCATGAGCATCAACTCCACCAATCCCAACAACTCTTCTACTTAAATTAAGTTTATCCCATAAGTCTAAAGTTTCCTGAGGAGGAGGCGAAATTGACTTTAATGGATGAATGAAGTAATTATATTTATTTTCTTCAGTTAATCCTTCCATCCAAACAGACATATGATTCCAGATTTCAATTCCAGTAAATTCATTTGTATCCCACTCTGTCCATGGGTATGGAGGATGTTTTTCCATAGAATTTCTTTTTTCATGAGGATGTGCAATAAATCCAAGTCCCCCAGCTTCCCTAACTTTATGAACATACTCTTTGGCAGGAAGTCTGGTAGAATAAGTTTCGTTAATATTAAATGCCAATAAATGATTTTTATTTTCTTTATCATTTATTTCGCATCCTACAAGAAGAAAAGTTTTTTCATACCAGCCTTCATAACCTTCGTGAAGTGCGCGTAAAGTATTATGGTCTGTTAAAATAATATAATCAAGACCTGATTCTGCAGCATATCTTGCTATTTCGTTTACATCACCAGAGCCATCAGAAAAAATAGAATGCACATGTATTGCACCTGTATATTCAAACATTATTTTACCTTTCTAATAAAGGCAGGTAGTTATTCTGATTTGATTTTTTATCAGTTGTTAACCTCAATTAATGTCGTATATTGAGTTGTTTGCTCTTTTATCAAATCAGAAAGCTTTGTCATTAAAATATCAATTCGTTCATCTTGATTATCATCAAAATTTTCAAAGGCTTCTTCTGAAGAAAAAATATAAACTTCTTCAAAGTTATTTGGTTTATTTTTTTGTTCATAAACAGAATAACTTTCCAGACCTTCTGCTTTTACTAAAGTTTTAAGCTCTCGAACGATATCAAGATATTCATTTCTTTTTTCAGGAAAAATATTATAACGAATTGAAAAAATTACTTTACTCATGTATTCCTCAATTAATTAATAATTCACCTTTATAAACTGCTATTGCTGGACCTGTCAATGACAGGTTCATAAACGATTTATTTTCAACATTAAAATCAACTACAAAAGTTTCGCCTATTCTTGTAATTAATTTTATTGGCGGTTTAATGTTATAATTAATAAATGAAATTAAGGCTGCTGCAACACTTCCGGTTCCGCAAGCCAATGTTTCATCTTCAACCCCTCTTTCATAAGTTCTAATTTTAATAACATCTTCTTGAACATCAATAAAATTAACATTTGTGCCATCAGGCTCAAAATCTCGAGAATATCGTATTTCTTGTCCAATCTTATAAACAGGGACTTCATCAATATCCTTATAACTTGAATCGAGCCGTTTAGAATTTTTTAGGATGTCTGAAATTCTAATAACAACATGCGGAGCACCTGTATCCGCATAGGATGCATTTATCAATTGTTCTGCAGCCTTTATCTTAAAATTTACCTTTATTTTTTTGGGTTCATTTAGATAAAACTTAACCAGCTTATCATCCAGGATTTCCCCGGCATATTGAATTCCATTTACTAAAAATTCGACTTTATTTTTGTTTATTCTTCCACTTAAATAGGCATATCTTAAAGCGCACCTTGCACCATTGGCACATAAAACACCTGTTGTTCCATTAGAATTAAAATAATCCAATTCAAATGGGTAATTATATGAATCAGAAATTAACAACACCCCATCGGCCCCAATTCCTGTTCTTCTATTGCATAATTTTTGAATAAAATCCCCATTTATTTCAATAGATGGATTTAATTTTCTATCGAATAAAATGAAATCGTTACCTGCTGCTGTTAATTTTGTAAACAAAATATTTGTAGACAAAAACTTATTCATAACGCTTTCAAATTTAAGGCAATAAAGAACTGAATGCAACGAAAAAGGTTAACTGGCATGATTTTTTATTGTAGGCATTTTATAATATTGCGAGCTATTATTTATTAAACGCTGGGTTTAAATTAATCTTTGCAAAATGTTACTCGAAAGGTGGTTCCTTCACCTTTTTTGCTTTCCACTTCTATTTTTGCTTTATTTATTTCACAGTAGCTTTTCACAAGAGAAAGGCCTAAACCCGTTCCATCATAAGATCTGGAATATCCCTGTTCTTCTTGATTAAAAGGCTCAAAAATATGTTGCATAAATTCTTCACTCATACCAATTCCGGTATCTTTCACTTCAACAAAGATTTCTCCTTTTTCATTTTTATCTAAATTAATTTCTACATCACCTGCTTGAGTATATTTAAGTGCATTGTCTATCAGATTTGCAAAAATTTGTGTTATACTGTATTCGTCAGCTATAATTCTTGCATCTTTTATTTTATTATTCAAAATGAATTTCAAATTTTTCTTTTCCGCAAGTAATTTATGTTCTTCATATAACGAAGGTAAAATATTTTTCCCGAGGTCTACTTCTTTAAAAATTGGCTCATATGATTTTGTTTGTAGTTCTGAGACATTCAGAATTAAATCAATTGTTCTCATTATTCTTTTATTGGCAAGTTCAATACCATCAAATAATTCGCAAATTTCATCATCTAAATTTTTACACAATTCTTCTTTTAGCAACGACAAATTTCCCATGATAATATTTATTGGTGTTCTTATTTCATGTGACATTTGTGCTAAAAAATTAGTTTTAATTTTCTCGGATGTAACTGCTTTTTCTTTTGCTTCAATTAATTCCTCTATTAATTTTTTCTTTTCGGTTATATCTTGTATAATTCCAAATATAATTCTTGAACTTTTATCATAAAAAGCAACCGAATGTATATCTCGAATTTCCCCTGTATCTACTTTTTTAATTTTGAATTCAACATCATAGGGAATATCATTTTCAATTAAATTTTTTAGTGCATTATCAAGAAGAGTTCTATATTCTGGCAAAGGTACTTTTTTAATATCTTCATAATTTACTTCTTCAACATCCATCCCATAAATTAGTGCTGCTCCTTTTGAAGCCGAGATTTTTTTAGTATTAAGATTTAGTTCCCAATTACCTGATTTAGAAACTATTTCAGCTCTATTTAATCTATCATAACTTTTCTTTAATAACTCCTCAGCTCTTTTCTGTTCCGTTACATCTCGGGCAATTCCATGTAATCCGACTATCTTTCCATCTTTATAATAAGGTACTTCATAAACCTCAAGTAAAATTTTTTCATTTTTTGAATTATTAATTTCAAGATAGACTGGATATTGACACTTTTCACCTCTAAGCATTTTTCTTGTATTTTCTCTTGCCTGTAAGTTTATTGGGGAATCAGTGACAAACCAGTGAGTCTGATTGAGCCATTCTTCAACTTTGTAACCAGTAATCTGTTCAACAGATGGAGATATATAAGTTATCCTACCTTCTGTATCATGTGTATAGAAGAAAAAGTATGATGTGCCCTCTACAAGCAGTCGCAATTTTTCTTCTTCTTCTTTAATCATAGTTTCCAATAATTTACGTTTAGTTATATCAGTTATAAAACCTTCAAGATATTGCAATTCTCCCTGTTCAGAAAAAATACCTCTTCCTCTTTCCCAAACCCATTTTAGTTCTCCTGTTTTGGTAATTATTGGGTATTCATACTCAAAGTATTTTCTTTGACTAAGAATTTTTTGCCATTCATTCCACAATAATTGCTGATATGCAGGATGAATAATATCATTGAAAGCTATAACATTGTTATTAATAAATTCTTCTTGCTTATATCCGGTTATTTCTTCACACTGACGAGAGATGTAAAACATTGTCCAATCTTTATCATTGGCACATCTGTAAATAAAGCCTGGAAGATTATCAATCAATGTTGATAAAAATCTTTCATTTTCTTTTACCTTGTTTTCTGCTTCCTGTCTTTTAAGGTCATTATCTATTGCAGAAAGTGCGTATGAAATATCAGTTGCTAATTCATTCAATAATTTTATTTCTACATTATCAAAAAAATCTTTTTCATCTGAATAAAAACATAAAATCGCAACAACTTTATCGGCTACGATAATTGGGAAAAATGCTGCTGATTTTAGATTATACTTTTTAGCAATTTTTTCCATTGGAAGTAATTCGACATCATTAATAATTTTATATTTCTTTGAGCCAATTGTTTCAGCTAATTGACTTTGAATGAATTGTTCTTGCTCGAATGCAGCTTCCAGCTGGCGAAAATATTCTTTACTCTCATCATAAATAGATACAGGGATTATTTTCATATTAGTTTGATTGATTTCTCCTATCCATGCTAATTTGAACAAACCTATTTCTACTGCTATTCTGCATGCTTCATCAAATATTTTTTGTTTATTTTTTTTTCTTACAATCATCTGATTAATATCGCTAAGTACAGCATAAATTCTATTCAATTTTTTAATCTCTTCTTCTGATTTCTTTAGTAAAGTAATATCTTGAAGTGAAGTCAAAAGATATTCTGCACCATCAATTTCAATAACATCACTATTAGATAAAACAATTATTTGATTTCCTGTTTTTGTAATTAAAGTTTGTTCATAATTTTTAATATGATTATTAAGTTTAATTTCATTTACTAAAAAACTTATAGTTTCTTTACTCTTAATTATTCCTATTTCAATTGCATCTTTACCAATAATTTCTTCCTTTGAAAAACCAAATAAATCAGTCCAGGCTAAGTTCACATCTGCATATTGTAATTCAGGAAATTTCAATAATTCTACTGGAACGGAAGTTTTTTGAAACAATGTTGAAAATTTCTTTTCACTCTTAAGAAGTTTTTCTTGAAACAATTTTTGGTTTGTTATATTTCTTATTACAACAACAACATTATCATAAATGCCCGGTGACATTCTTGCTTCATAAAATTGTATCCCGTCAGGCATTTGCAAATCATATTCATAAACTTGCATTTCTTTTTTACTTAATGCTTTTTGGATATTCGCCATAGTTATATCAGCAAGAAATGGAGGCAATACTTCCTTAATATTTTTGCCTAAAAATTCTTCCGGGGGGACATATAATTCATCTGTAGAGTAAGTTTTATATGCTAAAAAATTTCCATTCTTATCAATTAAAAAAACAATATCGGGAATAGCTTCAAGAATTGCGCGATTTACTGATTCACTTTCCTTTAATTCTTTATTTATCTTCAAATTAATTTCGTGGTCTAAAAGAATTTTCCCTATAAGTACAGTTGCAATAGGATAGAAAATAATTACAGTCAGACCGACAGTTTGAAGTGCCTGTGAAGTATAACCTTTTGGTAACAAAATCATTAATATAATCATCAATGTATGAACAACAATACCAAATAAATAGAGATTAAGATTACTTAGCTGAATTTTATTTTTTCTCCTTAATAAATGGAATACTAATCCAACAATTATAGATGTGGTAATAACCGAAACCCCCATTAAAACTCCACCGCCACCGATATAAATTCTCGTTACAATAGCCATAAATCCAGCAATTATTCCGGATAAATTTCCAAAAAACAAAGCACATAAACTTAGAACTACAGAGCGTCCGTCAAAAATAATTCCTTTCGATAAGACAAATGGATTTAACATTGCAAGAATTGATATAAAACCAAAAGTAATACCTTGTAGAATTTTGCCTGTTAAGGTATTTCTATTCCATCTTACATCAAGAAAATTAGAAATCACACTGGCTGCAACAAGAACTGAGAGATTATAGATTATCTGGACAGTTACCATGTAACCCCCAGAATTTTATATGAAGATTTTTTACAGTACAATAATTTCTTTTTTATGATTATCGAATGTTTGCTATATAACTTAATACATTAACTTTAATTGGAACTTAATTAGTTTATATTAAATATTCAATATAGATTTGGATACCTAATTTTTTATTAACTAACAGTTGATTTAACTCACATTAAAAAGAAGAAGTTCAAATTTTTTTTAACCAGAAACTCTTAGTGACACATATTAAGATTAAAAGATTGATATAAGATGATGAAAATTTTAGTTATGGGAAGAATAATTTTTCTGAAGTTTGAGTTTAGGTTTGATATTAAAAAAAATTGGCTTAGTAGCTAAATAAAATTTTGGTGGAGGTGCGGGGAGTCGAACCCCGGTCCGAAGTTACCTTTCAATGAACGTCTACGCACATAGTCTGTCTTTTAAGTTTCGCCCTGTTAACATCGACAGACAGATTTTAACAGGACTATTCCGTTAGAATTTCGCCTTGTCTACACGGACACTTGACTTGGCTATCGTATCATTGACGACGCTCTGTTAAATCCTGATACGAAAGGATTTAAAGAGCGGCTGCTGTTTTTAATTAAGCAGCTAATGCGTAGTTATATTCGCCATTTATTTTTTTACCGTCGTTTAACGTGTCTACGGTGAACACGGTGCGCAGTTCAAAGAACCAGTAACCCCGTCGAAACCACGTCACCCCCAAACTTTATATTTAATCTGGGGCTGCTATTATTTCAAGGATTCCACTTAATATCTTCTATACCATTAATATAATTTTCATACCTTGCAAGAACAAATAATAAATCCGAAAGCCGATTCAAATATACTTCAATTTGTGGATTAATTTCTACTTCTTTTATCAATGAAACTACTTCTCTTTCTGCTCTTCTACAAACTGTTCTTGCTAAATGTAAATATGATGCAGCTTTTGAACCTCCAGGCAAAATAAAATTTTTTAATTCAGGAAGTTTTTCATCGTACTTGTCAATTAAGTTTTCTATTCTTTTAGTAAAATTTTCATCAGTTCTAACAATTTTAACAGACTTATTATTTGGGGTTGCTAAATCTGCTCCAATAGTAAAAAGTTCGCTCTGTATACTTCTTAATTCTCTTATAAGTTCCTCAGATTTAGATTCAGTAATTACAATTCCCAATATTGCATTTAATTCGTCAACTGTGCCATATGCTTTTATTCGTTGATTATCTTTCCAAACTTTTTCGCCGCCAAGCAGCGAAGTTTTACCACCATCTCCCTGTTTAGTATAGATTTTCATCTTTCAAACGGCAGAGCTACTATTTTTAAATTTATTTTTTTCTGATTCAACAGACATTCAAAATTTTGTTTATCCAATATTTTTTTTCTTATGACAGCTAAACCTATTTTTTTATTTAACAGTTCAGAATTTACAACACTTGTAACTATTCCAGCATCTTCACCTTCTAAATCTGTTATTTCACCAGGTAAAATATTTTCATCTTCTTCAAAAATAACTCCGCATAATTTTCTTTGAACTTTATCATAAGTTTCAAGTCGAGCAACCACTTCCTGACCAATGTAACAACCTTTTGTAAAACTTATTTCATTTAATAAATTTATTTCATGTGGATTAAAATTTAGATTGATTTCAGATTCATCAGGAATGCCCATTTCAACTCTAAAAACCTGATATGCATCTTCTCCTACAAAATTCAAGTCAAATATACTTTTATTGTCAAGCACATAATCGATGAAATTTTCTAAATACTTTTTCTCTAAAAGAATTTTATAAATATCCAATCCATTTATTTCTTTATGTAAAAACAAATCGAACTTCAAATTATCATTTGATATACTTATAATTTTATTCTCATTTAATGACTGAATCAGTTCATTCATTGAATTAGATGGTTCGTTTAAAATCATAGTTAAATATGATTCTGATTGAGGGCCAATAATTTCAGCTAAGACATATGATGATGAAGCATCTACAGTTTCAATTTCCTCTGTAATTATGTATTTATTAATCCAATTAATTAATTTCTTTGTACTATCATGAAATACAATTAGAAGAAAATAATCATTCATATTTAATAAATTAGTTCTATTAATTAATCTTCCCTTTTCATTTAAGAAAAGAGTAGTTCTTTTCTCAAATGCCTGCATATTTTTCAAATCATTAGTAGAAATTCTGTGCAGAAAATCCAGTGTGTCTTTTCCTTTCAGTTGAACAATAACAGGATTAAATATTCTAATCCCTACTCCATATCTAAGTGAATTGTATTCTTCCTTAAAATTGTTTATTACTTTTATTAAAGAATTATCACAGACACAATTTTTGAATTTACTTTTTAATATTTCAGTTACATTTAACACAGAATATTCCTCCTGATACATAAATCCTCTCAGATTTATTTTTGATGAATTGAATAATGATAAAATATCAGTTATTTAGTTTTAGTAAAATTGATCGAACAATATCAAAATTAATATTTTCTAAACCAACGAGGATTTTTATCTGTAATGTACAATTGCCTTTTTTCACTCCAGTAAAAAGGAATCGAATCCCGAACTCGAATACGCATTGAATCTTCAATAAATCTATATTCATAATAATCGGGATACTTATCATTATTAATATTTGCTAAAGTTCTCTTATGAACTATACCGGTATAAGTTTCGAGCAAATGTGGTGGTTTACGCCATCCATCAACAAGAAAGAAATTATATTTTCTATGACCTGAAATAATGCCATCTTCATAAAAAAGCTCAACATATTTTATATTTTTTGGTGTCCATGTTTTTATAGACATTTTGCTAAATCCACCGTGAATAGGAACTTCTGCTTCCCATATTTTTTCGAAATTATTCTCTTTGCACTCAAACAACGTTAAATAAAAAAAGGCAGTTCCTAATTTTGTGCTATCAAGTGTAACAAAACTTGATTCGTATCCCTGAACATTTTTTTTCTCAATAAATCTTTCTGATTCTTTTGAACGAGCTATTAAAGCAAGAATAAAATTAGCGCCATCATTAAAATAAATTACTGCACTCTTAGGAACGCCATAAATTGTAGAAGGTTCATTTTCCATTAAATAAGTTCCTGGAGGATAATTTTCCATAATATATTCTTTTAATGCTATTGTATCGCATGGAAATCTATTTTTAGTTTGTTCTTTTGCTACATCAATATTGTATTCTCTTATTTCTCTTTCCTTTCCAGTTGAAGTAGCTGCATCACCAGATTCTTTTTTACCTGATGTGCACGCAATAAACAAAAGAGGAAATAATAAAATTAAATTGTATTTATTCATTTATTCCTCTTTAGATTATCTTAAATCTTTGAAAACTCATCTATAAAATAAGTAGAACTTAGAATTCCTTTTTCAAAATTTTCTATGTGAAAATGTTCGTTTGGAGAATGAATATTATCTGTGTCCAAACCCAAACCAATTAAAACTGCAGGAGCTTTTAATTGATTCATAAAATCTACAACAATCGGTATTGAACCACCTTCACGAGTAAAAACAGTTTTTCTTCCAAATGCTTTTGATAGTGCTATTGATGCTGCTTTAACTGCTTTGCTGTTTAATGGTGTTAAAACTGGATATCCATAATGAAGCATTTTAACATCAATTTTTATACTCTTTGGGGCAAGACTTTTTAAATAACTTGAAAACTCTTTAAATATCTTTTGAGGATTTTGATTTGGTACCAATCTCATACTAATTTTTGCAGATGCTTTTGAAGGAAGAACCGTTTTAGCACCTTTTTCTGTAAAACCACCAACTATTCCATTACAATCGAGAGTTGGTCTAACCCAAAGTCTTTCCAAAGTAGAATAACCCTTTTCACCTTGAAGTTCTTTTACTCCAAGTTCTTTTGCAAATTTTTTATCAGAAAATTTGAGTCGTTTGAAATTTTCTTTTTCTTCCTGAGTTAATTTTAAAACATCCTTATAAAAATTTGGGATTGTAACTCTACCATTTTTATCATGAAGTTTAGAAATTATTTTTGCAAGTTCATTAATTGGATTTGCAACAGCACCTCCAAAACTGCCTGAATGTAAATCGGCTTTGGGACCTACAACTTCAACTTCAGTATATAAAAGTCCACGTAAACCATAAGTTATAGTAGGAATACCTTTATCATACATACCTGTATCAGAAATTAAAATTGCATCACACTTCAACATTTCTTTATTATTCTTGATGAATGAGTATAAACTTTCGCTACCAATTTCTTCTTCTCCTTCAATTACAAATTTAACATTTAATGGGAGAGAGCCAAAAGTTTTAAAATATGCTTCTACACTTTTTATATGAACAAAATGCTGTCCTTTATTATCATTGGCGCCACGAGCCCAGATTTTTCCATCATTTATTACAGGTTCAAAAGGTGGATTATTCCATAATTCGATTGGGTCTACTGGTTGAACATCATAATGACCATAAATTAATAATGTTGGTTTTCCTGGAGCTCCAAGCCATTCACCATAAACAATCGGATGTCTATTTGTTTGAAAAATTTCCACTCTTGACATTCCTGCTTCTTTTAATTTATTAGCTGTAAATTCTGCGCATCTGTTAATATCTTCTTTATGAGATTCAAGCGTACTTATGCTTGGGATTTTTAAATATTCGATTAATTCATTAAGATAATTATTGAAATTGGAATTTATATAATTTAGAACTGCATCCATAAAACCCCCTAAAATTTTATAAAATTAATTGAGTATTTTCTGTGTTCAAATTTACACTGCATTTAATCGGTATTCAAGTTAATAAGTAATCAAATTTCAAATTACAGAATAAAGTTGGTAAATTTAAGAAAGTAATTTTCGTTGCTCACTTAAATGATATTAATAAGATACATATTAAAAAATCATATTGCCCCATTTTTCTTTTCTGTATTTGTATTGATAGCAATATTTCTACTGCAGTTCCTTATGAAATTTGCAGATAGATTAGTTGGGAAAGGATTAAGTATTTGGATTATTATCAAATTAATTATCTATAATTTAGCGTGGATGGTAGTTCTTGTAATTCCAATGTCTGTACTTGTTGCTGTTTTAATGGCTTTCGGAAATATGTCGCAGAATAATGAGATTGCAATATTAAAAGCAACTGGAATTAGTTTATACAAAATGATGATACCGCCATTTATAGCAAGCATAATCCTTGCATTAATGCTAATATATTTTAATAATCACATTTATCCAGATGCAAATCATGCTGCAAGATTATTGATGGAAGATATATCAAGACAAAAGCCCACACTTTCACTTGTACCTGGAGTTTTTTCTCAAGATGTTCCAAACTATTCAATTCTTGCCCGCAAAGTTGATGCACACACAAATGAATTAGAATATCTGACTATTTATGATTATTCAGAATTGCCAAAAGTCAACATAGTAACTGCATCAAAAGGAAAAATTTATTTATCGAAGAATCAAAAAAAATTAATAATGGATTTAACAAACGGCGAAATTCATGAAACAGACAATACGAATTCAATAGAATACAGAAGATTAAGATTTCAGCGTCACAAAATTGCAATGCCTGCAGAACAATTTACATTCGAACAATCCACACCTGGCGGACCAAGAGGCGATAGAGAATTAGGTGCTAAAGAAATGCTTAGAATTGTTGACAGCTTAAATGTATTTCTTACTCAATATGAAAATGAACTGAACAAAAAAATATCTGATTTAATCAAAAAAAATGAATTGAATAAAAATTATGTTGAACCGAATTTTTATTCAAAATTTATCTTCATACGCGCACAGCAAAGAATTAAAGCCGATGAAAGTTCTATATTAAACACATTATATAGAATTGATTATTATAAAAAAGAAATTAATCGTTATTGGGTTGAAATCCACAAAAAATATTCATTGCCTTTTGCATGCCTGATTTTTGTTTTAATTGGAGCTCCACTTGGCACAATGACACGAAAAGGCGGATTTGGAATGGCAGCTGGAATAAGTTTGGTTTTCTTTTTAATCTACTGGGCATTTTTAATTGGAGGCGAAAAATTAGCTGACCGCGGACTTTTATCTCCATTCTGGGGAATGTGGAGTGCAAATATTCTTTTAGGAATTCTTGGAATTATTCTAACTATAAAAAGTGCAAGAGAAAAAGTTACATTAGATTTTAGTTTCATTAGAAAATATATTCCTGAATCATGGCTTAAACCAGAAGTAGAATATGAAAATAATTGACCGATATCTTGTAAAACAATTTCTACAATCAATATTTTTTGGTTTGATTGCTTTTACTTTACTTTTTGTTGTAATTGATATGATGGAAAAGCTTGGGGATTTTATTGACCAAAATGTTGACACAAATATGATTGTTCAATACTACATTGTATTTACCCCTGAAATTATTCGATTAATGACTCCAGTTGCAGTTCTCCTTGCAAGTCTTTTCACAGTTGGTAAGTTGTCCAATCAAAATGAATTAACTGCCATTAAAGCTGGTGGAATTAGTTTCTATCGTTTCATTATTCCATTTTTTATTACAGCTTTTGTCATCAGTCTTTTTTCTGTTTACTTTGGAGGATACATTGTTCCATTGGCAAATAAGCACAAAGTTTTTATCGAACAAACTCATTTGAAAAAAGGGATTGTATATTTTGGAAGCAACATTTATTTCCAGGATACAAAAACGAGAATAGTAACAATAAATATTTATGATTTAGCAAATGACCAGGCAAATCAGGTTAGCATTCAAGAATTTGATTCAAAAGACAAAACAAAACTAATTGAAAGAACTGATGCTTTTCGAATGAAATATGATACTGCAAAGGCATGCTGGATACTTTATAATGGAATTAAAAGAACATTTAACGATACAAGTGAAACAATAGAAAAATTTGTTGTCAAAGAATTTTATGGGTTAAACTTTTTGCCGGAAGATGTAATCAAGAAACAAAGGAAGCCGGAGGAACTATCACTACCTGAATTATCTGAATTAGCTAATGAACAAAAACGAACTGGAAACGACCCGACACAAATTCAAATTGAATATCAATCAAGAATTGCATATGCATTTTCAAGTGTAATTGTTGTTTTATTTGGCTTACCAATTTCAGCAGGAAGAAGAAAAGGCGGGCTTGCACTACATTTTGGAATTAATCTTTTGATAACATTTATTTATTTAGTTTTTATGAAAGTAAGTCAGGCATTCGGCAAAAATGGAATTTTAGACCCTTTCATAACTGCCTGGTTTTCAAATTTTATATTTTTGATTGCAGCTATTTTTAATATTAAAAGAGCTATGAAATAATCTATTATAATTTTTTATACCGAAACTGAATCAACTAACAAAGCAACATATTATTTAGATTTCAATTCAAACACACCATCCCAATTATCATCTGGAGGATTTGTTAAATAAAATTCACATCGGTTTATATAAACTTTTGAAGGATAATCTTTCAATTTTTCGTAAGAGCGTTTAAAATAATCTAATGCTGCTTCAAAACTTCGATGTTTATATAATTCTATCCCCTGAAAATAAAAATCCATGTTTTCAATGGCATCTTCTGCTTTTTTATCTCCTTTCTCACTAATTAATTCATAAATTGCTGTAGGTTTTGTTTTCCCTTTAACTCTTACGACATCAAGATAACGAACAAGAAATTTATCTTTCACCAATTCATAAGTTGATTCACTAATCATTATGCTTGTACCATATTCCTTATTTGCTCCTTCAAGTCTTGAAGCTAAATTAACATTATCCCCCAGAACAGTGTAATCAAATCTTTTTTCTCCTCCAATATTTCCAACAATAACTTCACCCGAATTAATCCCAATTCTAATATGAATAGAAGATTCAGTTTTGTTTGTCCATATTTCTCTTAATTGAGCAAGTCTTGTTTGCATCTGCAATGCAGTCAAACAAGCCTTATAAGCATGGTCATGCACTTCAACAGGAGCACCCCAGAAAGCCATAACAGCATCACCAAGATATTTATCAAGTGTTCCATCATTTGCAATAATTATTTCACTCATTTCATTCAAAAACTGATTAATAAAGCTGACAAGCTCTTCAGGCTGCTTATTTTCTGCAAATGTTGTAAAGTTTGCAATATCACTAAACAAAACTGTTAAGTTTTTCTTCTCACCTCCTAATTTTAATTTTTCCGGATTTGATATTAATTCATTAACTACTGCTTTACTAACATAATGACTAAACATTCCTTTAATTAAAACATTCTGCTGTCTTTCTTTTAGGAAATGATATGCAGTGCTTGAAAAATATCCAATTACAATTGCAAGCGAAGGACTCACAATTGCCATCACTAATTTTTTTTCAACAAAATAATAAATACTCAATAGATAAATTAAATAAATACTCAAGCCCACAACAATAACATTCAACAGCTCAATTAATAAACCAATATGCAATTTTACTTTTCTAAGAAATGATGTTAAAAGAAATGAGTAAAAAGTTAAGAAAACAATCATTAATAGTTCACCAAAATTTGATTGCTTATATAAAAAATCATCTCTTAAAATATTTTGAATTATATTCGCATGAAATTCAACACCATAAATTAAGTTATCTCCCTTTTGTTTCCCTTTTGCAAAAGAAACTGGAAGTATATCCCGGTCTTCCGGCATTGTTGAACCAATTAAAACAATTTTATTTTTTAACTTGCCTGAGTATAACCATCCACCATCTGGATTATCCCATGTATTTATATCTTCTCCTATGTCAATTTCATCAACAGTTTTAAATTCACTATCATCAAGCACATCAATTAATTTGATACGAGGAAATGTTCCACTTGGTCCATAAAAATTTACCAATACACTGTTCTTATCATATTGAGGAATTAATTTGTCTGAAAATTCAAAAAAGTTACCATGGCGTTTTGCTGTAAATGAATTTTGGAAACCAAAGTATTTATTTAAAACCGCGAAACCAAAACTTGGTATCAATTTATTTGATACATAAGATTTAACATAAGGTACATATCTTCTAAATACTCCATCATTATCAGCAGGCACCTGAACAATTCCTATTGAGCTATCAGCATTATAAAAGTAATTGCCATAATTTTCATTTAGGTTTGTTATAAAACTTTTATTTTCTTCGAAAAGTTTTTCCTGCTCGATATCAATCTTTCCTGCAAGAACAACTTTTTTTGACTTTCTAATTGCATCAATCATTAGTGAATCGTTTACAGGAGAAAATTGGTCGCTGCTTGTAAAATTAATATCAATTCCAATTGCTTTAACACCTGCGTTTGTAAGATTATTAATTACTTTAGCAAAAATAAATCTTGGCCAGGGCCAGCGATTATATGGAGGTGGAATTTGTTCATAAGCATCCTGTGTTATTTCAACAATTATTACATCAGAAGAATCACTTAAGTCAATTGGTCCTCGTTCTGAAAATCTTCTGTCAATTAATTTTAGTTCTAATTCTTTGAGTGGAGAAATTGGAAGCAGATAATCTTGTGTTATAACAATAGTAAAAACAGCAGCAAAAATAATTATTAAAATCTGCTTAAATATATCAGTTAAAATTCTTTTGCTGCTGTTCATAAAATTATAAAACATATCGTGTAGTTAAACCAATAATTGAATTAGTAGATTTTCCAGGAAATCTGAAAATTCTTGCCTGAAAAGCAAGATTAAGATTTCCAATTAAATTGTAATCAGCAATTAATTCTAATGCTTGTCTTTTGAAATCTCCAAAACTTGGACTTAGAGTAGCAGAAAAAATTAATTTATTTTCCATTAATTTATACTTTGCACCTGCTGTTAATGTAAAATATTTGAATTGAGAATTACCAATTTCTGTTGAGCTGTAGAATATTTGAAAAACAGAGTTCAAATTATTTTTCCAGTAACTATTAACTGAAAATGAAACTGAATTAAAATTAGCATCATAGTCTCTTAGACTTTTATCATCCCTTCGCTGAGTTGATATTGATAATGAAGTATTATGACGAACATATAATTTCAAGTCATAGGACATAAGAAATGTAAATCGATTTGTAATTTCATCAATAACATATTTATTGAATAAAGGATCTCTAATACTCAAACCATTATTATTTTTTTTGCGATAATATCCAACGCTGATATTCGGGAAATTTAATCTTGTAAATATTGATGCAGTAGCACTAAAGGTTTCGTAAGTTGTAGTAGCAATTTTTGTTTTTTGAAGATTGTCTTCTAATTTTTCATAACCAACTGAAAGAAAAAATCTGTTATCGAACATTCTAATCTGATCAGAAAAATTAAATCCTTTAATATCTGTTTGAATGAATGATTGTCCAAGTGAAAGATAATCATTACCTCTGTAAATGTATGAAGCTTTTAAGGAATTATTAAAGTAATTTATGTTTAATGCAGCCTCGCCTGCAAGTGAAGCTAATTTTTGAGGATTCAATGGACCAATATACTGGTTAACAGTAATAAATTTTCCAAGAATCTTTTTAATTGTTTTTATCTGGTCCGGGTCAATATCAAAAGCAGAGCCTTCACCAAATATTGAATCAATTTTCGCATCTGACAATGTCCCGGAGGATATATCTTTATTAAAAACACTGAATGCAGCCTGCGATGTAAACATTATATTTTGCTTATCAATTGCAAACATTAAATCAGTTCCAAAAACAGCATTTTCCTGTGGACGCGATGCAAATTCAACAGAATTTGGGTCATCTTTAGAATGTAAGTATGTAAATCCCAATTGAAAATTTTTACCGCTCCCGAATGATGGACGAACTACAAAAATATCTCTCTTATAAGTTCCAAATTGAACTCTGCCATATGGATAACCATATTTGCTTTCATTTATTTTAATAACATCAAAAGCAAGAGGAGCTTCTTCTCTTAGATAAGTTTGTAATAGTGTTCCTTCAATTTTTCTTTCTGTTTCTCCAAATGCAGTTTGAAGATTTATTTTTCCCAAGTTCAAAGCTCCATTAAATCCTCTTACTCTTTTGCCATTCATTATTAAATTTGGAAATTGAGGGTATGAATCACCAATTTGTAAATTCAATAAATCTTTGTGACGAATTGTCAATGTGTAACGATTATATGGTTGTAAATATTTTTTTTCTTCTGAAGTTACATACAACTGTCCACTAAACAGCCATTGGTCAGATGTTAACTTAGCTTCTGCACTAAAATTATTATACCAGGTTGATGCTGAACTGTAGTTCTCATTTCTTGATTCTGCTCGAAGATGACCATTGACATTCCATCTTTTTGAAATTTTCTCAGCTACTTCTTTTGTTGCAATCAGCACACTTCTTTTAGCAGTATAGTATAAATTCCCTTTATTATCATAAACCTCAATTTTTATTTCTGCGGAACCATATTTAATATCAGTGATATTTTCACCATTAATTACAATCAAATCTTCTGCAATCAACTTGTTTTGTGAAATATCAATATCATTTAAATAAACTTTTGTTTTTTCAACATCAATATTGGAAGGAGCTCTAATAAAAGAAACTGATATCAAAAAATTTTCTCGAGTTAGAACTTCTCCTTCTTCTGGACTAAGTATAATAATTTCTTTCCCCTTCTCTGTTTCACCTGCAATAGCTAATTGAAATGGAGAAATTCCCTGTTCTATTCCAGTTGGATAAGTTTCAGTAGTTCCATCTTTTAGATTAATTATAAAATAATATTCAAGTGTTGGCGGTTTTACTTCTTCAGCAGGAATTGTAACAGTTGCAGTAATTCCTGCTATCTGCATTTCTCTTTTTGTAAATTCATTTTTATCAAAAAATCGATAAGCAAATTCAATTGATGAAATGTTTTCCGCGGAAATTAAGTCAACAGAAATATTAATTGGATTATTGATTTTGGATTCACTGAGTTTGACATTCAGGATGTAATTACTTTCCTGTGCATAAATTAAACTAATAGTTAAATACATTATTATGAAAAACAAAAAATTTTTATTACTCATATTGACCCCTACTTGTTTTTAACTATTACTAAAGATTATTCTTCAGGTGCGTAATATTCGATTTCAACATTTCCTTGAGTGGTTCTAATAATCAACTTCTTGACATTTGTTTTCTTTGTCTCATTAGATTTGTTCTTGTCTTCATCCGTCTGTTGATGAAATTCGAAATTACCATCAGATGTTATAACAACTGTATTGCCTTCCGTTAAAGTTCCTTCTCCACCCTGCGGTCCTAAAAAATTAAGCAGAGCACTTCCTGAATCTAAAGACATTGTAAAAGTACTATCTTCACTATAATCAATAAATCCACTTGTACCTCTTATAGACGCAACAACTGTAGGGGTCGTAAATTTAAATTCTTCATCTTCAGCTTGTTTATTAACATCAAAACCAATAAGCCCTTTTTGAATGAAAGTATTTTTATTTAGTTTTCTTTCTTTTTTATCACCATAGATATGAAGAATAGAATTTTCACGTACACGCAATAAACCTGAACCATCAGTGAAATAAATTAATGCTAAAGATTTTGGACCTGTTTTAATTTCATTCCCATTATTCAGTATTAATCCAATAACAGCTTTTTCCCAATCTGTTTGTTGAGCTGATTTCCTATAATCAACAACCTTATGAACTTTTTTAACCAATGCTACTGGATTGTCCGGTGGGTTAGGATTTTTCTCTTGGATATTTGTTTTATCAAATGAAAAATTTATTATCACAGGAAATAATAAAAATAATGATAAAAGTTTTATTCTCATTTTACCCTCCTAAAATTTATCTGCCGCTAAACTGAATATTAATTATGTCATTAACATTTTGTTCAAGATAATTCAGTATTCTAACAAAATCAGAAAAAACTAAAATATTTCCATTCTCATCTGTAAATTGAATTTGTTCGGCACTAATCTCACCATTTTTTAATTTCATTATAAAAGCATCATCTAATTTCCCTGTTAAAAAATCAGCAAGCCGAATTAAATCTGGATTAATTACTTTCTCGGTACTCTGCCTTCCAATTCTAATTTTAACAGGATTACTCATTAACTCATCATAACCACCAGGACGATGAACAACAGCTTTAACAGCTATTACAATAACAGTATCGGTAAGTAGTTCACGTTCTAAATATTTTGTTAAATCAATATTTGTTACTTTCCCCACATCTTTGTTGTTAACAAGTAGATTTCCTGAACTCAGTGCTTGTTCATAAGACTCATTTGGCTTTAAATAATTTGCAAGCACTTTATAACTTGTTACTCCCAAAACATCATTCCATGATATTACTATTGAACCAACATCATTTATTACATCGTTTTCAAGAGGAGAAGTAATGCGTGGAGGTGTTGGATTCAAAAATACTAATTGGTCTTCATCACTATCCAATTGTCTACCTTGTTTATCATAAAGGATAAATTTGAATTGAAATATACCGCTGGGTTTACCTTTTTCTGTGAGTTCTCTTGTTAAATCAGAATTATAAGAACTTGTTTCAATTTTAATATCATTTACTGACCCAATTTCATCATTGTAAAAACTTCTTGCAACAAATGGTTTAGTTCTAAATCTGCCAACTTCTTGGAAACCTGTTCTTTGGTCTTTCAACCACAAAAATATTCCTTCTACTATTACCTCCATTCCAGGCGGGTTAATAATTATCTGAACCATTCTTGGTTGATTTTCAAGATTCTGTTCAACAGCAAAAGCTGCAAAATCAATTGTAGATAAATCACCAAAAATATTCAAATCAATCGTTGCATTCTGAGCTATAATGCTATTTACATTTAAAATAAAAATTAATAAAAATGTAAAAAGTATATTGCAAATGCGCATGGTTCCTCCCTTAATTTTTTTTGAAAGTCCAGAACGAGAATGGAATTGTGTCAACAAAAACTAATTATTTATTTGGATTTACTCAAGAATATTTTGTTAATTAAATATTAACTACGCAATAATTGAGTGCAATTAATCACAAATTAGTTATAATCTTAACGCAGATTGATTATTTGGTTACTAAAAAGTCTTGGTAAGATTTTGTTATTTGAATTTAGATTTAAGACGAATCATTAAATTAAGATAAGATGAAATTCATTATATTAAAAGTTCATTCACTACTTTGCAGACGAACACAGAGGCGTACTTTATTTAATTTTACTGTAGTCCGAATAATTTAAATAGTCGAGACAGCCTTAAGCTTTCTTAATAAATTTTGAAACCTGCAAAAGTTCAGTTAATTTATATCAGCAAAAGTAAGGATGCTTTCGTTACTTTATTTCATCAATATCATCTTCTTACTAATATTTACATTCTTTCCAATTAATCTGTAAATGTAAATTCCTGAATGTAAATTACTTCCATTGAATGTAAGCTTTTGTGTGCCTGCGTTTATTTCGTCATCAAATAATGTTGCCACTTCCTGCCCGAGTATGTCATATACTTTCAATTTGTATCTTCCTTTTTCTGGGACCGCAAATTCAATTGTCGTTACTGGATTAAATGGGTTTGGGTAGTTTTGAAGAAGATAAAATTCAGGCACTTCCGGCGTTGACTGTACTGAAGTGATTTCATAAAAACCAACTTTATAAAGTCCTTCAGAAGTAGCCACCAGTATTTCATTATCTGACCACTGGGTGATGCCCCAAATGCCACCAATTACTCCCGGCACTCCCTGCCAAGACTTATTATAGTAGCGATATAATGTATACTTATCTCCCGGTTGCCAGTAAAATCCAACAAAAGTTCCTAAATTTTTGCTTGTATATCCTGCTCTCCCCCAATAATTATCTATTTCATCAATCCTTTCCCAAGAGTTTCCTTTATCGTAAGACACATATAGGCCCCTATTCGGAGAAGCATATACTTCACCATCATTACCTGCAACAACAAGAGGAACCTCAAGATTGGTGGTTGGCAAGTTTGGAAAATTATTTACGAATTCCCATGTATTTCCATTGTCCGTAGATCTTATTAGACCTTTGGCAGACCGCGGGATCCAACTTTGTTGACCTGCAAAAATCGTTCCATCCTTAGTTATGGTCATTGACCAGACATAAGGAAAAACAAATTCTGGCCCTGCAGCAACAGACCAACTGTTTCCATTGTCTGTGGAACGATAAATTGCATCAACACCGCCTGCAAAAATTGTTTTATTTGTGGAAACCAACAAAGCCATAACTGCATGCTCTTTATCAAATGGAGGAAGAGGTATTTGTTGCCAACTCAAACCATGATCTTTGGAACGATACAAACCATCGTCTGTGCCCGCAAGAACATATCCAGAATCAACAAAAGCAAAGGCAAATATATCACTGTATGGGTCCCACCCACCATACCTACCATCGGGAGTCCAGGTCTGGCCACCATCTGTTGAGATTCGTATTCGAGGGTATGGAGATGTAATTCCTCCTCCGATATAAATTATTTTATTTTTACTATCAACCGCTACACTACGTAGGGAACTTCTCCACCAAAGTTTATTTACAGTAACAACATCGCTACCCACTTCAAATTTTTCCTCTTCTTGCTGTGCCACTATGGGCACAAACAAAAAAATAACAATTGTTATTATTACCCATAGTTTCATTTTCTTCCCCTCCTTTTTAAATTTTTAAAGAACTATTAACTGTTTATAGTATAGCATAAAAAACTAAATAATGTCAATAGAAATTAGTTACAATTCACAAACCTTGGTAAAGCAGCCTCTGACAAAAAAGCTATAAGTGGAGCTTGGTTCTAAATCAGTAACTGTAAAAATATAATCAGATATTTTAGTTGAAGGAAGATTGATGTCGGTACGCTCAAAGTATTCAGAGCCTTCAGTTATACTCTGAAAAAGTTTCATACCAAATGGATAATCTTGCGGATTAGTTAATTTAAAATCAACACTACATTTATTATTTGCATCACATTTTTCGCTATTTGATACTGGCTCCAAAATTGGCGCCTGTGCAGTTTTCAAACCCATACTCACATCATAAAAATTTATCCAGCCTGCAATATGTGAACCCCATGCCCAAGAAGTATTGGAAACAAACTTTTGGGTAGAAGAATCAAAATGAGCAGTATATGAGTGCGATTCGCCGGGTTTTGTACTTAAACTCACCCATCCATCCCATATTCCAGTTGAAGAATCAGCTGCAAGAAATTTTGCCCAGCCGGATAGTGTGTTTGTTTTTGAATTAAACCGCGGGGTGCAGTCACCGCCACCCGGGCATCCTGTTGTTTCATTGAATGAAAGCCAGCCATAATTGCAATCGGAAATATTTCCAAAAGTTGACTTTCTTGATATTTTCATCTTTGTCATTAAACTAATCCTTCTGCTTTTTTGATTAACTAATCTACAGAGTATTCAATAAAATTTTTGTTATACCTCACATTTTTCTTTCTCCCTCTTAAATCTGAATTAGCCGACATTAACAGATGATATTTGAAAATAAGCATCACAGAAAGAGATTTAACTACAAGAAAAAGTTATCATTGTTTTACTTGAGGATGTGTGAAAAATATTACCAGAAGAACATTGAATTTCATTGTAATAAGTATTTTGTTTATTTCAACTACGAACACTTTTACAAAAAAATACAGCAGTTACTTCAAAATTCTTTTTCAAATCAAGTGAGTTGACTTTGGAATATATAACAAGAAGACTTTCTAAATCAATATGTAGCCCTCTAATGTTTAACATTAATGATTGTGTAAATTAAAAATCTCTTTTGATGCATAATAACAAAATTACTATTAAAAATAAATAAGTCATCACTTTACTTAATTTTCATTATCTCCTTACGATTTTATTTTATATACACTTCTTTGGTTAAGACTTCATGAATGCTACTCTCAATCTCAGCTGAAAAAATTTGTTCTAATTCTGAAATAAATTCAGATTAATATTGCATCATGAATCCAAAAATTAGCATTCGTCTTCCGAAATAGCTTGCAATTTCTTACTTAAAAGAATATTCATATGAAAAACTGTAACCAAATATGTTTTTAAAATTAAAGATATTTATACCTTTTCGAAGTGAACCCGCTTTTAGCGGGTGAACGAAGACCCGCCTTATCCAGTAT